>JBMFWF010000001.1:0-148391 GCA_049965555.1 Candidatus Parvarchaeum sp.
GCTTATTATCTTTGCAGTGCCTCTTGTTGTTTCAAGGTTGCTTAAAGTAAGTATTGAATCTGCCTTATACTCCAATATCCTGCTGACAAAATCAAGGGCTGCCTTTTCACCGAATTTATCGTATGTAGCGTAAAGCTCATTCTCAATCTCGGCGGAATAATCCATCACATCCAATGACTTTATTTCGTTTACAATTTTTTCCAAAGAATTCTTTTCCATTTTTCCTCCTTTTTATTTAACAGATAAAAAATAGAACAATTATATTATTTAAACTTTATGAAAGATATTGGCCTGGCCGAGATTTGGACTCGGGACCCCTGCTTTTCCTAAAATGTTGGAGCATACTCATATAAGAGCAGTGCTCTACCGGGCTAAGCTACCAGGCCATAATGATTACTTTAATAGATACTTTTAATATTTATAATTACTTATAACTTAAATGTATTCTTTAAGCTCCTGCAAAGTGATAGCTCTTACCGACAGCTTCTTCACAGAAAATTCAACCGCTTCTCCAAGGACTGGAACCTCATAAAAACCCGAATCAGTGCCCCTGAAACCGTAGCTTTCTTCAAGCTCAGTTTTGATCCTCAATACCTTGTCTGCTTGGTGATTATAGTTCAGCAGTATCTCCGTGTTTTCCTTTTCACTGTATTTCTGTTCCTTAAAAGCGTTTTTTATGATTGAATAGACCAATCTTCTAAGCCTGTTTTCATTTTCAAAGTACTTTGGATTTATACAATATTTGACTGAATCCTCTGTGTAAAGCTTTGCGTATTTTCTATTGACAATCACTGAAGCGTTGCCCTTTCTTTTAGCAGCATCTGCCAGCAGATTATAAAGCGGCGCTTCATCTTTCAGTTTATCCAGCCCTTCAACTGCCTGCTCATTTTTATCCGTCAAAAGATCATTCAATTTCTGTTCCATTTTACATATAGCCAAAAAGCCTAAGTTTTTCCATTACTCCCTCTTTATCCTGTGACCTTCCCGCTCTTTCTTTTGTGTGCTCAAGATCTTGCTCCCAAGCAGGCAAATCGCTTGTTTTCTTTGAATCGAATTTACCATCTATTGACCTGTAGCCCAGCTTATAAAGTGGATGCATTGGCAGTTTGTACTTGAAGATATACTCCCAAACATTCCTTTCGGTGAAGGGCAGTATTGGCTGCACCCTTACATGATCAGGATGAGTCCTCGGACTTACGAAAACCTCCATTGCCCTTGCTTCGTTTTCATCCCACCTTACACCTGTAAACAGCGCGTCAAATCTGTATTTTTCTATTGCCATATTCATCGCAACTGTTTTTAATAAGTGGTTTCCTACCTCTGTTTCCAGGCTATAATCAAACTCTTCTCCACTGAATCCTATTCTTCTAGCTTCGTCCTGGTTAACCTTGTTAAGGCTGCTTACCTTTATTTTATTGTTCGCTCCTACGTTCTTTATAACATCCTCATTCTTTGCGTATATCATCTTAAAGCCCCATTCCTTGCTTATGTCTTCAAGCATTTTCATAGTTTCATCGTAATGCTGTCCATGATCTATGAATAATGCAGGAGGCAACTGCATACCTAAATCCTTGCATGCCCTTCTTACAAGATCTAGAACGACAGTGCTATCTTTTCCTGCGCTCCAAACGACCGTTGGCCTGTTATATCTTTTCAGTGCATCCTTTATCACTATAAGGGCGATTTCTTCCTTAGCTTCTAGACTTAATCCTCCTTCTATCCTCTGCTTTTTTACAGAATACTGTTCATTTTCCATATTTAACCTCCTACATGTAACCCAGTTTCCTGAGCTTATCCTCAAGATCAAGCACCCGCTCGTCTTTTTCTTTTCCTTCTTTTTTGTCTTCGTTGCTTTCAGAGACCAGCTCTCTAAGTAGGTATTCTACAAAGCTTGAAAGCGATGTAAAACCTGTCCTCTCTATAAGTTTTTTGGCCTTATCAGCCAAAGGCTTAGGTATTGAAACCGTTGTAAATTTTTGTTCTTCCATAATTACTAATAATTATATATAATTACTAATATAAATACTTTTCTTTTTTAAAACGGCAAAATAAAAAAGAATTACATTGAAAACAGGATAAAACCTAAAACAATTAATGGCAATGCAATTGCATCGCCGTAGAAACCCGAGATATAAGTTCCTTGTATAAAAGAGGATGTAACTAATGCCGGATTTAAAACATACTCAATCAATGTCGCTATATAACTGGCGGAGATAGCAAGCATTCCTGCAAGTATAACAATCAAACCGATTACCTTCTTTTTTGAGTTTGCGAAAAATAGGACTAAAAACCTGTCCATCTTTCGCATATTAACATAGAACATAAGGAATGCTATGACCCATGCTGCTGCAATCAAAAGCGCTATAGGCAATGGAATACTGAAGCTCATGAGAACCTCCGGAAGTAATTAAAGTAAAGATCATACGAAAAGCCGGCTACTAAAATAGATAAAATCGCCAGAAGCCAAAAGGCTGCAATTAAACCATATACTAAGAATACTTTTGTAACTGCGTTTACTGCAAAAACCATCGTAGCCAAGAAGCCAAATAAAAGAAGGGTCTCTATTCTCTTAATAAAAACCTTTGACCGCTCTTTATTCAGAAAAAAGCCAGTCCATGGAGCCCTGTCCTTTGCATGCTTGGCATTGACAATTAATATCAGTACTACAAAGACGACTGTTAATAAGGCACCAATTAATGTTGCTATTCTTGCAGTTATCAATGCGATTTCAGCGAAGTATGTAAAACTTACAATGCTTATAGGTTTGAATACTACCGAAAAAGAAGCGCCTATATCTCCGCCTATGGCTACAACTGCGATTATGCTTATTGCTATAAGAACAATCAAATTAAGCTTTGTTTGACTAAACTGCATATTATCAATTATTTTTCTAGAAATATAAACTTTAAAGGCTCAAATGAAAGTCATTTATAATTCTTTATTTTTTCTGGGTCGAACAAGTACTCTTCGACTCTGTCTTTCATTTCCTCTTTTTTAATTTTCAAGGACTCCAGGAAATTGGATATCGTTTCAGCTGCTATTTCCTTCATCTCTCCGCTTAATATCTTGCCAGATTTATATTCTTGATATACTTTGTCTACCTTGCTTTGGTCTTCTTCTAAAAAGCTGTACTCTAGGAATGCAAAGTCTATGTCGGGATTTGCACCGTACTTTCTTTGCTCTTCCAACGTATCTCTGCCACCGGAAAATGCATATTTCATCAGCTTCTTTCTAACCTGCTCTCTGCTGTCCTCTAAAAATATTGCACTTTCCTCCTTGGAAGAGGACATCTTTGCGGAATTGCCTTGAAGTGCAGGAAGAAACTTTGATATTATTGCAGAAGGCTTGTAATACTTCAACTTAGGAAGCACATCTCTTGCAACCCTGAAATAGGGATCCTGGTCTATTGCATAAGGTATCAGGCACCTCATTTTCCTGCCGGTTAAAGCTGAAAGAAGGAAGGCAGGAGTTATCTGCATCGAAGGGAAGAAAAGCTTTCCTATATTATCGCTGTCATTCACTCCAAAAACTGCCTTTATTGTAGATACTGTAATATGCTTTGCAACGTCGGTTGCATAATAATAAAGAGTTTTAGCGCTTTTGTAATCCGCTATTATATGTGTCTTCTTCGGATCAAAACCCAGGCTTATTATATCTAAGATATTGTCATTTGTAAATTTCTCTATTTCGCTCTTTTCCTTACCGCCTACAAGAAACTTCTCATCATCAGTTAGCTGTATCAAAAGATCAACATTGAAAGTTTTCTGCAGCCAAAGAGTAAATGTAAACGGCAATAAGTGGCCGATATGCATTTTTCCGGAAGGACCCCTTCCCGTATAAAGGTAGAAAGGCTTGCCGTTTTCATAGTCATCTAAAACAAGATTAAGCTCCCTATGGGCAAAGAAAATATTTCTGCTGAGGAGGGGGTGAAGCTTTCCGTTTGCAATCTTTTTTATTCTGTTCAAAAGATTATCGCTTATTAAATCAACGCCGAATCTTTCAACCAATTTTGAGTAGGCATTGTCGTTTAGCTCTCCGCTTACTTCCCAAGGCGTTACCTTGAGTTTTTCCATTTGAGTTTAATGCTATCTAAATATTAATAGTTATTAATCCAATACATCTAAAAGCTGTTTGAGCTCGTGTATAACTGCATCCGGATCATGTACTCCGGCATTAGGTGGCAGGTATTTGTCTATAAGAACTGCTTTCATGCCCGCTTCTTTTGCATTGTCTATATCTGCATCCATCCTATCTCCTATCACTACTGTGTCCCTCGGTTCTGCATTCAAAAGCCTGGCAATTTCAATAAAAGGGATGGGGCTGTTTTTTCTCTGCGGTATGTCCTCTCCCGCTATCAAAACCACATCAAAAAGCTTTATAAAATCCAAGCTATTGAGCCTTCTCCTCTTCAGGCCAGGCCTTACATCTGTGTCTGTCAAAAGCCCTAATTTTTTGCCCCTTGATTTTAAGGCCTTAAGGACCTCTTCAGTATCGCTTGAATAGTTTATTTTTTCAAGTATGAAATCATAGAACAACTGGGCCAGCTTTTCCGCCTGTTTTTCATCCAGGTTTAAAGAAAGATTCTCGTTCAATTTCCTTATGACCGCCTCTCTGTCATACTGTCTGGAAATCAATGGGACATCGTCAATAACTTCTTTCTGCGCCTTCAAAAGCTCCTGCATTAAATAACTTCTGTCCAGTCCGGAACTTGAAGAGATCAATTCAACAATCTTTGAATACGCACCGCTTATCGCAGAATGGGTGTCTACCAAAGTATTATCGAAATCAAATATTAATGCCTTTGCCTTAATTTTCTCTGACATTTAATCAGTCTTTTCTTTTACCGTTTACGGTTTTATTGTTCCAGGCATAAGCCTTCAGTTTTGAGCTTCTTCCATAGCCGCAATGCGAACAGTAATGCTTCCTCTTTAGGTAAGACTCTTTGCCGCACCTTCTGCACGTTACATGCGGCTGTTTTCTATTGTGCAAACCCATTGATGCTGTGCTCATATAGTTGGAGAGATAAGGATTATGGTGTCACCCCTAACAAATACATTCCCTAGCTTTCTAAGTGTGTCTGCTTCCTTCTTTTCTTCTGCATTCTCCAAAGTAACGTTTATGTGAACATCAAACGCTACTAATTTACCGGTTATGGCGTGGCCGTTCTTAAGCTCCACCAAAACCATCTTTCCCTTCGCTGAATTCAATAAATCCAGAGGCCTACTCAAAACATTTTCCGACATAATTAATCTCCATACCCTCCCATTCCACCAGGCGGCATCTGCGGCTGCTGGTTCGCAGACTTGCCTGCTGCTATAATATCGTCTATCCTAAGGATCATTACAGCGACCTCGCTTGCACTTTTTATCGCTTGTTTCTTAGTCCTTAGAGGCTCGATTACTCCCTCTTTATACATATCAGACACCTGCGGCTTATATACATCTAAAAGGTTCACGCCTGCCCACGTTTTACCTTTTTGATGCTCTGCTCTTAATTCAACGAGTATATCTATTGGGTCTAAGCCGGCATTTTCTGCAAGTGTTTTCGGAACTACCTCCAATGCATCAGCAAATGCATTTACAGCAAGCTGCTCTCTTCCTTCTAAACCGGTTGCAAAGTCCCTTAGGTTCTTTGAGACTTCAAGCTCGGCCGCTCCTCCACCGGCTACTATCGAACCTCCGTCTTCTATAACGGATTTAAGATCGCCCAAGCTGTCATCGATTGCCCTTTGTATCTCATCTACGACGTGCTCTGTTCCGCCCCTTACCAGGATAGTAACTGCCTTGGGGTTCTTGCATTCCTCTATCAATGCAAGAGTTTCACCTGCAAGTTTTTCAACGTGCACAATGCCTGCTTCTCCAAGGCTTTCCTTGCCTAATTCGTCAAGAGTCGCAACTACTTTTGCGCCTGTTGCCTTTCCAATCTTCTTCATGTCGCTTTCAGAAACCCTGCGAAATGCAAGTATTCCTGCCTTTGATAGGAAATGCTGCGCTGTATCATCTATTCCCTTTTGTACTATCACTACATTTGCTCCTGACGCTTTTATCTTCTCAACCATCTCTCTAAGCATGTTTTCCTCTTCATCAAGGAATGCCTGCAATTGCTCTGGTTTTTCTATCCTTATTTGTGCATCTATGTTTGTCTTCTCTATCTCTAGTGCAAGATTCAAAAGCGCTACCTTTGCATTTTTAATCTCATCAAGCATGTCAGGGTGTACCTTTTCCTTGTCTATTATTACTCCCTTTATCAACCTAGAATCCAACAAGCCGCCGCCGACCTTCTTCTCAACCTTTATGTCGTCTAAATCCAAAGTATCATTCTTTCCAGACATTGACTTAACGTGCTGAACTGCATCAACTATCAATGAAACTATGTGCGCATCTGCTCCTGTGCTTTTACCGACTATTGCTGTCTTGACTATCCTGCTTAGATCTTCCTTATTTGCTATATCAAGATGTAATTTTATCTTTTCTAATATTTCTTGCGCCTTGTTTGCTGCGAGCCTGTAGCCTCTGGCAACCAAAGTGGGGTGTATGCTCTGATCTAAAAGCGTTTCTGCGTTCTTAAGCAGCTCTCCCGCTATTATAACCGCTGTAGTGGTCCCGTCTCCGACCTCTTCTTCCTGTGTCTTAGCGACTTCTACTATCATCTTCGCCGCTGGATTCTCTATCTCCATGCTCTTTAAAACAGTTACTCCATCATTTGTTATGGTTATATCTCCTATGTTATCAACGAGCATCTTGTCCATCCCTCTTGGGCCCAAAGTAGACTTAACTGCGTTTGCTACAGCCTTGGCCGCAGCTATATTATTCCTCTGTGCATCCTTCCCACTTGTCCTATTGTATCCTTCAGGTAAAATGAAAATCGGTTGTATTCCTTCTGCCATATTGTACCTCCTTCTAATAACTTATATATATTCAATGCAATGTGCATTGATATCTCTAATAGAGCTTAATGTTATATTTAAAGTTTTCTACACTTTTTAAATTCTTATTGAAAAAATTTAATTTAAACCATTAAAACTTTAAATTGAAAAAAACCATTTAACATAAATGGACAGCCAATATAGCGAGATAAGAAAAGATTACAGAACCGGTTATTATGCTGTGATAGTGCCTGGAAGAGAGCACAGGCCAAAAGAATTAGAAATAGAAGATAAGGGAGCAAAGAACCTTAAGGACTGCCCTTTTGAACCGGATACTGTAGACAGAATAAACCTTGAGATAATGCATGTGAATGAACCTTGGACAACAATGGTCATAAGGAATAAATTTCCTGAATTAGACGGCCACACGCCGTTAGAATATGAAAACGGCTTTTTTACCTCTATATCTGGGTACGGATACAATGAAGTTTTGATAGAAAGTCCAAAGCATTTCGATAAATTTGAAAACATGGACATGAAAAAATCGCTTGAATGGCTGAATACGTTGATAGAAAGAGAAGAAGATCTGTATTCAAGGAATTACATAAAGCACGTTATGGTCTTTAAGAATTATGGAGCATCTGGAGGCGCAAGCATAGGCCATCCACACACGCAGATAATCGCATGGCCGGAGATTCTTGGCACGCCTGCAACAGAGATAGAGATAGCAAAGACATATCTAAAGGAGAACAATTCATGCATTTACGAAGATGCGATTAAAAGAGAGAATGGAAGAGTATTGTTTGAAACGGAACTGGTAGTAGCAATTGCACCTTATGGATCCAGATTCGCAGGCGAATCGATGATTTTACCAAAAAGACACATAAATTACATAATGGATTTAAGCCAAGGAGAAAAAGAGGAGCTTGTAGAAGGACTAAAAAAATTGATATTGACGAACAAAAAGCTCTTTGGAGAGCATGCATACAACTTTGTAATACATGAAAACAAGAAAGAGAAGGATTACCACCTGCACATAGAAGTTTACCCTAGACTTTCTAACTTGGCAGGAATAGAACTTGGACAGAATGTATTCGTGAATACTATGGTTCCTGAGGATTACGTCAAAAAATTCAAGAAAGCTAATGAATCAATTTAGGCCCTTTTCCTCAAGGAATTTTCTTGCATCTATCGCACACATGCTTCCCCAGCCCGCTGCTATAACAGCTTGCTTGTAGCGCCTATCCTGCACGTCTCCTGCTGCGAACACGCCTTCCTTGCTAGTCTTGGTAAAGTCCTTAGTTTTTATGTATCCATTTTCATCTAGATCAATATAGTCCTTAAACAACTCCGTATTGGGCGTGTGGCCTATCGCTAGAAAAAGACCATCCGTTTTTATCTCGCTTTCCTCGTTCGTTTTCAGGTTTTTTATCTTGACGCCTTCTACATGCTCTTTTCCTAAAACATCCACCACTTCACTGTCCCAGATTATTTTTATCTTCTTGTTGGAAAGAACTCTGTCCTGCATTATTTTGCTTGCTCTGAATTCGTGCCTTCTGTGTATCAAAGTCACTGAATCGGTCAAAGTTGCGAGATAATTTGCATCCTCCATTGCGCTGTCTCCCCCTCCTACAACAACGACTTTCTTGTTTTTAAAGAAGGCGCCATCGCAAACAGCACAGCCAGAAACGCCTTTTCCTATCAGCCTTTTTTCGTTCTCCAAACCCAGCCATCTTGCAGATGCACCCGTAGATATTATTATAGAATATGTTTCGTATTCTTTATCGCCAACGAAAACTTTGTAAGGATAAACATTTAGGTCAACCTTCGAAACATTGTCGTCTATAACTTTGCATTTTAATGCCTTTACCTGCTCGGCCATCTTATCCATAAGATCTGGGCCAAGTATAGATTTAAAGCCTGGAAAATTTTCAACTTCAGATGTAAGCATAAGCTGGCCTCCAACTTCAAAGCCCCTTATTAGTAAAGGATTCAAATCGTCTCTTGCTGCATATATAGCGGCCGTGTAGCCTGCCGGCCCAGAACCTATTATTATCAATTTTTCTACCATTTTTTTATATGTCATACGATATAAATAAAGCTTTCTGTTAAGATAGTTTTTTATTTAAATAGAAACTAATAAAGTAATGGATAAGTTTCTCATAGAGGTTTCATTTGAGGCCGGCAATAAGGTCGGAGGCATATGGACGGTTTTAACTTCTAAGTCATCATACATAAAAAAACAATTTGGGGACAATTATTTGGCGATCGGTTTTTACAATCCAAATCAAGCGGCTGTTGAATTCATGGAAAGCCAGCCTCCACAATATATAAAAGATGCAATGGCAGACATAAAGCTTGATGGCGTAAAAGTATACTTTGGAAGATGGTCCTCCGCTAATGATGTAAACCTCATATTAATAGACGCAAAGGAATTTGAAAACAAGCACGTTAATGAGATAAAAAAGGATTTCTGGGATAACTTCAAGATAGATTCTTTGAACTCGCCTGAAGATTACAATGAGCCTCTTGCCTGGTCTTATGCGGCAGGTGCTGTAATAGAAGCACTGAGCAAAACGATCAAACAACAAGCAGTAGTACAAGTACACGAATGGCTTTCTGCTGGAGCAATACTTTACTTAAAATACAAAAAAGTCAAGATACCTACGGTATTCACAGTACATGCAACTGTACTCGGAAGGGCTATTTCTTATTCTGGAGGGAATACAAACGCATATGTGCTTGCAAACACAGGGATAACTCCTGACATGCCTTATAAATACGGGGTAGCAGCAAAGCATTTTACTGAAAAAGCAGGTGCTTTCAATGCAACTATATTTACAGCAGTAAGCAGAGTAGTAGCAAAAGAAGCAAACATAATACTTGGAAAGAAACCAGATTTCATAACAATAAACGGGATAGACATCGATAACTTGCCGCAGGCAGATGAAATTACTGCGATGAGGGTAAACGCAAAGAAGAAGCTTGACAATTTCCTCAATGCATATTTCCTGCCTTATTATGACATTAATCCGAGTAATATAAGAGTATTCATAACTAGCGGCAGATATGAGTTTTATGACAAAGGCTACGATGTTTTCATAGATGCTCTTGGAAAACTTGATAAGATGCTTACAGATGACAGCTATGTTATAGCTCTTATAGCTGTTCCATCAGGTACAATAGGAGTAAGAAACGACGTAGTAGCAAATTACCTTACTTATATGAGCATAAAATCCGCTTTGGATGAGGATGTTAAGAACTTTGATTCGGTAATCTCCTCCTCAATAGAAATGGAAGAAAATACTGTTGACAAAGCATACAGCAAGATAATAAATGACTCAAAAAGGCTGCTCAAGCAGCTTAGGAGGCCAAAGCCTACGAATCCGCCATTAACTCCTTTCATACTTTCATATCCTGAAAACAATGATGCAATAATAAACAAACTAAGGGAAAACGGCCTGGAAAATTCTGCTGAGAACCACGTCAAGGTTGTTTTTTATCCCAAATACCTTGCAGTCGGCGATGAGCTTCTTAATCTTACTTATTATGAGATGCTTGCTCTTTCAACTGCTGGATTCTTCTTATCTAAATATGAACCATTCGGTTACACGCCTTTAGAAGCAGCAGCTTATATGTCAATTTCGTTCACATCTGATTACAGCGGATTCGGTCAATACCTTTTAAATGATTATAAGGAGGGATACAAAGGAGTCTTCGTTGAAAAAATGCTTGGCAGGAAAAGAGATGAATGCATAACGCAGATAGCCAAGGACATGCTTAAGATAGCGCTGATGGACGATGATGACCTTTTAAAACTGAAGATATCCGCAAACGATTTGGCTAATCAATTTGGCTGGGAAAAGTTTCTTCCGGTTTATCTTGAGGCTTATGACGCTGCTTTAAAAAGGCTTTAACCATAGAATCTAACTGCGAAACAATATTCATATAATTCAAATAAGCTACATATGGAGAGGAATAAGCATTGAAGTACTTGTGTATGTCTCCGTCTGAAAACCACTTAGTACACATGTAATAAAAGTTGTCGGAAGTCTGCAGTATTCTCCACCTTTTTATAAGCTCGCTATTCTCTGAAAGCAGCACTTCTTTCTGCATAGACTTAAGTTTATTGAACGCCGCATCCTGCATTTGGTTGCCAAGCCATGCAGATAAGTCTCTGTCCATGTCTGCCCATGAAAGGTAATAAGGCACATCAACTATGCCAACGGCTTTCTGCTTAATTGCTTCTGAAACTTTATTAAAGCCCACGCCTTTACTTATAAGCTTGCCAGGTAAATCCCTCATGAAATCAAATATCCCGGTTTCTTTCCATTGGTGTTCACCAAAAGTTTCATAATCCATAAAAAGGTTCACAGTGCTTCCTTCATTGTTTGCTACCCAATTTGAGTATTTGTCAGCAGTCAATGGAAACTCGTTCCATGTTGGAGTTGAAAACCTGAAAGCTATGTCATCGCTAAGCTTGTAGTTTCTCAAAAGCACCTTTATCTTTTCACTAGGGTCTGTATAAACATGATTTGGTGAGCGCCAACCTAATATTCTATCCCAACCTTCCGCAATTATGCCATTATAACCCATTTTAGCCACGGTCTCTGCTATGTCATTTGAATACAGTGCCTCTGTGTTCCTGAATATTTTTGGATGGAATTTAAAGTAATGGTACATCAAAGACTTATGCTGCTTTACCTGTTCTATAAACTCTTCTTTATCTATAAGATATGAAAGAGAATGATAATATGTTTCATCTAACAGTTCCATATTCCCGGTGTCAAACAGCTCCTGAAAAAGCTGTATTACCTCCGGTCTGAACATCTCGGCCTGCTCCAGGAACACACCTGTTAAAGAGAAGTTTACCTTGAATTCAGGATACTCATTTACTAAATCTATAAGCAGTTTTGTCATCGGTATGTAACATTTATCTGCAACCTTGTTGAATATCTCCCTGTTCTTTTCTACATCTATGAACTCCTTATTTTCTATGAAAGAGTATACTCTCTTTAATCTATAAGGCTGATGCACCTCAAAATAAAATGTTACGTTCGGCATACCTATTTATACGCCCCAATCTTTAAATGTTTAAATGGTTTCTAAATAAAGTATGCCCCGATAGTCTAGAGGCCAAGGACATCGCCCTTTCGAGGCGGAAACCCGGGTTCAAATCCCGGCCGGGGCACGCTTATAAATATTGAGAAATATTTAATTTTTACCTAAGAATTTTTTAAAATCAGATATATCGCTTATTACCATATCCGGCTTATACCTACTAATCTCCTGCGATTGTATATAACCAGTAAAAAGAACTGCCTTCATTCCGGATTCTTTTGCGTTTTGTATGTCTAAATCTAATCTATCGCCTACCATTATTATGTCTTTAGTACTTAATCCCATAAGTTTTGCCGTCTCTATAAAAGGTTTAGCCCCATCCCTTGCCTTTGAAAAGGGTATTGTTTCTCCAGCTATCACTATTAGATCAAAATAAGTATGGAATGGTGTTCTACTTATCCTTTCAGCCTTTAAGCCATTTACTGAGTCTCTTTCGCTCAAAAGCGCCAGCTTTTTCCCTTCTTTTTTAAGTTCTTTTAGCAATCCTTCGGTTTTGCTTGAGAATTTCTGGTTGTTTAGAACGTATGAATAAAACATCTGCTTGTAATGCTCTTTTTCTTCTTCATTTAATTTTATTGATTCCTTCTCTACTATCAAAGGTATCCAGTCTGCGTGATCATAAGATGCCTTGGATTCAGCCAATTCCTTTATCTTTTCCTTCTGAAAAGAATCAGCATCCGAAATTAATTTATTTTTATCCAAATTGAATTTTTCAGCGATATCAGAGAAAACCACTTTATATGCATTAGATATGGTTGTTTTTGTATCCACTAAAGTGTTATCAAAATCAAACACTACTCCTTTAAAATCAATTCTGCTGTTAGTAAGCATTAATTATTTAAGAAAGAACCTCATTATTAAACCTTTCTATTGCAGTGATATAAAATAAGACTACTTATAAAATGGTATTATGATAAGGATTATCTCAATTACAAAGAGAAGGATTACTATCCATTCTAAAAAAGAGCTGGTGTCCTCGGATACTTGGCTCTGTATAAAACTCCGTATATTTACAAGCATATCGAACGTAGTCTCCAGCCTTTTTGCTAGATCGTTAAGCCGGAAGGCATCTGAAAGGAGTGAATAAAGTCTTGCTAGATACCATTCTCCAAAGCTCATGATTATTTGATTTATTCCTTCTACAAGATCTTTATACTCCGCATAGAAATCACTTATTTCCTTGCTTAGCTTTATAAGATTCCTCCTTGTGAATATTATGTAAAGAGGGTTCCTTTTCATGTTCAGAAAACGGTCATTTACAGTGTCTATCATCTTGTTGACTTCATTTTGGTATACTCTGTACTCCAAAAGCTGTATGTTTGCGGTATCAGCAACCATTATCTCATTTTCATAGTTGCTTGTATTTGAAACTAAAAACATAGCATCCCAGTCTACTATCACTGAATCACAACCGTAGTAAGAAAGGCTTCTCTTTATAGTATTTGACACATATTCTTTTGAAAGTTCCTTGTAATTCTGTTCATCCAATAGAATGCCGGCTATAAGCTCTTTGTTTTTATCCACAAAGCTATCAGCACACTGCTCTAAGAAGTACGACCTATACATTTCAAATATCCTCTTCTCCTTTATTTGCATGCGCTTCGAAAGCGTTTTTTCAATCTTAAGTTTTGTTTCATCTGCAATTTCCTTAAACCTGTTTTCAAACCTTTTATCAAAGGTTATCTTTTCAAGTAAAGTTGTATTGAAATTTGCAAAAGAAGAGCGTACTCTGACCGCCATTGCACCCACAGAATAGATTACACATTGGATATTCACTAAAATAGATATGCCGTCAAACTTTACGTCCTTTTTACCCGCGTTTACCACTATCGGAAGCTCAAACGGGTTTAGCCCTTCGGGAACGGCTTTTCCGTACTCATAAAACGAAAACTCTTCTGCCCCTTTGAAATAGTTTTTTACTTCCTTCAGGTCTATTTCATCCGCAAAATCATAAAAATAGCTGTAGATTATCTCGCCTTTCATAAAGGATGACTTAGTAAGCCATTAATTATATACTTGTGTTATGTCTTATTAATCACTTGCAGATAAAGATTTTTATATTATTTAAAATCTAAAAAACAGATGAGAAATAGCAGACTTAACAAATTACTGAAAGACAACACGGAGTACAAGGGTTTTTTGTCCGAACAGCTTAATATAACAGAAGATTTCGAGATCGTAAAAAATGGTCTTCCTTATTATATTAGCAGTATGGCTTATTCTATAGGATACAAAAAGATATGGTTATCAAATGAGATTAAGAGGATCATTTACTTTATAGCAGAGAAAGATGAACTGGAAGAATTGAAAGAGGGGTGCAGGTTCATAATACAGCATGAATTAGGGCATTCCCATAGAGTGGAAGAAAAGAATAAAAATGTTACTGGCTATTTTAACAGATTACTGTACATAAACAGCGGAAATTACATCATGGAATGCTTCCCGGAATCAGAAGCTACCAGATATGCAATCTCAAGGTCAAAAGATTATGTAGAGGCGCTTGCAGGGCTATCAGCAATTTCTAGCTTTTTATACAAAAGTGGCACAGAAAACAGCATAAATTCCTTTTCAGAGCATTTTTCGAACTCAAACGTAGAAGAAGGAAAAAGGGAGATTTTAAATGCTATCAGCAGTTTCAGGCTTTCGAATGAAAACTACGCAAAAATACTAAAGAAAGCGGAGACATACTTAAAAAAATTAAATGAAAACCTGGAAAACAGCTTCCTGTACAAAGTAAAAGAAAAAACTAAATCTTAGCGTGTGAATAATGATCTATGAACACTTTGTAGCATTCATCGTTCGGGAGGAATCTTCTTACTGCTTTTTCCCAGCCTTTGCTTCCTACCAAGCTCCTTACTAGACTGGAGCTTACTACTGATAGATCCTCCGGAGGTATCAAAAAAATTGTAGTTATGTCTTGATTCAATTTGCTGTTTATATACTGTATGCCTTTTTCATACTCTAAGTCTGTCTCTGTCCTTATGCCCCTTATTATGTGAGAGGCTTTTATTCTCATTGCATAGTCAACCAGAAACTCTCCTTTGAACGAGTCTATTTTCACATTTTTATATTCTTTTATTACGGATGCAAGCATCCTTTCTTTTTCATCCAATGAAAAATCCTCTTTTTTCTGCTGGTTTTCACCCACTGCAACTACTAATTCATCGAACAAAGACGCGGCTTTTTTAATTACCCATTCATGCCCTATCGTTATAGGATCGAAACTGCCTGCATATACCGCTCTTTTCATATGATAGTTAATACTAGTTATAATTAAAAACGTTAATCCCTTGCCACTTATTATTAAAGTTATCAGCAACTTTTCTTTAAACATTAAAAATACAAGAATACTATAAACTATAACCTTTTAAAAACAAAAAAAAAGAAAAAATAAAAAATTCAAATCATTTTTTAGCTGCCTGTTCCTGCTATTGCACCCGTTGCAGAATATGTTGCAGTGCCTGCTGCAGTTGTAACCTGGTAAGTTAAGTTACCGCTCGCAGAGAAACCTACTCCTGAGTTACATGTATCCTTGCTAAATGTAACAGTAAATGAGCTACCAGATGTTACCGTCGACGACGAAAAATCTGTTGAAGAGGTATTACTGTCTGCAGTAAAGCCAGAAAACGAACTCAAGGTCATTCCCGTTAACTTCGCTGAAGTCGCTCCGTTTGGTAAGCCTCCTGTTGTGAAGGCCACTGTTAAATTACTGCTACCACATACTGCTGCACTTGCTGCAAATGGGCTGAACCCACTGCTACTTGCGGTTACGCTTGCTCTAGGGTTAAAAATACCCATAGAGTACAGGATTACAGCTACGATGACTATGATTAAGATTGCCCAACCATAGGTCATCATGTACTCTAATGCTGACTGTCCTTTTGCCATACAGATATAAAATTTTTAACCTATTTAAATCTTTATTTTTTATCAAATTTTTATCAAGAAGCTATACCCGATATCGTCCCGGTAGTATTATATGTTTGATTTCCTATAGAAGGAACATTTTCTGTGTAAGTTAAAATTGAAGTTAAAGAAAACGTTACTCCATTAAGTTTGCAAATTACTTCTGGTAAATCTATAAGTTTGCTTGAACCCCTTATAATAATTATTTTATTTAAAGAGTAACTTCCGGAAGTTATATTAGTACTAACTGCTGAGGTAAAATAAATTTTATCAACAAAACCATATCCAACAGATCCTGGAAAAGATGCATGCAGCATAAAATAAAGACCAGTTGAGTTACATATTGCGGCAGAAACCGAGAAAGGAGCAAAGCCTGTTGATGTCGGAGTTATAGCTCCTCTTGGATTGAAAATACCCATAGAGTACAGGATTACAGCTACGATGACTATGATTAAGATTGCCCAACCATAGGTCATCATGTATTCTAATGCTGACTGTCCTTTTTTGCTTGATGCCATCGTTTATACACAAATAATTTCAATTTTATATTATTTATATTTACTTATAATGAAACTTTATAAAGAAAGTCTTTAATTTTGGAGATAAATCTTACCCGATTGAGAAAGGCAAGTCAACGTAGATTTTTGGATTGCTAACGCTTGTTGCCACATAATTGTAAATGCCTGCTGGCAAAGCAATTGATTTTGTATTGGCAAAGTAAGTAAACGGTGAATTCTGCTGTGTTAAAGTAACTGTAGTTCCATTTGCATAATATAATGATAAATTGACTTTTCCTGTAAATCCCCCTACAAATATATAATTCGGAAGATTGTCAGAATAATTGGCATACTCGTATGCAAGTGCTATATTAGTAGAATTTGTGTACAAAGCAAGGTTTGACAGGCCAAAAGACTCGTTTTCAGTCAGCATTGTATTTGCACCGCATGACGTCAAATCCTGCCCAGCCAACAGCTTCCCGCCGTCTAAAGAACTCTCATATATTATTATGACCCCATTAGAAACGTTTATCGTATAATTCTGAAAGGCTGTGAATTGAAGCAACGGAAGATACTGGATGGTTTGCATGCCATTGGAAGTGGCAATTGAGTTTATTGAATCCGCTATTTCATAACATATTCCGTTCATTTTGGAAACTGTCGGATTGCCAGCGGAGATGTGTGTAAAGAAGACTGCTATAAATGCTATTAAGATCAAAACAAACGCAACATCGACTACAAATTCGAAGGAGAATTGTCCTTTCATATTTAGATTAAAAGCAGAGGATATTTATACTATTTCCTGTCTAATTAAAGCGTGGTGGACAGAAAACTTGAAGAACTGCTTATAGAAAATACCATAGATAACAACCCATCGATTTTTCATAAATTGATGCAGGTTTCCACGTTCTCTTACATAGAAAAAAGGAGGGAGATAGATTATTCTGACGCTGAGTTCCCTTTGTATATTTACAGGAAAAGGATGAATTACTCTGTAAATGAAAATGAAAAGAAAAAGCTAAAGACGGAGAAATGGAATGCCGATCTTATTTTACTTTACAATGACAATGGCAAAAGGATATGCGAGATAGTAGAAGTAGAGACAATAAAAGCCGATGAACTGCTTCATCATAGAAAGAAGAACATCTTGAAGAAGATAAGAACCATTGAGAGGGCATACAATGCAATCGAATTAAACGACATATTAAAGGATGCTGATGAGATAAGATTTTCTCTTTCATTGAACGCCGCGCATTTAACTGAGAATGAAAGGTACAGGGTGGCAAAAAGAATAGGCAGCAAGATAGCAGAGGAAAGAAATGCTGATTATAAGGATGAGAAGGTTAGCTTATACAAGATTTACATGCTGAAAGATAATATATGGGACTACTGCCCTGAAAGTCAGGAGAAGGAATTTTTGATTAACTACAACCTGGCAATGCGGAAGAATTCCTGGAAAAACCCCCTTAAAAAGGTCATGACACAGCTTTACTACAATCTAAAGGACGACAGCAAAGTAAGGGCATTGTACGAAAGGCATTACTTTAAAAAATAGTAACAAAAAGCCTTTAAAAGCCAAAATACGTTAAGAATTAATAAAATCAAAGGCTATGGATTCTTTATGGGCATAAGAAACAAGGTAAGCAAAACTATAGACAATGTGGTTGAGTATTACCTAAAAAACTACAGGAAGATGGTGTTCATACCCATAATATTCGTCATATTCTTCGCTTCTTTCATAGGTTACTACTACCATGTGCATGGTATGCCGGTTAACGAAGGAATATCGCTTGCAGGAGGGACAAATATAGTTGTAAACACTAACCAGAGCATTTCACCTACATTGATAGCAAGTTCATTAGGAACTGACTTGAAGCAACCGGTAACGGTAAGCGTTGTAAAAGCGCCCTTCACAAACACCATAACAGGGTATTCGATAACTGTTGGGAAAAATGTGAACACTACTCTATTGGAAAGCAGCCTTTCAAGCATACTTAAAATGCCTATAAACGGCAAGGACTCGAGCATCGATTTTGTAAGCGCGACTCTTGCACAGAGCTCGCTTTACAGCTCTTTCATCCTTCTCGGGATAGCTTTTGTACTTGTGGCTGCAGTTTCTTTATTTTATTTCAGAAGTATATGGCAGGCCTTTTCAAACGTAATAAGCATAATAAGCGACATAATAAACATAGTAGGGGTGCTTGATATAATAGGCTTCAGTTTTTCGACGGCTTCAATAGCAGGCATACTTATGATAATGGGTTATTCAGCTGACAGGAACATAATACTGGCTACAAACATACTGAAAAGGGAGGAGGCCAGCATGCGCTACCGTCTTGTCAAGACAATAAAAACATCGCTTACAATGGATGCTGCTGCTTTAGTAACTTTCCTCATACTTTTCCTGGGAACAACGAACTCAACGCTGCATGAGATAGCGATAATCCTTATTATAGGAGTAATATTCGATGATTTCACTGTTTGGATATTGAACGGCTCAACACAGCTGTATGGCTTAAAATACAAAGAAGTAGAAAAGCAGACGGTAAAGGCGTAATATGGCAAAATCAATATTTTATGACTGGAGGATAATACTGATGATTCTTTTAGTAGTTGTATCTTTCTTGGCGATACAGCCCAACATCACAAACGTTAATGGAGCGCAGGTAGTTTACATCCCTGTCAATTCTTATATTGGAAACCTAAGCTCAAGAGGGATCATTGGGCTGCAGGCCGGTTCCATAATAACTGCAGTAGACGGCGTACCAGTACATAACATACAGCAGTTTTATAGCCAATTAAACAAAAGTGCAATAGTTAACACCTCTCTAAGCTTGACGTATGAAAATGAGTTATTTCCATACATATACAAAAGCAATACAACAAAGATATTTGTTGAGCCTGGAGCTGTCTTTAATTCTTCAACCATACAGACACAAAACGTTCCTTACACGCACTTAAACTACGGTTTGGATATAATTGGAGGTACACAGATAGAGGTCGTTCCAAATTCTACAAACTATAACGCTTCTGTGCTTTCTGATTTAGAGACGACGCTTTCAAAAAGGCTTGATGTTTACGGCATAAGCGGCACTACAGTCAGCACCGTCCAAGCCCTTTCAGGCAAGGCATTCATAATGGTCAGCATGCCTAACGTAGGAGAAAGCCAGGCCCTTTCATTGATCCAAAACCAAGGCAAGTTCTATGCCACAATAGGCAACATAACTGTCTTCAACAGCAGCAATGCAAGCGAAAGCATACTCGATGTGTGTCTGTCTTCAGGCTGTCCTTTTGGGGTTTACCAAACGCCAAGTGCGTCAAACGGCTATCAATTCCAGTTTGGGATACAGCTTGCTTCAGGAGCTGCAAAGAACTTTGAGAATGCTGTAAAAACGCTCAAGCCTTCCACAACAAATCCGGGGTATTTCAACAAGAGAATACATCTTTACTTAAACGGCGTGCAGCAAGGGCAGCCTCTTTTAATTTCGGAGAACATACTTACAAACTTCAACGGTGCTATAACAATAGAAGGGGGAGGGGCAGACTTGCAGCAGTCAATGGCAGACATGAAAACCCTTCAGGCAGTGATGCAGTCTGGAAGTTTGCCGGTGCCATTGAAGATAATATCGATAAGCTCCATTTCTCCGACCGCAGGCAGCCAGTTCATAAGCCAGATATACATTTTACTGCTGCTAGCATTCGTACTTGTAAGTATAGTTATATTCTTGAGATACAAAGATTACAAGATTTCTTCATTGATACTGCTTACAAGCATTACTGAGATATTCATAGTAATAGGGGTCGCGGCCGCAATACATTGGACATTAGATATACCAAGCATGGCTGGTATAATCGCAAGCATAGGTATATCGGTTGACGACCAGATAATAATAACGGATGAGATGAGAAGAGGGTCGTCACAGATGGAATATGCCGTTACAAAGAAAAGGATAAGCAGGGCATTCTTCATAATATTCGTTTCATTCTTTTCATTTGCAGCTATAATGTTTCCTTTGTTGTTCTCTACCGCAAGCCTGTTTGCAGGGTTTGCACTTACAACAATACTGGCTTCTTTGATAGGTTTATTGGTCACAAGGCCTGCATACGCCAGAATAATAGGAAAGCTTGAAGGATAAAATGGAAGAATTTAGATTGGATCCGATAGACCTAACCTTTGACTTGATAAGCAATGAGAAAACGGGCTGTAGAGAATGCTTGCCTGTGGAAAACGCAGTAAAATCAATAGAATTTAGGGGGAGTTACTTAAGAGTATACGAGATAAAGGACAGAGTACAGCCTTCAAGATACCAGCTTGATGGAAAGTTTTTCAAGCGTTCAAATGCACACGGGTATGAGGAATTGATCGTGGAAAACGAAAAACACTCCGCCAACTTTGCAAATTATTCTGCGGATGACATTGAAAAGCTACTCCTGGTTATAAGCGATAGACTTAATGAACTTAAATCCTATGACATAGGAAAGAACATATCAGTAAGCAGATATGTCAACGGACACGATTATTGGGATCTTGTTATTCTGCCGATACCAATGCACAGCACGCAAAAATGCCATGTATGCGAAAGCCTGAATTACACTGGCAATAGAGAAGTATACAAGACAGAGAACATAATTGCATATGTGCCTTTTTCGCCAAAAAAGAATGAAATTATGAGGATAACGACGCTTAAGCACACTACCATAGAGGGATTGGACAGCGTTATTGCATTTGACTTGGCAAATCTTATCATAAAGATAATAAACAAATTTACAAAGGAAATAACCTTCAACATTAAGCAGTCTGGAGCGGAACATTTTGAGATAGTAGTGCTTGCAGGAGAGAATGACCCTATAGATGCACTGGGAATAAACAGAATAAATTACTTTCCAGAGGAGACTGCAAAAAAAATCAGCGAAAAGTTAAATGATGGAAAATAATGCAACAATGAAGGCGTTGCTTGTGACTGTGATTTTACTTGCGGCATTTACCGCGATACTCTACGTTTATCCCCTTAAACCAATAGCAGTAAATAACCAACAGAATGTCACAAACAGCATAAAACTGGAAGATTTCCTTTCTAGTTACAAAATAAATTTGAGCAGGCTGTATGACAAAGACCTATATTATTTTTACGGCGGCTTGTCAAACAATTCTGTAATATTCGGCTGCAATTATGAGATGGAGCCTGCCTTTCCTTCCGTACCGTTAAACTCTACTGTCCTTCAGAATGAATACAATAATGTTATAAAGAACATGGCTCTTATTTCAATGTGCAGCGTGGAGAACATAACAAACTGCAGCAATGCAGAAGAACAGCTTTACAATTTCATAAATGAAAGCATGACAAAAACACAGATAAAACAGATGTTTAACCTATCTCGTTCAGAAGTTGAAAGCTATTACGCGGAGATTGTTGATTCTGGATTCCAGAACTATTCTATTGTTGATCCTTTAAAATATGACTTAAAACTCTTCAATGAAAGCACAAATATAAGCAGCATGATAAAAACAGTATTAATGATGAAGCAGATGCCAGTAAATATAGTATTCAATGGAAATGGAAAGATATTGGACTATGAAAACGAAACGGCGGTATACAGCCCATTCCAGTTCCAAGTTTACAGGCTTATAAATGCAACCAAATGCAGTTACTCAAAGATATTCAATGTAGTTGTAGATCCTGGTTACTTTTCATCCCCAAGCTACGCTTACATGTACAAAAGTCTTGGGAACTACACAAACATATGCATAATCAACAGCAAGAACAGCTGCAATGCCAGCGAGATGAAAAATTTAAACATGTCGTTCTATGCTAACTAAGTCAAGATATTATATTTATTCTGCCATAATATTCGTCCTTGTAATGCTTGCAGTTTTCTTCTATTATCAGACTTACTCCTTAAACAACCTTTATGCCTTCCACAAAACGGATTTGAACATGTCTGGATTATGTTCTCCAAACCTGCCATCATTTGTTATTTATTATGCAGATAATTGCAGGACATGCGATTCCACTCTTAATTCTTTCCAGAATGTAACCTCTCTTTTTGGGTTATGGGGCAATAAAACATTCTACAGCGGGTATTTCTGCGCGTGGGAATTCAACATATCCGCATACAACAACAATATAACAAGCGACATGCCCGATTCTGCTGTTTCAGTTTTCAACCAGATAGGCGTTAACAGGGTTCCTCTTATAGTCTTCAATGGGAAGTATTATAAAGTTGGAGGGTTTGCAAATAACCAGACTGCATACAATGAAATATTGAAGTACATCTGCCTTTCAGTCAACGAATCTCTTCCGCAGTGTAGCTGAAAATGGTAAAAAAAATAGACAAGGAACTAATGGAATCGGTGCTTTCCTCTCTATCAAATGGAGAAAAGACAGGCTATGAAATATACAAAGAAATAAAAAAAGAAGGCAGGAAAGTATCAAGCAGGATAGTTTATCATTATCTTTACCTTGCATTGAAAGAAGGAAAAGTGACTGTGGAGAACAAAAATGAACTTGGGAACTTCAGCTGGGGAAATACTGTAAGAAAGAGGTATTACAGGCTTAGATGATTCCCAATTCAATGCCTGCCTTAACAAGAGATATCATTCCGCCGGGCCTCCGCTCCTCTATTTCTGTCAAAAACTTCAGTACTTTTTCATCTTTCTCATTTCTTTTTACACCTGCCAGTATTTTCTTCTTCAGTCTAAAAAAGCTGATTATCTCATTCTCTGATACGTTAAAAAGCGGGCTGAAGCCATCCTTTTCCTTTATCTTCTTGTCAGTTGGCTCATGGAAAAGAAAGAACTTCATCACAGAGATGGCAAAGTCCTCCAACGTGTAGGAATAAAGCTTATCTCCTCCTTTTCCTTGCATATCTTTAAACATAAATTCAAGGAAGGACCTGCCGCAATAATTATTATTTCCCAAAACGAAAAGTCGGCTTCTTGATTTATTTGCATTGATGTTTGACTTGACTCTTTTCAACAGCATTCTCTCGAAGTGTTTTTTGCAAAGCTCCTGCTTTAAGTAGGGAGAATAAAAAACAGCCTTCCTGCCGCATATGGCGCAGTTTTTGTTGGTATCCATAAATATTAATTAGTCTATCTTTTATTATTTATATGCCAGCTAGCATTATTGTGGTGATGAGTCCAAAAGGAGGTGTAGGAAAAACAACTACTGCCGTAAATATTGCCACTGCAATTTCTAATCTGGGCAAAAAAACGCTTTTAATAGATGCAAATCTTGAAACGCCGCATGTTGCGGTTTACTACGGCTTTGTGGGGTTCAAATATTCCTTAGAGGATGTATTGAATGAAAGAACAAGGATAGAAGAAGCAATATACACGGGAGATAATCCAAACTTCCACCTTTTGCCATCAAGAGTCGCAAAGAACGGAGGAGATAAATCTGCGCACAAACTAATAAACATCAATCTTTATTTAAACAAACTAAGGGATAAATATGATTTTATAGTGATAGACTCTAAGCCTTCCTATGATATCGAATTCATAAAACTCATAAAAGAAGCAAAAAGCCTTATCATATCAAACCCTGATATAACCTCAATAATCGAGGCTAAAAAACTTAAGCAGGAGTTAGAAGACGCGGGAATAAAGATACTGGGCTTAATCGTGAACAAAGTAAACACGAGAATAAAAGAGCAGATGACAAAGAAAGAAATAGGAGAGTTAACAAAGATAAACAACATCTGGGAAATAAGAGAGGACAACAAGGTTTACAATGCCCTTAAAGTCGGCATCCCTCTAGTAATATCATCGCCTAAAAGCTTTGCGGCAAGGGACATAAATAACATAGCGAAGCAGATAATTAAGATATGACGGTTTACAGAATTGTTAAATGCCCAAACTGCGGCAAGTACAGGAAAACATCATCTGTTAAAACCGTAAAGTGTTTTTATTGCGGTAAGGCTTTCACGGTAATGAACCATATTGTAAGCGAAGAAAATTACAAAAAAGATATGGGCAAGAAAAAGGTTGGATTCGAAATATTTAAGGCTTAGATTTGTATATCCTTGAAACTCTGTCCCCCAAATGGTATACATAAGTATCCTTCTTGGTGTTGTTTTCCTGATATGGGGAATATCCTTCTTTTGGTGATTTTTCTGCCTTAACTAAAAAGGCTATTTTTGACTTTGGCTCTGTTTCATTTCTGTATATAGACACAAAGTATACTTCCTTTCCTTCTGCTTCCTTATCACTGTCTATTTTTTTAAACTTTCCATCCTCAAACGAAAAAACATGCGATCTGTAGATTGAACGATCATATGCTGCCTCTTCGATAAAGTGTGCGTATGCCCATTCGCTTTTAATATCATATAGTTTTTCAAGCTTCGACTTCGTTTTTGAATCCAATTCGCTGTAAGGCGGTATGAAAACATTCAAATTGAATTCGTCTTCTTTTCCGGTGTATTTAGTTCTTATTACCTTGTTATCCTGATATCTATATTTAGACCCTCTCTCTGTTTCAAATCCAATTATTCTTTCTAATCCGTTATTTTCCACTCTTTTATATGAATAAAAATAGTATTTATAATTTACTATTCTATAGTGAATATATAATATAACAAATTTATAATGTAATAAATACTTTTATTATAGAAGTTAAATTCTTAGTATTATGCCTTGGTAGCTCAACGGCAGAGCATCTGCTTCGTAAGCAGGAGGTTGTGGGTTCGAAACCCACCCAAGGCTTAGTTTATAATTAAAATAAGCTTGTAAGAATTTTTTCATTATAGATTATACTCTATCTGCTATTGCATCGGCATTACTTTACAAAATCATACTTATATTTTAAAAATTCATAAAAAAGATATGAAAGGACAGGAATCCTTGGAGATGATAATAATATACAGTTTGGCTATAGCAGTAATAGGATCAATATTTTATATAATATTCACGTTTTTCCCGAGTTTAACAGGCGCGACAACTCAACCCAGCTACTCTGGGTTTCCAGGATTCAGAATAATACAGCAGGGTTACATCTCATCAAAATCCCTTTTCTACATAAAATTCCAGAACCTGCTGAATGAAAACGTTAAAATAGACGGTTTATCCATCTTAATTTCAGGTGTAAACTATACCAACTTTGTTTGCTCAAAAACTTATCTCCCCGCTTTGGAATACAGCGAATGCAATTTAACGTCTGTATCACTTGGCAGTTCATTCAGCGGAAACGGTTATATATATTATACTCCTACAAACATATCTTCCTCCCCGATCATAGTATCTATGGGGAACATAATCAATTAAGGGTTAGAGTTAGATATTTATACTTACAGATTTTAATTTATCCCTTATGGGATCATATAAATACATACATGCGAATGAAATGGCTTTGTATAAGAATGAAAATAGGAAAAAAGAGATCTTGCAGGAAGTAAGAAACCAGCCAATAATACAAAGAATAGAGAAACCTACAAAACCTGCAAAGGCTAAAACAATAGGGTACAAAGCTAAACAAGGATACATAGTGGTAAGGGTGAGAGTGAGCAAGGGAGATTTCAGAAGGCCGAGACCAAACCACGCAAGAAGGCCGAGTAAAAGCGGATTATACTACAAACTAGAGGTCAGCAAAGAAGACATAGCAAGAAACAGGGCCTTAAGAGTATACAAGAACATGAAAGTCATAGGCTCGTATTTTCTGATAGAAGACGGAAAGAACAAATGGTTTGAGATAGTAATGGCAGACAGAGGAAAACTGTAAATTAACGCTATTCGATTAATTTTATGCTGCTTTGATTTGAATGCAATAAGTTTTAATTTATTGTACTTATAGGCATTCATAAAAACAATTTAAATTAACAAAGGCTAAAAATCTAATGGATGTTGAACAGTTTCTTTTCTTTGAAGTACTCATTGGCATAGTAATAGCGCTTACGATGTTTTTCCTTTTCTACAATAATTATTCATCTATTTTTCCAGTAGGTTGCGATTCAGCGACAGCTCTCCTGCAGAACCAATTTACAAGCGCAGAATACGGCTATGCTAACAGGATGGAAGGCACCCCTTTGTTTAGATGCTATGATGAAAATGCTTGTTACAATGCAGCAACGGCTCAGCAAACGTGCATAAGGCATTGGTGTTACTATGATCTTTGGAAAAACGGGCAGGGGAGCGATTCTGCTGTACAAGCATGCATTGATAGCCCTCCTGCAAGTATAAACAAGTCATGCAGCGTTGTATCTCCTACAAATACTGCAGATTTATTCAGCTGTTCAGAGAGCACTATAGTTGCTAATAACGCCACTGACATACAGAACTGCGCAATAAATGTCACAGCATGCATATCGGGGGACGGGCCTTACTGCCCTGCATGTGTAGCTCAATGATATGGATAAAAAAGGAAGCGTAGAATGGCGTCTTATATGGATAATGCTGGTAATAATAACCGCTATCGCGATTATAGGGCTTATTGTAATACTTTTTTACGCAGGATCGCACAGTAGCTCTCCCTTCTCATATTTCGGAAATCTCCTGGGAGGGGGGTCATAAATGGAAGAGGGCATTCTATTGACGATAGTTTTTGTTATATTTGTCATAATAGCAGGAATAATTCTTTCAGTCGTTTCCTTTTCTATAATAACCTCATTTGGCACACTAAACTTCGGATTAAGCTGCTTTACCGCATTTACCCAGTATAAGATAGTGAACAGCTTTTTAGCTCCATTTACAGGCATAACATCTTTCTTCGGCTTTTCAAATATAGTTATAAGCCCAACGCAATCTGCACAGGTGCAAAGAGACTGCTTGCAGACTGCGAATGTAAATGAAAAGAGCACTGCAAGTTTTGCATCCTCGTTTTATACAGAAGCGTCGTCATGCTTTAGTTTATTTTCCGGAGGAAATGCAGTAATAGGTTCGCAGATTCTTTCTGCTAAAAACATAAACCAGATATTCAACTGTTACAAAGGATCATTGATTAGTCAAAGCAATGACGTAAATTATTCAGCAATAATAAGTTATATTGACAGCAATTATAACGGGAGCTATCCACTGCAGATAGTTTTCATAACGAATGGAAGCAATGGCAATGCAACATACATAACTCCATCTGACAAGCTTTCAAATTCAAGCTATACAGTAACTTACTTTGGCTATCCTTCTGGAGGGATCAAAAACTGCCAGGTGAGCTTCAAAGACCAGTGTGAGTACACAGCCAGATTCCAGCAGCCAATAATAAACGACCTATCGGTATGCGCTTATTCGAATGAGACTACGAATCAAAGCAGGGAGACAGTAAGCTCTCTTAGCGACGGCAACCCCTCTCTAAATATAATAAATGAGAATAGTGGCTGTGATTACTATGTGCCTTTATGTGGAAAGCTCAGCAACTATATGGTGTATAGTCAAAGCAGGGTATTTGTATGCATACCCGGCCAATGATATTTTGCCTCAAATATGAATTGGATATTAATTTATTGCATAAAAACACTACTTAATTAATGGCAGAGACACCGGGAGAGAGCTTCATATTCATAGTTTTGGCGGTGATATTTATAATAGTTATAGTAGCGATTGCCGGCTATCTTTTATTGGTTGGAGTAAACTTATCAAACAGCAGCATCTGCTACGTAAGCTCTGAATTCACCAACTTTTACTATAATGGTCTGTGTGTATCGAATTTCTTTTGCCTTAGCAGCACTCTTAAAGCCATAGGGATAGGGCCACCACTTTTCGGCTGCACGACATCAACAGCGGGATACGGCCCGGGCTCGAAACCATCTCAGGTATTTTCAACAGTAGCAACTGACCTGACAAGCTGCTGGAACCAATATGGTGCAAACCAAGGACTTACGGTTTTAACTAATTCGCCAGCAATCTGCTCCGTAGTAGATGTAAATATAAACCAGAACATAACGATAAATAACCTTACCAATTACCTTGGAAAAAACGCGTATACGACGGAGGTTAGCTGTCTTAACCACACGCCTGTTCAATCCTGCTCTGATCCCTTGACAAGCTCTAATCCTAATGGATACTCATGTGATTTAAATGATCCTAGTTTGTGTGTTTCCCAATCATCTAATTATTTCAATTGCAAAAGTCAATCCGGTTACAACCCCTTTACACAAGGTTACACAACAAAATACATACCTTTAAATGGATCAAAACCGCCAACTGCTGCGATGAACCTTTCAGGTTATCTCTGCGAAGAATCCCAGGGCTGTTCTTTTAACACGACACTAGGAACTTGTTCGACTCCGAATGGAACTACTTCTTCATGCACAGATTTGTACACTAACTTCTGCAATGGCAATAACTGCACTGTTGGCTATGATTCTATAACAGATTCTTATGAAGCTCCTTCTTCCTGTGTATTGACAGAACCAGTGAAAAGCACTTCAATAATAAATGAATCATATGCAGATTACTTAAAACCAGGAGATAATTTAATATTCAGCTATAAAAATGTTAGTAACCCGAGCCAAAGCGGGTTTGTGCCTCCAAACAGCAGCAGATCAATAAACAAAGCGCAGATATATATAGTTTACCTAAATTCTTTGGTAGGGACAAGGTTTCCCCCAAGCTCAATAAGCTTGCCGAGCGAATGCGAGCCGGCAACATTCCTTAACAATTATCCAACAGCTGGAATAGAATATGAATGCTCAAGAGCAATTGCATCAGGAGTAGGTGCAAAGGTTCTTTCGCCTTCAAACCCTGGACTAATAGCTGGAGCTGCACTTGCGGGATTTGGAGCTTCGGAATGTTTTAATAACACAATATGCAAAGATGACATCGCACCGAATGTGCTTACTTACACAGGAAAACTTGCTTATTCGGCCTTGTATGCTACTGGATTGGAGCAATGTGCACAGTCTTTGTTCTACTTCTTTGCTTCCTTGCCGCAAGAAATAGGCATATCAAAGCCAAACTTTTTAGGGAGGAATTTAATTTACATATGCGCAGTAACGAAGTAAAGGGCGCAAGTGCAGTGGAGTATTTCATAGTTGTTATACTTCTTATTGCATTTTTAGTCATAGGGGTTGTGATAGCCAGTTCAGTCTTCCATTTTGCTATATTCCCATCAGGTGTAATAACAAGCGGAAGCGGCTCTCCTGTAGCATGCTCCGTAAATGTTACTAACATAAGCACTCCGTCAAAACAGAACACATTCAAGATAACAGTATCGGAAGGCAGCCCTGGATTAATTTACAAAGTTTTCGCAAGCAATACTGCTAAAAGTGCATCCCTTTCAATAATAGGAAATTACACTGCGGGGATAAGCTCCTTTTCGACAGATTTAACCATTGCAAACCCTAGCATAAACACAGTTATCATAGGTAACACATCAGGCAGCAATGTTTCAATAGATGGTATCAAGTACTCTCCGGGCGGAACGTGTGAAACTGAGATATTCGGCAGTTAGATGAAAGGATGGAGTGTGCCATCCTGCTTTATTGTATCCGGGTTATCTTTTATGTTTTTTATTATCTTCTTCATGCTCTTCTCCCTTCTTTTTGAAAGCCAATAGTAGCCCTCGTCATTTGTCCCTCTTGTAATAAGTATGAATATCCTGCCTGCAGAGAACCTGCCGACTCTGCCTCTGCGCTGTATGTTTCTTATTGCACTAGGTATGGTCTCATAAAATACCGCAAGATCAACCCCTTTTATGGACATTCCCTCTTCGCTGACACTTGTTGAAACAAGCACATTGTACATGCCTGATTCAAAATCTCGTATTATGTTCACTTGCTCCTTCTGTGATAAACCTCCCTTTCCCTGGCCGATGAACCTTATAGGCCTTACCCCCGGTATCTTTGATATGCTGTTGTATATGACATCTACAGTGTCCCTGTATTGTGCAAACACTATCGCCTTTTTTGACTCATTAAAGTTGTTTGTAAATATAATTTGAAGCTGCTTGAGCTTTGGATGCTCAATCCCTTTCTCCAATAATTCTACAGTTCTTTCCTTTATTTCAATGAACTTCTTGTTTGAAGAAAGGTCCTTATCTGTCTTTGCTTTCCCATTTTTTATTTTCTCCAAAAAATTTGAAAACGCTAAAAGGCTCTGTGTCGACAAAAGATTGTAAGCGTGATATAGCTTCAAAATCTTTGAAGTCAGGATTATCCCTCTGATAAGATAATACGTCCTTTTTCCGCTGAACATCTGCTTTTGAAGGCTCTTCTGAAGCATAAGGATGGTTACTTTGTTTATCCTTGCTTTCTGGACGTTTTTAAGAAGGCCGATTTCCTGCAGCTCATTTATTGATTCGCTTATGAGCAGCTTTAGGCTGTTGGCAAGTTCAAGCATCTCCTGTGGAAGATCAACCTTTATCTCTTCTATGTATTTTTTCTGTATGTACGGTACGACGTCAGGATCGTCCTCTGATCTTATTTCAACATTGCTTATCTGCAGATTGCTGCATATTGTCTTTATCTTTTCCCTTTCGGACGCAGGAGAAGCTGTAAGCCCAAGGATTAGAGGATGAAAAGACTGCTCTGAGTATGTTTTTGCTATCTTGACATATGAGTAATTACCGATTGTATGATGCGCCTCATCTACTATAAGCAGGCTAAAATTCGAGAAGTCTATGATATTTTTGGACATGTCATTCTCTATTGTCTGAGGGGTAGCAAATATGAGCTGGGATTCCTCATAGATTTTGCTCCTTTTGCTGCTTGATATGGAGCCGCTGGCTATGCCTTGACTTACTGCAAGCAATGAAGAAAATGTCTTATAATGCTGGTTTGCAAGAGGCTTTGTGGGCGCCAGGAAAAGAACCTTTGAAGAAGGATATTTCTCCAGCCTATAATCAACAAGCATCGCACTTATTATAGTTTTTCCAAGGCCTGTTGGCAGTACTACAAGGGTGTTGCCCGTTTTTGCAGTCTCAAATATCCTGTTCTGGTATTCTCTGTTTTCTATTTTTTCCTTAAAAAGTGTCATTTACACACTCTCAGCTTTTCCGCTCTTTATAAGTATCTGCGCTACATCTTTGTCTATTTCAATTACATTTGGAAAACTGAAAGGCCCGTAAGATTTGTCGTTTCTCCAAACGAATTTTGGTATGTCTGACAATATCTTTATGACTACCTTCTCGCTTTCGCTATCGTTGCTCTCCACTTTCTGCAGCTTCTTTGGCTCTATTGACTTTACTTCAGTTATTACTCCTGATTTATACTGCTTGGAGAGATTAAGAAGGTTGTCAAAAAATATTATCTCCTTGGAAAGCATGTTCGCCTTTGCCTGCTCGCTGTCGGCATCAAGTATGGCCATTGATGCGATTTTAAGCATCCTCAGGTTTATTATCTGCTCCAGCGTTGAGATTGCGTTCTTTATCTGTGTTGATATCTCCTCCAACTTCTTTTCATCATTCATTTTCTTTGCCTCTTCTAATGAGTTTTTGTTTATGGCTATGTATTCCTTCATCTCTTCAAGGAGCTCATCATTGAACTTTGTCAGAGTCCGATTATCTTCCTGCTCCTGCCTCCTTATTCTTAAAAATTCACTGTAAGTAATCATAATCCCTAATAGCTTCCGAAAGTATAAAAATGTTAATATGCATTCTTAAAGCCTGCCATTATTGAAGAGCTTATTCCAGAAAAAAACCCGGAAATATCTTTAGACAGCGCAGACGGGCCTACTAAAAACAAATAGACTAAAAGGAGCGTTATTCCCAAGATGACGGCTATGACATAAAACCAGACGGATTCCATGCTATATGTTTGGAACTGTCGGTATGAGTTTATGTATTGTGGCTGGCGAGAACAAGAAGAGGTAGAACACTATCAATAGTATGAGAACTATCAGCGTTATTATTATAAGCAGTATATAGCTTTCTACCCCTTTATTATTCATAACCGCTCACATTTAGACTATTTGACTTCGATATAAATACTTTAAAGAGATTCGTAAATTTGTACGGCGTAAAAAGCTCTAAAAATATAACTATAAGCAGTATCCCGATTATTATCAAAATTATGTACAGAAAAACCCCGCTTACAACACCTTTGTCATTCATATGCCCTTGCCGTAAAGCCAGCTAAATGAGAAAACGCTCGTCATATCCTTTGCGATCGTTGAACCGGCTCCTGTAAATATTAAACCTATTATTATACCTGCAAACAAAACTATAATTGCCAGTATTATAGCAATTATCTCGGTTATAGGCATCTGTCCTTTGTTGTTCATAATCAATTCACCGAAAAAGGAGGCTTCCAGTTCAAAAGGCCAACTCTCTTCTTTAACTCATCATATATATATGCGGCATCTTTATCGGCAATAAACAAACCAAGCTCAAGTGCTCTTTTAATATCGGATTGTGTAAAACGCTTTGAATTGACAAGCATTTCATATATCTCTGCCTGCTCTGCAGAAAAACTTGCCTTGTGTTTTTCGGCAGAGGATATTGTAGAAAATGACTTTGAAATGCCTGAAAAGTCGTCCTTAAATGCCCTATAAATGTCCATAAAAGCGTATTCCTTCTGAGGCTTCTTCTCTTTTTTCTTCTTTTCTTCTTCATCAGCTTCCTTAACGTATTTGTCAATATCGGCCTGTATAACGCTGAGAGAACGAAAAATTGCCTGATCGACGGCCGCAAACACAGTTTTCTGTATATTTGCGATGTGCGCCTTCTTATAAAGGTAGTACTCTTCTGGTGTAAAGCAGTATGGAAACATGTTGAAGTATATCGTTCCTTCATAAGGAGGCTGAAGAGCTTCCTTGCTTGGCTTTTCCTTAAAGTCCATCTTCAATTTTATTGCCATTATTACAAGCGGCCCGTATTTTTTTATCCTGTCATAAATGAATGATCTTTTATTCTCTTCATATCCTCTTGAAATTAGGTTGCTGGCTATGCTTTTAGGCTCTGCCTTTATTGGTATTTCTGGGCCCTTGTTTTTAAACAGCCTAACGTACTCTGCATCGTACTCTTTTGCATATATCGGCTTGCTTCCGACAGCAGTTACAGAAAAACTTTCATTCTCGAATATATCTGGCTTGCTTGCGCCCTCTACGTATCTTTCTGCATTTTTAGATGTTTTAAAGCCCATCTTCGCAAGGAGCGAAAGATAAGTTGAGCACCAATCGACATATAAGTTGAATGAGCCCATCTGGCTCTTAAGATATTGCAGAAGCATGCTTTTCCTGTTTCTAAGGTCATTACCATTTATTTCTTTCCATTTTTCATACTCAATGTACCTATTTTTCAGTATATTTTTATACTGCTCATTTCTATCGATATTCTGCACATCTTTCAAACTTTTAACCTGGTAAAAAACCGACATTATATCTATAAATCCTGGCCCCCCCTGACTTTGAGTTGGAGACCTGGAAAGCGCAGAAAGACTTGCTCCGCCCTTTCTTGAATCAACATTGTCCAAAAACACCCTTTTTAATGCGAGTTCCGCTGCCTCTGCTTTTTCTTTGTCCGTATCCTTTAATTCATCATATAAGTATAGGTTCCTTTCAAGCTCCTTAAGTTCGTAGATTATAGCTATAATAGATTTAAGAACAGTGTTTATATTCCCAAGAAGCTGCATTACTCTGTCTTCCAAGTTCTTCCTTTTCTCAAAAACCATGTTCATTAAACTAGACAAGGAAGAAGGATCAACCGATTCTGCAGTTCTTATGGATCTATAACCCAATGCTCCAAACATCTGCATAACAGAGTAGTACTCAGGCTGAAAATGGTATCTTTTGTATATATCCTTTGTGAACTTATAGCCTTCCGGGTTGCCAACAAACCCTGGGTTTGGTATTTCTTCCCCGGAGGCGTACCTGAAATCAATCTCGCCCCTGTAGTGAGAATCGCTGCTGGAAGCCCTTGCTTCTAATTCGCTTATCCATTTTTGTATGTAGTTAACATCTGTTTTTGGGTCATTGAACTTCTTTGCTATCTCGCTTATCTCCCGTATGTTCATAAATCTTATTAGATACTCTTAATTTAAATAATGTTATATACAAATGCGCATATTAGAGGGCTTATCATTTTATACAAAAAACTAGCAAAATGAAAAAATTAGCAAAGACTTATAAATAATCAGAGTCATAATCACATAAATGGAGGTATTATGCATCAAACAGAGAACATAAATCCGATAGAAGCGACTTTAAACAAGCTTTTTTCGACAATAGACGCACTGTCGTCAAAAATAGATGAACTTAATGAAAGAGTAGATTATATGGGCTCGTTTATAGGTCTAGAAATTGGGGAAGGTGAAAACGCTGAATCAGTTGAACCGCCAGGACAGCTTGCGGGCTTATCATTTGACATATTAAATAAGGTTCTCCCATCTAAGGATGCAAACTCAATAAGAGCGTATTTCCTAAGGGTTTTAAGCCTTTTCAGAAGATATATAAAATCGATAGTTATATTCGGCAGCTCGAAGACAAAGACTGGCATGACAAGCACTTCTGATATAGACGTCGCATTCATAGTTGATGATACAGACATACAAAAATTCACTCTTGAACAACTTAGGGATAGGTTGTTCGCGAAAATGGCCGAGATAGCAAGGGATTTCTCTGACAAAATACATGCACAGGCATACCCTCTTTCTGAATTCTGGGGTTCAATAATAAAGCCTAATCCTGTCATACTTACTTTGTTAAGAGACGGTGTAGCAGTCTACGATACCGGTTTCTTTGTCCCTATACAGATGCTTTACAAAACTGGAAATATAATACCGACAGTAGAGTCTATAAACGCAAATGTGGAAAATGCAGAGGGCCTTATAATGCTTGCTGAAAATGTATTGACTACGAAACTGAGTTTGGACCTATACAATTCAGTGGTTGCAGCTGGCCAGGCCCTATTGATGGAATATGGATATCTGCCGCCAGTACCAAAACAGGTTGCTAAAGAATTAGAGGACATAGCTGTAGCAAAGGAAAAAGTGCTTACACATGAGGATGTAGAAAAGGTGGATGAGATAGTGAAATGGTTTAAGAGGATAGATCATGGGGAAGTCAAAGAAATAACTGGTGAGGAGTTCGACAAAAAGCTAAAAGACAGCAAGTACATTGTAGAAAAGATAACTTCTATAATAGAAAAACTAAGGGAGAAGAAAGGAGAAGCGAAACCTATAATAGACAAAGATTTATTAAAGCAAACTGACAAAGAAATAAAGGATAAATACCTGCAAAAGGAGGAATGATATGGCAAAACTTTTATCGTATAGAAGGGGAAGGAAAACTCAAAAAGTCAATCAAGCAATAGCAAAAATAGACAAGGTCGACAGCAGAGAAGAGGCAAAAAAATTTATAGGGAAAAAGGTTGAGATCGCATTCTCCAAGTCATCAATAAAAGGCGTTATAGTTAAAGCCCATGGCGGAAAGGGCAGGGTAGTAATAAGGTTCAGAAGAGGCCTTCCAGGCCAGGCGATGAACCAAGAGATAAAGCTTTCTTAGTTTTATTTCAAACGCACCGTATTTAAAAGATCTTGGAAACTACCGGCTGTTCTAAAGCCCTTTGGAGATAAGACCGTTCTGTCTTTGAAGCTTGACATAGGCAGTTCTGGCTGTTTCAGAAATGAAGAAATCTCGCTTGTAGTGTAGTACGAGAAAACATCCAATTCCTTTAAAACGGCTGTAAGATACTTTGACAATTTTGCAATTGAATCTTTAGAAAGGTTTGCTTTGTTTTCCTTTATACTAGAAAGCATAATGTTTACATCTTTTCTGCTGTATAAAGGCCCAAGCCATAACTTTCCAATCTTATGCATTTTAGAGCCGCAATAACTGCATTTGATTGCAGCGGCAGTCTGCCTTGACGGGCACTTGCTGCATTGATACGCATATCCAATGCTTCCTTTCAATTTAGAATTAGTCGACTTGAAATATACTCTTATAAAATTGCCTTCAAAATTGAAAATGATGGGCAGAAGAGTGATAGAGTGCATCTTAGCGGCTTCTAATACCTTTTTTATAAGTATTCTTATCGCAAGCTCGTTGCTGTATGAAGTTTTAAGTGAAACTGAGTTGTACTTCCGCAAGCATGCTTTCTTTGCACTGCCCATTAAAGCGGCCGTATCAGTTGCACTTACGGCGAGAATTCCTCCCTTTCTAAGAAATTCAAGCGAAGAATCGAGATAAAAAACAGGTGAGCCGAAAGGATCAATGTCTATGTAATCGTATTTTTTACTTGATTTAAAGGAAGCTGCATCCATGCTTGTTACAATTTTATCTGTTTTTAAAAGCTTCCTCTTGTTTATTTCTATATTGCGTTCTATTATTTCCCTTGATTTTATGTCATTGAAATCAAAAGCAGAAAACTTTCCTGTTTCAATGCACAGCCTCAAAGCCCTAATGCCACTGCCGGAAAAAAGCTCCAAACCCGTAGAATTTTCGCGCATTAAAGAAGAAACTAGGAGTACATTGAGGTCTCTGTCAAATTTTCTTTTTGGATTGAAGAATACTTCCGCCTTTTTAAGCTGTTTGTCTTCTGCAAAAAACCTGACTTTGCCTTCACTAAAAAAATCCATAATAATAAAAAGGCATGTAGGTCTTTAATAAGATTTTTTTGACACTGCAGTTTAATCGTCTATCTTAAACCTTTCCTTAAGGTTTAAGACCCTGTAAAGCTCTTTGTACCTGTTTCTTATCGTGACTTCAGTTATTCCTGCAGCTTTTGCAGCATCTCTTTGTGTCTTCTTCTCTTTGTTTATCAAAGTTGCAACATAAAGCACTGCCGCTGCTATGCCCATCGGGCCCTTTCCACTGGTAAGTCCTTTTTCCTCTGCCTCTTTAAGCAGTTTCACTGCATCTGAAACAGTCTTATTCGAAACTCCTAATTCAGAAGCGAATTTATAGATGTAATCACTTGGCGATGTTGGAAGTATTTTTATACCAAGCTCCCTGCAAAGCAGCCTGTAGGCCTTTCCGACTTCTTTTCTTTCAACTTCAAACGTATCTGAAATCTCATCCAATGTAATAGGCCTGTTGTGTTTCCTTGCAGCAGCGTAAAGAGCACCCGCAATGACGCTTTCCATTGACCTGCCCCTTACTAATCTCCTTGTTATAGCCTCTCTGTACATTTTAGCCGCTTCTTCTTGTATTATATTTGAAACATGTAAACGATTACTTGCATGCCTTAACTCCGTAAGTGCAAACTTTAAATTCCTTTCATAAGCAGTGGATATCCTTGGCTGCCATTTTCTTAATTTATAGAATGTTCTTCTGTTAGCATTTGAAAGCTTTATAGATTCGCTTGCCTTTCCTATAACAGTGCTTGTGCCCTTGTCATATTTTGCATAGCTTAATGGAGAACCCATTCTTCCTTTTCCTTCATCTCTCTCGTCTTCGAAAGAACGCCATTCTCTGCCATAGTCTATGGTATCGCTCTCTATTACATATCCACAGTTCTGGCAGACTAACTCTCCAGTTGTTTTATCGTAGATAACTTCATCACTTCCACAGGAAGGACATTTAACATTGTATTTGCTTGTAACGACTTTCATAAGATTTATATAGTATGATACTAGCTAGTATTTAAAGCTTTCGTTTTATGCTATTTTATCAGCTTATTGTTCAAATCTTTTATTTTTAAATACCTTAAACGGAGCATTTATATTATTAAGAAACACTGCCAAAAGAAACCGATGGCATAACTCCGTTTGGAGGAGCTGATGGTGAGTAATACGTAACAGGATTATTGCTCCACAAAGCTGTATAAGCGCCCCCTCCATCTTCATAGTAATCTAGCTCTAGTCTTACTGAGCCAACAGTAGAGATAGTTCCTGAGTAAGTAGTGAAACCTTGAGTATGCCAAGCAGAAATTACATTATCTGGAACTGTCGTGCCACCTAGCCAATAAGCACCATTAGAGCTAGAAGCGGAAGTAGAATAACTTAGAGCAATACCATCGTCAGTTCCTTCGTAGAAGGTTGTAGAGGAATTAATTATTGCCCAGCCTATTGCTTTTATAATCCAGCTATAGTCATTTTCACTTACTCCTGCAGAATCTGGATTAGAAATAGGAGGATTTGGATATGGAGCTCCACCTGAATAACCATATTGATAGTTCATAACTACATAATTCTCTGTAGTGCCATCAACGTTTTGAGAAGTTCCTTCTGCTGGAGTGTAGAAGGGATTTGTTGAAGAAGTAAAGGTTGCACAAGATTGAATGCTTACACCATTATTCAAAGTAGCAGCGTATACATTGTTTTGGTACCCATTAGAATCGCAAGTTGAGGTTGGATAAACGTAAATTTGGTATTCTAATCCTGGATTCATTACACTAGCTATATCATTATATTCATAATAAGTAGGACTTAGCTGAGGCGCCTCCCCTGTGTTTACTGTGTTTAAAACATTACTGCTTTCTGGGAAAAAATCCATATAAACAGTTGTGGATGTAAAACTGCCTAATTTAAGCCAATATGCAACTATCTGTGTGCTTGATGTGCCATTTTCCCTCCAACTTGGGATTACTGTCCCATTAGGGTATAAAAATTCTATATTTTGGAGATTCGAAGCCGCATAAGAGCTGTAATCATTCATGTTTACTGTAACTTCTTGTTGAAATGGATTTGAAGTAGCAGAAGAAGATGTTATAGTTAGTGGGACATAAGCTACTGGTTGCTGAGAAGAAACGCATTGAGATGCATAATCCCCTGAGTTTGAGGGAGTAACCTCGATAACGTACTCTGAATGGTAAGCAGAAGCTACAACGCTTCCAGAAGCCGTACTTGGTGATGACGAAGAAGTTGAGCTAATTGAACTTCCAAGGTAAACTCCATTCGTTGAAAAAACGCTGATATTAAATGTAACTGGAGAATTCGTAGGCAGAAATGAAGAATTATAAAATTCTAAATTGTATGATATTGTGGTACCCGAAGCTGTATATGATTGAGAAATATAAGAAATAGCGAATCTCAAACCTAAAATAGCACTGCCGTTAACTGTCTTTACAAATGCATCAAAAGTTCCTCCCGACAAAGGCAGCATTCCTGATACATTTTCTGCTGGTTTTGACACGCCCAGTTCAGTAGTAGTTTGTAACTTTATTATATTTCCACAAAAGAAAGAGTATTGTGGTTCAAGCAAAGGCACAGTAATCGGAAAAGTCTGCATTGATCCTGGGCCCTGGGAAGCCACATAATTAACTTCATTTGCAAGGTTGTTTGCAGCGGTGGTTATCTGGCTGGCGGAAGAGCTTAAAGCAAATGAACCGTAAAAAAGCATTACATATACTACAAATGCAGCAATAATGCTTATGCCAATACCTATTACTATTACATATTCTGCTGAGTACTGGCCTTTTTTAAGATACGACATAAATATTAATATTTGTCATTTAAGTATTAAATATTGAATGGTATCTGACAATAAAATAAAAATAGCAATATTTGTCCCTTGGATAAAAAGCAAGGGAGGGGTTGAAAGGGCGATTCTAAAAGTTTTGGAGGACAAAAAATACGAAAGTGATGTTTTTACTTTTTTTTATGACAAAGAAAATACATTCGATGACTTCAAAAAATACAATGTTAAGGTACTTGGAAATGCGGATCCAGAAGGCTTCCTAAAAAGGGGATTTAACCTTTTCAAAGCGCTAATACTTACAAAGATACCTAACTTAGAAGATTATGACATCTTCATGATTTCAACTGCGGGGATAGCTGAATTCATAACATTTAGAAATAGGCATAATAAAACGGTTGCAATGTGCCATACCCCTTTAAGGGTTGCACACACGATGTATAGTTATTACAGAATGCAAAACTTGAAAAATAAGATCTCTTTACCGATTATAGTTTCATTCTATAAGCTCTTAGAAAAGGCTGCATGGAGAAGGATAGATTATGCGCTTGTTTTCAGCAATGAAGTTAAGGAAAGACTAGTCAACTATAAACTGATGAACAAAGAAAGAATATTCAACCTTGGCCCGCATGTAAATTATTCCAAGATAAAAAAAGGAGGTAAAACTGAGAAAATAATCTTTTATCCTAGCAGGTTCATAAGATACAAAAGACAAGAACTTGCAATAAAAGCGTTCAATCTTTCTAATATGCCTAAAAAGGGCTTTAAATTGGTTTTAGGCGGCTTCGTAGAGGACAGGGAATACTTTGAAAGCTTGAAAAGACTTGAAAGCAAACATATAATAGTAAAGGAGAACCTGTCAGAAAAAGAACTTACAGACCTTTACAGGAAATGTTATATAACATTATTCTTAGCAATAAACGAGGATACGGGACTTACTCCACTAGAATCACTTGCGTATGGAAAGCCAGTTATTTCAGTAAATGAAGGGGGCCCTAAAGAATTTATAAAAAATGAAGTGAATGGCCTGCTTGTAAATGCGGATGAAAGAAGCGTAGCTGATGCCCTTGACAAGGTACTTGATAAAAAGCTATATGCAAAATTGGTAGATGGTGCAAAGAAATCAATAAGATACGATGAAAAAAGGTTTATGAAAAATCTGGAAAGCGCAATATCTTCAATCCTAGAAAAAGCTTATAAATAATACAAAGTAATACTTTGTATGAAGAAAAGAATAACTATAACTATAAATGAAAAGACACTTGAAAAAATAGACAAAACAATTGACGGAATAAATATACCAAACAGATCGATAGCAATAGAACGCTTAATAAAAGAGCATTTTGAACCAAATAAAAACAAAATGGCCCTTATATTGGCAGGTGGTTCAGGCACTAGGCTAAGGCCACTTACATATGAAATACCCAAGCCAATGATGCCTGTCAATGGCAGGCCCATACTGGAACACATAATAGAGCAGCTTAAAAAAGCTGAGTTTATAGATATAATAATTTCAATAGGATACCTTGGCAGCAAGATCAAAGAATACTTTGGAGACGGCAGCAAATTCGGTGTGAGGATAAGGTATTCAGAGGAGACTACCCCGATGGGCACAGGGGGTGCAATAAAAAAGAACCAAAATATCTTTCATGATGATTTCATTGTTCTTAATGGAGATAACCTTTTTGATTTTGATCTAAACAAGATGTATGATTTCCACAAGAAAGACAAGGCTATGGCAACCATCGCATTGGTCTCGCAGGATGACGTTTCTCAATTTGGTGTGGTTGAAATGGAAGGAAACAAAATAGTAAAATTTATAGAAAAGCCGAAAACAGAACAGGTGTCTCACCTAGTAAATGCAGGAATATATGTCATCAATCCAGCGTTTCTAAATTTCATACCGCAGGGAGAATCAAATATATCAAAAATATTTGAACAAGTGGCTGAAAAAAGGATAATCGATGGGTTTATTTATGCTGGTAAATGGTTGCCCTGTGATAGCATGGATCTGTATGAGAAAGCAATTAAGAACTGGCCTTAAATCCCTTTTATTTTCCTAATCTCGGATAGTGCTTCCTTATAGTCATCTGTAAGTTCTGCAGATATGTCATCAAACTTCATTACGTCTGGCATGCTTATGTCAGTATAGAGGATATCACCGTCTATTATGCTCCTACCGTAAACAGCATCATCTATGCTTATTGCAACCTTGTCTCCCTTTACTGCTTTGCTAAGCTTCATTTTATCAGATTCTATCTCCAAGATCTTGCCTATTCGTTCACCTTTTGAATTTATAACCGGGTAATTAGGCCGTATCTCGCCTGCCAGCACTTCTACCCCAAAAACGCAGGGATTGGAACGGCGGAATATGTTCCCCTTTATAAAAACAAATTTAGAAGGAAGTTTTAGTCTTTCCAGCTTTTTCTCAAGGTTCATGTTGTTTAGCTCCTTCTTAAACTCATTGTAGCTATCAAATAGGGTGTAGATAGAATTCGCGCTTATGATCTTTACACTGTATTCTTCTGCTATGCTTTCTGTCTGCCTTGAGATGGGAACATTAAAGCACATCACTGCGCCGCCGTTTATACTTGCAGTCATTATGTCGGTCTTTGATGGTTCCCCTATCTTTGTTTTTCCTACTTCTATTCCAAATGAGTTTGCTATATTTTTAATCGCATCTATGCTTCCAAGAGAATCTGCACATACTACCAAGCCCTTTGTTTCATCGTTGTTTTGTCCAAAGTTTTCTGCATTTATATCCTCTATTATTTTCTTCTTCTCTTCTTCTGATGAAAAGACTATTATCGATGTGCCGATCATTGCATTTGGCTCACGCAGAATAAGCCTTATTGGGGCAGTTGCCTCAATTGAAGAAAGGCTTTCGTACTTGCCAAAGTTCTCGCGGCTTTCTTCCAAGGGGATAAGACGCATAATACCCTTTATCTTGTTTTCAGCAGGCCCATCCATAGTTTGCACTATTACCGAATCCCCTACAGATATCTTTCCAGAATAGACAATTGCGTCGTATACCTTCCCTAATCCCTTTATGTTCTTTTCCTCCAGTATTGCTGCACTGTTAGATTCCTGCTTTTCAAGTTCCAAGTACCTTTGACTTAGACCTATTATCATTACTATGAGATCTTTTATCCCTATTCCATTGACAGATGACAAAGGGATAACTGCCACTTCTTTTGTAAAATCTTTAACTCTGTCATACCTCTCCGCCTGAAAACCGTAATTTGAAAAGTCAGATACAATGCCGTACACTTTCTCGTCAAGTTTCTGTGCATAATCCTGATTCTGTTTTGATATGAAATCAAGGAAGGAGCTGTTCTCCATCTTGTAGAACCCTCTTATCGTATCTATCTTAGTAAGGGCTATCAAAAAAGGCGTCTTGTATGACTTCAGTATCTCAATTGATTCTATTGTCTGATTTTGTATGCCTTCTGTTATGTCTACTGTCAATATTGCTATATCCGCGATAGATGCTCCTCTTCTTCTTAATGTGACAAAGGCTTCGTGGCCTGGAGAGTCTATGAATATTATGCTTGGAACCTTTATGCTTATATTGAACTTAGAAAGAAGATCGCTTGCTATTTCTTTTATCCTATCAGTAGGTACTTCAGTTGAACCTATATTTTGAGTTAGACCGCCGCTTTCTTTATATGCGTTCATTGTATCCCTTATAGCATCCATTATACTGGTTTTGCCTGCATCTACATGTCCTAAAAAAGCGCATATTGGTGATCTCATAGCTCAAACCTCTAGATAATGGTATTAAATATGTTGTTATCACTAATAAAGTTAACTAATTTTATGCTTTCTGTCACTAAACTCAGAAGTGTAATATAAGATATTTATATTATAACCGGTTAATAAAAAAATGGAAGAGATGCTTATACTGCTTAAACCAGATGGAATGGTAAGAAGATATGCTGGTGCAAGGGCATTGAAAAATATATTAGATCTCGGAGTTGGTATAAAATTTTTCCAAGTATTAAAACCTAAGAAAGAATTCCTTGCAGACAGACATTATGGTGAACACAAAGGAAAATTCTTCTATAACAATTTGGTAAATTTCATGTCAGCGACCGAACTAGCTGTGATAATAGCTAGCGGTGAGAATGTAGTCGATAATGTAAGAAATTTATTGGGAAAAACGATGTGCGAGAAAGCAGATCCATTATCAATAAGGGGTAGATACGGAACAACGAAGGGGATTAACTTAGTTCATGCATCTGATAGCAAGGAGAGCGCTGAAAAAGAAGTCAAGCTCTGGAAAGAAATTATAAACATTGAAGAGAAGGACTACAAAAAAGAGATGGAGGCCTATATAAAGGCGTATGAAAACTTCCCAATGATAGACTCAGTAAGATACAGAGAGATAAGTAAGGACTTAAGCGATGGGAAAATTTCAAAAGAAGAGGCTGAAAAAATAATAAACGAACTCTTAACTAAGGAAACTGATTTTGAGCAGGAAACAGTAAACAAACTTCCCGCTTTGATAACAGAGAACATTCTATTAGGTTGATGAATTAAAATTTAAAGTATTAATATAAGTTTATTTCATCTAGCTTTTATATTATGGCGGATGAAAAAATAGGCAAAGCCGTAATTCTAGCTGCCGGAAATGGCAGTCATCTTCGCCCATTTAGCAACTACATACCAAAGCCTTTTCTTCCTTATGCAGACAAACCAATAATATATCACCATATTAAAAATCTGGCAGAAGCAGGCATAAAGGAAATTGTTATAGTAACTAGGAGAGATGAGGATAATAACGGATCCTTTAAGCTTCAAAATCAATACTTGAAAGACTTGAAAAAAGACCCTGAATTGAAGGGAATAAACTTAGAGATTGTGTATCAAGCAGAGGACCCTGTAACAAAAAAACCAAGAGGCACCGCTGACGCAATACTGGCTGCAGAAGAACAACTGAAAGGTCAGAACTACATAGTTCTATTAGGCGATTTAATAATAGAAAGCAACAACGGAAATAATTACATAAAGGACATAATAAATCATTTCAATGGCAGACCAATGTTTTCTGCTGATAAAGTTAAGAGAGAAGATGCGAAGAAAGGAGGATTTGTAAGAGGCAAGAAACTTGATAATATACTTCTCGAGATGGATGAAGCAGTAGAAAAGCCAGATGATTACATTTTGGACACGGCAATAAACAATGATGGTAATTATAATGTAATGTGGGGAGGGACGTATATTTTAAATAAGGACAGCATTAAATACCTAAAAGAAGTTGAGAAAGGAAAAGACAATGAACTGAATATAACGGATGCTATATCCCTTCAATGCAAAAAAGAAAATAAGAAAGCATACGGTTTCTTTATAGACGCAAAAACTTACAAATGTAGAGATTTTGGCAGAATAGAGCACTGGATAGAGAATAACCTTGAAGATAAAAACATAGAAAAATTCAAGGATTCGCTTAAATTTTACACAAAAGAATTCACAGATCTTGTATATAAATATGTAAAAGAAAATTACAACTTGGACCTACTTTAAAGCCCCTCTAAACATCTCGGCGTATTTCTCAGGGAACAATTGATTCGTATTAAAGCCTGCAAATTCTACTGCCGCAAATGTGATGACTCTTGGGTATATCTCAACATGAAAATGAAAGTTGCTGTCTGACTTTAGTTCATGGAACAACAAATTGTATGAAAGCTTGCCAAAAAGAACTTCGTTTGTCTTTACAACCTTTGAAATAAGGTCTACAAAATCAGATTTTTCCTGATCTGATAGAAGACCAACATAGTTTACGTGTCTTTTCGGCATTATGACTGATTCGGAGCTCATCTTTGATCCAAATGGGGCAAAAGCTATAAAACTTTCATTTTCGGCTAGCAGCCTTTCTTTTTCATATTTAATAGCATGCTCATATAAGCACTCTTTATTTTTATCGTAAAATTCTCTTATCTTCTCTTGTTCTTCTTTAATTGTTTTTGGGATTTCCTCAAAGGCCATTATCTGGCTGTGGGCATGGGACAGACTTGCGCCGCTTCTTGGGCCTTCATTTTTGAATGTATACACGTATTTTATCCTATCTCTGGAGTATAATGCCTTTTCCCTCTCTATTACCGCATCTATCCAACGCAGATAATCCTCTTTCTGTAATTGCGAAAACCTTACATTATGAGTAGGTGTTTCAAATATGACCTCACAGTAGCCAAAAGCAGGTTCCTCTCTAAGAAAGCCATCCTCTGGAGTAAAATCAAATTTCGGAGAAAGCATTGGAAATTTGTTCTCGATTATCTTCAATTTCCAGGAATGTTCATCTCCTCCTACAAGTTCTATCGTCTTGTTAAGACTTTCTTTTCCGTATTCAAAAGGACACCTGGAAACATCTGATTCCCACTTATCTTCCGAGAGATTATAAAAATCAGCAGGCTTGTTGTTTCTTACACTGGAGAAAAGGATTTTTGTTCCTGTCCTATAATCAACTCTTATTTCATCTTCTCTAACTGTATTTTGCATAAAATAAGTAGTTGCTAAGAGATTATAAAATTTACATTACTTTAGTCTTACCAACAACCCTCAGAAATCTTATAGGAAGATCCTTGTTTATAAGTATCATTTTGTCGTTTTCATCAAAGCAAAAATTCTTATCTGCAATGAAATGAGCATTTAACTTGTTGTTTTCGCGCTTCACGCTGCTTAAGGTCACAACAATGTTCTGCCAGTTCAATATTAGATTAAGCTTTACATCGTCTTTTATTTCCTGCTTGTATAATGGGCTTACATCGACAGTTAGCTCCCCTTCCTTGATATCCTTAAAGCTACCTTTCTTTCTTATTTCAACTCCCCTTGGCAGGTCCCAGGGCCACACTCCTTTTATCGCAACCCCTACTCTATCACCTGCTTCTGCTGACTGCACATCTTCTTGGTTTATTTGAATGGAATTTATAGAGATCTCTTTTGTAAAAGGTGTTGGTGCAATAACTCCTTCTGAGTGTATGCCGATCTTTCCAGTTGGCATAGTCCCGACTGCAATCGACATGCCCTTTGACTCGAAGGCATGGTCTATCAATATTTTAAAAGGCTTCTGGATATTTTCTGGATCATAGGAAAAACTTGAGACCTTTGCCCGTATATCAGCCATGCTTTGATCATTATTTATGTCCACTACCATTATCTCAAAGTTTTCCATCGAAGTTCCTTTTATTATGGCTGACAGCTGCTTCTCTAGCTTTTCTATGTCTGCGGCAGTAGAGATATCTGCCTTTGTTATGCATATTAAGCCTTGTTTTATGCCTATTGAACTTGCCATTATTATCTGTTCTCCGACTTGAAGATTCACTCCGTTTTCAGGAGAAACACAGAATATTATCGCATCCGAGAGAGTTAGAACTGAAGCTAATGTAGTAGGGTTGTCCATGTCTCCAGGGGTATCTATTAAAGTAACATTCTTTCCACCATATTTGAAGAAAAAGAAAGAAACATCTTCCTCTGCGCCTTTCCTTTGCTGCAGCTTGTTTACAAGAGTTGACTTTCCGGACCTGTACGGACCTATAACACTTACTGTTAACGAATTCATATCTTTTGTATAAAGAATGGTAAATTTAAATAAGTTTCTATTATTATTGGATTATGCGATACAAAGTAGGTTATAAATCTGTATTGAGATGAATTCTTATTTTTATAGACATAACTAATTGGAGAGATGTTCTTTCGCCTCTTTAGTAGAAACGAAGCCAAAATAATTGATATGTCTCAACTCGTACTTATATATAAATTTTTGAGGACCGATAATTAATTTAATTAAATCAACAAGAGCTTCCTATTGGGCCGTAGCTTATACCACAAGGAGAAACGGGATTAGTGATTATATCTGAAACAACTTGGTTTGTAGCTGTAGATACAACTATAACAGATCCAGAAGGCTGAGATGTAGAAAGATTATCAATGTAAGCATAATTACCATTTGGAGTTATAGCAATTCCTTCAGAAGTAACAACAGAACCAAGTTTTATATTTGCAACTACAGTGTTAGTTGCAGTCGAGATTACTGAAACGTTATAACCTTGACCTGTAACATAAACATATTTGCCATTAGGAGTAATTGCAAGATTTTTAGAGTTTCCTATTAAGGTAGGGATTCTTGCAACTACAGTGTTAGTTGCAGTCGAGATTACTGAAACATTGTCATTAAGGGATCCTCCTGCATCTGCTGCATAAACAAACTGCCCATTAGGCGAAACCGCGACACCCCAAGGATCTGATTCAGAAGGAGGTATAATATCAATTACGCTGTTAGTAGCAGTTGAAATTACTATTAATCCTCCACCATTATCGCCAATGTAAACATATTTACCATTAGGAGTAATTGCAACTCCTGCCACATATCCATCAGTAGGAAGAGGTATTGTTGCAACTACAGTGTTAGTTGCAGTCGAGATTACTGAAACATAAGGAGAGCCTGCATCGGCGATGTAAATAAATTTGCCATCGGGAGTAATTGCAAGTCCTAAAGAAGGGTTATTCAAGTCTATATTATTAAGAACATTATAATTTGAAACAGATACTTCGGTAACATTATTACTAAGCCAGTTAGTAAAATAAGTATCCTGCCCATTTAAAGTTTCAATTATGCTTCTAGCATATGGGCCAGTATCTAAAAGAACTCCGCCTGTTGAATTTTTAGCAAGAGTATTATTATTGTAATATATCATAGATATACCCTTATTAAAATCAGAAACCCAAAGATTCCTGAGAGGGATGAAATCTACTTCTAGATTGTATGATGTTGATATGTTTATTCCTCCTGCATATATTGGGTAATATGTCACTCCGTTGACTGTGACTGGGTAAATCTTCCAGGTGCTGTTGTACTTTGAATTTATGATCATAGAAGCAGAGGTAGATGTGTAGTTAACCCCACTGTATTGAACTGTCCATTGTGCATTTGCCGGAAGATTATACTCCGTAAAGCTGTTTACTGACGCAGAGGCTGTTCCCGCAACTGTACCGCTAGTATTTATAACAACCTTGCCTGCTGTTGTTGAATAGCCATACTGGATATTGCCAGAAAAAGAGTACTTTACTCCGCCTGAATTACATGCTACATTGGGTATGACTAAAACTGCTGTCTGCCCTGGTGTCAATGTTAATGGATTTGTTAACGTGTAACTTGCTGCTGTTGTGTTTGCCCCTGTCGCTGATGAAAGGAATACTTTGGTCAATGTTATCGAATTTGCACCCGAAGGCATCGGACCTGCTATTACTCCCAACTTAAGACCTATTGAATTGCATATCGTTGAAGATATTGTAAATGGACTGAAACCGCTGCTTGTGAAAGTTACACTGGAACTTGGGTTGAAGATTCCCATGCTGTATAATATTACGGCTACAATGACTATTATCAGAATTGCCCAGCCGTAGGTCATCATGTATTCTAGAGCTGACTGAGAACGCCTGCTTTTGCTTAAAAAAGATAATTTAGAGTTATACTCTGGAGATTTGAGAAATATTTTATAAGACATATAATTTATTAAAAGATAATGGCATATAAATATTTGTTAATTTTTAATTATTACCCAATTTTTCATAGTACGAACCTATCAAAATCATCTGGAAAAGAATATTTAAAACTGCATTTCATTTTTGAGTAGAGGGATGCGGCGCTTTTAGCCATTGAATCATCGTTTTCGTATCGTTGACTCGTATGCACAAAATAGACTTCCTTGGCGCCAGAACTCTTCGCAAGAAACATTGCCTCTTTTATGTTTAAGTGGAAGAAATCGTATGATTTCTGGAATTCTTCTCCAAAAGTGCTTTCTATTATCAACGTATCAACTCCTTTTATAAAGGGGATTACTCTGCGGTTATATCTTAAATCAGTAACATATGCTAAGGATTTTCCTTTCTTTAGGTAAGTAAGCTCCTTGTATTTTAGTTTAATTCCGTTATAAACAATATCCTTTCCTTCCTTAAGCTTGCTTAAAAATTTGCCTGGTTTTATCCCCTTCTCAGCAAGTTTTTCAACTGAGATATTGCGCACATCCTTTTCCTTTATCTTATAGGCAAGGCATTTAACGGAATGCTCTACATTTATAGCCGAAATAATGTAATTATCTCTTTCAATTATTGTCTTTTCATTCGGTGCATTCACTGACTTTGCTTTTATGTCTAACTGATTATAGAATTTATATGTCATTAATATGTTTTTTATGCCCTTCTCAGTACCACTAGGACCGAATATTTGCAGCTTCTTATCGCTTTTCATCATGTTAAGGCTTTGTATTATGCCGCCTAATCCGAGAGAATGATCTCCATGCCAATGTGTTATAAAAATATAATCTATAGAGGGGCTTAAACCGGCTTTTCGAATCTGTCTTTGGGTTCCTTCCCCGCAGTCAAATAGCATTCTTTCTCCGTTAATCATAAGATAAACTGATGGATGGTTTCTCTTTGCTGTAGGGAATGCCGAACTTGTTCCGAGAAATGCGCCTTCAATCATAAAACACCCTGACAAAATTTTTATAAACAATTTCCTTTATGTTATCTGCTTCCATCTTTTTTATACTAGATATGTAATTTAATAGTTTAGGTATATTCAAAGGAGTATTTATTTTCTCATCTGGGCTTAATGCTGGGGAATCAGTCTCTGTAAACATCTTATTGATATCCACATTCTTTATTATATTTTCCTTTTTGAATTTCATAAACCCAGTTGAGATGCTTATGTTGATTCCCAGATCCTGTGCTCTATCAAGGTTCCTTAGGTTGCCTTCAAAATTATGTATTACTGCCTTTACATTGAAACTTGAAACTGCATCAAAAATATCTTCTATCGCTTTTCTACTGTGGATTATGCAGACTTTTTTGTTTTTTTCTGCCAGTTCCAATATCCTGTAAAAGAATTCTTTCTCCTGCTCCATCTGATAAATATCCTTGCTTTTATAATCTAATCCAACTTCTGAAACGGCGAAAAAACTGCTTATATTGCTTGAAAAAAATTCGAACTCAGTTTCTGCATTTTGATATGAATTGCGAGCTATTTCATTGGGATGCAGGCCTATACAAGGAAGCAGAAACGAGTATTTCTTGCTGTCCTTAAGTATTCTTTCGCTGTCGTCTTTGTTCTCTCCCGCATTTAATATTAAATAAGAATCAGAGATTTCTCCAAGAAAATTATCTCTCACTTTCTCCAACGACTTGTCAGATATATGTGCGTGAACATCTATGAATTTAGCTTCCATATAAAGATTACAAGGCAGCAGGATTAATTCTTTAGCAAGCTGCGATAAAATGACATTCACTGCTTAGTTTCCCTTATCTCCTTCAGTGCTTTCTCGTCCTTTGAATAAAAATAAGGAGCGAGGTCCAAATCTGAGGGTGTCTTCTCGGCTTTGGACATGTAAACCTCATGTAAATTCTTATTGACTTCTTTACAGTAATCATCCCAATTTATGCCTAAAGATTCGACATACTCTCTCTCGATTTTAGTTGCGATCTCATGTGCATACGCATATTCATATGCATCATCTATTAGCCATTTCTCCGTAACTTCATGATGCCTGTCAATGCTTTCAACAGTATCAACTGTCTTCCCATCAACAACAATATTCTTTGGAAAATGCTCATCCAAGTATACCTTTTTTCCGTCGACAGAATATCCGCCAGTGTACTTTATGTCATACCTTGTGTCTATCTTTATATCGCTTGCCTTCTTTATTTCCTTTATCTGACCTATCTTTTTTTGGCTAAAAAAGACATCATTATTTTCTACTTCGATCTTATCTCCAACTTTAAAATCCATGGCGCTTTCAAACTTTATATAAGTAGGCTCTTTGTAATTTATTGCGACTATGATAAAATTGTTGTCTGCAGCCTTTGGCCCAGACTTAAGATGCTCTATTACCTCATATTCTTCCATACTCAACAATAGATTAAACGCTAAACATAAAATATATAAGTTTACTTTAATGTAATAGACTATCGGCACCTACATTGAGCCTCCGTAGCTCAGCGGTAGAGCGTCTGCCTTGTAAGCAGAAGGTCGCGGGGCCAGCACCCGTCGGAGGCTTATCCTATAATATGAAAATAAAGGGAATAATATTCGATTGATAATACTTTAATAAACTCTTCAAAAACAATAGGCGATGCTAATAAATCGGTTTTAAGAAAGATGCAAGAAGACTTTGAAGCAATGGATTTGAAAACATTTGAAACTATAATTAAAAAAGTGCAAAAAAAGTTTGATAGCTTGGATTATACGAAAAGATACAAAAGGCTTTTCTATGAACTTTTCGCTGAAGAAAGCGGCCTAAACATTGACTCTGAAAAAATAGATGTTTACTCGGAGATAATTTGAGAGCCATCTAGATCAAGAATTAGCCTGAGATATCTTCTCCTTTATCTTGTCTATAACATTCTGCACGTTTTCCTGGCCCCCGAGAGAAGCAAGTGCAGTCGTTGAAAGGCCAGCCATGCCCCCAAGCATGCTTCCTGCGTTTTGCATGAACTGCATAGGAAGAACTATCTTGGAAGAGCTTGATTCCCCTATCTGTTTAAGTGCCTGAAGATAAAGATACATAATTGAGCGGTCATCAAGAGATTTGCTGCCTTCCCCTATTGCTTCCATGACTATTTTCTGTGCCTCTGCTTTAAACCTCTGTGCCTGCAACAAATTGGCAGCAATCTCTGGCTGCTGCATAGCCTGTATAACTTCATTGGACGGCGAAACAGACCTTAATTGCACAGAGGGGACGTCTATCCCCCATTTCCAAGTCATGTGCCTTATTGCGTCTGCAAGTATATCATTTAATCTGTCAAGGCTTCCAAAAACCTGCCTCATTGTTAATGACGCTATTGCATTCCTAACCGCGGACTGAACTAAATTGGATAGTCCTTGCCCGTAATTATCTATCTGCAAAGTTGCTTTCTCGGGATCTACAATCTGATAATATATTGTACCATCAAGCGAGATCTTTAGGTCATCGGCTGTAAATATGTCAGAAGAAGTTATATCCATCATTTTTACCCTTACATCTACCTTCTTGTATTCCTCTTCAAAAAATGGCACAACAATAGCCCACCCGGGACCCGCTATGCGATTAAACTTGCCAAGTCTGAATATTATCCCTCTTTCAAACTGGCTGTATTTCTTTACAAAAGTTATAAAGAAGATAACAATAAGCAATGCAATGAAGATTATTAGGAATGCATAAAACAAACTGGGCACAAAGATACTTAAGAGAAAAAGAGCAACCAAAGCTATTATCCCTATAACGAAAACCCAAAATTCCCCTGGACTCATATTATTTATAAGAAGATTTTTAATTTATAACCATTCCTTTTCAGAATACTACGAGATCTAAGGTCATCCTGCTGTCTATTTCAGCGTATCTCATTATCCCTTTATTACTTATTTCAGTAGAACTTCCTATGTAGGGATTGAATTTTGGCACGATTATTCCCTTCTTCAATTTAGAATCCGGATACCTGTCCTTTGGAAGTTTTATCTTAAGCATGAAAAAACAGTCCTCTTTATATGAAACGCCGTTCGAATCCTTGAAGTTAAAGGAAGGATGAACATGACTAATGCACAATGTTTCCGCTTCTCTTGACATCTGAACAGAGGGAAGAGAATGCCCGTGCATAAATCCTATTTTATCGTATACAAATTCATTTTTAACAGATACATTGCTGAATCTGCCTGTTATCTTCTCTATACCTCCATCATGATTTCCCTTCGTCAGTATTATTTCATCAAAATTATCAGACAGCCTTGAAAAAAACTTTACCAGCACGCCGCCTTCCTTTGGCTTTATCTCCGTGTATTCCTTCCTTATGTCACCAAGCAAAATAAGCTTTCTAGAACCCAAGTTGATTATCTTTTCTGTTAATTCATCGGTTTTTTCCCAGATATTGTATCCATTGCTGTTTATGTCCTCTTCAAAGCCAAGATGAACATCGCCAACAACAGCGTACTCACCTACAAAAATCGCCCTTGAGCCCTTTTTAAACCTTATATTAAAGTCTTCTATACCCATTGCAACCTTAAAAACTACTAATCAATTTTTACCCCGACATTTTAATTATGTAAAAACAAGCTTTTAAGCATATTCAATCTAACCTGCAGCCACATGTAATTTTAGGTGTAAATAAGAAAATCATGCAAATATTATGCCGATGAACAAAGCCAAGGTAAGTATTATTAGTATGGATTCCTTTATCCTCTGCTCTTTTTTGATAGGCATTTGTTTTTTATTGCTTATTATCCTGTCAACAACATGCATTTCTGACAGTATGCTGAAGTAATAAAAAGTAGAAACCAAAAGCGCGAAAAATGCAAGTATGACAAGCGCGAAGTATCCGCTGCTGAATAAAGCATAGAATATTAGAAGCTTTCCAAAGAACCCTATAGTAGGAGGGAAACCTGCAAGAGATAGTATACCTATGAAGAAAGCTACTGCCCCTACTCTTGAGACCTGTGTCATCGAACTGACTTCCTTCTTGTAAATGACTTTTCTGTTCTCAAACATATCATATGCTAGAAACACTATTGCATCTGCGACAGCGAATGCAAAAATGTAGAAAATTGCTGCGTTTATCCCTTTTGTAGTAAGAACTGCTATGCTTATGAATGCAAACCCTGCCTGTGAAATACTTGAATAAGCAAGTATCCTCTTTATTCTATCCTGAACGGATGCAAGGAATGAGCTCAGAAATATAGTTATAATGGCTATCGAAAGGAAAAGCGCAGTAACAAACAATGATGAAACTGGAAGAGCGAAAAAGAAAATCCTTATCATTGCAATTAGTCCTGCGGCCTTGGATACGGATGAGATAAAGGCAGTTACAGAGCTTTTTGAAGCTTCATACGTGTCAGGCGCCCACATATGAAATGGAACAAGGGTTGACTTGAAGCCCAGCCCAGCTATTACTACAGCGACGCCCGCAATGAAAGGAAGGTATGAAATCATATGCAAAGAAGAAAATGAGAGTGTGCCTGCACCTGCATATATAAGGGAAATACCGAATATCAAGATTACCATAGAGATTATGCCGGTTGAAAGATATTTTAACGCGCCTTCGAGTGCATTTCCCGATTTATACATGTAAACTAGAGCATAAGTAGATATGGAAAGCATTTCTATAGAGATAAACAACGAGATAAGATTGCTTGATAAAACAACAAGGGTTGAACCAAGAACTGCAGAAAGGTATGATATATCGATTGCAACGCTGTGTTCATTTTTATCTGCTATTATGAAAAGGTATATGAAAAATGAGAGAAACAGCATGAACCCCGTCACAAACTGGGAATACTGCACTTCAGAGAACAAATTTATGTTCATGTTTCCATATATGACATCAAAAATGAGCGCTAGGCCCAGGAAAGCGGCTGTTATGTAGTGCAAAAAGGCCTTTTTGCTGCTATTTAAACTATGCCTTAGAAAATCTAATAAGATAATAAGCAATATGCCGGAAAACAAGATGTATTGTGAATTTAGGTATTCCATTTTATAGCCCTCCAAGTGTACTTAAAAGCAATGAAGGGAATAGCCCTATCAAAAGAATGAAAAAAGAAAGGAAGAGCATGAAAAACAGCTCGTTTCTTGAAAGGTCTGTCAAGCCTGCAAAGGTCTTCTTCAACTGTCCAAATAAAGACTGCTTTATTACCCTCAGATAATAATTCGTAGACAGCATTATTCCGAATATTGCTAAAAGCGATATACCGACAACCCCATAAGACCCTAAGAAAATGAGAAATTCTCCGGGAAAATTAGATAAACCCGGTACACCAAGACTTGCAAATATGCCAAAAACAAGAAAGAAGGAAAGCAGGGGCATCTTTGACATTAACCCCCCCATTCTTTCTGTCTCATTAGTGCCTGTCTTTTGCATAAGTATGTAAGAGATTCCAAACAGCATAGTTATTATGAATCCATGGCTTACCATTAAAAGAACCGATCCTGCGACTGCTAAATTTATGCCCGATGAAACACCAATAAAGACCAAAGACATATAGAACATGCTCGAATACGAGAGAAGCTTTTTCAGATCTTTCTGGCCTGAAGCAGTAAATGCAATATAGATTGCAGTGAAAACGCCCAAACCTATCAAAGGCAGCCTAAAGTCAAAAATCAAATTCCTGAAAAGTCCAAAGCCAAACAAAATAAACGCAAAACCTCCGAGTTTGGAAAGCATGCTAGACAAAAGCATTGTTCCTGAAGAAGGAGAATAATAATAAGAATCAAGAAGCCAGCCGTGAAGTGGGAAGATAGGCATCTTTATCATTACTGTTATTAATAAAAGGAAAAAGGACAGGTATTCTATGTAAGATGGCAAAAATGACATCCGGGATGCAATAACAAAAAAGTTGAAACTACCAGTGTAAAGGAAAAGAAGTATGAAGACGGCTAATAATGTAAGGCTCCCAAATTGTGTGAACACCAGGAATTTCATCGCCGCTTTTCTGCCATTCTCACCGTTGCCCCATAGCCCGGTAATGAAGAAAAGTGAAAGAACTGCTGCTTCCCAGAAGATGAAGAACACTATCAAATTGGAAGAAACAAAAACAGATATAACAGAGATATACACTAGAAGATAAAAGAGATAAAAGATGCTTTTGCTCTGCTTTATTTCCTTTGATGAAAAAAGAAGTATTGCGATAGGGATTGTTACTGCTATTAGAAGAAACGGTATGGTTATGAAATTTTCCTGCAGTGAAAATGAAAAACTTATGCTGGGATTTATGTTTACATTGAAACTTGAAAAGCCAAAGATAAGGCCAACGACAAATACTACAGCATTAACTAACATTGTCGAAAGAACTATTGTCTCGGATGAAGGCAGATTCCGGTAGAATCTTTTTAGTATGAGAAGCAATATACCTATTGCCGGCACCAAAAGAAGAAAAATTAAGTTTATCATACGAAAATCACCGCTAAAAGGATAACCGCAGTAAGCCCTATTATTACTGCTGTTAAGTACCTAAATGCATCTCCATTTTGTATCTCCCTTGTTTTTGAGGATAAAATAAAAGTTGATTCGGCAATTCTAGACATTGCATTTGAAAACATGAAATCAAACTTACCGACATAGAAACCAAAGGCAGAAATTGCATTACCTAATGCAATTATGAATTTCTCGTACCCATAATTTGCAACCCCTTCAGATATAGCTTTCATCATTTCCTTGAATTTTCTTGTTTTTCCTACATAAAAAATTTCATATGAGAAGAAGATACCTAGCAAAGAAGCTGCGAGAGCTATAAATGAAAACGCATCAAAAGAATATGCTATTTGTATTATGTTTTTGAAAAAGTAGAGGAAAACTCCGCCAACTGTGGATATTATTGAAAGCAGGATTATAGGCAAGAAAAGATTGAATTCCTTCTTAAGAGGTTTTCTTGTCTTGCTGCCGAATATTACAAAAAAGGCCCTAAAAGAAAAAAGAGCTGTTAAAAAGGCAACAAAAACAAATGCTATGTTTTCTAATAAATTAAAATTGTGGGTAAGTGCTGAATGCGCAAAAAAGCTCATAAAGGGAGGTATGGCAGAGATTGAGGCAAAGCCTATTAATGCAGGCACAGTAAACCAAGTGCCCCTTAATTTCTTTTTATTTAGCTGGTATATATCATAGGTACCAAAAACAATTGCAAGCCCTCCGCTTATGAAGAAAAGCATGGATTTGAAAACTGCATGCGTAAACAGGTAAAAAATAGCACCGCCGGCATTTAAAGTTCCTATCGCAAGGAACATGAAGGCAAGGCTTTCTATAGTTGAATATGCAAGTATCTTCTTGAAATGCCTTTCCTTTAAACCAAGCAGGGCGCTTGTAAAAGCAGTAATGAATCCTAAAATAACTATCAAGTTAAGAAGCCCTGCCGTGGATACCAATGGAAGAAGCCTTACAAGAAGGTACGCTCCTGCTGCAACCATTGTTGCAGAATGAAGAAGGGAACTTACAGGGGTAGGGCCCTCCATTGCATCTATAAGCCAAGTATAGAATGGGAACTGCGCTGCCTTTGAAAGCCCTGCAATCGTAAAAAGGGAACCTGCAATTACTAATGCTGTTAAGGGAATGGAATGAATGGAATTCAAAATAGAAGATATTGAAAATGTCTTAAGCGCTGAAAAAATTACAATCAAACCTGCGAGGAAGGCAAGATCCCCTACCCTTGTTATTATAAGAGCCTTCTTGCTTGAAACGGCGGGGCCGTCTCTATCATACCAAAAGCCTATCAGAAGGTAGGAAGTTATGCCAACAAATTCCCAGAATATGAAGAATAGAAGCAGACTGTTCGACATAACCAAACCTAGCATGGAGAATATGAAAAATGACATCTCTGCATAAAACCTTGCATGTCTCTCTTCTTTCATGTAAACTCCTGCAAACATCAAAACCATGATTGATATGAACGAAACAAGCAATGCCATAAAAAGGGTCAGGTTGTTTCCTATGAATGAAAGAGAGAAGGAGAAACTACTGAAAGAAAACCAAGTATAACTTTCTATTGTATTCTTATTGAAATATATAATAAAGAAGAAAATTGAAAGAACAAAAGAGATTACAGCGGCTGACAAAGAAATCAGCCAGCTTAAGTTCTTTCTTTCTCCCAATAATGGGATTAAAATTGCAGAGATTAAAAGCGGCAGGAGAATTAGATACAGCATATCAACCTCTGTACCTCCCTAACTTTGATATAGAAAGCGAGCCCGTCCTTCTTGAAAAGACTACCATCAATGCTATGAAAACCACTGTTTCAAATACTATCATTATCAGAGTTATTAAGGCATAGCTTACTCCATTTAGGGCCGAATAAAAATTGGCAGCTGATATGAAATTTATTATGGCCGCATTGACTATTATCTCTGAGGATATGATTATGGAGATTCCCTCTCTCCTTGAAAGTATTCCATATATCCCTATAACGAAAAGTATGCTAGTAAGCAGCAGGAAATAATTCTCAGGTATCATATCTTCTCACCTCTACTTATTATGTATATTGTCGAAAATATGCTGGCGATTGCAGTGAATGCCAGTACGAATAGGAGGCCGGAATAATTTTGGAAGAAATAAGCTCCAAAATTAGCATAGTTTAAGGCATTGGGATATTGTGAAGACGGCATTTTAAGCAACAGAAATGAGGTTACTGCCAGTATTATTATTGGAAGAGAGAATGCGAGCTTTGAGTTTATCTTTTTAACTGCCCCCTCCGGCATTGAGCTTATCCCTATTGCAAGCAAAAGCACTATACCTCCGTTGTATATTATAAGCTCTGCTATTCCAAGAAATACTGCATTTAAGTAAAGTATCATTGCAGTTACAGATATAACAAACATGAACATGTAGAGAAGAGAATGTATTAGATTCTTTGTAGAAACCATAAGGATTGCAGTAACTATAAGCAATCCAGAGATTATCAAAAATCCAATGCTTCCCAAATCCATTAAAGTAGATAAGAGTTTTATAAATAAATAAGTGGTTTTTGGGTGTAAACAAAAAAACACTCAAAAACTGCAAATAATACTTATTTATTTAAATGAAATCATATATTTTTATGATTGGATTCAGCATAAAGAACTACGAGAAAGAGTTCGATACTCAGGAATTGGAAAAAAAGCATGTGTTCTATGACCTTTATATAAAAAGCGATGATCCACAGGTACTTAGGAACCAAGTATCAGAGTACATGACTGACATGGACTATAAGATACTGCTCAATGAACTTGCGAAATTCGATGATAATGAACTTGAAGAGACCTTTAGAGGAGGAAATGTCAAACCCATAAGGGCGCTTATTAAAAGCGCAAAGGACAATAAGAAAGGCTCGAAATACCCGATAGCATGGAAGACCTGCCTTATACTTGGAATAATCTTACTGGTAGTTCTCCTTGTTTCTTATAGGTCAAATATATACACAAATATAACTCATTTCAGTTATTCTGCTTCTGCACTTGTCCTTTATGGGATGATAGCATTTTTTGTATTATCACTTATGTTCTTTGAAATAAAGAAGATAGTGCCGATATTTCTTTGGGCAAAGATAATAGGAGTCTATGATCCAACTGAGGAATCGGCCAATGTAAGAGTAGTTTTAGCAGGAGACTGCAAATTCAAGGATAAAGATTCATATTCTAAACTTGAAGGAGATATGACAGAGATGTATAGCGAACTTTCTAGAAAATACGGCAATAAATTGGACAAAAGACAGCTTGCAAACAGCGTTTCAAGCAGCCTTTCTATGGGTCCGCAGGGTTCCACAAAACTAAACAATAAATTAAGGGATATAGAAAAGGAATCGGCAGACTTGGAGAGAAATTTCGTTGCAGGCAAGATAAGTGAGGATGAATACAAGAAAATGAAAGCCCAAATAGAGGCTAAAAGACAACAGCTTGATACACTATTTGACTTAATAAACGGTTGAAGGCATTCCCTTTAAAACGGTTTTTGACAGCGGCTTATTTTTTAGATAATTAATGATTAATATCTAGATTTTCACTTCTTAGAGGATGATAACTCTTTCTTCCTAAGCTCATTCTTCAGCTGAGCGACTTTCTTCTTCAAATGCCTGTACTTACCAGCATCAGCTGGCTGGAGCCCCTGCGTCTTCTTTATGTTCATTTTCAGAAGTTCCATTTCCAAGTCCTTCAGATTCTCTTCCATCATTTATTTTCACTCCTCCTATGTTTTCAGTAGGCACGACAATTGTAACTTTTATACCTATCGAGCCCCTTTTTAGCACTAACTGTTTTTTTGCGCTTCTAACCCCGAAAAACTCGACCTGTCCGGTCTTTGGCATGACGCTACCTGTAGGCCTAAACTTAAAATGCGCTGCCCTCTCCTTTATAACCCCTCCTATCTCTATTTCTACTCCTTTCGCACCTGCAGCCATTATGCTATCCATCGCCTTGTGAGCAACTACTTTGTATTTCATTGGACCGTACTTGGCTATCTTAAAAGCTATTGAATCAGCGACTATTGCAGGGTCCAGATTCGGATTCTGTGAACCTTCAACCTCTATTCTAGGGGATTCCTGATTGAAATATTCTCCAAGCTCCTTCGAGCTTTCCCTCAGTATCTGATTAGCTCTTGTTATTATTGCGCCTGGCTTTGGCGTTTTTATAACTATTTTCATGCCCAGAGGCGTTTTTTCTATCCTTATATCACTTATTCCAAATCTATTGAATTTCTTGAACAGGTATTCCCTAGCAGTCTCATCATTCACTTTGTTTGCGATTATCTTTTTTGGTAACATATCATTGCTCCGCCTTTAAATCATTGCTTTCTGTGCTTTTATTACTTTCTTGCTTTGATTCTTCTTCTTTTTTCTCTTCTGCAGGCTTTTGCGCCTTTTTGTCTACAGCATCTTTTACAGATTCTTCGGCAGCAGAGCTCTCGACTTTGTTGTCTGTACTGGCCTGCTTCTTCTCTGGTGCCTTCCTTTCCTGATCGACTAAGGAATAAATAGTTAGATTTGTGCGTTTCCCGTGTCTATAAACGGTTCCGCTTGAAAACCTTGGATATCCTCCCCTTCCAAGAGAGTAACTACTTATCACTATCTTTGATTCATCTAACCCCATATTCTTTGCATTCGCTTTTAATTCTTCAAGCATTGAAATAACCTGCTTAGTTGCTTTCTGAGGGTAACCGGCTGGCACACCATGTTTGTGCCCTTTGCTTGGATATTTTCTGAATGGTATATAAGCCTCCTTTGCCAATACTTTTTTAAGTAGAGAGTTTGCCTTTGAAATCTGTTTGCCCTTAACTGCCTCCATTATCTCATGTGTATGCTTCAATGAGATAGGCATTCCTTCCCTTTTGACCTGTACTTTAGTTACCATATTTACTTAATAGGAACAAATCCGCTTGAACGTGTAGCTTTCATACCTGGCGAACCGTGCTTCACTTGTTTTGTTGTGAGAGCGAACTCTCCCAAACGATGAAAAACCATCGATGGTTTTATTTCCACCGGCACAAACTCCTTACCGTTGTGCACATGTATTGTAAGTCCGACAAAGTCCGGAAGTATGAACATCTCTCTCATGTGTGTCTTAATCGCTTTTGACTTTGCTGCCTTCTTTTTCATGTTAGCTAGAAATGCCTTCTCTTCAGGCGAGAAACCCCTTTTCATTGCCCTTCTAAAATCGGCATTTGCTATTTTTACAAGGTCTTCGCTTGACATCTTTTTAAGCTCTTCTATGCTTTTTCCTCTAAATTTATACTCTTCCATTATCTTACACCTGTCCTCTTAGGGGCAATCGCTCCCACTTTTGCTCCTGGAGGAGAATTCCTAGCGGAGCTTTTAGACTTATGCTGTGTACTCCTTCTCTTTCCTCCGAATTTATGCTCATAAGCATTCATTGCAACAGCAGCATTCATAGGCCAGTATCTGCTTCTGGCTTTTATAAGATGATACTTATTTCCTGCCTTATAAAACGGCTTTTCTTTTCTCCCGGCATTAGCTATCTTGCCTACAATTGCTCGGCAGTCCTGCTTTAATCGAAGAATCTTTCCGCTTGAAAGCGAAATAGCAACTTCCTCTCCAGTGTTTTCCATTATCCTTGCACTGTTTCCGCCCGCTCTTATAAGTTTTCCCCCATCTCCTGCCTTCAATTCAATGTTGTAAACATTTGTTCCCGTTGGGATGTCGCCAAGCCTCAAAACTGAACCGTCTTTTATGCTATCTGTTTTCATGTAAGGGATTATAAGGCCTTCGTATGCACCAACAAAAGCAGGCAAAAAAGATTTTGAGCCATTCTCAAATTTTATTTCCATTAAAGGTGCAGTCCTGTATGGATCATGGATAAGCTTTGTTACCCTCGCATTCATTGGCTCAAGCGAGTTAGGAAGCTTTACCTTTCCTATAGCCTTGAAATCGTTGACTCTGAAAACTCTGCTCTTTCCCCTTCTTCTCGACCTTGGTACTTTCATAATTTCGAAATTATACTCTTTACTTATGTTTTTTACCTTTATATATATTTTTATGCCGGATAAAAACGAAATATAATAAAAGGTAAGGTGTTTTATTCTTTAATAATGAAAAATAATGCATTAAAGCTTTTCGGAAGCGAGATAATCCAAGAATCTAAAGGATTTGCAAGCCTTTGCAAAACTGGAAGAAGGTGGGAAGGAAAAGCGATTTTAGTAGTTCTCGATGCTTGCCTTGATAGCACGGGTCTAAACTATTTTACAGTAGTTGTGCCAAAAGTAAATTATTTTCGGGAAAAGTATGTAAAAACAGGCATCGTATCAAAATGCAGAGATTTTAAAAAGATGGACGAAAAAGAGTTGCTGTCTATCTTTAGGAATAAAAGAGTATGGGGTGCAATGAAAGCGATATGCGAATTTATAGCGGAAAGAAGCGGATCTGGAAATGAAATGATAACGCTTAAAAAATGGGCTGAGAATGCCGATCCTTTTAACTTTAAAAAAGACGAAATAGGCAGTGTAAAAGGCGTTGGCATAAACACGTTCCAATATCTAAGAATTCAGAGCGGGGTAGATGCTATAATGCCAGATAAGATAATAATGAAATGGATAAGCAGTAACTTTAGAACCGTTAAAACGCCATATGAATGCATATCAGAAGGGGAAAGGATAAGCGAGGCCCTGGGCATGAGTAGAACGGAGCTATGCTGGGCCATCTGGATAAAGGAAAGCGGCGAATTAAAGCGCATAAAAGTAGAATAAAAACGTATATAAAACAGCAAAAACTTTTTCTCTTATGGACATAAATAAGGTGAATTTCATAAAAAAATCGTTTATAAACTTTGAAGGCAAAACCGAGAAACTCCTAATATATAGAGAGAGCGGTGAAAGCAATTTCCATTTCGTTTTCAAATGTCCAAAATGTGGAAAAGAAAATGATTTTGAATCAGAATTAAAAACAGAGAAAGTAAGAGAAGATGGAAAAATGAAAGAGAAATATGTTTTTAATTGCAGCAAATGCGGACAGGCTTATTCTGTAGAAAGGTTGAAGCCTCCACGCGTGCGCTCAAAATAATATGAGCCAACTAAGAGATACAATAATCAAGCTTGTCGATGATTATAAAATAAAAAGCAGCAACGAAAACGGGCAGAATTTTCTTGTAGATGATGAAGTGCTAAATGAGGAAGTAAAGCAGGGAGAATTAAAGCCTTCTGATGTTGTTTTAGACATAGGTGCTGGTTTCGGAAGCATAGAAACGCTAGTAAGCAAAAAATGCAGAATCATAGCAATAGAGAAGGAGATAAAATGCTATTCTTATTTAATTGATAAATATGAGATAGACCCAAATGTGCAGATAATAAATGCAGACGCCTTGGAAATAATATACCCTAAGTTCAATAAAGTGATATCAAACCCCCCTTATAATATTTCAGACAGGATTCTTAACAAACTTTCTTTCTACGATTTTGAATTTGGTGTCATGATACTTCCAAACACAATAGCAAAACAGCTTTTATCAAAAGAAAGCAGCACGAAATTCTCTGCAATACAAAAGATCTTTTTTGAATTTAATGAAATAAAGGAAGTAAAAAAAGAAGCATTTTACCCGGTTCCGAGGGTAACAAGCAGGATGGTAAAGATTACAAAAAAGCAAAACGACATTTTTCAGGAGATATTCAGAAGGAAAGAGATGCTGCTGAAAAATGCTTTTATTAACGGAAAGATAGCACTTGATTACAAGACAAAGAGAGAAAGTAAGCAGGAATTCCAGGAATTACCGGATAAAATTAAATCGCTCGGGAACAAACAAGTAAATGAAATGACTTTGAATGAAATAAATGAATTGATAAGATACCTAAATCATTGAGCCTTCTGCTCCGGCATCTTTACGCTAACTACCCTGCTTATGCCTTCATCATTCATTGTAACGCCGTAGATTACATCTGCATTTATAAGAGTAGTTTCGTTGTGGGATATTATTATGAACTGAGAGGATGCGGAATAAGCCTTTACCAAAGCTGAGAAATTTCCAGCGTTTATTGCATCCAAAGCCGCATCGACTTCATCCAAAACATAGAAAACTGCTTCCGTATACTTTGAAAGAGCCATTATTAATGAAATCGCAAGAACTGAAAGTTCTCCGCCGCTTAATCCCCTTATATTTCTAACCCTCTTGTTGGGAAGTTCCACAGATATGTCTAATCCTGATGAAAAAACATTGTTTGGATCCTCGGGTACAAGCTCTGCCTTTCCTTTTGTTATTGAATTGAAGACCTTTGTAAAAATAGAATTTATGTCAGACAGTGTCTTCATGAAAGACTCCAGTTTCTTTTGTTCTATTTCTGAAATTACAGACAGTATTCTGTTTCTTTCATCGTTCAATTTCTCAAGCTTGACATTGAACTCCTCATATTGCTGTTGAGTCTCCATAAATGTCTTGAGTGCAAGCTCGTTTATTGGGCCAAAGGAGTTTATCTTAGAATTTAAAGAGTTTATTTCCTTAGTTATCTTCTCCAGAGTTTCTCCTTCTTCTATCTTAACCCCCTCTATCCTGTATTTTTTGTATTCTTCCTCTGCTGTTTCGAATTTTACCCTGGATCCTGCCTCTTTAACTTTCAAAGCATTTATCTCCTCTGCGATTTTCTGTGAACTGCTGTATATCGCTTCCCTTTGCTTCTGAAGACTGCTAAGTTCATTCAAAAGCTCACTTCTTCTCTTTCTAAGCATGCTCAGACTATTTGACTTATTGGAAAGTTCTTTTCTAGCTTTATCATAATTTTCCTGCGTGTCCTTTATTGCATTCTCTACATCTTCTATCTCCTTTTCAAACCTTTCTCTCTCCTTGTTAAGCTGGGAAAACCTCTTTTCTAGATTGTTTATCTCCGACATAAGAACTGCTGACAACTTATTTCCTGAAGTAGCAACTTTTACTTGCAAGTCATTGACTTCCCTCTCAAGTGCCTCTATTTCTTTTCTGTGGTCTACTATCTCTGGTTTGTTCTTATCCAACTCCTCTAGCTTTGATTTCAAGTCCAAATTTTCATTCTCAAGCAAACGTATGCTTTCTGAGATATCAGATTCTGTGCCAGTGAATTTTGACTTTTCCTGGAGTATCTTAGATATCTTACCTTTTGTTTCATCCAATGTTTTCTGCCTTATTTTTATCTCAGTCATTAGAGAATTCAAAGTGGATTCTTTCTCTATTAATTCCTCGTCATACTTTTCCTTAAGTTTTGAATGCTCATTTATTTGGGTGTTTATTTCAGCGATCTTCTTATTGACGTTTAATATATTCGGCATGTCAAAATGCCCGCCTGATACTGTTCCAGTTTTTTCGAATACGGTGCCGTCCGGCAAGACCATTCTGTACTGGTGCATAAGCTGCTTTGCTGAATCAAAGTCTTTTACTAACACTGTGTCGCCGAAGACAAATTTCATTGCTGGCTCCAAATTTTGATTGAAATTGACAAGGTTTATTATGTAATCTATTATCCTTGAATCATTAAGCTTGCCGAAGCTGTATCCGCTTTTAACAGTGGTTAAAGGTATGAAAGTGTAGAAACCCAGTTTTTCAGTTTTAAGCTTCTCTATGCACTGCCTTGCAGTTTCCTCATCCTCAACTACTATGAAGTCGCTTCTTCTCCCTATTGACCTTAGAACAGGGGTGGAGTACTCTTCATTTTTCAGTGAAAAAAGCTCTGACACTAATCCATAGATTCCCTTTATTTCCTTCTTCAGCCTGTTGACTACTTCAACGGCTCTGTTCTGCGAAGACAAAGAATTTCTCTGGTTAAGCAGATTCTCCCTCAATAGGTATATTGAATCGGCCTCTCTTTTAGATTGGGCCTTCAACTTGTCGATTTCCGGTTTTAATGACGAGAAAGACAGCGTCATCTCCTTTATGGCCTTTTCAAGGTCATTTTTAGTTGAATCCAAGCTAGAAAGCTCTTCCTGAAGCTCTGCAATTTTAGGATAGTTTGCCAGAGCGACTTTCTGTTCATATATCTTTTTGTCTATGTCATATATCTTTTTTTCAAGCGATTCTTTTGTTTTAAGATAACTCTGCGTCTTAGATTCGCTTTCTATAAGGGAAAGCTTTCTTGAATTCAAAGCAGCGATTCTTTCCTCAAGTTTTTTCTTTTCTTCCTCCTCCTCTTTTATCTGCTTTTTTAGTTCTTCCTGCGACTTTGAAAGCTCTTCTATTGACAAAACAATGTTGTTTAACTGTTCATTGTCATTCTTAAGCACTGCGGCCAGCCTTGCAAGCTCAGAATCAAATTCCTTTGTCTTTTTTTCTGCCTCCAGTATCTCCTTTTCCCCTTCTGCTTCAGCCTTAGTGTTTATAGCTTCAACTTCCTCGTTTATCTTTTTTACTTTATCATTCAATTCCGAAATCTTGGCAGAAAGTTCTTCATTCCCTTTCTCTGCTTCCTTAAGTTTTCCAAGTATTTCCTGTAATTCTGAATCTGCCGCGTCTCTTTTGATCATTGACTGCTTTGAAAGAAGAGTGGCATATCTGCTTTTAAGCTCCTGAAACTCCACTGCTCTGCTCTTTTCTTTTTCCAGTTGAGCCATCAATTTTCGCTTTTCATTCAATACTGTTTCTATTTTTGATATGTTATCTTCTACTTTCTTCATCTCGTTCATTGCCTTGCTTTTTTTGTCTTCAAATACACTTATGCCTGATATGTCGTTTATCAGGCTTAGCCTGTCTTCATTTGAAGTACCGACGACCTCCAGTATCCTCCCCTGTGGGATTATATTAAATCCATCTTGTCTGAATTTTACAAGCGCAAGAACGTTTAGTACTTCTTCTCTTGTAGATGCCTTTCCATTTATCCTGTAAATGCTCTTCCCATTCTTGTCTACCTTTCTGCTAATTGACACCTCGCTCTCTTCTATTCCGCGGAACTCCTTCTTTGAATTATCCAGTATTACATTTACTTTTGCATGCTCTGCTTGCCTTCCATTTTTTCCTCCATTAAATATAAGATCTGTAAGAAGATCAGAACGCATTTCTTTCTTTGATGACCCGCCAAAAACGAAAAGAAGTGCATCGATTATATTGCTTTTTCCGGAGCCGTTAGCGCCTGCTATGGCATTAAAACCATTTACAAAATCGAACTTGACATGTCCAGCAAACGATTTAAAATTATCGAGTTCTACTTCTTTTATATAAGTCATATTTAACTATCTAAAAAAAGTTTTAATATTAAATGCTAACTATTTTTAAGCGGCAGGATCAACCTACTACATGTGAGGATACCAATTTTTTGATCTTTTCTGGCAAGTATTTGCCCTTTATATGAAGCACTACCTCATTGCTTGGATGCGTCTCGCTCTCGTTTTCAGTGAATATGAATATTTCATTCCCGTCTACTATAACGAACCTACCTATATCTAAATCCGTCTTGTTCAGTTTCCCAAACTGCTTTATCTCGTTTAACAGTGTTTCATTAACGTCCTTCACAGGTGCATAAACATGTACAGTTACATTATTGGCTTTTGCCTTCTTAAGCGCTCTGCCTAAAGCATTTATCTTCTTTTCTAGAGACTGTTCAGTTGTTATCAATACTATTTCTCCCTTGGCCGAGCCTATGCTTTTCTTTATCCTAAAGTAGATATTATCCAATCCTTGATAGGAATTTGCAACCTTCCCTTCATCTACATACTTTATCCCCTTATTATAAAGATTTTGAAGATCATTTAACATTGTACTGTCTTTCAATTTGTTTAGCTTATCTAGCTTTTGATTCAGCGATTCCTTTGCCTTCTCTTCCAGCTTTTCTATTAGCTCATTCGGAGGAATAGCCCTGTAGCTTATGGGTTTACTTAAGTCCCTTACTATAAACCCGCCATTTTCCAGCGAAACGAGGATATCGTAAGCTCTAGATTTTGGAATGTTAGCTATCTCGCTTAGTTTACCGGATGTGGACTTGCCCTGCGAAAGCAAGGCTAGCCATACTTTTGCCTCGTATAGATTTAATCCGAACATTCTTCTTATTTTAGCTATATAATCTTCACTGAAAGACAACGCCATAATCAATCACCTACACAATACTTAGCAATAAACAAGTATATAAATCTTTCTTTTTCACCAAAAATAAAAGTAAAAAATAAAAAAATTTAAAATAATCCTTATACTTTTACCCTAAATACCCACATCGAAAAGGAGAATACAATTATTCCAAGTATTACTTCGAATAACGGGTATATATAAGCCGATGGAGGCGTTGTAACGGTCTTATAGAAATATCCGCTAAGAACCGCTGACGAAAGGATAGACGTCAAACCAAGTACTATCAGGACCAATCCAAATCCGAATAGAATCAGTCCTATGGCTGCATCCACCGCTCTTTTCTCCTCGTCGACAAACTTTAAATTGTCTTTTGCTTTCATAATAGGTTAAAGTTTTTGTCATTTAAAAGCTTTTTTTAATAAAGAAGGAGGAATATTACTTAACAATAAATACTTTAAGAGCATAATAAAAGTATGGATGAGGAAAAATGCATATTCTGCATGATTACAAGCAAAAAGGTGCCTGCCAAAGTAGTTTATGAGGACCCTATGATAATGGGGGTTTTAGACATTAACCCTGCTTCAAAGGGCCATGTGATAATGATACCAAAAAAGCACTATAACAATATATATGAGATACCTCAGGAAGAGTTTTTACAGTATATGAGTGTCGCGAGGGCCGTTGGATACGCAATACTGCTGTCGCTTGCCCCAAACAACGTAGAAATGCTTTACACGAAAGAGCTGACAAAAGGAAGCGTCACCCCTCATGCCCTTATACACTTGATACCTCGATATAACGAGGATACCATAAATCATGTATGGCAGCCCCAGAAAATGGACGAAAGCGATTTTACTGCCGTAGAGAATGCTATAAAATCGGCAATAGAAAAGGTAAAGTCTGCAGAAGCTCCAAAACCTGCTAAGCCTGCCGTGGAAGAGCAGAAAAAACCGGAAAATGCAGTTAAGGAGAACAAACCGCAGATAAACATACAAAGAAAAGTAGTGGTATTTTAATTTCCTTTGTACTCGACTGTTTTATTGTCTTCCTTCTTTATTTCTTCCTGTATTGTTTCCTTTATTTCCTTAAATTCCTTTTTGTCCACATCAAAATAATCATAAAAAGAAGGAGTGATTTTTATTACTTTTTTGCCATCTTCGATAGCGGTTGAAACCAGGCCTCTGGACTGCAGCTCCTTGACATGCTGATATGATATGCTGCCCCTCCTTTTAACCAAATCTGCCTGTTTTATTTTTCCATTTAAAACTATCAAACTTAATGTCATCAAAACCCCTCTGCTCATGTCAGTTCTCAAATTATCCTGCACAAGATAAAGAAGATCGCTTCTAAGCCTCATTCGATATAAGTTGCCTTCAGTCAATATGTAAAAAGCGCTCTTTCTTTCAGAATACTGCTTATTAAGGTCATTTACCGCCTTTTTTACCATTATTGGATCTGACTTAGTACGTTTTACTATCTCCTCTAAGCTTATGCCATCGCCAAAAGAGAATATAAGCGCTTCAACATATTCATTTATCTTTGCCATACTGCCAATATAGTTATAATCACATTCATTGATTTTAAAAGTTCACAGTCACTTTACCCTGCTCTTTATGTATATCTCCTGAAAGGGCTCATTTTGTGAGATCTCAACTTTGTTCATGTTTGATATAAACAAAAGTGGAAGCAAAGTATAGATTATTTCTTTTCTGTCGTTCTTTTTTGAAATCAGTTCGGAGAAAAGGACTGTTTCTTTTATTCCGAATAGCTTTCCCAGTTTTTCAACAAGCGACCTTATCCTGTCCTCTATTTTTACTTCCTTCAACTTTAGTTCAAAGTTTATCCTCTGCTTTGTATTGTAACGCATTGCTTCTCTTATTGTGTTTATCAGCTCCGTAAGTGTTATCTTCCTGCTTCTGAAAATCGGCAGCTTCGACGTCACTGCTATGTCGAAAGGCACGGCTTTTATATACCTTTGCTGGCTTTCCCTTTCTTTTTTCACGTTGAGCTCAAGCATCTCTTCTACAACTGTATCAGATTTCATTTTCAGTAGGATGGCAGCAGTATAGACAAATTTGCCGCCGAACCTAAAGTCTATCTGATTTATCTTGGAGATAAGTGCAGCGAACCTATCGGCTATTTTAATAAGGTCTATATCCATGGGATCCATCCCTTCTTCCCTTATTATTGTAGTTATAAGATGCTCCCACCCTAGCTCGTCATTCAGTATAAGCTTGTATATTTCTTCGTGATCCATCTCAACCGAAGTAATTAAGCTCCTTCGCCTTTTCCTTTTTACTATAAAGTTTCTTAGCCATCTCTTCGTACTTCTTTGCCTCCTCGGGAGTCAAGCTGGGCCTTACTAAATCTAGAGCTTTTTCAAAGTCCTCTCTGGTTACTTTGCTTGCGGAAATGCTGTTCCTCAAGGCATTCATGCCTGCTTCTTTTGCAAGCCTTTCTATGTCTGATCCAACGTAACCCTCTGTTTTTTTGGTAAGAAATTCGATTAGTTCATCTTTATCCCCTTCTATAGGCATTTTGTTCAGGTATACTTTAAGTATCTCCTTTCTGCCATTCTCATCAGGAGGCGGCACAAAGACTATGTTGTCAAACCTTCCTGTCCTAAGTATTGCTGGATCAACCTTATCAACCCTGTTTGTAGCACCTATTACAATCACGTTCTTAAGCGGTTCTATACCATCTAATTCCGTAAGCAATTGATTCACCACCTGTTCTGTTGCATTGTTTCCTTCGTAGTTAGACCTGGATGAGGCTATACTGTCCAGCTCATCTATGAATATTATAGATGGAGAAACCTGCCTTGCCTTGTCGAATATCTCCCTTATCCTTTTTTCGCTTTCGCCAACGTACTTGTTGTATATCTCCGGTCCCTTGATTGCAATGAAATTTGATTCTGTTTCATGGGCCACAGCCCTTGCAAGCAAGGTCTTACCTGTTCCAGGCGGACCGTAAAGAAGTATGCCTTTTGGAGGAGTTATTCCTATCTTTCTAAATGAATCAGGATGCTTCAAAGGCCATTCTATTGCCTCTTTAAGCTGAGCTTTAACCTGATCCAAACCGCCGACATCTTCCCATCCAACGCTAGGTCTTTCAACTAAAACCTCACGCATTGCACTGGGCCTTACGAACCTTAATGCTTCCCTGAAATCATCCATGGTAACTATCAATTTTTCAAGAACTGTTTTTGGAATGTTTTCTCCCTCTTTAACATTTAATTCGTTTATGTTTCTTCTAATAACATTCATAGCAGCTTCCTTTATCAGTGATTCTATATCTGCACCGACAAAACCGTGTGTTATCTTTGATATATATGTAAGGTCAACACTCTTGTCTAACGGCATGTTTCTTGTGTGTATGTTCAGTATCTCCAACCTTCCCTTTTCATTCGGCACACCAAACATTATTTCTCTGTCAAACCTTCCAGGTCTACGCAATGCAGGATCTATTGCATTTGGCCGATTCGTAGCGGCTATAACTATTACTTTGCCTCTGCTCTTCAAACCGTCCATTAAAGTAAGCAGCTGTGAAACAACTCTATGTTCTACTTCCCCTATGCTTTCTTCTCTCTTTGTAGCTATTGCGTCTATCTCATCTATGAATATTATTGAAGGCGCATTCTTCTCGGCCTCATCGAATATTTCTCTTAGCTTCTTTTCAGCGTCACCAACCCACTTGCTCATTACCTCTGGCCCATTTATAGTTATAAAGTGGGCATCGCTTTCATCAGCTACAGCCCTTGCAAGCAAGGTCTTACCTGTTCCAGGCGGACCGTAAAGCAAAACACCTCTTGGCGGAGTTATCCCCAATCGCATGAATATCTCAGGGTGTTTCAATGGCATCTCTACCATTTCCCTTATTTTTGAAACTTCATCTGATAAGCCGCCTACGTCTTCGTAACTAACATGCTTCACCCTTGATTCTTCGGAAAGCTTCACTGGCTCCGGAGATATGTTTATATCAGTGTTTTCTGTTATTACTACAAATCCTTTCGGCGAAGTCGAAGTAACAAGAAAACGTAGCTCTGAAAAGCCAAACTGAAAGGACGGAAAAGCGGTATTTTCAAAGATACTCATTATGTCATCACCAAAAAATGAAGCAAATGAACTTCTTCCGCCACTACCCAATGTTATTATATCTCCTTTAGATATTGCTCTGTCAAGAAGCAGCCTTCCTATCACATTTTCGGCTCCTCTTATTGATATTGTAGACAATGGAGAAAGGTTGACTATATCAGCCTCATAAACCTCTGCCTTTCTAACTATCACATTTTCCCCTATTGCCGCTTTTGCATTCTTTCTTGTCGTACCATCCATTCTTATTATGTTCAAACCTAAATCGCCTGGATGCGCTCTGTCGACCTTTGCAACCGTTTTCCTATTTCCTTCTATTTCAACGAAATCTCCAGGCCTTACTCCAATCTGCTTCATCCACGCAGTTCCTATTCTTACAGAATTTTGGCCTATATCATCCTGCTGAGCTTCTGCAACTTTTAGACTTATTTCTATTTTGTCATTATCTTCCATTTTACTAACCTCCTAAGATGAATACTCTCTTTTTCAAGTATTCAACGTTCCATTTCTTTATGAAATCCTCTGCATCCTTTTCATGTGTAGAAGGCACAAAGATAGCACTCTTTGTTAGCCTTCCCCCTCCCAAGGTCTGCAATAAGCCTTCTTTGCCTCTTCTTCCTAGCAATGCATAATTAAAAAGCATCTTTCTGCTCTGCTCTAATTTTGTAAGATCATAGAATATTTCGGTTATCTCCTTAAATCCAAATTTATTAAAGAACGGCTCATTATCAAAAACACTGACAGCGTCAACAAACTGCGAAAACATCTTTCTCTGCAGTATGTCTACCATGTCCAAAAATTCTACGTTCTTTCCGAAAACTTTTTCTATTTTCTCCTCATTGCTTTTGCTATCATCCTTTAAGATAACATAAAGTTTGTTATCTTTCTTTATTGCATCAAAAAGGCATTCAATTACATCATCAGGAACAGAGTCTATTTCCATATGTTTACGATAAACCATATGAATGAACTAATATAAATAGCTTTCGCTTTTTTAATGCTTTAAAAAGCTTTGTTTTTCAATAAACAAACAAAAAATAAATCAGCAGTTATTTCAATTAAAAAACAGTAAAGCTTAAAAATAGAAAAAAACGTAAAATGCTATGGTAATTGCAACAGATGCAGGCGCTCTATACGCGATAGCCGCAGCAATAGCAATAGCAGGTGGTTTAATAGGTACCGGAATGGCGCAGCAAGGAATAGGTGCAGCCGGTATGGGAATAATAGCTGAAAAGCCTGAAAAATTCGGACAGGTGCTTTTCTTCTTCGTAATCCCCGAAACACTGTGGATAATAGGTTTCGTGCTTGGGTTGATATTGCTATTACAGATACTGTGAGGTATAGCGTTGTATGGGCTTGGAGAAAATAGCAGAACACATAGAGAAAGAGACTGATACTAAGGTCAAGAAAATCATTATAGAAGCACAGACCAGGGCAAATCAATCAGCAGAGGAAACAGATAAGAAAGTCAAAGAGATATTAAAAGAAGCAGAAGAAAAGACAAAGGCACTCGTAGCTGAAAAAGAAGAAATTGAAAAAGCTAAGATAAATGTTGAAAAGAACCAAATCATAAAAAGGGCAGTGAGCAGCGCTTTCAAGGAAAGCATTAACAACCTTTATTCTTCGCAGGAAAAATTCAGCAAAACCGAAGAATACGAAAAATTGATGAACATACTCATAAAGGAGGCTAAAAAAAGAATAGGAGAAGATGCCGTCCTTTTTATGAATAAAGAGGATTTGCATACTTTCGGCAAAAAGGAAAAGAATGCCAAGCCAACGAAAAAAAAGATGTTTGGAGTCTACGCAGAAAGCCCTGACGGCAAGTTCTCCATTGATTTGTCTTTGGATAAAGCCATACAGTCCTTAGAAGAAAAGATTGCAAAAAAAGTAATTGAAAACTTGGAGAAATAAAATGGATTCTACATATGCTGGCGCATACGGACACGTTAAGGCGCTTTACCTTAATCTTTTAAAAAAAGACGAGATAGACAGGATAAAGGAAACGAAGAAAGACGAGTTCATGAATGTGCTTTCTTCTACGTCTTACAAAAATGAAATAGATCAGTTTTATAATCGTTTCAAGGAGCCAGACATAATAGATATTATTGTAAATACTCACTTTTTGAATAACTGCAACTCTGCTATGGGGGTCCTTCCAAGCATTGGAAAACCATTGATAAGAAGTTATCTTTCAAAGATAGATATACAGAACATAAAACTTATCCTTGCAGCAAAGCTTATAGGAAAGAATGTAGAAATGACTGAGAACATTTTGACCATAGGAAGAAGCTTTCCATTAGGATTATCAAGTCCCTTGATAAGCAAAGAAGAGTACAGAAACATAATAGAGCAAAAGGATATAGTTGAAGTAATAAATTACCTTACAAGATACCCTTATGGGAGGGTATTGCTTCCCTTTTCAGTTTCTGCCGAATTAAGCAGAGACGTTTCCGGAATGTCATTGGCGCTTGACATTGAGTATTACAATGACCTCCTTAGAAACTTCAAGTTCTACAATGGAAATGAAGGCCCTGTGCTTAGATTCATACAAGGATTGATAGATTTAAGGAACATAATAACAGTGATCAAAGAGATAGAACTTAAGAAGCCTGCAAAAGAACTTTTAATAAAAGGCGGTTCAATAAGTACTGATAAATTAAATGATATGACAAAGATGAATATAGAAGACTTTATAAAAGATTTGCCTTATGACTTAAATGATGCCTTGCAACTTTACAAACAGGACGGGCTCATAGCAAACTTCGAGGTAGAGCTAAAGAGGATCGTTCACGATAAGTACCTGCCAATATTCAGGGCAAACTCTCTTTCGATAGCTTCTACGCTTTCATTCATAATAAGCGCAGAAATAGAAAGGGATACTATAAGACTCAGCTGGTTTAAAAAATATTATAACATAGAAAAGAAAGTAGTTGATATAGGGTATGGAATTTAAAAAAATAGTTTTCATAGGAGACAGGAGAGATGCACTTGGATTGAAGCTTGCAGGCATAGACAATTCTATTAATTTGACTGGAAAAGAAGCGCTTAATGAAGTGATTAAATTAATAAAAAGCAAAGAGTATAACCTTATAATAACCGAAGAAAGTATAAAGGAATATGCGGACCAGAATGAGATTAGCATAATAAATTTAAGCGTCGATCCGTTAGTATTGCTTATACCTTCGCAGGAGGTAGAAGAAAATAAAGAATCGCTGGAAAGCCTGGCAAAGAGAGTATTGGGGGTGGATATAAATAAATTAAAATAAAATGGAAGGAAAAGTAATAGGAATATCTGGTTCTGTAGTAACTGTCTCCGGTCTTGAGGACCCGAAGATGAACAACATAGTATTCATAGGAGAGAACGAACTTGTTGGTGAGATAGTAAAGATAGAAGAGAAAAATGCAATAGTTCAGGTATATGAAGACACAAGCGGATTAAAGATAGGAGAAAAGGCGGTCGACAGCAGAGAGCCACTGTCTGTTGAACTTGGCCCTGGATTGATAGGCTCGATATTTGACGGCATACAAAGGCCATTGGATAAAATCCTAAACAAAGAAGGTACTTTCATAAGCAGCGGAGTAAAGGTTAATTCGTTAGACAGAGAAAAGAAATGGCACTTCAAGCCAAAAGTGGAAGTAGGGAAGGAAGTTGAAGCAGGTGAAGAGATCGGAGAAGTCAAGGAAACCTCTCTTATAAAACATAAGGTTCTTGTTCCAGTAAATCAAAAAGGCATAATAAAGAAAATAGCAGAAGAAGGAGAATATACTGTAGAAGACACAATTGCCTGGTTGGAGAATGATAAGAAAACTGAAGAGATAAAGCTGATGACAAAATGGCCTGTAAGAACGGCAAGGCCTGTAAAAGAGAAACTTGCTCCTACCATACCTCTATTGACAGGTCAAAGAGTCATAGACACAATGTTTCCCGTTGCAATGGGGGGAACCGCAGCAGTCCCTGGGCCATTTGGATCCGGAAAAACTGTAATTCAGCACCAGCTTGCAAAATGGTCTGATGCGGATGTCATAGTATATGTAGGCTGCGGTGAAAGAGGAAATGAAATGACAGAGATTCTTACAACCTTTCCAGAACTAAAAGATCCAAAAAGCGGGAAGCCATTAATGGATAGGACAATACTTATAGCAAATACCTCAAACATGCCTGTAGCAGCAAGAGAAGCGAGTATTTACACTGGAATAACGCTTGCGGAGTATTACAGAGATATGGGTTACAGCGTAGCAGTAATGGCCGACAGTACATCAAGATGGGCTGAAGCATTAAGAGAGCTTTCCGGAAGGTTAGAGGAGATGCCGGGAGAGGAAGGTTATCCAGCTTATCTTGGTAGAAGAATAGGTGAATTCTATGAAAGAGCAGGCAGGGCAAGAATATTGAGTGGAAAAATAGGTGCGGCAACAATAATAGGGGCAGTTTCTCCGCCCGGTGGTGACATATCCGAGCCTGTCTCGCAGAATACCCTTAGAGTTACAAGAGTATTTTGGGCGCTGGATGCATCGCTCGCAAATGCAAGACATTTCCCATCAATAAACTGGCTCAACAGTTATTCTTTGTATACAGATGAATTAGACCAATGGTACAGAAAGAACATTGCAGAGGACTGGCCTGAACTAAGGGATAAAGCAATGGCTACACTGCAGAAAGAAGCAGAGATAAATGAAATTGTACAGCTTGTCGGTTACGATGCACTTCCAGAATCCGACAAACTTATACTTGACGTTGCAAGGATGCTTAGAGAGGACTACCTGCAGCAGAATGCTTTTGATGATGTAGACACTTATGCATCAGTAAGCAAACAGTACAAGATGCTTAAAATTATAAGTGAAGTATTCGACGCTGAGAAAGCTGCACTTGAAAGAAACGTTCCAATTGAGAAACTGCAATCGATACAGATAAAACCGAAAATAGCAAGATTAAGGTATACCCCTGAAGAAGAAATTGATAATAAACTAAAAGAAATAGAAAAAGACATAGAAGCAATACAAAAAATAAGCGTGGAGAAGTAATATGGAAGAAATAGAATACAAGACAATTGAAAGGGTAACGAACGTACTGCTCTTTGTCAAGGATGTGAAAAATGCAGCTTACAATGAGCAGGTTGAAATAGAACTTGAAAACGGCAAAAAAGTAAGTGGCCAGGTTCTTGCGACGAATGAAGACGTGACCATAGTACAGGTGTTCGGCGAAACCACCGGAATGAACACTCAAACTACAAAAGTCAGGTTTAAGGGAACTACTTTTAAAATGCCGGTAAGCATGGACATGGTTGGCAGAGTATTCGATGGATTAGGCAGACCAAGAGACGGCGGCATACCAATCTTCAGCGATGAAAAGATGGACATAAACGGAAGCCCCATAAATCCATATGCAAGAGAAGAACCTTCAGAATTCGTACAAACCGGGATATCTTCAATAGACTGTATGAATACTCTTGTAAGAGGCCAGAAGCTTCCAATATTCTCCGGCGCGGGTCTTGCACATAACAAGCTTGCTGCGCAGATAGTAAAGCAGGCAAAGATACTTGCAGAAAAACAAAACTTCTACGTTGTCTTCGGCGGAATAGGAATAAATAGTGAAGATGCAAACTTTTTCATAAACGAATTCCAGAACAGCGGTGCACTTGACAGGTCGGTTATATTCCTAAATCTTGCTGCAGAGCCTTCAATGGAGAGGGTTATTCTTCCAAGACTTGCATTGACAGCTGCAGAATATTTGGCATATGAAAAAAACGCGCACGTAATTGTAATACTTACAGATATGACAAATTATGCAGAAGCTCTTCGTGAGATATCTGCAGCTAGAGACGAAGTACCAGGAAGAAGAGGCTACCCAGGATACATGTACACTGATCTTGCAGGCCTTTTCGAAAGGGCAGGAAAGGTAAAAGGGAAGGAAGGCTCGGTAACTCAGCTGCCAATACTTACAATGCCGAGCGATGACATAACTCATCCGATTCCAGACTTAACAGGCTACATTACAGAAGGACAGATAGTACTAAGCAGGGCTTTGGACAAAAGCGGGATCTATCCTGGAGTTGATGTGCTTCTTTCTCTGTCAAGGCTTATGAACCAAGGGATAGGAAAAGATTCCACAAGAGAAGACCACAGAAGCGTATCTGATCAATTGTATGCTGCGTATGCAAAAGGAAAAGAACTTAGAAGTTTAACAGAAATAGTAGGAGAAGACGCTTTAAGTAAAATCGATAAACAGTACCTGCATTTTGCTGAAGAATTTGAGAACAGATTCATAAGACAAGGATTCAATGAAGACAGAAGCATAAATGAAACCTTAGATCTTGGATGGGAACTTTTAAGCGGTATAGACAAGAGCGAGATGAAAAGGATAAAACCTGAATTAATAGAAAAATACGGCAAATGGAAACAATAAGAGTAACTAGAAGGGAATTGATAGAAACAAAAAGAAAGATAAAGACTGCAAATAGAGGCTTACAGCTACTAAAAATGAAAAGATCCTCTCTGATATTAGAATTTTTTGAGCTGGCAAAGCAGGTTCAGAGCATGAAAACAGATCTCAAAAAAACAATGGATAAAAGCAGAGAAAGCTTGGAGATAGCCGAGGCTTTAAGCGGCAGAATAACAATAGAGAGGGTAGCACAGGAACAAAGCGAAAAACTTGCCAGCCTTAAAGCAAGAAATGTTATGGGCTTAGTTATACCAAACATAAACTTAAATGAAACTATTGACGTTCTCAGCAAAAGCGACAGCTTGACAATACCAACGCCTGTTTACGATGCAAAAAACATGTACTCTTCCTTCCTGTCAATGCTAATAGAAATCGCTGAAAAGGAGACTGCAATGCGGAATTTGCTAAATGAGATTTACAAATTAAACAGGAGGACAAATTCAATAGAAAATGTCATAATACCTAGATGGGAAGCAAAGATAAAATACATAAAACAAAGCTTAGATGATATGGAAAGGGATAGATTAGTGTCTATAAAATTCATAAAGAGGCTGCATAGTTAATGGAATCGCTTGAAACTCTGCAAAGGATAAGGGAGATAGAAGAGGAGTCTACAAAGAAGATAGAACAGGCACAAGAGAAAGCTAAAAATTTGATAGAAGAAACGGAAAAGCAGAATGCTGAAAAAATAAAAAAAGCAGAAAAGGAAGCACGTGATATGATGAACAGTGCAATAGAAGAAGTCGAGAAAGAGACCGAAAAACTTAGAGAAGAAGCATTAAAAGAAGCAAATCAAAAGGCAGATACTATAAAACCGCTTGGTGAGAAAAAGATGCTTGATATATTTGAAGAAGTCTTAAAGGAGGAATTTAAAATATAATGTTTCTGCCAAGTAAAATAGAAAAGATAAGATTGATATTGCCTAAAATTCATTATGATAAGGCTATTACTTTACTTGGAGAGCTAGGATTCTTGCAGATAGAAGTACTGGAAAGCGAAAGCAAAAAAATTCTAAAGGATTTTAAGGAAATTGAATTTGACAAGATAAACAAGTATGGACAGAAAATAAGAAGCTTGGAGAGCAGCTTAATAAAGCAGAAATCATCAAACATCGAAATAAAAAGCCTACAGCAGGTTTTCCATGAGGCAGATAAAATAAAGATATATGAAGAGGTAAATGACATAAAAAAAGAGGAGGAAAAAATAAACGCAAATATTAAGGAAAGCGACTCCATAATGAAAATTGTAAACCTGATGAAAGATTTTAAACATGATTTTAAGATATTGAGCGGCATAAGAGTTGAATCATTTCTGATGCAAAAAAGCAAGGATAACAATAACTTTATCGCATTGGTCAGAAAAGAGGTCGAATGTGAATTTACAGAACTTCAAAATGCTTGCATATTTACAATAGAACGGCATAACAAAGAAAAGCTTGCAAATCTTGCGAACAAAGAAGGCATTAACCTTATAAAGATACCTGAAATGAGCGGCAAAGTTGAGGAGATAATAAGGAATCAACAAACTCTCAAAAAGAAAAATGAGGAAAGACTTTTTGAATTAAACAAAAGACTTGAAAAGATTTCTAAAAGGTACTATGGGATTGTGGCTAACCTTAAAGAATACTTGGAGATAGAGATAAAGAAAACATCAATAATACCTAAAGTGGGCTCAACAGATTACATGACAGTAATCGAGGGATGGATAGAAAGCAAGAAGATAACAATATTAGATGAAAATCTCAACAAATTAATTGGAGAACAGTTCATACTGGAAAAAATAAAAACTAAGGAAGAGCCTCCTACAAAGATGGAAAACCCTATATCCTTCAAGTTATATGAGTTTTTCATAAAATTTTATTCAATACCAAAAAGCAGCGAGATTGATCCGACAATATTTTTTGGGATAGCTTTTCCAATATTCTTTGGATTGATGGTCGGAGATGCAGGCTACGGTGCGACTTTTCTGGTACTCAGCTTCTGGCTCATTCACAGGATAAAGCATCCTCCTAAAAAAAGCCACATACCTAGAAAACTTGCAAAATTTGTAAAGACAATAATAAGCAAAAACAGTTTGATGATGATAATGAAGGCTATAATACCTGGTTCTATAATAGCTGTTGCTCTAGGAATAATATTCAATGAATACTTCGGATTTTCCCTGCCTTATAAGCCGCTTTTCGACGTCACAAAGAGTGTATCCACATTGTTATTAATATCAGGCTGGATAGGCGTAGCAATGGTGTCATTCGGCTTTGTACTCGGAGCGCTTAACGCTTTATACAATAAAAAAGTAAAGAAAGCGATCGGAAGAGTAGGCTGGCTCTTAGTCGCATGGGGAATTGTAATAGTCGGCCTGGCTGTCCTTCACAAGGAAAGCATAGGCTTTTCCAACTTGGAAGCAGTCGGCAGTTATGCTGCAATAATAATAGGGATTGTATTAGTACTCAGATCAGAAGGAACACAGTCTTTAATGGAGATACCTTCAGTGATAAGCCATATACTGTCATACACTAGGCTTGTAGGCATATTGCTTGCTTCTGTCATACTAGCTCAAGTAATAAATTTGATATTCGTTTCTAGCTTAAGCAGCTCTATTCCATTTATAATTGGCGGAGTAATAATACTTGTATTTGGCCAACTTTTCAACATAGTAATAGCACTGTTTGAAGGCGGCATACAGGGAGCAAGGCTGATATATGTTGAGTTCTTTTCTAAGTTCTTTGAAGGCAATGGAAACATGTTTAAGCCGTTTAAGATAGAAAGAAGAAACACGGCAAATGTCTACGTCAAAAACGCAAAGAAAGAATAAACAATATACAATTATATACGGTCTTTGCTGCTCTTTTTTATGATTGATAGAAAATTAGCCCTGACCGGATTTGAACCGGTGTCTAGGGCTCCAAAGGCCCTCGTGCTTGGCCGCTACACTACAGGGCTATAACATAAGCTTATAAAAGCTTCAAATATAAAACTTAAATATACTGAAACATAGAGATTTAAATGTTACTGGAGATATTGCTTTCGGCAGTAGTTGCAGCGATTGCTACTTTTATAAGCGGTAAGTTCATTATTCCTTTACTTATAAGAGCCGGACTAGTAGCACAAGATATAAACAAGGAGAAAAGGCCGATGCTTCCTTCAAGCGGAGGTTTTCTTTTAATTATAGGGCTTTTCGCCGGTGTAATGTCACTTATAGCAGCATACAACTATGTTATAAAGGCAAACTTAAATCCAGAGGCGCTTCTTCTCGGTCTATCATCGATAATAATAATCTCCCTTATAGGTTTTGTTGACGACCTATCAGGTGGAAAGATAAGGACTTCAATGGCAGACATAAAAAGAATGGCCAGAAATTATTCAATTTTTAATGGGGGGATAAGACAGTGGCAGAAGCCTCTGCTTACTCTGATAGGTGCAGTTCCATTGATGGTTCTATTCTTTGGCAGTACCATTTATTTTCCAGGCATAGGAAACATCGTTATCAATCCTATAATATATATAGTAATTTTAATACCGCTAGGGGTAGTTTTTGCATCAAATGCTTACAACATGTTAGAGGGCCTCAATGGCATCGCAGTGCAGATGGGTCTAGTTCTGTTTGCAGCCTTTTCCATTCTTTCTTTTCATATACATAATTATAATGGCTTTGCACTTTCTGTAATAATGTTTTCTGTGCTGCTTGGCTACTTATATTATGGAAAATATCCCGCAAAAATAATACCTGGAGACAGCCTTACATACTTGATAGGAGGTGCTGTTGCGGTAGTTGCGATAATAGGAAATATGCAGCTGTTCGCCATATTCATAATGATACCTTGGATAATAGAATTTATCTTAAAGGCAAGAAAAAGATTCCACGCCAGTTCATGGGGCATAATCCACAAAGATGGAACATTATCTTCGCCTTATGGAAATAAAGTTTACTCGCTAACACACCTCTTTTTAAGAAAAGAAAAATATAAAGAATGGCAGATAGCGCTGATGCTTACACTGATCGAAATATTAATATCTGCTGTGGGTCTTTTTATATTCTGGTAAGAAATGCCGGAAAGGGTTAAATTTAAACAAAATCTAATTAAAATATGGAAATAATACCGATGGGCAACACGACAGTTCAGTATGAAGGAGTACTAGATGACCAGAAGTTCTACAATTTTCTTAGAGATTTGCTAGTTTCAGCAGGTTATTCGGTAAAGGAAACAAACTATATCCAGTTTTCCGGTGCAAATTACGTCATAAAGTGGGTAGCCATGAAAGTTATAGATGACTACATGGCTTATAGAATCACTGTAAACCTTGATTACAGAAATATACAAGAGACTATGGCTGTAAAAGACGGCAAGCAGGTAAAGGCAAAGACCGGGACTGTACAGGTACAGCTGGTTTCAGATATACTTGTAGACTACCTTAATAAATGGACAAAAGGAGTTTCAAAACTAGTCAGGCCAATATACGATAAAATGAATGAAGAGGTAGTTGAGCAGAGAAAGGCGGCATTCGAAAGCGATGTAGAGAGCATAAAATCTGCCATACAGTCCAACTTCAACCAGTGATCATGCAAAGTTTAACATCATTGGATATATACAAATTACTCGAGGAAGTTAACTACCTAAACGGAGGATTCATAAGAAACATAAAAAGCAGGAGAAATGAATTTTACTTTCTAATTTATAAGGGAAAAGAATACTGGCTTAAGATAGTGCCTGGAAGTTATTTTTGCGTAGTTGATGAAAAACCGGAAGACAGCATAGACTTCGGTTTTACACAAATTGTAAAAAACGCTCTTAAAGGAAAAAGATTTTCAATAAAGATGCACAACTCTGACAGGATACTGGAAATAGAAACTGATAGCAACAAACTGCTTATTGAAATGTTCTCCAAGGGCAATATCATACTATTAAAGGATGAAAAGATAGAAAGGGCGCTTTTCCAGCGAAAATTTGAAAGCAGGGAGATATCAAGCGGCGGGGAATATGTTTATCCTCCGGGGAATAAAAGGTCATTTAACGACATGTACGGCGGCTTTTATTCTATTTTGAAGTCATCTGACAGAGAAAGCATAGTAAAAAGCCTTGCAATGGATTTTTCAATGGGAGGATACTACGCTGAGGAAGCTTGTTTCCGTGCAAAGATAGACAAATCTAAGAAACCACTTGATTTGACTCAGGATGAGGCTAAAGCATTAAGAGAAAAATTCCTAGAGATAGTTAAAGAGAAGAAACCAAATATAATTGATAAAAAAATATTTTCCGCGATTGAACTGAAGCATATAGAAGGCCAGAAGGAATACTTTAGTAGCATAAACTCCGCGGTTATAAGCTTCTTTGAAAACCCTGTGGAGATAGAGAGAAAAAACCCTGTAAAAATAGAGCTTAACAAAGCAAAAGATAGACTTAAAGAATACGAAGAAGACATAGAATTCATAAATCAAAACTATGAAAGAATAGAAAATGCAATAATGATTTTAAAGTCATCTGATAAAAGCATGGATGAAAGAGAAAAAGAGCTAGGTAGATTGGGTTTTATAATAAGTGGGAAGAACATAATTCCTAAAGAAAGGCAGAAACTAAACATAGATATAACCCAAAGCCTGAATTATAACCTGTCTAGTTTATATCAAAAGGCGAAGAGGCTTAAGAACATAGACGCCGAAGCAATAACTTCAAAGACAAAGATTATAAAAAGAATAAAAGTTAAGCAAGAAAACCAGTGGTATTCAAAGTTTAGACATTTTGTAACATCTAATGGTAGGTTGACTATAATAGGAAAGGATGTAAACCAAAATGAATCGCTAATAGAAAAACACGTGGAAAAAAATGATCTAATAGGCCATGCAGATGTTTTTGGCAGCCCATTTGGAGTCATAAAAGACAACGAGAACAAAGGAATAAACAGGAAGGACATGGAAGAAGCTGCTATAATGATAGCTTCTTATTCATCTGCATGGAGGGCAGGCGCAGCGAACCTTGATGTTTATTTTGTAAAGCCTGAGCAGGTCACAAAAACACCTCCCTCCGGCGAATACTTAAAGAAAGGTGCATTTTACATAGACGGAAAAAGAGACTACATCAGAAACGCCCAGCTTGGCGTTTACCTTTCTGTGGAGATAAAAGAAGAGCTGGCAGACCTAAAAGTTACTCCATATGAGCCAAACGCAAACTTTTTCCTCATAAAACCTGGAAACAAAAAAAGAGATGAGATTGTAAGAAAGATAAACAGGGCCCTGTCACAGAAGTATTCGGTCCAGATAAATGAAGATTACATAGACAGGCTTATACCTCAGGGGAAGTCTTCGATAGAGAAAATTAAACTTATCTGATCACTTTGACGAATGCTCTATTATGAACTCTTCTATAGCCTTGTTTTTCGCAAGTTTTGTTATAAAGCCTGCTATCTTATTCCTATTTCTTTTCTGAGCAGTTATAACCTTGTTCAATGCTTCCTTGTTGCTTTCGAAATTGTCATTGAAAAGGTTTTTGTACCTCTTAAGTACCTCTATAGTTGCATTCCTTATTTCCTTGCCTCTTATCCTTCCCATATTTGATTAAAGATGCTGACACTACTATTTAATATTATCTTTTTGACAAATTGTTTAACTTAGTTACAAAATCACAAATCCTTTTATAGTAATTTAATTATTATATTTCATGCCTAGGTGGCTCAGTGGTAAAGCGTCTCCTTGGTAAGGAGAAGATCGCGAGTCCGATTCTCGCCCTAGGCTTTCTTAGCTATTAAAAATCAAAAAAGAAGGCATGCAATCAAAAATTAAAAATATCTTAAAAATTAGCGAAATAATCATTTACAAGTTCATTCTCTGCTTCATAAATGCTTATTTTGTATTCTTTTTCAGATACTTTTTTCTCAAGATCACGCAAGATAAAGCCCACTGTGGTTTTCATCACCAATCCTGGGCCAATTTCCTTTAGTCGTCTACCTACTATGCCGCTACTGTAAATAACAAGGCCGTAATCTTGTAATATCTTCTGGACCTTGTCTAGTTCATTAATGTCATTAATGTAGTTATTTAAGTATCTCGAGAATTTCAACGCTCTCGATTCTCCTAATTCATTATAGAAATCCTGTATTGTTTTACTTACTTCTTCCGAGGTAAAATAACCCTTAGATCTCCACTTATCTGCAGATAACAACTTCTCTAATGTTTTATCTTTATACTTAGTTTCCATTACGTTTGTATTTATGTAAATTTTAAAATTTTATTTATATTATATCTTCTTCGGCTACTACTACAAAATCCCCTATTGATATAACAGCACTGTATGGTATCTCTTCAAAGCCGTTTTCATCTTTCTCGAATTGAAAGGTATTAGCATATGAAGTGGGATTTTTTACAGATAAATAGACTAGTTCACCGGTTCTTACTTCATATATAAGGTCCTGTACTGTTCCTATTTTCTTTCCGCTTTTTCCCACGATTGTTTTACCAACTATGGTCCTTGCATCTATCTTCTCTCCCTTAGTTACGCCTGCCATAATCAACCTCCAGATAATTTTACTAATATTTTTATGTTAATATAATTAACTTATTCTTAACTTAAAAAGCTTTTACCGTCATTAAAGAATATAAAATATCTGTCATTTTCAACGTAGCCACTTTCTATTGGATTTAAGCTACTTAAATCTATATTAGAATGCTTTAAAACAGATATTAACAAATGGCCGTTTTGAGCTGTCAGATCGAACATCTTCTTGATTATGCTTTTACGGTCCTTTTCTTCTATGTCTTGCAGAACGGTTATACAGAACAAAACATCGAATTTTTCATTTGAAACGAAATCTTGTATTCTTTTCTTGACAACTGAAACGTTCCTGAATCCTTTTTTAACGATTTCATCGGCCATGTCTGACGGTTCTAATGCAGTTATGTCATTTTCTAGTAGAATTGATTCAAGTATTCCAGTGCCTGCACCGACATCAAGTATTTTATCGCTGTCTTTTACTTTTATTCTTGATAAAAGAAAACGAATCTTACTTTCTTGCTCTCTTAAATAAAGCTTTTCATAGCTTTTGCCTATAGAGTTGTAGTAAGTTATTGAATCCATCTTAATAGGATTTTGCAAAGTATGCATTCACTTTTGCATCATTGCCGCAGAATATGCACTTTTGATTTATTAACTTCTCATTTTCCAGAGGTATCAACCTTGAAGTAGCTCCTGTTTCATTCTTAATTTTCTCTTCGCATTCAGGAGTGCCGCACCAAGAAGCCTTTACAATATATAAGCTCTCCTTAACTGCTTTTACAAACCTTTCTTTTGAATCTTCTTCTCTTATCCTTTTTTTGCTATCTTCTCTGGCATTTTCAAGCATTTTTTTGTGTATTTCTTCAAGCTTTTCCTTTATCTTTTCTATTTCATTGAATGCGAGCAAAGACTGCTCGTTGCTTATCCTTGTTTTCAAGGACATATTTTTTGAGTCGAGTTCTCTTTTACCGACTTGTATTTTCAAAGGTACTCCTTTTAGATCATATTCATTAAGCTTCCAACCGGGGGAATATTCTTCCCTGCTGTCAAAAAGAACTCGTATTCCCATCTCCTTTAGCTTTGATTCTATTTGCTTGCAGTATTCTATAACATTATCTTTTTCATCCTTTAGTATTGGTATTATAACGCACTGGTAAGGTGCAATAAATGGAGAAAGGACAAGGCCTTTATTGTCTCCATGCACCAATATCATTACGCCTATTGAACGCATGGAAATGCCCCAGGAGGTTTGAAATGGGTACTGCAGCTCATTTTTCTCATCCAAAAACTTTATGTCGAAAGGCTTGGAAAAGTTCTGTCCTAGATTGTGTGAAGTGGCAGCCTGTGACATGAAATTATTTGGCAAAACCGCTTCAACAGTATAAGTAGTAACTGCTCCTGCGAACTTTTCGCTCTCGCTCTTCCTGCCTGCTAAAACGGGAACTGCCAGCATATCTTCAAGGAACTGCTTATAAAAATCCAAGATATCCCTCGCGTTTTTATCAGCTTCTTCATCCGTTCTAAAAACGCAATGGCCCTCCTGCCATAAAACCTCTCTACCTCTTAAAAGCAACCTTGTTTCCTTAGTCTCCCACCTGACCATAGTATTCCACTGATTTATCAGCAATGGCAAGTCCCTGTAGCTTTTTATCCACTTTGAATAGCTGTCATACATTATGGTTTCGGATGTTGGCCTTATTGCAAGCCTTTCATCTAGTTTAGTATCTCCTCCCATTGTTACCCATGCTACCTCTGGATTAAATCCTTCTATGTGTTTTTTCTCTTTCGAAAGTATGCTTTCTGGTATTAACAGTGGAAAATATGCATTTTTTACGCCTATAGATTTAAATTTGCTATCTAAGTAGTCGACGCTCCTCTCCCACATATCATAGCCATAAGGCCGGTAGACTGCAAAACCCTTAACTGCCGAAAAATCCACCATCTCCGACTTAACTACCACCTGATTATACCAGGAGATTAAATCGCTTTCTTTCTTTACTTCTATCGCTTCGGCCATTAATTTTTAATGGCATGTTAATTAATAAAGCTTACCGATTTTACAAACAAAAACTACAGATACAAAGAAAGTATAAAAACAAGTAATTATTTCTTCTATCTATATGTCAAAATATGAATTTGAAGAAATAGAAGACAAGTGGAGAAAAATATACGAAGAGAAAAAGCTTTATGAAGCTGACGCTGACGAAAATAGGGAAAAATTCTTTGTAACCGTTCCTGTTATGTATCCTGACGGAAGGCTGCACACAGGGCATATGTATACCTGGACCAGAGCTGACATATTTGCAAGATTTCAAAGAATGAAAGGAAAGAATGTTCTTTTCCCGCAAGGCTTCCACATGACCGGCGGGCCGATGGCAGGGATGTCTCTGCGTTTGAAAAACAGGGACGAGAAAGCAATAAAGATAATGAAAGACCAAGGAGCAAATGAAGAAGACATAAAGAGATTTGCAGACAATCCTTTAGAGTTGGGTTTATTCTTTGGAAAGACATACAAAAGCGACTTTAATTTAGTAGGAACATCGATAGACTGGAGAAGAAACTTTATACTGTCATACACTGAACAATATTCTAAATTCGTTGAATGGCAGTTCCGTAAACTAAGAGAACTTGGATATATAACACAAGGAAGCCACCCTGTTGTATGGTGCCCCAGGGAAAACACCTCTCTTGGTGACCATGACAGAGCTGAAGGAGAAGGAGAAAGCCCACAGGAATTCACCATAATCAAATTTAAAGCAGATAACTTAATACTTCCAGCAGCCACATTGAGGCCTGAAACGGTATATGGGGTAAGCAACCTTTGGGTAAACGACAAAGGCCAATACAAGAAGGTTAGATTTTCCAATGGTGAAGAATGGATCGTTTCAAAGGAATTCACTGAAAAATTGCCATTTCAAAAGAACGTGGCAGAAAAAATAGAAGATTTTAATATTTCAGAACTTATAGGAAAAACGACAGTGAATCCAGTAAACAATGAAGAGATACCGATAATAAACGCAGAATTTGTGAAAACGGACAGGAATACTGGAATAGTAATGAGTGTGCCGATGCATGCTCCTTTTGATTACATTTATTACAACAAGAAGAAGAAAGAAATCAAACTGAAAGAACCGCGCAAGATAATAGAGGTTAAAACAAACCCCAACTTGATGGAAGAAGCAATCAAACGCTTTGGAACAGCAGATGAAAAGGGACTTGAAAACGCGACTAAATATGTGTATAAAACTGAATTCAACTATGGAATACTAAATGACAGCAATGGCCCACTAAGCGGAAAACCAGTAAAAGAGGCAAAAGAATATGCAATAGCGCTTATCAAAGATAAGAATGCTTACGATAAATTCTACGAAACGTCTGGTGAAGTGATATGCAGATGCGGCGCTAAAGGGCTTATAAAACTTGTAGAGAACCAATGGTTCATAAGGTATTCCGACAAGCAACTTAAAGAAAAGACAATAGACTGGATAGAAAAAATGGATATAAGGCCTGAAGAAGCAAAGGCACAGATAATAAATGCCGTATATAACATGGAAGACAAAGCTGCAACTAGAAACGGGGGATTAGGTACCCCACTGCCTTGGGACAAAAACTGGCTTATAGAACCTCTCAGTGACTCTACAATCTACATGGCTTACTATACTTTTGCACATATCATAAAAGACATGAAACCAGAGGAAATAACGGATGAAATGTTCGACTACATACTTTTGGACAAAAACCCTGACAAGAAATTCTCTGAAAGCATTGAAAAAATGAAGAAAGAATTTGAGTATTGGTATCCATTGGATTTAAGGGTTACAGCAAAAGAACTTATAACAAACCACATTGCTTTCTTCATAATGACGCATGTTGCAATCTTCAACAAAGACAAATGGCCAAGAGGTCTCGGGATAAATGGGTGGCTTACTGTAAACGGAAAGAAGATGAGCAAGTCAAAGGGAAACACGATGACGATAGATTATGTGGTAAACAATTATGGGGCAGATTCCGCCAGATTGATAGCATCGGCATCAAACGGAATGGACGACGCTGCTTGGGATTTAAACAACATAAATGGCTTCAAGCAGAAGATAGAATTCATACTAGAGCTTACTGAAATAATCGATAGCTTCTCTGATGAAAGAAAACTTGTAGATGAATTCTTATTATCAAAAATAAACTACCTGATAGAAAACAGCGAAAAGGAATACAATTCAATGAAATACAAAAACTCATTAAATTATTCATTCTTTGAATTCATAGAAAACATAAAAAACTACATAGACTATGGGGGAAGTAACAAAGATACCTTGAAGTATGCAATAACTGTTTTTTCAAAACTCAACCACCCTCTGTTTCCATTCGTAACTGAGGAGATAAATAATGCTTTGAATAAAGGAGAGCTTTTGGAAAGGTACCAGAGCTGGCCTGAGGTAAAGGAGGAGTACAAAAATGAGCTTGTTGAAAATGAATTCGAGGTGCTGAAGCAGACTATAGCAGATATAAACAACCTTGTAAATCTGGTAAACAAAGATCCAAAGGAGATAATAATAGGGATAGCTGAAAAAGAAAAATTTGATATATACAATAAAATAGAGGAAATAACCCATGAGAGCAGGGATTTAAAAGAAATAAGAAAGGAAGTTCCTGCAAACGAATTCGTGAACAAACTACTCAAAAACCCAAAGAGGCTGCCAAACAAAAAACTTGACTATGAGCTTGAAAAGAAGGTCTTTATCGAATCTAAAAGCAGATTAAAAGAGATGTACAATACAGAAATAAAAATAGAGGAAAGCAGCGAGAGCAAGGCATTTCCTGGGAAGCCACTTCTGATAATAAAATGAAATGGACTTACTTAACAGCAATAAGCTTTTTGACATTGTTAATAAGCTTAATACTCATCTTTATATTCCATATATTTATATTCATACTGTTTTTATTCTTTCCATTCTTTAGTTTATTCAGGAGAAAAAATGGAAAAAGGAAGCTTAAACAAAGGTTTTGATATCATAGGGAATATAGCTATAGTCAAATTTGATGGAAAACCGACAAAAAATGAAAAGCTTTTAGCAATAAATGAAATTCTAAAAAGAAATAAGAATATCGATACAATATTTGAAAAAATAGGAATGACACATGGGGAAGAAAGAATACCAAAATTAAGAAAGCTAATTGGTGATAAAAGCCTTGCTATATACAAGGAAAACGGCTGTTCATTTTATGTAGATGTGAAAAAAGTGTACTTTTCTCCCAGGATGGGAAGTGAAAGACTAAGAATCATAAAAAAAGTTAAAGAAGGTGAAAAAGTTTTGGACATGTTCTGTGGTGTCGGGCCATTCGCAATTCCAATAGCAAAAAAAGCAAATAAAGTGACGGCAATAGACATAAACAAAAACGCTATAAATCTATTAAAGAAAAACATCAAGCTAAACAAGGTTTCAAACATCGAATATTACTGCGGAGATTCCAGTAAAATAGTCAAAAAATTAGACGATAAATTTGACAGAGTAATAATGAATTTCCCCTTATCTGCTTATAAATTTCTCGGCGAAGCAGTAAAAAAATGCAATGAAAATGCGGTTATACACCTTTATTCGTTCATAAAAGACAGAGACACTAATGCTATAAGGAATGAAATACTAAAAGCATGCAGTAAAAGATTCAAAAAAATAAAAATAGAAGAACACAGGGCGGGGGAAGTAGCACCTTTCCTTGAAAGAATCTGTTTTGATATAACTTTAAGTGGAGCTAATCATTCGATCGCAAAAACTAATGAAAGGTAGTGAGCCACAATTAATTTAAGCTTACTTATTGTAGTAGGAATCCCATTTTGGAGCATAAAAATCAATTTTTGGGAAACTTACCTTAAAACCGTAACAACTGTAAACCATTATATTTTTAACATACTTCAGAAGAGACCAATTCTGCTTTTTTATTTTATTAAGGACTATGTCTGCAGCAGAAAGAGACTCGAAAAAATGGTAAAGTTCCTCTTTCTTGAGTACCTGTGGAGCCTTTTCCGCCAACCAGATCTCGAAGTTCTTTGCTTCCATATCTGATGCAAAGTATATCTCTGTATTTTCAATTTTACCAGAAAATACTGCTGTTATTTTTTCAAATATTGAATCATCGGAATTCCTAAATGTATCTAAACTTTTAGAATTTGTTATATATATTGTGTTAAGATCGGTTATTATACTTGCGATATTCCCCTTCGCTCCTTTTACAATACTGTCGATTAAACCCTCCTGTATTTTAAGCTTGTTGTAAATAACAAGCTTTAAGGCAAAAGCCTTCAATACTCTATTATTGAGTTTGTAAAATCTTGTAATTTCATAAGCTGAAAGATACTTTTTATATTTGCTGCGAAATATATCGCCTGTTTCTGATTCGAAGATTATTATAGAATCGCTCGCTATTGAATTTAGCTTCTGCAGTATAGAAGGATCGACTGACAGCAGTTTTTCAATGTCCTCGATGTAGATAACCTTCTTATTCTGCTCGAAAAGCGATTTAGAAACTGCAACTTTTTTTATGCTTTCCAGAATTAGAGAAGATACACTCTGTGTCTCATCAACCAATTCATATAGATTTATAACCTCAAATGTGGCGTTTATTTCATTCGCAATTGCCTCTGCCAAGAAATTTTTCCCCGTTCCGGCTGGGCCATTAAATACAAACCTTGACTTTCCGTTTTTTATAGATGTTAATACCTTTCCAGAGATGCTGTTTGAGTAGTTTTCTACAAACATTTTTATCTCTGGCTTGAACAAGGAAAGCATATTTATTTAAGACTGGCCAAAAACGCAAGAAAGGCCTGAAATTGTATAAAAGGTGTTGCTCCTTCTACTATCCTATAATCTGTCTCTGCAAGTTTCTCGAAAACGTAATTTTTTACTTTATCATTTACTATATCAGTAGTTGAGATTATGTTAAATATAGAGATTAAAAGCTCTTTCATATTTATACCACTGTCTATTATTTCCGAGAATATCTCCTTTGATTTCTTGAAATCCCCAGACAATGCAACTTTTAAACCTTCCATCGTCTTAGACACATCCATTAAACCACTACTTTGTAGAACTGCTTTAGAGTCTATCTTTTTAGAAACATTTGAAAGTGACTGCATTAGATTAACAAGGGTTCTTAAATCACCTCTAGAAACATAATCCAACGCATCCATTGCTTCCTTGTCCACTTCCAATTTCTCGCTATCGGCAATCCTTTCTATAAACTTGTGCACGTCTTCTTTTGAAAGCGGCTGAAACCTTAGAATTGCACACCTTGACTGTAAAGGCTCTATTATGTTGCTTTGGTAATTAACGCTGAATATGAATCTACAAGTCGCACTATATTCTTCCATCATCCTACGCAGAGCCTGCTGGGCTTCCTGCGTTAAAGAATCTGCCTCATCAAAAAGAATTATCTTAAACGGTGCATCTATAGGCTTCGTCCTTGCAAATTCCTTAACTTTTCCTTGTATAACGCTTAGCTTCCTGTCGTCAGATGCATTTAACTCAATGAAATTCTGATCCCATATCTGACCAAACACTGCTTTTGCCAATACAACTGCAGAAGTTGTTTTGCCTACTCCTGGTGGGCCAGATAAAATCATATGTTGTATCTCTTTCTTTTCAGCCATTGCCTTTAATTTTTCTACTATTTCTTTCTGCCCTATTATCTCATCAAAAGACTGCGGCCTATACTTTTCTATCCAAAGGGCCATAGTTAGATGTCTGCAAACAGCTCTGCAGATGGATATATTGTTATACCTGTGGCCTTTATATCTAAAGGAATGTATTTGGTTAAATGATCAGTAGATCTCATTTTTATTATTCTAAGTGCTCTTATAAATGAGCTTTGTCTTTCAACCATATAAAGGGCTATGACTCCATCAGATGCAAATTCCTCCACTCCAAACGCAGAAAGCTTGTTTTCACCATAAGGCATCTCTCCTATGAAAATTGCAGTGCAATTCCTTGCCTTTATTATGCTTGAAATCTCTATTATGGCCTTCCTTATTGACATTATATCCGAGAAGAACATCTGTAAGTAGGTTATAGAATCGATTATCAAGCGCTGAGCACCCATTGCATCAAGCTCCGAAGAAATAACCTCTTTCATGGAATCGTAATCAACCAAAGGTATAGTGACTATCTTTATTATGCCATTATCAATGTATTCCTTTAATTTTGGATCAAAAAGAGTAAACTGTGAAATTAAATCTTCCTGACTTTCTTCAAGCGTGAAATAAAGCCCTTTCTCACCTTTCTTGGCACCATCGGCTAAAAACTGCATTGAAAATGTGGTCTTACCCGCACCCGGCGTTCCTGTAAGGAAGATTACGCTATTTTTTGGAAATCCTCCTTTCAACGCTTCATCTAATCCAGGTATCCCTGTGGATTCTCTCTCGATGTCATTTTCGTTTTTCTTTTCCATTAACCCTCTAAAATCATATCTCCCATTAACTGATATTTCACCCTTATAAGAGAATTCTGGCTAAGTATCTTAGCCCACTTTTCAATTAAGTCCTTACTAACATTTAAAGATTGCGCTGCCTGTGATGTCGTAATTGAATGCTTTTCTTTGATTAACATAAGAAGTTTATTAAGAGGATTATTCGAAATTTCATTGTAATCCTCCGCATTTTTACTAGCGTTTTTACCAAAGTTAGTAGTTTCGAATATTTTCTTCTGCAGCTCAGACTGGGAGCTTAATTCGCCTGCAGGAGAAACCGCTTCCAGTGGCTGGATGACATTCTCATTTTCCTTGCTAACAATATTCTTAGATGGCATAGCAGACTGTATCTTGTTCAGCTTAGCCTCTTTCTCCTCTATGGAAACTTTTGTATCGGTTTTAGTTCCAGGTTGTGCAACCGTTATCTTTTCTTCAGATAACTCTCCTGGCTTATAATTTGGACCGGAAGGCAATTCATGCGCGATTTTGTTGATTTTCTGCTCACGCGAAACTGCCGTATTTTTAGCTTCCTTTAAAACTGGTTGTGCAACTACTTCTTTTTCAGTGCTTTCTTGTTGCATCTTAAGCTTCTTGTCTATTCCAAACAAAGATATCTTCTTCCCAGGAGACAAATCTTCTGTTGGATTCACTTTATGAGTTAATGTGCTTGACTTTACCTTTTCCTTTGTTTCTGCAAGATCTATTTTTGGTACATCCGGTAATTCGACCCCCAATGTTGATGCAGCTCTAAATAAAGAGCTATTTATCAATGAAACATCCGAATAAATCTTATAAGAAGCATCCAAGACATTCTGCGCTATCTGCTTTAAGTTATCCTTGCTCTCCATACATATTACTTTAAATTAAAGGCTTAAATATATTTATCAATTCATGAATAAAGATTTAAACCTTTATTGTGTTTAATTTGCTCTCTAAATTAGATATATATGATAAACTGCATACTGGCGCAGTATTATTTAAAGTCTCGCAGATCTGTGCTGTAAGTATGTTTGCTGCTCCTAAAACAGTCTGGCCAAATGAACCGCTTGTCGGATTTTCAATCGAATTAAGCATGTCCTGATGCGTACTGTATGCTGGATTCAAACCGTTTCTAGAAAGATATGTTCCCGCATTTATATTTGCACCATCAAATACGTACTGATTATTAATGTCAAAGAATGGAACTCCTCCTACTAAAAAGTTGTATATACCAAAACCATGATATGAATTAAATGCTTGACTTGCAAGCACCACATTATTGAAAACAAACGGTGAAACGGCAGCTATGCCTGTGACATTAACCAAAAATGATGATCCAATCTCATCCAAAGGTATGAAATTTATGTAACTAGAGTTGTAATACGCTCCGACAAAGAAAGGTGTCGGATTATTGTCTCCGTAAGGGGCTGCACCATTTATAGAGGGGTTAGAAACCGCGTTATAAAATAAATTTGCATTATAATCAAATGTGAATGTTGGAACATTTCCGTCATTTGTAGCAGATCTATCATAAAATAAATTAGAAAAGTTGCCAAATCTCGATAATGCTACTATTATGGCCCACCGCATGCCAGCACAGAATGGACAACCTTGCGCTCCCATATAAACGAAAGTAGGCTTGCCATTATAAGTCAGTAATGGTAATTTTAATTCTGAACTTCCGTTAACCTTAACAGTTGAATTGCCGCCGACCTTTATAGGGACTATATCATAATTATTACTGCCTATAAATAAAACGCAATAGGAAGGATTGGGCCCGTTTGAACTATTTCCTGCAGGCACGCATTCTATACTTCCACTTAATTGCGATTTTCCTACTTCTTCTAATTGAGTACTCAGATTTGAAAGTGCCTTTACATAATTAGGTTCCGACTTACCAATAGGCCCTTTGAAAAACTGAAGCGAAGTGGCTGAATTGTTTATCGCAGAAAAATTAGGAGATACTAACGAATTTGGGATTGGAGAACTGCCAAGATTCGAATTGGAAACTCCTGATAAATTTGCTGATGTGAACACAACTTTACCCCCTAGTGCAGATATTGTTGTTTTAGTAGGAACATGAATAATGAATAGAACTAAAATTATAACTACTATTACAACGACTAATAAGCCTATTATCAAAGGTAGAATTAATCTATTTCTGTTATTTTGGCTTTTAGAATCAGAAACGGAATTGCTCTTTAATCTTTCATTTTCTTCTTTTAAGCGCTGGATCTCTTTAAGTCTTTCATTCTCTTTTCTTAGCTTTTCTAGCTCATCATCATTTGAATTAGGAGTAACTTCTTCCTTCTTCTCATTGTCCTTATTGGAAGTATCCTCCTGGATAGCGGTATTTCCGCTATTTTCATTAGCATCTGAAGGCTTTTCTGGCTGCAAGTCTTTATTTGTGTTTTCATTGACTTTATTATCAGCATTGTGCTCTTTGTCTTCTTCTGGCATTTTTATGTTAATACCTGTCTGCTTAAATAAATTGCGGTATTGAATAGCCCGTTTTTTGTCATCCCTCTGCTTTCGTTCGAAAGCTTCTCAGTTGGATGCAACAACATTCGACTAAGCGCCGGAATACCGGTTTGCACCCTGAAGGTCTGCCGTTTCATCCTCTTTTCAGCAATCAGCTTTCGCATCATCTATTTGCACTGAAAACAGGTATCGTTTCTGCTCAGTTGCCTGCCTTTTACAGCAATGCATTACTGCACTTCAGTTTTGAAGGTGAACGGACTTCCTCCCCCAACTCATTAAAAGCCAAGGGTCTGTTGTATACAATACCGCTATTATATATAGCAATCTGCATTTAATAAATTATCATGGAAGTCAAAACTCTTGATGATAAAGACTTGAAGAAAGATGAAAGGCTTTACATAAAAGGCATTAGATTAATCGATTCAGTAAAAGTGGACTATAAAACGCAGAAGCACGTTTCTTTTTTAGTTCAAGGAGATAATGAACTACACAATGTGATGTATTTTGATGAAAAACCGCTGGATAAAAAATGGCAGTGCGATTGCAAATGGTATACCCTTCAGGATAAACTGTGCTCGCATATAATTGCTGTAAATTTGGCAATAAAAAACGGAAAACTGAAAATGGATCAGTAATACAGGGACATATAAGAGGGAATATTCAAGCCAGTACCTAATTTATCCAATTTTACATTTTCTTCAGATAATTCATTGTCATGCCAGTAATCAACCGCAATCATGAATGAAATCAATTTCTCATTTTTTGTCTTATCAAGGTTCTTTAATTCGCCATTTTCAAAAAGATATATCCTAGAGCCTATTACTTTATTCTTGTTTATAGTTTGCCTGTAAACTAACGTTATACCATTCACTTCCTTTTCACTGTAAAACCTTGCCTTTACTGTTTTGTTCAAATTCTCTTTCCCTGCTTTTACATCCGGGTATTCAAAGTACCTTTCGGATTTTATAATTGAATAATTGCTTAGGCTTTTGCTAGATGAACCGTCGTAAACTGAAAGATTAAGCAATGCCAAATTTGGTATGGAGTCTTTTTCAGAGAAATTTTCAGTGTAAAGTTTAGATGAAACTACATATGAATTATTTGTCTCTTTCAGTTTTTCCATGTTTACAAGGAATAAATCGAGGTTTTTATCTAGATACATGAGATTTCTGCTCCCTTTCTTTGCTATTATGTGCTTGCTGTCTCCTTTGTTTTTATACCAGTTAAAAGTATCCGATGACTGAATAACTGTTAAATCCTCATTTTCGGAGATAAGATTCAATATTTCCTTATCTGAAATGGTTATGTAATCCTGCTTTAGAAGGTCATCTAAAATACCTCTTTCATTTTTCGGTATCATAATCAAATTTAAGAAGAAACCCTCTATAAATACTTATTTTAACGAACCGGTACGCAATACCTTGCATACCCAGTCTTTTGGAGCTGATGCATTCTCCACTTCTTTAAGAAGAAGATCTGCCTGTTTTTGACTTTCTAACCTGTCTAGCTCCAAGTAAATGTAACCTTCTTCTGCCTCATTGTGCCCTTTTAATACACGAATGACCGCCTCCGTTTTCTTTTTTGCATCCTCAAGCTCATTTATTGAAATTAACCTTTTAACTTCCTCTAATAGTTTAAGTATTGCACCATGCTCTGCCTCTAAGCCCTGTATCCTAAGTTTATTCTCTTCAAATATTTCAGGAAAAAGGTATTCCTCCTCCCAAAACATATGATTCCTAAGCGAAGAGACTATCAAAGCAAATTTATCTAAGTCAGGATTTAAACTCAACGAAAGCAGGAAATCGTTTAGATATAAATCAATCCGTTCATGATCTTTGGTCAAAACGCTATCCAACATACCAAATTAATAAGCAGTTATTATTTTAAAGCTATAAATTTTTATAAAAATTTAAAAAATAAATAGTGAAAATATTGTATAATTATATGGTTAATTATAACATAATTGGAAATGAAGTGCAGTACCTCCAGGCAGAGATAAATAACGGAGAGTCTATTCTATGCGAGGCCGGTCATCTTATATTCAAATCAACTGATGCAAAGGTGGAGACAAACGCAGGGGGTTTAAAAGGTGCTTTCTCTCATCTTCTAGCAGGCTCCGATGTATTTTTGCTTAAATTAGACGGGCCGGGAACGATGGGCTTTTCAGGCTTCCTTCCTGGCAAAATTTTGGAAATCTCTTTGAATGAAAATGGGATACTTGCAGAATTCAACTCTTTCCTGTGTATGGATTCTTCTATTACTTATTCTACAAAATTCGCTGGAATTTGGAAAGGTTTATTAGGCGGAGAAGGTCTTTTCCTTGAAAAATTCTCTGGAAACGGAAAAATTTTCCTGCATGGTCACGGTCAAGTAATAGAATTTGACTTAAAAGAAGGAGAAAGCATAGATGCTGAGGCCGGCCACATACTTGCCTTCGAAGCTAATATGCAGTACTCAATAAACAGAATCGGTGGGATAAAAACAATGATTCTTGGTGGTTTAGAAGGAGAAGGCCTGTTCTTTGCAAGGATAACTGGTCCCGGAAGAGTTTGGCTTCATTCCATATCGCTTGCACAGCTTGCAGCGAAAATGGGAGGGGGCAATGCAGGAAATAGAAATGCCGCTGCGGTGGGAGGATTAGCTGGCCTCGCACTTGGTATGATGAGATGAATAGACGATATAATCTTTTAAAAATGACGTCATAAGCGTGTAATTTATTTTATTATATTACTTTAAACAAAACAGGGTTTATAGAATATTTAACGCTATAAGACCTTAAAGAAGCTATAGAGTGTATGGAGAAAAATAATTGCTATAGTAATTTTAATGAAATTTTTGAAATTTCAAAAAAGGTATTCAGAATCGCAGAAATAGGTAGCAAAGAATTTAGGACATCTGCTTTGCTATCTAAATTTTTAAAAGATAATGGGTTCCGAGTGCAGCAGCCTTATAAAAACATGAAAACTTCCTTTAGAGCGGAATACGGTAAAGGGAAACCTGCTGTCTGCTTCTTGTGCGAAGAAGATGCTTTGCCAAACGGACATTCTTGCGGGCATAATCTTATAGCCGCTTGGGCCGTTGGAAGCGCTTTAAAACTAAAAGAATGCGGGTATAAAGGAAAGATAGTAGTTATCGGTACGCCATCTGAGGAAGGGATAGGAGAGTATTCTGGAAGTAAGGACCTGCTTGTCAAAGCTGGAGCATTCAAAGACATAGACTTTGTAATAGGGGCGCACCCAGATTCTCAGTGGAACGTCGGTTGCCAGTCACCTGCAGATTTAACAGCTGAAATTATTTTTGAAGGCAAAGCCAGCCATTTAGAAGAAGCAGAAAAAGGCGCAAACGCTCTTGATGCGCTTATTACAACTTATTTAAGCATAAGGAATGCCACTGCATCTTTCAATAAATACATGCATATTTTGGTTGGAATGTATATAAAACAAGGCGGAATTGCTTCTAATGTTGTACCTGAAAAAACTATACTTGAAATAGATATAAGAAGCACTAAAAGCAGTTACTTAATGCATGCTTACAAACGGATAAAAAAGATAGCGGAAGGGATTGGAAAAACCTATAAAACAAAAGTGATCATAAAGCAGATAGGGCCTGTGTATGAGGAGTATAAAAATGCTCCTGCAATAGATAAAATTTTATACGAAAAATTAAAAAACCAAGGCGTAAAAGCAGCAAAGCTTTATGAACAAAAAGACAAACAGATAGGGGCAACAGACGAAGCAAACGTCAGCAGAGTAGTTCCAACAGGCCACATTGATTTCAAAATAGCGCCTAAAGGCGTAGCTGGCCACTCTGATAAATTTAGATATTTTGCTGGAAGCAGAAAATCATTTGACCCCTTAAAAAAATCGATAATAGCAACCGTTGACGCCTGCCTAGAGATAGAGAAGAATGAAAAAGTTAAAAAAGAAATTGAAGAATCGAAAACCAAGAAAGGATAATATTAGGTAAAACTTTGGCTATCAAAAAATTCTTTGTATAATCTTTTAAAGCAGATAGGTAATAGTATTGCTTCTAGTTATATGCTTATTTGGCTTAGCTATAATTATAGGATTATTAAATTAAGAAGGATATCATTATATGCTCGATAAATATGCCCTCGCCAGGATTTGAACCTGGGTGCCCGGTTTAGGAAACCGGTATTCTGTCCAAGCTAAACTACGAGGGCTATTTGGAATCTAACGCTTTTTTAGCTTAAATCATTTGTTTTTAAAACTATTAATATTATCCATTGTCATATCTTTTTATTGTTTATGGCAGGTAATAATCCGTTTATAAGCATAACATACTCAGAAAATGACACTATCGTTGATAGAGTCAATGAAAGAGTAGAATTATTGATGCTTGTAAATGAAGCAATGGAAAGAGGAGGAGTAGTAGTACTTAAAGGTGCCCCGGGCATGGGCAAAAGTACTTTACTAAATGCTGTTGAAAAAGAACTGAAGAGATCAAAAAATGTAGACATAATGAAGGAGGAATTCACCCCTGCAGTTTACAATAAAATAAGAAATCTAAATATAAATCCTACGAAAAAAATGTTGGTTGAACTTGATGATTTCAATAACATAGAAATGCTGGATAAGTTGAGCCAGCAAAGAGTAATTGATCTCTTGTACAACCTTAGCCAAAAAATTGCAATTTTAATAGTGGAAAACAGGGAAGAAGGAATCGAGAAAGAGCTTAAAGCACAGAGCAAACAATTTAAAAAGTACCAGCTTAACGGACTTTCAAAAGAGGACATAAAGCAGATAATAATAAACAGGCTGAATTTAGTCAGGGCTACAAAATCCGATTCGTTGGAGCCTTTTACTGAAGCAGAGTATGAAAAGATATACAAGAAAGCAAGGGGAAATCCGAGGATTGCCCTGCTGATATGTTCTGCATTATACGATCAGAAAACAAACACTATAATATAAAGAGAACTTGAGAAAGGTATGAAAACAAACATCAAGACAGCCTTGGTGCTCTTAAGCATATTTACAATAGTTCTTGTAGCAAGCAGCTTTTTTGCAAGCGTAAATTTAAAGTTATTTTCTGTTATTTCATTGCAGACAGGAATAAACTACAATGTAACTTCTCCTTTCTACTATCTAATCTACCTGATAATTGCGGGTTTGCTAATACCGACCGCTGTTATACTGCTTCTTGTAAAATATAAAAAATTAAGGATAATAAACATTGTAATAATACTTTTGTTTTTGTTTGTAATGTATGCATTTTCAGATCTTTTCCTTCTTGATATATTCGTTTTCCCCTTGAATGGAAACTTAAGTTCAAGTAGCAGCTTGCTTGCCGTCTTTTCGCTTTTAGTCTATGTATTGCCAGTGGTACTTACAGTATACTATTTCAAGTATGCCGGAAAGTACGCAAAGGATGTTTTGAACGTGATTTTGTTCGTGTCCATCTCTGCCATCATATCTCTTTATTTAAACATAATAACTGCATTGATACTAATCGCCGTAATAAGCATTTACGATTATATTTCTGTATTCATAACAAAGCACATGCTTACGCTTGCGAAGGCCTTCTCCGGCAATTCCTTTGGGGGCATATCCCTTATGGCAAGGAAAGCAAAAAAGCAGGAAATATTCCTTGGAGGCGGAGACCTGGCTTTCCCAGCCATTCTTGCAAATGAATTTTTCCTTCATTATAATCTTTTTTCTGGGATATTTGCAGTAATAGGCGCGGTAGCAGGGCTTTCAATAATACTTTTCTTTGGCAAGAAAGGAAAAGCTTATCCTGCGATGGCAGCCATAGGGCCAATGCAGTTCGCTTTCCTCGGTCTGTATTTCCTTATAAGATTTATCTGATATAACACCGTTATATATTTAAATTGGCATTGATTTAAAGAAAAAATGGAAGTCAAGGTGAAGGAAGAAGACGTCATAAAAGGCTTGAAACAGTGCTTTGACCCTGAAATACCTGCAAACATATATGATTTAGGATTGATATACAAGATAGAGATAGTTGGAACAGAAGTAAAAATAACAATGACGTTGACTTCGCCCTTCTGTCCTGTCACAGATTATTTAGTCGAGGATATAAAAGGAAAGGTAATGGATTTTTCAGGTGCTACAAAGGTAGACTTGGATATAACTTTTGATCCTCCCTGGACTAAGGATAAAATGACGGATGAGGCTAGAGCGGAATTAGGCATATGAGACTGCCTTTTTTATTTAAACAATATTTCTAATTTAATCTAGGAAATTTTTATCCTTTAATTTTTCAGGCAGATAAGTCTCTGTCATAAATGATAGACCTTTTGCAGTAAATGCATCCAACTCAACTTTAGCGCCTAGCTTCTCCATCTTATCAAGTTCTTCCATCCATTTTTTGTTGTTTTTGAACCAATCATAATTTTTGATCTGCTTTATCCTGGCCATGTCAACATCTTTAAATTTGATAAGATGCCTTCTCAATCCATACTTGTCTATGTCTTCCATTGTCAATCCCATGAACTTTGCTTCAGGCAAGGAAAGCTTGTCTGAGACATGCGCTAAGGCAATTGAACCGAATTTAATGGCAGAATAAATGTAAACTCCCCATATATCTCCATCTGTTAAAACATAAACCGGTAAATTGTGCTCCCTGCTAAGCCTTTGAAGCAGCCTTCTTATCCCTCTTGTTGCCTGCCCCTGGCTTGCTATTATGATACAATGCAGCTTTTTCCAAGCTTTATCTTCATTAAGCCTGTCCCATATAGTCGCTTTCTCCATGTAAATTACAAATTTAGCATCAACCTTCTTGAATATGAGGTCTTCTACATTGCTTGGGACGGCCCATCCGCCGCTTCCCATTTTGGACCAGTCTATTACATCTCCTCTGTCCTCTATTATCACTTCTCCTGCGACTGCCCCATTTTTGTTTGCATTTATGTTCAACTGCTCTCTCGTTAAATCCGTTATCAGTTCCAAGTCTTCTATTGCCTTGTTTGTCTCTGTCTGGTCATCAACTACATCTATCTTAGTTCCAGGTATAGTTCTTCTTACTTGGTAAAAGGCTGACCTTAAGCTTGTGTGCTTGTCGCTTTTTATGAGTTCTCTGCTTACAGCCGCCATTGCCATAGTCTGTATGAATTTCCTGACATGCCCGACATTCAAAAAGTACCTTCTTGATAAACCGCTGCCAAGTGTTATCATCCTGTTCTCTTCATCGTATTTTACATTGGAAAGGCCTCTTACTGGCAAAGTCAAGTAAGGATTCTCTCCCTTCTCTATCTGTTGATAAACGTCTTTTCCGAGCTTCTCAAGTATGCTTAACCGCTTTTTCCGTGATTCCTCAATTTCCTTATTGTCCATAGCTTTATTCCTCCTCTCCTGAAGACGTATCAGATTCTATCTTGCTTGATATGACGTCTCCCTTGCTAAGGCTTTCCTCCACGTTTGCCTTGACCTCTTCCTTCTTCTTTTCAAGAAGGCCTTCTATCTTTGCCTTTATTTTTTTCTCCTCTATGTCTGTCAACTTTGAAAGTGAGTATGCGAGCTCTACACCATACTTGTCGAACAGACTTATCCTCTCCTGGAACAAACTACTTTTGTGCTTTCTATTTAGAAATACCGAAAGATTCCTGACAAGCTCCTGCAGTGCCAGTTTTATTTCTTTTATTATAATCGGATAGCTGGCGACCGAATTCTTGCTTTCATTTGTGTATGGAACCCAGACAGACGCTATGTGAATTATGAAGACCAGAGGACCGATCGGCACCTTGCTTTCTACCTTCAAGCCATAACGAGCATAGTCTACTCCCAAAAAGCTTTGAGTCAATGCGCATGAAGAAGAATCAAACAACAAAGGTATCTTGTTGGCGAACCTCATCAGAATTGCTTTATCATTTTGTATTTTCCCGCCATATGCTGCAGCAACCTCTATCTGGAAAGGCATTCCCCTATAAACCTCCGGTTTTCTTGTGACTGATTTGACAAACTCCGGTGAATATTCTTTTTTCAGGCTTTTTTCGAGTTCTTCTCCGCCTATTGGAGACAAGCAGTCTGTCTGCGGCCTCATCAAGTCTAGAGACTGAAGGGCTTTCAGTATTGAGTTTGCCTGGGTCCTATCAATATCCTGCGGTTTTGCTTTAGGATCTATCCCTGCGCTTTTTAATGTCTGTTCTGCAACTGCCCTGCTTACCCTGGAAAGTTCGTTCTCCAAAACCGATGCAACGGTTCTTTCTGTTGAATTCTTAAGGATCCTCATGAATATGCCTATTTCCAGTCCTTCTGGATGCGGCTTTATCGACAAAGGCTCTTTTGGAAGAGTATCTATTACCCTCTTATAGGTTATCTTTTCGCCATTTGGGTTTGTGTATATCAATGTCGCATGTGGATTGACTAAAGCAGTCCTTCTAACATATTCATCCAACCCCTTATTTCCACTTATATAAAGGCCTTCTATCTCTAATTCTATGCTTGTGCCTGACTCATAAGGATAATCTTCATCGCTCTCTTCCAAAACCTCTGGTTCATTTTTGAGAATGTTAATCTGAACTTTCATCATCTTTGCCTTCTTTGAGCTTTTTATCTTTGATATTATCTTTGCCGGCTTGCCGGTAGTAAGCTGAGAATAAAGAACAGCGGAGTGTATGCCTATACCCTGCTGGCCTCTGCTTTGCCTCATGGACTGGAACTTGCTTCCATAAAGCATCCTGCCGAATATATCAGGTATCTTTGAAGAAAGGATTCCTGGCCCGTTGTCCATTATCTTTATGAGGAAGATAGGGGCATTCTTCTTTAGTCTTAGTTGCTTTCCATTCATGAGCACCAAAAGCTTACCATTGTTTTCTGATATGTCGAAAGTTATGTCATCAAATGAAATGCTTAGCTTGCCGGCCCTTATCTGCTTTGATTCGCTTTTCCCCTTGTAAAGAACTGTAAATTCATTTTTCCTAACTATTAATTGCCCTACGTTCTGCTTTTCATCGAGCATCTGGTAATTGTCGCTCAATGCCTTAACGTCTATCGTTATCTCTGGCAGGGTCACCTTTTCCTTGTTCTTTTCCTGCATGTGACCAAGTTCTTCGCAGGCGTCTAATGAGTTGTCAACTGCTTCCTTTACACAAGTAAGCAATGCTTTTTGCTTATTGTCAAAACCAAGAAGATGCCTGTTTTTCTCGAAGAATTCTGTAACGCTAATTGCCCTTTGTCCCTTTGCAAGTTCTTCAGCGATTTCCATTAAGATACACCTCTACTTTCTTTTTGTTTATCATCGAAAACACATTATCATGTTTTGCGCCATTTAAAATCATTTCTATTGCAGACTGTGCAATAGATATATTCTGTATCTGTCCGATAATACTTATAGTTTTCCCATAAACATTTATATAACAAGAGGTTTCCTTCATTAGCCTTTGTTTTATAATTCCCCTTGTGCCTATTACCCTTCCTTTTAGCTGCATCGCCCTCTTATCGGAATTGCTGTAATCCCTTAGGCTTATCACTACAAGATCATAGTCGTCATCCAATAACAAAGCTGCAATTGCAGCATCAAATCCCCTATTAAAAGCGTTTACTACGTTCTTTGCAGACAAAACTTCCAAAGCACTCTTTCCGCTTACATAAGCAGTATTGCCATCTACTTCAAAAGTAACTCCGTGCTGCTTAATCTTTTCAAGCAGTTTTTTCTGCCTTACTATCTCTTTCGCCTTCCTCCCATTCATCAATATCTCGTCTTCCATCTAAAGCTCCTTTGACATATACCACTTATATCTTTTATACCCCAAACTTCTGTAATACTCTCGCACTCCCACACCTGATATAACATTTATCTTATTTATTGAATACTCTTCTTTAGTTATTCTTTCTGCTTCGTACAACAGCTCTTTGCCGAAGCCCCTGTGCTGGAACGCCTTATCATTGCTTTCATTTATATTTAAATGTTCGCCGTAAACATGTAATTCCCTAACAAAAGATTGATTTGAATTATCAGGTATTCTTAACCTTAGGAATGCAATTATGGCATCGTTATTTATGTCGTCTATGCTTAGAAAAACCTCATCTCCGTTTGCAGATCTGTAGTTTTCTCTGTTTAATTCTATCTTCATTGGCTTAGAAAGCTTTACGTGTCCAATCTCCCTGCTCCTTATATCGTTCGCCTTTTTCCCCATCTCTGCTATTTTCATATCAATAAGCTGCCTAAGATTTGTTACTTTTATGCCGTTTTCTATGAATGTCGAGGGGATATCCCTCTCAATCCTCATTATCCTGAGCCATTTAGGAGCATTTATCTCAGCTTCTGCTATTAGATCAACAACATGCTCAATTGGATAAGGTTTGTAATTACCCCTCTTCCACATCTCATACAAGCCGGTTCCACGTATGACTAATGTAGGGTATATCTTTATTGCGTCAGGTTTGAAGTCTTCATTGTCGTATATCTGCTTTATTGTTTCTTTGTCTTTTTCTTCGTCTGAAAATGGGAGATTAAGCATTATGTGATAATCTACTTTGTATCCATAATTTTTTAACCTTTTGCTTGCATCAATTACATCTGCTATAGTATGTCCACGATTGTTCTTAAGCAATACACCGTCAAAAACACTTTGAACTCCCATCTCAACCCTTGTTATGCCGAAATCCAGCATCCTTTCTATATCCTCATTTGAGCACCTTTCAGGCTTTGTCTCTGCAGCAAATGCAACACACCTTATCTTTGCGGTTTCATTAAACTTTTTCTGCTCCTCAAGCTGACCATCAACCTTTTCACCATAGAACTCGTTCATTGCCTTATAAACATTTTTAACATAATCATTTACATACTCCTTTGGCAAAGTTGTAAATGTTCCGCCTATTACTATGACTTCTATTTTCTGCGGGTTGTAACCCATAAAAAGGTAATGCTTCAGCCTTGCAGTTACCTGTTTGTATGGATCATAATTGTTCATCAATGCTCTCCTAGCCGCAGGCTCAAATCCTGTATAGCTCTGTGGCGTGTTGAATTTTGTGCCGCCTGGACAGAATATGCAGGTACCGTGCGGGCAATCGTATGGCTTTGTCATTATTGCAACAACATTCACTCCAGAAAGTACCCTTACAGGCTTTGAAACCATAATGTTTGCGTATCTTTCCCGTTCTTGTTGTGAAAAATAATTCAGTATCTCACCGTTCTTTGGTATATTGCTTATACCAATCTCTCTGCAGACCTCTCTCTTTAAAATAAGAAGCTCTTTTTTGTTCTTTATACTGCCTTTTTCTAGCTCTTTTTTGAATAGAGGCATAAAATTCATTAGATTTTCTTTTTTATTGTAATAATCCATATGATTTATAATTTATAAAAGCTGGATATATAAATTATATATGAACAATAAAGCGCAGATGATAACTATATTCTTTTCCCTGTTTCTCATACTTGCAATTATAACAATCTTAGGGATAGAATCTGCAAACCTTAATACTAATGAAAATATAAATTCACTTATACAAGCTTATAATTTACCTAAACTTGAGTACTATAATTTTCTGAATGTAATATCAAAGATATCAACCATAAACCCTTCAAATGCTACAAATGCAATTTTCAATTCAACAATAGAGGGGATATACAGCAAACTTTTTCAGAATCTTAATATAACAAACCAAGGAGTAAATACAAGCAGTGTAGTTATAAGCAACTTCGGGCAAAGCATACCTCTATTGATAACAAACTATCAAAATATAGCTACACCCAATCCTTTCCAACAGATGATAAACATCTCAGTTTCTTCAATTGACAATTACATTAACACTACCTCTTTCGGTCAAAATGTGGAGTTTGTATACAATAATAATAGCATCATACCTTCTTGGCTAGAATCTTACAATTCAAAGTATGCAATTTGGTGGGTGAAGATACCCTCTATACCTGCAAAGGGAACGCTTACAATATACATGAAATTTGCAAGTAAGAAAACAAATCTGTTAAACAATAAAACTACAGGTGAAGCTCCTCAGCTCTCTCCAATATATGGTGAGTATGATGACGGTGCTAATGTATTTTTATCATACGGGGACTTTTTAGGTACAGCTGGGTTCGATGGCTGGACTCCTTATGTAACTTCTGGCAAATTTACTCCAGTTGCTACTTCAAATGGAATAGAAATGACAAATGACACAGTGTCAGAAGGAACACATATCCTGCCCCCTAACTCTTTGCCGGAAGAGCCAGTAATAGTCGAGTATTCATGGAACTTTTATGGAGGGACTAGTCCTACAGACGGAGAGATACTATCTTTGTTTGGAAATTTAAATTCTTTAGTAGGGCCGCCGGTTGTTACGTGCGGTGGTGGAAATATTGCATCATCAGATTCAGTTATGTTAATGGTTGAACCAATTGGAATGAATTGTAGCGGCAAGTATATCCCAGCTATACTTGATAGCAAGAATAATGCGATAATATCTACGATAAATAATTTGCCTTCAACAACTCCGCAAGTTTATACAGAAGAATTGATAATAAGCAGCAGTACAACTGCAGAAGCAGGGGTAATAAATCAATCTTCCTCTTTAAGTAATTTCTCTCAAGTGAATGTTCCCATTACAATGAGCGGTTCTATTCCATATGCATTTAATTTTCCTACTTTAATGGTTGCAGCCGGCACCGGTGGCGGTTATGATTATAATTATGTTAAATGGGTAATGGCAAGAGCTTACCCACCAAACGGAGTTATGCCAACCGTGCAGATACTAAATGTTCCTCCAAACATAGGGTATATAGCACCATTGACTATAACTAATCATCAGAATACTGCAACTCCAAACCCCTTCCAGCAAGAGGTTGTAATAAATGCTAGTAGGTACTCTGCTATAGAGGCACCAAACCTAGATAATATAGAATTTTTCTATCCTAACGGAACAATAATACCCTCTTGGTTAGAAAATGGTAGTAGATCATCAGAAAATGCGGTTTATTGGCTTAAGATTGGAAGTATACCTGCAAATTCATCGATAAATGCATTTATCGGTTTTGCCTCGACTAACTTAAATCTTTTCAATGGAAAAACTGTGGGAGAAGCCCCTCAGCTCTCTCCAACATACGGAGAGTATGACGACGGAGCAAACGTGTTTATTCATTATGGTGGAGGGGGTAATACAGGGTGGAGTCAATTTACCTATGTGGGCGGAACTTGGACAACAGCGAATGGTTACTTGCAACAAACCGCAACAGGCGGTAGTTATAGTGGAGGGCCAACGGCATTAATCGAAAGTGCTTCTTATTCAAATACCGGGCAATATATTTTAGGGATGGCTTTCAATTATACAACTGAAGCAGACGCAAGAGTCGGAATTATTGCAGTAGCAACACCAACAACAACCCCAGATACTTTTGGTTATAGATTTATAGGACAACAAGGTAGTAATGGGGCCGGATTTTTGTCATTTTTAAATGACGAGGTTGCGTGGGTTGTAGATAATACCTATCAAGGCGCGGTTTCAACCCCTTACACTATGGTTATAACTGATAATGCAGGAACTTGGAGTGGAAATCTTTATTCAGGGTATGAAGAAAGCAGTTCTCCATTAACTTCTTTATCGCCAACTTCATATACTACAGCAAATGCCGAAGGCGCAACAAGTGGATATGTTGGCATATCTGCAGCATATTGTGGAAGCACATGCACGACGGCAAACCCTATAAATGTTATGTGGTTTTATATGCGTGCCTACCCGCCAAACGGAGTTATGCCATCTACAAGCATAGGAGATATACAAAACATATATCCATTTGAATACCAGTATTCTGTGGCCAACTTCACAAACTCCACAAGTATATCAGTTCCAGGTACTGCCAGCACAGGAAAAATATGGAACGGAGGTCACGCATATACATTGACAATGTGGGTCAAAATGCAGCATGCATACGGAAGATGTGGTTATCCTTGTAGTGATCTATTTCAAACTAATCAGGGCTGTACTTCTGGATTAGAGCAGGATCCATACAATGCAACCGGGTATCAAGTAAATCTTTTGGAGTGGAATTCAAGCTGCGGAACCGGAGCAACAGCAGAAGGTTCTCCTTATCAGTATGTTCCTTATGGAAAATGGGAACTTATAACAGGGATATTCAAGTATAACTCCCAAGGAAATGCATGGATAGCGTCATGTGTTGATACCCACTGTACAAACAGTACTTGGACATTAACCGAGCCAGCGGTTTATTCTACCCCTGCAACAATTCTTGGATCACAACAAATTAATGGAAAGGTAGCTGATGTACAGATGTACGATAGTACACTGACTTTAAATCAAGTTAATCAACTGTATAAAGAGTTCATAGGTGCTGAACCTGTATCTAATTCAACCCTTGTGGCGTGGATACCTTTGGATGGAAACGCATATGATGACAGCGGGAATGGAAATACAGCTTCTCTGTCTTCTGTAAACTTTTTGTATCCCTAATCGTTTAAGATAAAACTTGCAGTCTTTTCTCTGTTAAAAGGGATTAAGTCATCGTAACCCTGGCCGGTTCCTAAAAACAATATCGGTTTTTTGGTAACATAAGATATTGAAAGGACAGCTCCTCCTTTTTTGTCCACGTCTGCCTTTGAAAGAATGTTTGCATCTATCCCTATTTCTTTGTTAAATACTTCAGCCTGCTTGACTACATCATTCCCTGTCAAGGCATCACCGACAAAGATTGTAAGATCTGGTTTGCTAACTCTTTTTACCTTCTTTAATTCTTCGATTAGATTTTTGTTTATATCGCTCCTTCCTGCAGTGTCAATCAATACAACGTCTTCTTTCGCTGAATTTGCGTGTTTTATTGCATCAAATGCAACCGCTGCCGGATCAGCACCGTATGTATGCTTTATTATTGGAACGTTTAACCTATTTGCATGTATCTCCAATTGCTCTATTGAAGCGGCACGGAATGTGTCCCCTGCGGCTATTACCGGCTTCAACCTATTTGAAAGAAAGAATTTGCATAGCTTTGCTATTGTAGTGGTCTTTCCTGCCCCATTTACCCCTATTACTAGAATTATAAAAGGTTTCTTGTTTCTTATGTCCGATAAGAACTTTTCCTTATCATATGCAATTAAAACGCCTTCTATGCTTTCCTTTATTGCATCTGAGATGTATTTTTTGTTTCCAAAAACAGAAATATTCTCACCGACCAGCTTGGCCTTTAACTCTTTTTCTATGCCTTCAAGAACTGACAATGCAACGTTGTTTTCCAGGAGAGCTGATTTTATCTCAGAGTAAATCATTTCAACGTCTTCATCTGTTATATAATGCGATAGAATAGATCTCTTTTTTACAGGCTTTTTTTGATCGATTTCTGTTTCTTTCTTTTCTTCGTGCTTAAGCTCTAAAACTTCTTTTTTTATCTCCTGGATTTCTTCCTTTATTTCTTTTTTATCCTCAGGTAATATCTCTTTCTTAAGTTCGGATTTATCCTGTTGCAATATCTTTTCTTCCTTTTTCTCCTCCTCTAAGATATCCTTTTCCTCTTCTTTTGAAAGTTTTTTCTGTATTGAACTTATAGAATCTTTTATTTTTTTCTTTATTAAGTCAAACATATTTCTATTATCTTAATGAATTTTGGTAGCTTTCATAAAGCTTATTTGCTTCTTCTTCTAGCTTTGTCCCTCTCTCCTGTAAAACCTGTATTGTCTGGGCTATCGAAGAGATATTTCCACTTACTTCTTTAAAATCGCTTTCTAGCTTTGACTTTAATTCTTTGAATGAAAAAGACTTAAAGATGTTGCTTCCTATGCTGATTATTGCACTATCAAGCTTATTGATGCTGCCTTTTATAAAAATGTCCTGTGCATAAGGTATCAAAACATCGCTGTTTTCTTTTAAGGAATTCAAACCATCCAAGGCCCTTGCAATATTGTCTTGCGTCGCCTGGAGATTATTGAGAACATTTATGTAATTTTCAAGCTCTCTTCTTATATACTCTATTTCCATCAGCTGATTGCTCAGCTTTTCCTCATCAATTTCCATTTACTGGCCCTGCTTTACAAGATTCACTGTGACTATCTTTTTATCGTCTTTTGAGCAGATTACTCTTATCTTTGTTCTAGGGTCTTTCATCCCTCTGCTAAATATTTCATTGTTTACGTCTTGACTTATTTTAACATCATCTGCCTTCATGTGCCTTTTTATGAAGGCCCTCAAGTACTTTGCAGCAGCCGCGGCCCTTTTGTAAGGAGGTACCTTCTCTATGCCTCTGCGCATATTTACCATCAATATTTTTTGCTCTGCCATTTTATCTACCAACGTTCTTATTCATTCTTGACCTGTCCATTTTTCTTGTCCCGTATTTCCTTATCTGCGCAAATACAGGTGGGCGACTCGTCTTCCTAGCATGTCTTATCAATGCTCTTTTTTTGTTTGCCGATTTATTCCTTGACATATTTATTTGTTCTCAAACTTTATTTTTTGTTCTTTTTTTGGTTGTGCTATAGTCTGCAGCAGTTCTTTCAACCTTTCATCATCTATGACAGATTTAAGCCTTCCTGTTAAAGCAGACTGGATAAGCATGTTTTCTACTTCTTCTGCCAACTCAGGATGGGCATACCTTAAGTTTCCAAGCCTCTCTCTCGCTTCCTTTGTGAGGAACTTCACAAGAATCTCTTGCTTCAACTGCTCCATCTTCTTTCTCTGCTCCAATTCTGAAAGATCGTTTTTATTCTGATATTCCATATTTTTTCGCGGTTTCCATCGCTGCTTTGTCTGTAAATGCTATTCCTTTCGGAGTAAGCGTCCTGCCGAAATGATTCTGTACCTTTACTTTCTTAATCAGCTCTGCCTTCTCTAATTCCTGCAGTATGTGCCTTATTATTGCACCGCTTGCAGGCTTAAAATGCTTGCCACTGTATCTATTCTTTTCCTTGTCCCCATAGATATTTCTTAAACGATTTACTCCTATAGGTTTTTTATTAATGTACATCCTCCTCATTATGCTTGCCGCTCTAAGGTACCACCAGTTATCCTGGGAAGGCACCCTGTCTTTTGCTGAACCTGTTTTCACAAACATCGCCCATTCCGGTGGTGGCGTTAATTTTTCTTCCTCTAGCTTCTTTGCAAGTTCATTCACCAATTCTATCTGATTTACGTCATATCCTCTTATCATATTTTACCTTTCTAACATTTCCACAATTTAAGCATTTATAGGTTAAAAAACCTTGCTTCAACCTAACCCTGCAGTTAACTCCAGGTATAAGTAATCTATTACAGCTTCTACATATTAAAAACTTTTCCTCTTTTGGCAGTTTTATCTTTTTAGAGGTCAGCATTCTCTTAGCTATGTAAGCATACCTGTCTGAGAGGGCTTTATTCTTCCTTGCTTCCCTCATCAAGTAATCAAAATCCCTTTTGAATCTCTTTTCATCTTTAATATGCACTGCCATGCTTGAATATTATCATTAATCTTTTATTAATAGTGTAATTTTGGTAAAAATTCAAACTTAAAATAATTACAAACTTTACAATCATAGAAAAATTTATAAAGGATATATATCTCTAAAAAGTAAAGCGCTGGGGCAGAGGCGCGGAACAAAACCAAGGAGGTTAATATGGCCAAAAAGAACAAGGTAGAAGACGACGATGAAATCATCGAAGAAGACGAACTAGATGGATTGGACGACGAAGATTTAGAGGATGACGATTTAGATGATTCAGACGAAATAGATGAAGAATGAATAAAACAAAATAAAAGACGTTTTTATATTTTTTATTTAATTTAATTTTCTAAGCACAAGAACAAGATTTTCATTTGCAAACTCTTCCGATATTATGCTCTGCTTTTTATCCCTTCTTACGATTTTCAAGTAAAGCTTGTCGCCGTTTTTTGCCCTTATTTCTATTGAGTTTTCCATCTTTTTTATGTCAATGTCATTTCTGTTTCTTACGCCAGGAAGAGAAATAGCATGTATGACCGTATCCCCGTGCTTTGATATTAGATCTTGAGGTTCTATTATTTCCTTAGCGGAAAATGGCTGTCTTGTACTGCTTTCGTGCCTTTCCTGGCTTTCATGCTGCTTTTCAGTGAATATGGAACCATTGAAAACCCCGTTTAAAACCTGAGGTATCAGCTCATTTACCATTTTTGTAACATCTATGTTCAAACCGCTTATGTTTATTCCCTGTGTCCTAAGAGGTCTGCCACACTGCGGACAGAAGCTCCATTCCTTTTCGATAGGCATTCCGCAAAATAGACATTTTTTCTTCTGCATAATTTATTCTTCTGTATATGATTGAATATATAATTTGCTGTACATTGCAGGAAAAGGTTAAATTAAGGAAGAATCTAATAAAATATATGATAAAATCGCTGTTTTTGATAGGATTGATAATCTTCCTTATAGGAGGAATATCTTTTTTAGGTTTAAATATCCATGTGATAAGCAAGTACATCAATGAGATACTGTCGTTTATACCATTGCAGCAGGAGTATACCTCCATAATCTTTGTAGTAGTAGGATTGATAATTATGGGATTGAGCTTTTACTCCAAGATGGGTAAATACTACAAATATTATTGACATGGGATTTGCCGGGACAAGCATAACTAATGAAGATGCAGAGGAGATATTGACTTCGCTCGTTAAGGCTTACTCTGCGATACCGCCTGTACTTAAAGCTTACATACCTCCATTAGACAGAATATTGAAGGTTCTGCCGGATACTGTTAGGAAGTACTCTGTAGAAGATATAATACAGCTTTTAGATTGGGCTGCGAAGAACGAGATAGTTATTTAAACGTGAATTCTAAAATAGCTATTTTAAGGTAAAAAAGAAATTATGAGTATAGAAGTGTTATCCGAATACATAAGAGATAGTTTTGCCTTCTTTAATGGCTTTTGGCTATTTAGCAATTTGTACACCCTTTACCCTTTATAAAAGGAAAAATGAATGAAAAAGAGGAAGAAGGCATGCTTACGGATGGGCCCAGCATATCCGTCCTTATTCCTGCCTACAAGGAAGAGAATGTCATAATAAAGAATGTTAACAGAATCGAAAAGACAGATTACAGTAAACTTGAGATTATACTTATAACAGAAAAGAGTGATTTTAAAACTGACAGGATGTCTGAATACTTATCAAAAAAATACGGAAACGTAAAACATGTTTCATTGGAAGAAAATGAAAAAAGAGGAAAACCACGTGCATTAAATGAAGGATTAAAGCATGCAAGCAGTGATTTAATAGGAGTATTGGACTCTGAAGATTACATAGATAAAGACCTATTCAAAAAAATTGCTTACAAATTTTCAAAATACAATTATGATGCCATACAAGGGAAACTTAGCCTTAAAGAATCACATGATAAGTGGCTTGATCACCAATTCGCAGCGGAATATAGATATTGGTATGAACATTACATGAAAAAAGTAAGCCAATCAAGTTACATATTGCCTTTTGGTGGAACAACCAATTTCTTCAAAAAAACAGTACTTGAAGAATTGAATGGTTGGGAGAATGGAAACCTTACAGAAGACTATGAACTGGCGATAAGAATGTACAGCAAGCAAAAGACTGGAAGGAAGTATAAGGTAGGATACATAGATGTTGTTACCACGGAAGAAACTCCAAAGGATATCAAGAGCTGGATTAAGCAAAGAACCAGATGGTCCCAGGGAAAGCTAGACACTTCGTTGGAATACATGAAAAAAAAGGATTTGAGTATAAAAAACAAGGCCAAGATTCTAGCTACGGGGTTAAGTTCCTTTATAGGTACAGTAAACCTTGCAGGGTTAGGTATAAGCGCATACATGTATGCAAGCGGAACAAGCATGGGTTATTTTGCTGACATTGCTTACTTGAACCTTTCTTTTATAGGTGCTTACTGCTATTTGCAAGGCAAATCTTACTATGAGATACTTAATGAGAAAAATGAGAAGCATAAATACCTAAAATCTGCGTTTATAGGGATAACTACACCTTTTTATTGGGCACTCCAATGGGCAGCTAACACCTTAGCCTTGGGAAGAGAAATAAAAAGAAAAAAGAACTGGGAGAAGACTCTGCATTTAGGAACTGCGTTCAAAACTGAGAATGAAGAAGGAAGGCAAATACAACGATAGGTTTAAATTCAGATATGTATTCTATTTAAAGATATGATAATTGACGGAAAAGATTCTGTATTGGGAAGGTTGGCGACCTTTGCTGCAAAATCGGCATTGGAGGGAGAGACAGTTGATATTGTAAATGCTAAAGACATCGTCATAGTCGGAAACAAAAATAATATACTAAAAAAATACCTTGAAAGAAGGAGGATAGGCACGATGTCAAAAGGGCCATTCTTTCCAAGAGACACTAAAGGGATAGTTAGACGGGCTCTTAGAGGCATGATAAGAAACAAGAGATACCATGGAAGAGAAGCATTCAAAAGGATAAAGGTTTATGAATCCGTTCCGGAAGAATTAAAAGACAAGGAAATGATTAATATAGCAAAAGTAAGAATGGACAAGCCAATACACAAGGTTAAAATAGGAGAGCTTGCAAATATACTTAAACAGGTAAAGTAAAATGAAAAAGAACGCAATAATAGTAGCAAAGAGAAAAACGGCCGTTGCAAACGCCGTAATAAAAGAAGGCAGTGGAAACGTATTCATAAACGGAAAATCATTGCATTCATTTAACGACAAGCTTTTCAGAAGGATAGCATCAGAGCCGATTGAATTATCCGATGGCCTTTACAAAAAATATGATATAGCAATAACAATAAGCGGCGGCGGCCACGTTGCAAGAGCCCAGACAGTAAGATCTGCAATTGCAAAAAGCCTCGTTAAAAAGGAGAAAGGGCTAAGGAAAAAATTCATAGAATATGACAGAACGCTTTTAGTAGACGATAAAAGGCAGACTGAGGCGCAGAAACCGTACAGAAGTGCAGCAAGGGCGCTCAAACAGACAAGCTACAGATGAGCTTAAAGCCTTAAATATACCTTATTTTCTAGATATCTCAATGGAAAGCTTGTATAATTTTATAAAAAAGCAGAGCAAGCTTGAATTGCTTTCCGAGCAGATTGAAGAAGGCAATTATAAAAAAGCTCAGAAAACCTTAAATGAAATAATCTTAGAGCGTACAGTTTATATGGGCGCACAGAAGAGGGATAATGTTAAAAATGAGATAGACCATGCCATGAAGGTATATATCGCTGGCCCTTATACTCAGAATGATACGGACTTACATGATGCCGCAAGGATCGCACATGAGAACACCGTAAATGCAATAGACTTCGGGATAGATGTGATAAACAAAGGACACCTTCCTTATATACCACACTTGTCTCACTTCATACACTTGTACGGCAAGGAAAGACTTTCATATGAGTATTACACAAAGGTAGATATTGAATGGCTAAAAGACTGTGATGCAATACTTTATTATCACCCTAAAATAGGGGATTCAAAGGGTGCTGACAATGAGCTTAAAGTTGCAATAAATAGCGAAAAAACCGTATTTTTCAGCCCATACGAAATTCCGCAGTATACTCCGAAAGAAAGGCAAAGCACTAGCGAAAAATGAAAACCCAACAACTAGTAGAATTCTTTAAGACGAAAGGACTGTTTCTAGACTATATACAAACTGAGAAAAGCACAGCAAGCTCCCAGGAGGCAGCTTCAGTTGTGGGCTGTTCCATATCAAAGATAGCAAAATCAGTAGTGTTCGAAGGCAATAACAATGCGATACTTGTTCTGCTGGAAGGAGATAAAAAGGTTGACATTGAAAAACTGGAAAAAGTGGTGAATTTTAATGTTAAAAAAGCTTCTCCCTTTTTTATACTACAAAAAACTGGTTTTGAAGCAGGAGGCGTAGCTCCAATGCCAAATGAGAACACGGAAATATATATAGATAAAGGCGTAATGGATCATGAATTCGTATGGGTATCGGCAGGCTCAAAAAAAGAGGTAATCAAACTGCAGACAAAAGGGCTAGAAAACGCATTGAACGCCGAAATCATTTCCGTTTCCTTGTGAAAATTGAAAAGACAAACAGAAGAAAGGCAAAAACGATAAAGACTAAATCGACATAAAGATTTATCGGTTGATAGTAATTGCTGAGATTATAGTACTGCCCTATACTTATCAAAAAGTTAGCTTCATCGGATATAAGGCCCACACCAAAACCGAAGGCAAATGCTGTAATGCACATTGCTGTATTATTTCTTCTGAGTTGTTCATCAAGCGCAAAAAAAACTATGCCGCTGACTATTACAAGTATTATGCCCAAAAAGATATGGTGAAACTTTATTCCATCATATCCCAATCCTAAATTTCCTCCGAGATAAACATACAGCCTAGCAATTATTATTGCAGATGCTACTCCCAAAAGAAGGTAGAGCGACGGCTGTTCTATCATTTTTTCCCGTGAGATTTTCGCCATAAATTTAATATTATTAATATTAACAAGTGCTATTTATAAAGAGTACGGGCCGGTGGTCTAATGGCATGACGTCACGTTCGCATCGTGAAGGCTCCGAGTTCAAATCTCGGCCGGTCCATATCACAAGAATTATCTAAAGAAAAACCTTTTGATGGTTTCCTTTTCCCCAAATCAGCTTGTTGGTGAAGAAAAGGGAGACCGCTGAAACAACAACTATTGAAAACGTCGATATTATTGAAAAATCCGTCCTCCCCAACGAAATCAGGTACCTAGAGATGACACTTATCATAAGTATATCGAATGCGACTACTGCTAATATAAAGGCATTAAACTTTCCAAAACGATATGCAGAGCTTAGAAAACCCTTGTTCCTGAAGTTTATCTTCTCATTAACAATAAAATTCGAAAGCCCGCTTATTTCTCCGCCTATTAAAACCGCTAAGGGGTAGAAAAACCCCAGGCTTAGGCTTGTATAAACCATAAACAGGTTTACTAAGTAAGAAAGAGAAGAGATTAAACTGTAATTTATTGAAGTTTTGTTGAAGCTCCTTATTATTGATTCCCCCATCTCTGCCAAATTGATCCTTTTATTGTCCTTTCCATACTCTTCTCTTATTATTTCAGTAGTTGGTATACCATGGGCATTAAGAACATTTATAGACTCGACAAGGAATGACTTGCCGTTGAGCTTTGTGTCTCTTAGAAGCAAAGCGGCCTCTCTTGTAAGTATCCTATTGAAAGAGAAATTATTGTAAGAATTACCAAATGACAATAGATTTGAAACCTCAGTTACAAGCATCTCCCTAAAGTTCCTTTTCCCGCTTTCAATCAAGTTTCCACCGTTTAGATAATCTATAAACCATGCCGCATTTTCTTTTGAGTAGTCTTCAAATGTGACTATCTTTTCAGCGCCGAGGTTCAAAGCTGCTGACAAACCCATGCGAAAGCTTTCTCCAAAAAGGTGGGTATGGGCAAACTTAACAATTATGAGATTTTCCCACCTGCTCTCGTCCTCCTCTACTGAATCGAGCAGAACCATGGATTGCTTGTTTACCGCTGCGTTCAACCTATCCAAAAACTGCTTTCTCTGTGCGCTTTTTTGGCCTACGAATGCAGGCAAAAGAAATGCTATGCTCGGACTGTTCATTAATAAATAAACACAGCACCTCATATTTAAGCTTAATTTTCTACCTTTGAAAGGTAACTTGTTCTGGCTTATCGTTAAATATCTGTAAATTTTACAAGAATTCCCCCAAATGAATTTAATTGACTCAGTGACTCATCAGTTTCATCGAATAAAACGATCTCACAGCCCCTGCTATCAAGCTTTTCAACAATTTCTTTATTATTAAGTATATATTCCTTCGATATTATGGCCTGCTGCGGATTCCTTTCATTCAATGCCCTTGCTATCTCTTCTGATCCATAAACATAATGCTTATCATTTTTTGATATGCCTGAAAGGTACTCGTTGATCAACTGCCTTTGTATTGAAAGCCTGGCCTTATTCAATGCTTCATTTATACTGTTTCTTGACAAAAGCTCTTTCAAACCGGTATCAGCATATGAAACCGTTTCGTATGTTATGTTCTTATCCTTAAGATAGTTCTTCCTCAAGTCCTCGTTATCCATTGCCTTCCCTGCTACTATAAAGGCATTATATCCTTTTTCATATTCTTCAGAAAGAAGCACTGAAAGCTTTGTGAAAAACTCTTTCCTGCTCTCATTTTTGAACATCTTGCCGCTTACTGCCTTTGAAAAATCCATCTTCCTCTTTATTCTGTAATTTGACATTACATAAAAGAAGGCCATGCCCTCCTCATAAACGCAGATGAATACCTTTGGCGAGGTTTCCGCAGCTTGCTTGAGAAGCTTGACCTGAAAATGCAAAAGCCTGTTTTTTTTAAGTATAAAGCCTGTTCCTCTCTTTATCTGAATTGTGTGGTATCTGTGCAGTGGAACATTTTCATCCGAGGAGTAGGTAATGCGGCCGCCTATGTCTAACGAAGTTTCTGTCAGCTTTATCTTTTCTATTATCACAGTTATCTTTATAGTCTTTATTTCCTGCGACTTACCGACTACTACCTTTCTTCTAGAATAAGCAGTTATTTCATCTCCATTTTCACATATATATTGTAGGAAGACAAGGTCGCTGTATGACTTGACTATTGCCTTTACTGTATTATTTTTACTGTCGAGCTTAGTGATTTTCATATTATTGAATAGATGGTGTATACCAAGCCTAAAAGCATGACTATAAATGTAAATACTATTAGGTATATCCCGCCAGGCACAAGGTATTTGATGCTCTTTTTCGACTTTCTTTTCCTTTCAATGAAAACTGCAAATAAGATCATCATAGCAAGCAAGGAAATGAATATCCCTCCGGTAATGTCAAGTATGCTTTCAAAATTGAAGCCGAAGAATGCTATCGCGAAAGGGGCCGCCAATGAAAGGAACATGCTCGGCTTTCTTGCAATTCCAAAATCATATGTGAATGAATCTGCAAGTACAAGACTAAGTGCTATATAAGGAGTCAATAAAAGAAACAAAGTAGTTAAAGAAAACAGTAATTCATAGTAGATTGAATGTATCCCGTCAGTTGCTACTGTCGATACTGAATTGCCAAATGCTCCTACAAAGGCGAAAGAGAAAAAAACGTAAAGCAGTATGGAGATGATATAAGAGAGGACTATCACACTTGTCAGTTTCTTTATGCCACCAAGCTCTTCCTTTACTTCAGGTATTACAGTATAACCTGTAAAGGAGAAAAGGATTATGCCAAATGGCCCGAAAAGATTCGTTATGTTGTATGAATAGAAGTTTGCGTCCTTGACTATTGTAAGAACGGAAACTGCAGCTGCAACTATAAGAGCAATCTTTATGAAAAGCAGCGGTGTTTCCGCATCCTCCACCAATTTGTAACCTTTATATATCAATGGCAATGTAAGCAAAAACACTAATAAGACGGAGACTGCATATGAAAGATGAAAAAGGAATACCATCACAAAGGCTATGCCTGTAAGATACGCTATCTGCGCTCCATAAATCGTTAAAACCTGAAAGATTAGGATTAAAATTCTCAAATTTTTTCCGGTGTATTTACTTATTATTATAGGCAATTGGTGCAGCTTTTTAAAATGACTTGAAAGCTCACCAGTATACATTGTTATCAATATAGAAGCAAAGCCTACCAGTATAAGAAGTGCTATGCCCTCAAAAAACCCGCTTTTCTCTATTGCATAAGGCAAAGCAAGTATTCCTCCTCCCACTATCGTTCCAACTGTAGTGCTTAATGCAGCAAGATACTTCATGTCCATAGGATAGTTAGCAGCTTAAGGCTAATATATTTGGTGTTTGCTGGTTAAAGCTGTAATTTATTAATACAAGCGCTTTAATACTATTTATGCTGCTCTCGTAGTCTAGCGGCCAAGGACAGTGGCCTCTCGAGTCACTGACCCGGGTTCAAATCCCGGCGGGAGCAATTTTAATAAACAACGCCTATTTTAGTAGCGAAATAAAAACATTTTTATCTTCTGTTATTATTATGTTGCTATGTCTGAAATTCCATTTAAAGGGGAGATAAGAAAAGATTACATAACAGGGTCAGACGTTATATTCACATTCTCAAGAGACAAAAGACCAAAAGATTTTAAAAGCGAAGAAATAATGTATGGGAACAAAGAAAACTGCCCTTTTGAATACGGAAAAGAGAGTCTTAATACTACAATAAAACTTATTGAGGATCCTTGGAAATTGAGGCTTATGTACAACAAGTATCCGATTGTAAACGAGGATATAGCGCCTTATAATGAAAACCCTGGTTTTTTCACAAGATATGCAAACTACGGCCATTCCTATGTGATAGTTGATACTCCTGATCATTTACAGAAATTCTATGAAATTGAAGACAGCCTTCTGCAAAAATGGTTTAAGCTTGTAGCTGAAGCAGAAAAAAGAGCTTATTCTGACAGCAATATAAAACAAGTTTATACTTTCAGGAACAACGGGAGCATAAGCGGCGGCAGTTTATACCATCCGCATACGCAGATAATAGGGTTCACTTTTGTTCTCCCGATAATAAAACAGGAGCTAGACATAATAAAAAAGAACAGAGGAAATTGCATACTAGAGGAAGCTATGAAAAAAGAAAAAGAAAGGATATTAATAGAAGACGAAAAGGCAATCGCATTTGCACCGTACGGCTCAAGATTTAAAGGCCAATCAATAATAATGCCCAAGAGGCATATTGACTATGTTGGAAGGCTCGAAGAAGAAGAGACAATAAGCCTGGCAAGATTCATAAAAGAGATACTTAGGAAAAACAATATACTATTCGGCAGCCATTCTTACAATATAATTTTCCACGAACTAAAAGACAACAAAAAACTGCATTTCTATATAGAGATAGCTCCAAGATTTTCGAATTTTGGAGCGATGGAGCTTTCTGGACTTTACTTGAATTCGCTAAGGCCAGAAGAATATGTTCAAAGATTCAATGAAACTGTTTAGTCATTTTGACAGCAAGGAAAGCAGCTCTGCCAGATCTTTATCTTTTCCGTACATTGCCACCCCTCCAACGAAAATCGCCTTCACTGCCGGATTCAAGTTTTTAACGTAGTTAAAGAAGTCTTTTCTATATTTTTCTTCAAGGTTTTCTCTTATAAGGACATCAAAATCCCCAACGTCATAGGATTTAAATTTAACCTTATCTATTAAATAGCCGTAAACAACGCCATCCCTTGCCTGCATATCTATTAAGTCGGTGATGTGATATTCATTGCCGGCTCCCCTTTTTACCTTGCCTATTTTATTCCCCCCTTCTTCATTTATGAGATATATTCCGCCTGCAACCGACAATTCAGTTGGGTTCTTTTTGACGTATTCCAAAACGGGTTTTTCTACTATCTTTTCTAGTCTATAAAGATTTTCACCTAGATAACTGCCATACGCTGCGGATTTTTCAGTGATCTTTTCTATGTTATTTCTCTTCATAGAAACCAAGGTATTCCCATCATATTTTGAAAGCATCTCTTCTAACAAGGAGCTATTTCCAACCGTATTCTGCTGCATAACATCCGAAAACATAACAGCGCAGGGCTCTTCATTTATGAACCCGTCTTCGTATGCGACCTTAAGGCCTGCAGCCGTTCCTAACGGTTTGCCTGTCTTTCTGTTGACTGGCTGGAAATCCAATTGTATCCTTATTTTTCCATTTTCTATCTCTTTTTTATATTCGCTTAAGTTTCTAGCAACATTTTCCTTGCTGAAATAGTCTAAAAGCACTTTAAAAGTGGGCAGGCCTTCCCTATCATTCCTTGAAACCACAAGTATGTCTCTTATCCCTGCGTTTATCATCTGGTATGCGATTATTTTTGACATCGGCGTCTGGCCCAATGGCAGCATCGGTTTTGGTATGTAATAAGTAGCTGGCCTGGCCCTTGTTCCACTGCCAGAAGCAAGAATAACCCCTTTAGTTATATTATTTACCATAGCTTAATAGTGATATCATCGTATTTAAATACCTAACTGGGGATTTTAATGGTGTGATTTTTTTCTGTTAGATTTGGACTTGCCGGTGAGAGCCATGAAAACTAAAGGGTAACTTATAATCGATACAAAGTAGAAGAAGGACGAGATATAAGGCAGAAGTCCTATTATAGAAAGAACAATGAAGAAAATTACAAACAATGCGAACAAATACCACCAATTCCCAAATGTAATGTTCCAGCTCCTTTTTATAGCATCTGTAGGGCTTTTATCTTCTACTACTGATGAAACGGGGGAAAGAATCAATTTGAACATCAGATAGATTCCTGGAATGATGAAGGCAATGAAACCTAAAGCTATTATGATCGAAGTCAAAAAAGTTGTTGCAAGCAAGGCAGGATACCTTTTCATAGTCTTGTTTATTATTTTACTGATGCTCTTCTTTTTTCCTGCTATCCTTACAAATGCCATTCCGCTTATGAACGTGATAGCGAGAAAAATTAAAACTGCGTAAATAGACAGGTAAACTATGTTTATAGGAGTTATACTTACAGAGCTTACATTTGTAATTTTGATAGAATATAAAGACACTGAAAATGCAATGTAAATTGCCGCATATACAAGCGCGAACGCAAAAAGCAAAGGATCAGTAAAAAGCAGCACAAAGCTCTTCTTGAAAACGGATAATACATCAAATGCCATTTTAATTTGACAAAATCATAATATAAATAAGAATATACAGCAATAAATAAATCAAATTACTAGTAATTTTATGGAAGAACTGCTTATAATGATATACGGTACGCATCCAAAAAGCAGAAAACTTTACGCCGAAGCTGAAAAGATAATAAATCTTATAAGAGAAAAAGGAAGCATAAACAGAGAAGAGCTGGCAAATGCACTAAATATAGACATAAATTCCCAAAACGGGAAAAAACATTTTTACAATTTAGTGTCCCCCATGTTTAATACGATATTGGTGTCGGAGCACAGGGGAAAAACAGTTTACTACAGGCTCTCTTACGACTTGTTCAGGGTTTATATAGATGGAATAAGGAGAAAGGCAAAATATTACCTTGTAAAGAACGCAGACAGTTTAAAGGAGGACTCGGACCAACAATGAAATATTATTCCGGAAGAGGAGATGACGGAAGAACTGATATAGCAGGCGGCAGGATAGAGAAAGATGACAATGTTGTAGAACTGATTGGAAACTTGGATGAGCTAAACGCCTTCATTGGCTATGCACTCTCCAAAATAAAATACGAAGACATAAAAGCAGAGATGAGAAAAGTGGAAAGGAAGATATATTTTATAAGCGCGTATGCCTCGGGTTATTCAAAGCTTGTAAAAAGAGAAAAGATAGAGATAAATAGAGAGGATGTTAATGAACTTGAAAAAGCTATAGATTCATTTGCAAAGGAAACAAATGACATAACGAGGTTTTTGTATCCGAACGGAAGCGAAGCCGCTTGTGCAATAAATGTATGCAGAACCATAACTAGAAAGGCGGAAAGATCCGCAATAAAATGCAGCATCGAGAACAAAGAAGTGCTTGCCTATCTTAACAGGCTATCCTCTCTTTTGTTTGTTTTATCAAGGGTGGTAAACAAAAGAGACGGCTTTAGTGAGGAATTTTTTTAAGCTTGAGCAACTACGACCCTTGTTTGTATCCCTAATTTCTTACCCATTTTGAACGCTGCATCTTTTGCAGCTGCGATATTTGCCTTATCAACGTGTATTTCAAATATACGCTTTCCCGCAGAAAGCCTAGCTGCCAATCCTATTGGCTTGCCGAAAGATTTCTGCATACCTGATGAGAAACGGTCAGCTCCTGCCCCGGTAGCTAGCTTATGCTCCCTTAGAACTTGGTGTGGGTAAGCCACGACCACTATGTGAAAGTTCTGATCTGTTATTCTGTCTGTAAGGTACTTATTAGCAACTATCCTTGCAGATTCTATTGCATTGTCTCTTAACTGCAATGATTTCTCAGAAAGCAGAAAGACTCTGCTGTCAAATTCTCTTTTTGGATTTCCTGAATGATACTGCGTTATTTTAGGCCTCTGTGCAATTTTTATGTAACTCTTTGTCTTGTATTTTGACTTCCTGGTATAAGGCAGTTTCAACTCCTTGTACGCTCGTCCCGGTCTTAACTTTGCCATATTATCTCTTATCCTCCTTGTGCTTTGAAAGGTCTATAGTTATTTTTCCTGATAATTTTATGGGCTCCTTTATGTTTGGAAGCTTTATTTCCAGGTTATCTAGATCAAATGAAAACTTCTTGTTCCTGCCCCCAAGCATGCCTAACAGCATCTGCGGAAGCATGCCAAAAAGCTTATTGTTACTGTTATCATTCTTTTCCATAGGATTATTATATACTCACAGATATTTATAAACGTTTATACGTCAAAGTAAGGGTTTTTTGCAGTCAGATTAAAAAATAAAAGGCTTCACTGTTTCAGCTGCTTGTCTTCCTTGTTTTTACCGGAAAAATCCAGGTCTATCTTCGCAGAAAGTTTTACCGGGTACTTTAAACCCGACATGTTTATCTCAAGCTTGTCTAAGTTTATCGAAACCTTTCTTGGCCTTGTTTTCTGTTCATTCATGTTATCTTTTATGACCTTTGCTATTCCAGTTATTGCGTTATAAATCGCATTGTCTTCTTTATTTTCCATAATAATAAAGTAAATTGGTAGAATATATACTTAACTTTAGCAATTACTTTTAGATTGTCGAAATAAAATCGATTTAAAAAACGTCGGGGATGGGGGTTGAACCCATTAAGGCTTGCGCCAACATGCTTTCCGTTTCTGAATAGCAGGCATGCACCTTACCGTTCGGTCACCCCGACTTATTACAGATTAGAGTAACTAATCTATTTTAAGTTATTGCTATTGATTATGAATTTATTTTTTACGCTTTGACGCTTGAAGGCAAAAGCAAATGACAGGCCATGGCTTCGAAATAGCTATCCATATAGAGGGTAACAACATTTTCTCCTTACAGTTTACCTACAAGCACGCTTCAGCTTAATTACGGTTGCTCCCTTCCGGGCCTGGCCGGGTTCTTAAACCAAAGCATCCTATAGGGCTGTAAATCTACGATAGCTTTGCTACCATGTATAGAGTCACTATCCCTCGGCCACGCTTCGCCGCGCCTAAAGTCCATTTGCGCTGCAGGGAGGGACTAACTCCCCAGCTAGCCTGTCAAATATTAGCTGATGTTTATAGAATAAATAGGTATTACTACTACAAACGAAAAACGGCAGGAGAATTGTCAATCGACAGTATACGCAAAAGATTTTTTTAACAGTATTAAAATAGAACGTAACCTTGCAGGTAGTACTTATGTATATACCTTAAAAATGTATAATTGTTGGTCACAGTGAAATGCATGCATAAAAGTTATATGCCGCAGACCCAGTAAATCCCCCCATAAAGGTAGGGTCCAAAAAAAACGGAAATAACGTATATTCATTGTGACCCTTGTAATTAAAACAAAATGGCCTTATGTTAAAGAGCAGGATTAATTCAAGAAATTTTATTGTACTGATTGTAATGTCTTTAATAGGGTTAGCTTCATCTATAGTCGTAATAATAGAATTGTACATAGTGCACAGCCTTCCTCCTTACTGCAAGATCTCTGCAACAGTTGGCGGTAGCGTACTTAACTGCGCAAAGGTGCTTTTAAGCCCCTATGCAAACATAGGCCCTGTGTCATTGGATTTTCTTGCAGCGCTTTGGTTCATAATAAACATAATCTTTGTTGTATCGATTGCGTTGTCATCTAAAAAAACCGCCAAAAAGGTGCTTGATGTCATGTTCATATGGCGTTTCTTCGGCATATTGGTAGTCGGCTACCTGCTTTTCCTCGAATTCATAGTTTTGCATGCAATATGCATATACTGCACTGCAATGCACATCTGCATAATAATTGACTTTGCAATAGTGAGCTACATCCTGTTTTCGAGAAAATCTAGAATACGCAGAGACATCCTTTCAAGCTCAACAGCTTAAAATCTTGCTTATTATCTGTACTTAGAATATAGCTTTGCAGGTACGGGCCTGTCAAAATATAAAGTATTGTCTTCCTCTGAAAGCAGATTCCCTGATTTAATTTCTTTGCTTTTGAATAAACTTTTTTTGCTTATATCGTTTAAAGAATAATTGCCGTTCGTATCGAATTTTAATTTAACATCATTATCATAATTAAGCGTAATCTCTAGCAGATCTTTTCTTGTCTTGTATTTTAAACTTATCTCTGCTTTATGCAGATTCATTTCACTATCCAAAGAATAAAACTCAATAGGCAAACTTATTCCGGGATAAATGACTCTTGCAGTTCTTCCTGCTTTGTTTTTTAACCTGCCTGCCACTATCTTATTATTTGAATCCGCGAATTTATACTGAGCCGTTACGTAATCCTCTATTTCGTCGTTATTTACAATAGGCTTAAAATAAGCAAAGTTACAGTTCATAATAAATAGGGTATTTTCCTTTGTATAATCTCGAAGAACATCTACCTCCAAACTTCTCCTATGGCCTTTTTTTGTAAACATAAACTGGCCCGGAAATTCTGACAGCTCAACAATGTCTAATTTGTCTTTATCCTTTACAGGGAGCTCCCCCATATCAAGTATTATCTTCATTAAATTATGCTCCATTTGCTTTTAAGGAATGATTCTATTATTAATAGGTTACCCTCAAATAACAGGGAATTCCCAGTCCTTAACATGCTCGTTTTTCTGCCCAAGATCATTTTCTAGTTCAACCCTCTTTTCTATCGATGCAACCAATTCCCTTACATGCTCCACGGTATCTGGATTCACAGAGATATCGTCTATGTCCGACCTTACTAAAAAGTCAACTATTTCATCATATTCCGAAGGTGCCTGCCCGCATATAGAGACCGTTTTGCCGTCTCTGTGAGCTACTTTTATCAAGTACCTTATCATCCTCAAAACAGCAAGGTTCCTTTCATCGTAGATGCTGCTTAATGTATCATTATTCCTGTCTGCTCCTAATACAAGCATTGTAAGGTCATTTGAGCCTATTGAATAGCCGTCAATGTACTTATTGAACTTGTCCGCCAATATTATATTGCTCGGTATCTCTGCCATAAGGAATATCTTAAAGTCTTCATTCCTTTCCAAACCGTTCTCTTTAAGTATCTGCAAAACCTTTTCAAGCTCTTCAACTGTTCTTGTGAAAGGGATCATTACATGCAAGTTCTTCAATCTGAACTCTTCCCTTACCTTTTTAACCGCCTTTAATTCCAGTACGAATGCATCCTTGTACTTTGGATCGTAATATCTTGAGGATCCCCTCCACCCCAGCAAAGGACTGCTTTCCTTTGGCTCAAATTCTTCACCGCCTTCCAAGTGCGCATATTCATCTGTTTTGAAATCACTAAATCTAAGGATCACCGGCCTTGGATTAAAAGCCGAACAAACCTTTCTCATGCCATCTGCCAATGTATCTACTAAAAGATCCGACTTGCCTTCTTTTATAAGATAAAGAGGGTGCTTACCTATGTTTGCCCAAATAAATTCTTCCCTCATTAATCCTACGCCATCAGCATGCAGTTTTGCTGTCTTTTCCGCTAAATCAGGTTCCCCAAGATTGACAAGTATCTTTGTTCCTGTTATTATCATACCTTCGTTTACAGACGTTTGGCTGCCTTTTTCTTCCTTGTCTTCTTCCGCTTTTATCTCTCCACTGTAAACCAATCCATTCTTTGAATCCACTGTTATTATATCTCCTGTCTTTATGGTTTCGGTTGCCTTCTTTCCTCTTCCGCCGGTTCCTACTATGCATGGAACACCAAGCTCTCTTGAAACTATAGCTGCATGGGATGTTATCCCCCCTTCATCTGTGACAATTGCCTTTGCTTTTTTCATTGCAGGAACCCAGTCGGGGCTCGTCATGACGGTTATTAGAATCTCACCAGATTTGAACTTGTCGATGTCCTTTACATCCAGTATTACATGTGCCGGGCCTGAAATAAATCCGGGGGAAGCAGGCAAACCTGAAAGTATAACCCCCTGTTTGTTCTCCACGGTTTTTATTTTGTCCTTGTTTGACCATACAGTTTCGGGCCTTGCTTGTACGATATACAGCTTTCCATCTTCGTCTCTTGCCCATTCAATATCCATGGGCCTCTTGTAATGCTGCTCTATCTTCATGCCGTATCCAGCAAGCTCTATTACTTTATCGTCTTCCAAGCATTGTTTCTTTGCTTCATCATCACTTAATTTAACATCCTTTGTTCCCCCTTCCTTTAACCTTATGAGCTTTCTGTCCTTGTTTTCTATTACTTTCTTTTTGATCTGCATTGTCTTCTTGTCTACGTAGAAAAGATCAGGTGTAACTATGCCCCCGACTATGTATTCGCCTAAACCATAGCTTGCTTCTATAACTATAACAGATGTATCGCCATTTGAAACGTCCAATGTGAACATTACTCCTGACTCTATTGAGAAAATCTGTTTTTGTATAACTACTGCAAGAGCAACTGTCTTTGTGTCTATGTTATTCTTTGCTCTGTAATAAATCGCCCTTTCATTAAATAAGCTGGAATAGCATTCCTTCACCTTCTCAATCAATTCATCATCGCCATGAACATTAAGGTATGTGTCCTGCTGGCCCGCAAAACTTGCATCCGGAAGATCCTCGGCGGTCGCAGAAGATCTAACTGCCACGAACTCTGCATTGCTTTCCTTTACAAGCTTATGGTAACTGTCCAATAGCTGTGAGACCAAATCCTTCGGTAGATTAGCATCCATAATTGCGGACTTTATTTCCTGGCTTGCCTTTTTAAGATCGCTTTCGCTCTCCACATTTATGTTCTTCAATGTGGCTTCTATCTTTTCTCTTATACTGTTCTCATCAAGAAATTTATTGAAGGCATAAGATGTCGTTGAAAATCCGGGAGGAACTGGAACTTCAACGTAATTCGTCATTTCACCAAGGTTTGCTGACTTGCCGCCTACTTTGGGAACGTCCTCTTTTTTTATGTCTTTAAACCATAGAATTAATTTTTCTTCGTTTTCCATTAATTTATGAGGCATTCATAGAATTAATAAGCTTTTTCGCTTTGATTAAAATGTAAAAAATTATCTAAAATCTTTTTAGAGAGTGGATAAAATGATTCATGTTTTCGGCTATGTCTCCGCTCATTTTATTGTATTCCTTTATAGCGTTTCTTCCCTTTTCTGTTATTTTGTACTGCTTTCTTGCCTTTTCACTTTGATTCTCTTTGCTTACTGCTTCTATGTAACCCAAGCGTTCTAGCTGTGCAAGAGAAGGGTAAACTGCTGCAGGCCCAGGCCTCCACATGCCATCTGTCTTTTCAAATATCTGCTCCATTATCTCAAAACCATGCATAGGTTTCTCTATCAACAATCTAAGTATGAATGGTTGGAGCAGGCCTTTAGGGACAACGTCAACATTAAAAGGCCCACATCTACAACGTCTTCCGTTCATATTCAGCTGTTTTCCTCATCGCTGTCTTCATTAGAACTGTTTTTGGAAAGTTCTTCTATCCTTCTATTGATAAATTTTATTTCCTCTTCCAGCTCTTCTTTATAGTCTTGAAGGTTTTCCTTCAGGTCCTTCTTTTCAGGAGGCATTTCATTCTGCATTCTCATCATGCCATGCCTACCCATTCTGTTCATTCCTCTGTTTCCACAGCCGCAACCGCAGCCGCACCCACCATTGTTCATTCCCATATTATATCACCTCTGATATAATTACTTATATCTCTACTAGTATAAATACTTTATAATAAACAAGTTAGAAGCCAACTAATAGTAATAAAGGGGACCTTTTTTAGCGGTCTTTTCTTTAATTGAAGTTATATGGATTTAATACAGTTGATCTCATAAACACTAAAAAATAACTATATACAGAATAGACATTCAGCTTGTATAATTGTATGTTGAATTTGATGCCAGCACATTAAAACCGAATAAATTAGAATAAGCTTTCAAATGTATCTCTCCGGTATGCAATCCCTTGACAGTTATCACGCCGAATTTTGCCGGAGCTATCGCTGTACCGTTGTTAAGAATAGTAAGGGACTGGTTGTTTATCGATGCTGTAAAACTGTCTATGCTTACTAAGTCGGCGTTGAATATTATTATATTGCTTGTATTGTCTATCCCCTGTGAGACTCCAACTATATTGGGGCCGAAATTTACTGGAAGGCTATATCCCGGTAGACCTATTATGGGAGTAGAGTGGAATATAAGCGCACTGCCTGCGAAGATTAGAATTATGACTATTATGCCTTCCAATGCGGGTTTAAGAATGCGTATAAAGGTTATTATTGCAACGGCAATTATGGCTATTCCCAGTATAAGCTCTATGTCCACCATGAGTTATTATAAACGCTAAAAGAATAAAAACTTTAAAAAAATAAAAAAATAAAAAATTACTTAGAAGTCGTGTGCCCTAAGTGTCTTTCTGCCGTCAGCTTTAGCTCTTGCTACTGCTTTGGCGATTGACTCTTTGACAAACTTGTCAAGACCTTCTATTGTGTCATCAGGGCAACGCATGTCCTTACCGACTTTCTTGACTTCTTCTTTTACTGAACTTTTTCTTACGAAATCTGCCATATTACCTCCTATTATACTGTATTTAAGCAAATATGCATTTAAAAAGCTGTTTATTGACACAAATAGCTTTATTTAGATAAATTCAATAAATTCATATGATATCTGAAGAAGAAATAAAAAAGGCGGCAATAAAGAATGCTGCAATGCATCAAGGAGCAGCAAGGATAAGCTCCGTAATCTCCGAGATTTTAGGAAAGGACAAACAGCTTGTAAAGGAGATGGATAAATTAAAAATTCTGGCTGAGAAAGCAGTTAATGAAGTAAATTCCCTGTCAAAAGAAGAGATAATGAAGCTTGCTGATGAGATGAAACTTGTAAGCAGCAATCAAAACGAGAAGGAAAAGAAGGGGCTTAAACCGCTGCCAGGAGCAGAGAAGGGAGTTGTTCTTAGGTTGCCCCCGGAGCCTTCGGGATACATGCACTGGGGCCATGCTTTGTCATTTACAATAAACTACCTTTACAAGGAGATGTACAACGGAAAATTATGGCTAAGGTTTGAAGACACAAATCCCAATTTAGTCAGAGAAGAATTCGTTAGAAACTTCGAAGAAAGCATAAAATGGCTTGGAATAAAATACGACGAGAAGAAATTCATAAGCGACGACATGGAAAAAATCTACGAATTCGCAGAAAAACTGATAAAGGAAGGGAAAGCTTACGGGTGCACATGCTCTTCCGAAGAGATAAAGAAAAATAGAAACTCTGGAAAAGAATGCCAACACAGAAACAATTCGATAGATGAAAACCTTTCATTATGGGAAAAAGCAAAGGAAGGAAAATTTGAAACAGGCGAGCTCACTTTTAGATTTAAAGGAAATATGAACGACAAGGATGCTTCATTGAGAGATCCGAATATAATGAGAGTTATAAAAACAGACTACAAACCTTACAACTTGTGGCCATTATATGACTTTGCTAGCGTCGTAGAGGATGAACTTTGCGGGATAACACATATATTGAGAAGCAACGAATTCAAAGCAAACCTCCAGACAAGGCTAAGAAAGGAACTTGGATTTCATGAACCCTATGTAATACAGTACAGCAGATTTAATTTTGAAGGTACACTGACATCAAAACGCAAGGTTAGAGAGCTAATAAAACAGGGATACATAAAGGATTGGCATGACATAAGACTTGCCACGATTTACTCGATGAAGAGAAGAGGAATAGAACCTGAAGCCATAAGGGAATTCGTTAAGGAGGTAGGTTATTCTTCTTCTGAGCATGAATACAGCCTTGATATGCTTTTCACATTCAACAGAAGGATAATAGACGGAAAAGCGAAAAGACTTTTCTTTGTACCTAATCCTATTAAATTGCTAGTTGAAGATGCGATAGAGGAAAAGGCAAAGCTACCTTTCCATCCATCGAATGACCTTGGCTACAGGGAGATACAGACGAACGGTAAATTCTTTGTAGACAAAGAAGACTTAGCCTCATTAGATATTGGGGATGCATTCAGGCTTAAGGAGCTTTATAGCGTAGAGATAGTGGACAAGGAAAACGATCTGTTAACCTGCAGAATGCACAGCAGAGATCATGAGCAGGGAGAGAAGATAATACAATGGGTATCGGAGCAGAATGTGCCTATAAAGGTTACAAAAGTAGGAAATCTGCTAAACCCTGATGGCACATTCAATGAAAACAGCCTTACTGAAATAGAGGGTTTTGCAGAGAAGGCAGTTGAGGAAATAGAAGAAGGGCAGATAATTCAGTTTGAGAGGTTTGGCTTCTGCAGGCTTGACAGTAAAAAAACTAGGGAATTCATATTCGTAAGCAAATAAATAAACTATTTAAAAAAGTTTTAATCATATAAAAATAATGAAAAGCGGAAACATAGTTGTTTGGGATTTAGATTCCACACTTATAGATACAAATGCGGTATTTGAAAACGCACAGAAGAATATAATAAGCAGACTTTCAAATGAACTCAATAAATTCTCGATAAACATAGACCCAAATTCTGAAAAAGAGATGGATGAATTGAGAGCAATCGATTATGAGGGAATAAAAATTAGAGGGCACACTGCCTATGATTCTCCTCAGCAGCTGCCTTTGTCGCTTATCTATACGTACCTTAAAAGAAGCAATCTAAAGGAAGAGTATGCCGCTGCTTGGATTGCCAACAAAGGCATGGAATTGGCATATGAAACTGGAAAGGAATACCTGGAAAAATTGAATGAAACACCTAAAAAATTCTCAGGTATAGAAGAGGTCCTTGAAGAATCAGCAAAAAGAAATTACAACATACTGCTGACAGAATACTTTGGAAACGAGGAAAAACAGTACAAGAAAATAAATGAAAACCATCTGGGGATCTACTTTGACAAGATAATAGCTTCGGAGAAAAAGGACAGCGTTGTAATAATGTCAGCCGTCGAATATGGAAAGCTAGAAAATGGAATAAAAGACAAAGAATTCAAGTTGGTATTTATAGATGATAGAAGCAAATACCTGGAGATAGCGAAGGCAGCATATCCTTCCTGCATAACCATAAACGTATTGTTCGGTAAGAAGGAGATATTCGGGGAAAAGTCAAATAATGTGAATTACACTGTAAAAAATGTTTCTGAGTTAAGTGAGATACTTAAAAAGGTTTAAATAAAAATAAATAAAAAATCCCTGCGGCCGGACTCGAACCCGCAACCTACCGGTTTCCGCAGCTGAAACTCTTCATTGCACTGAAAAACAGCACTTAGTAATTCTACAGCCGGTCGCTCTACCATTGGGCTACGCAGGGTTATTTATTCTTATGACGCAAGAAATTAATAAATCTTGCTATTCATTATTCAAGCACCCACACTTTCCTTTATTATGTTATCTATCTGTGATTTTATTGACTCGCTTATTTTTGCAAGCGTCCCGCCAAGATTCCCTTCCAGTTTTCTGTAGTCATCTTCGCACATGTAGCCGTTGTATATCTGCATTCTCTGTCCAAAACGCAGGCCGACGTCGACTGCGAACGACTTTGTATCTGCTTCACAAAGATCCTTTCCGCAAACTGGACATGTTCTAGTAGCAATCTTCTGCTTGCATACATCACATATCGTAACAGTAACTTTTGCCATAATTCACCAGCGGCATTATACGTCTTTTCAGACAACGAAATGCCATCGTTATTTTAATTATTATAAGGTTTTTACCAATTTAAATATTAATTAAGTACTTTTAAAGTCCACGCCAACATAAGAACCCTGCTTTGCAGTACCACTAGAAGGAGAAGGATTATAGGTACGCACAATATGATTTTCTGTTACACTTGATGATTGTATACTAAAACCGTAACTGCCTGGCGGTTCTGAAAAGGCTATTACATCCCCGCTTCCTGTTAAACTTATAGTTGAGCTTTTTGTATCCCCATCGTAAGTAACACTCCAACTTGCACCAAATGGCAACCCTCCTTCTACAAAGACAGTTTCATCCATCAGAGAGCCATTTACAAGCTGTTCACTGTAAGAGTTAACAAGCTGCAGATCATTAACACCTGACTGGACTCCCAAGAAAGTAAATGATTTGCTGTATAAGCCAAGAAAAGGCCTGTTGCTTTGGTCAGCAAGGTAAAATGAGTTTCCGCCGCATAAGATGGGTTGACAGACTATGCTGCCATTATTTATAGTGCCTTCCTTTACAAGTGTAACTAGGTTTGTGCACTGCTGTGACAAGTACGAAAAAGTTGGGTTGTAATTTGATTTTGCAGTTACATTTACTTGAAAATTCGTTTCTAAATTGCCGGGTATACTCACAACCAATGTTATGTTGTGCACTTCCTGCTGGCACGGAGAGACTAGTGAAAGCGAATGTATGCCCGTTAAATCAGAGTAAGAACGGGAGCATGTGCTCTGGCCGTTGAAGTATGCATTTAAATTTATACTGTTGTTTGAATATTCCTGCAAATAAAATGTATAATTCTGCGAAGCAATAACTGAAGAGGAATTAAGGATAAGAGAAAATGTAGAAGAAGAATTTACAACTATCCCCGAGGTGCTTATCTGGTTGTATAATGCTAAATCGCTCATGTTTGCTGAACCTGAAAAGGCATATTCTTTCGGAAGATAGAAATTTACATCCCCTTTGGCAGTGCTTTCTAGAAAGTACTGGTTTCCGCTGGATACGCCTAATGCAACAGGGTCACTTATATTTGCATAACAAAGATTGTAATTGCCGTCTAAGGAAGATAGAACTGCCGAATTCGGCGAGAAGATGTATGTATTTGAGCTTAATATTGAATTGCATCCCGGCGTGTCATACATCTGAAACACAAATATTGAAGGAGAGGAGAACTGCACATTCGAAGCAGTTTGTATGGAAGTGCATGCTGAATCGGCCATGCTTACCAATGAATTGTAATAGCTTATAGATGATTTAGGAGCGAAGAATGCGGAATATTCGTACACGACAAAGAACAGTATTATCGCCATCATTATCGCTATCAATATTCCTTCTAAAAGCAAGTCCATATCAATTTATGCTGAATTTGCACTGCAAATCATTACCTCCATTATAACTGCATTCTTGAAACTTTATATAACCTGGGTTACCGTAAAGAAAAGCCATTGGATCATTGCCGCACGAACTTGAGCAGGAAGGCGGAACGACGTTTATGAATGCTGAACGGTTGTTGTATGTCAGTGGAGCGCAGGTCAAGGTGGTGATGTATGCTCCCGGCTGGCCATAACCGTATCTTATGGTATCTGCATTGAAGAATGAGACACAGGAATTTGAAAGGGATACCTCTGGATTAGATGACTGCAAAAAATAAGATAAAGTACCTGTAGAGCCATTTATTCCCGATGCTATTGTACTTGTCGGAGAATTGTATGCCGACAGGTCGGGGAACCATCCCGGGAATGACGCATTGTCTGGGCCCTCGTTGTTTGAAGAGGAAGGAAGATAATTCCAAAAGGCTTGATTCCTGCTTATCGGTGAAAGAGAGAACGTTCCTATGCAAACAAAATAAGTGTTAGAAAGCGAGGACGGGTTTGATGGGGAGATAAGTATTGCCTCCCGTGACAGTTCATTAAGATCGTTTATGCAGGAGCTACTCCCATAGAACTGGCTTAAGAAAGTGTATTTCGGTAAGTCCGGGGAAACTGGCGGCAAAACAACCGAATTGCCGGTTTGCATTGCAGTAAGGGTTGATGAAACATACTGAGTAATGGATTCAGATGATGATATAACCTTGTTAGCGCCGGCGGTTATTATGAAGTATGCGATTATAGCTATGGGAATAAGGATTATTATCGAGAGTATAAACGATAGAAACTCTGAAATGCCCTTGTTTTTCATTCAAATAATAGCAAATGATAAAATAAATCCTATTTGTTTGAGCTTCTCATCGCCCATTTGAACTTCCTTGGGTCTTTTTTCATCAATGTGTATTCCCTGCACCGTCTGCTACAGAAATTGTAGACTGTTCCGTCCACTTTAGCGTACACGATCCCGGTCCCTTTTTTTATTTCCTGCCCACAAAAACTGCATTTCATAGCTTACCTTATTGGCATTGCCTCCATCTCAGTCTCCTTAAGCATCAATATATCTCCAACGACTACTGGCCCACGCACATTCCTGCGTATTATTTTGTCTTTATCCATGCCAGCCAGAACCTTGCATCTTACTTGGGTGACTTCTCCCGCTACCCCGTGTCTTCCAACTATCTCTATGACTTCAGCAGGGTATGCATCTAAAAAACGCTGTTCTGTGTTGTCCCCTTTGTTTTCCGGGCTTTTGTTCTGCTGCTTTTTCATAAATTCTTAATTTTCCCAATTAGGTCTTCCATTGCATGTGCTTCCTCTCCGGGATTCACTACTGCAACTGCAGACGTGCCTATGCTCATGCCGCATGCCTTTCCAAGTTCTACTTTGCTGCTCACTGCAATGCATGGAACATTCTTATCTTTTGAAAGAAGAGGAATATGCATTATTATCTCCTTTGGAGAAACATCCGAGGCATATATTACAAGCCTTGCCTGACCTCTCTCCAATACTTTAGTCACTTCATTTATTCCTTTTTTAGTAACTCCGCCTTTTGCTCTTATCTTTTCCAAGACGGAAAAAACTTGACTGTCCAAACCTTTAGCTTCATCTACCATATATCAGCTTACCTCCAATTATTATAGCTTTATATGTAGGTTAGTATTTATAAAGTTAATCGTTTATGCTTCTATTTGTAAACTGCAATCTAACAACTTTTTGAAAAACTTCTATTGTGTAATAAAGTTAAAAAAAGCTTAAATACTCGTGAAAGTTCTTAATAGAGATATGCAAAAGGCGAGAATAAAATTGACTTCAACGGATTCGGAAAAGCTTGAAGCAGTATGCAATGACATAATAGATATATCAAAGAAACTAGGAACCGCAATCACTGGCCCAATACCTTTTCCCACTAAAAAGCTAAAGGTCACGACTAGGAGAGCGCCTAACGGAGCGGGAAGAGAAAGCTATGAAACCTGGGAATTACGATTGCATAAAAGAGTAATAGACATGCAGGCTGATCCAAAAGCGCTGCACCTTATAATGAAAACCACCGTTCCAAAAGAAGTAAACATAGAAATGGAAATAAAGGAGTGATTCTTTCCTTTATTTAAAATTAATACTGTAAATCCAATTCTTTGAATAAATTAAGAACTTAGATTAAAAACATGAATAAAGTACGTAGATGAAATTAAACTTATAACCTACAATACTTTACTATTATAATGGATCAGACCAGGGAAAACGGACAGAAACTGCTTATAGCAGCTTTGGTTCTTATCGTTATATTTACAGTTATAACGATACTTATATCTGAAGACGAAAGGATAGGGTTCACAGCAGCAGTTTCAACGGTTGCAATCGCTCTTGAGACTTTCCACTTCGATTCGGACTTTGGCATACTGCTGCTTTTCTTTTCTCTTTTCCTGGGAGTCTTTGCGGTTTACCTTTTGGAATTTTTGATATCGTTTATAAGAAGTGAATTTGGAGGTGTGATTTATATGGCAGAAGGTCTTAGATTCAGAAACCACTACATAATATGCGGTGGCGGAAGGATAGGCGAAAGAGTGGGCAGCCTTTTAAGGGAGAAGGGTAAAAAGGTGCTCATTATAGAGAATAATGATGTTAGGGCGATGGAGCTTAAAAAGCTCGGGTTCAACGTCATAAAGGAAAATGCATTGGATGAGAAGGCATTTAAGATGGCCAATGCAAGCAAAGCGGTTGGAATCTTCGCAGCCCTTGGCCAGGATGTAGACAATTTTATTGTAGTCCTAAACGCCAAGGAAGCAAACAAGAACATAAAAGTAATAACAAGGTGCAACCTTCTCAAGAATGTCAACAAATTCAAGGAATTGGGAGCAGATGAGGTAGTGCTGCCCGAGATAGTTGGTGCTGACAGGATGGTTTACCTTTCCGAGAAGCATGAAAAATGATGATTATTTTGCCAAGTTCTCAATATTTGTTGAAAGGTATCCGATAGAGATATTCACGTTTGAATTGCTTATAGCCATAATATTGAACCCATCTGTAAGAGTAGCGGCTCTGCTTTTTTCGGGAGTCACAGTAACGGCGGTATTTTCCGAAGGACTAAAGATTTTCTTCAAGGAAAAAAGACCTGAAGAGGCGCTTAAAAGAACCTTTTACAAGAGGACTTTTGGATTGAACAGGAGGAGCTTTCCATCTAGCCATTCTGCTATCGCTGCCTTTTTCTTCACGGCCTTCTACAACACGATTCTTTTCTTGCCATTCCTTGTATTTGGGATCACAGTAATGTACAGCAGGCTATACATAAAGTCGCACTACAAAAAGGATGTAGTGGCGGGCGCTTTGATAGGTATATTTATGGGAATTGCATTCCTCTGGATTACAGCACATTTAAGAATATAAGGAGGAAAAGTTTAATAAAAGAAAAGAATAACATAGATATGCTATGATATTCCTTTTTATACACATTATATATTATCAGGGAAGAGGAAGGGGAAAATGAAAAACGAGATTGATGAAGTTATAGGTTCTTTCGTAAATAAGCGATTAAGCGATAAAATAAAAGAGGTTCTCACAACGAATAAGAATGCAATAATACTTGACTTCAATGATGTTGACCAGTTCTCCCCTGAATTGGGTGATTATCTGCTGAAAAACCCAGAAGAAGCGTTGGATACAATAAAATACTTCATAAACGAGACTTCAATTCCACATAAAGATCTAGACATAGAAGTCAGGATAAAAAACCTACCTAAGAACGCACAGCTGCTTATAAGGGAGATAAGAAGCAAACACATAGGGCTTTTCATACAGGTACAAGGTTTAATAAAAACCGCAGCTAGTGTGAAACCAGTTGCCAGCGCAATTGATTTCGAATGCCAGAGCTGCGGACATATAACAAAAGTAGAGCAGAAAGAGATGACCCAAAGGGCGCCATCAGTGTGCACGAACTGCGGCAAAAAAGGAAGGTTCAAGGTAGTAAAGAAATACCTCGTCGACACGCAGAGGATAATGCTGGAAGAAGCGCCCGAAGATTTAGAAGGCGGAGAGCAGCCTGAGCACATAAATGTCGTATTGAAAAAAGACTTGGTGGATCCAAAGTTTGAAAGAAACATAATACCTGGAAACAAGGTTGTCGTCTCCGGCATAATAAATGAAAGCGCAATTTATTATCCAAGCGGAAAAAGATCAAACACTTCCGATACATTCATACTCGCATCGTATGTTGAAGCCGTAGAACAAGGATATGAGGATATAGTAGTCACAAAGGAAGAGGAAATGGCTATCAAAGAACTGGCTAATGACAAGATGATATACACGAAATTCAAAAACTCAATTGCTCCAAACATATTCGGGCATGATGACATAAAGGAAGCGATAGTAATGCAGCTTTTCGGAGGGGTTAGGAAAGCTGCTCTTTCCGGAAACAGCGTTATAAGAGGGGATATCCACATTTTGCTAGTCGGGGATCCAGGGACTTCAAAGAGTTCTCTTTTGAAATATGTAACAGGGATAGCACCTAAGGCCAGGTATGTCGTAGGTATGGGATCAAGTGCAGCGGGCTTGACTGCAACCATAATAAAAGATGAGGCCACAAGAAGTTACATACTTGAGGCGGGGGCCCTTCCGCTTACTAATAAGGGATTGCTAATGATTGACGAGCTTGATAAGATGAATAAGGACGACAGAGTTGCAATGCATGAGGCGCTTGAACAGCAAAGCATTAGCATATCAAAAGCTAACATACATGCAACGCTTACAGCACAGACTAGTGTGCTTGCAGCTGCAAATCCAAAGCTTGGGAGATTCAATCCATTCGATGTAATATCTTCACAGATCGAACTTCCGCCGACATTGATAAACCGTTTCGACTTGATATTCATATTGAAAGACAGGCCTGACAAAGAAACTGATACATTGATTGCACAAAGAATACTTGAAGCCAACAGGGACATAAACAAAAATAAACCTGAAATACCTCCAAACATAATGAAAAAATACATTGCATATGCAAAGCAGAATATAAAACCGAAAATATCTGTGGATGCAATGAAGGTAATACAGGACTTCTACTTAAAACTAAGGTCGCAGTATTCAACAGAAGGGGAGGAAGTAAAACCTATACCGATATCTGCAAGGCAGCTTGAAGCCGTAGTAAGACTAACAGAAGCGAGTGCAAAGGTCAGACTATCGGAGTATGCGACAGTAGAGGATGCAAAGCGTGCAATAGACCTTATGATGGCGTATCTTGGAGATGTGGGAATAGACAGCAGCACCGGACAGCTTGACATAGACAGGATAACGACCGGCATATCATCATCGCAAAGGAACACGGTCTTAACTGTAAAATCAATGATAAAAAGCGAGATAGACTCAATGCCGATGGGCAGTTCGGTTCCGATTTCAAAGATCTACGAGGACGCAGAAAAGGCGGGAATAGACCAAGATAAAGTTGATTCTGCAATATCAGTTCTTAAAAGAGAGGGGGAGATATTTGAACCGAAACCGTCGTTCATAAAACTGCTTTGATATGGACTACACTTATTTCATGCTGCCATTGACCGTTGTAAAGGAGGGGGAAAAGGGGAACGACAGCGGCGGAAGCTTCATAGCCTTTAAATCGGTAAAAATATACAGAATGCATTTAGTTGGATCAATAGCTGCGATTGAAATAAACCAGGAAACGAAAGGAGGCTACCTAATACTTGACGACACATTTTCCAGCATACTTGTCCATTTCCAAAGCAGCATGTTCAGGGACATAGACAAATTCAAGAAAGGCGACCTTGTTGAAGTTCTTGGAGATATAGACACATACAATGACACAGTAACACTTTCGCTCAGCAACATAAAGCTCATAGACTTAAGCAGGTATTCCTTTAACAAAATAGAAAGCATAAAAAACATGCAGCTCATTAAGTAGACATGGAATACGATGAACTTGTAAACAACATACTGAAAGAGAAAAAGGAAAACAAGGCCGACAGGTTTAACCCTCCCGAAGTGGAAGTGCAGCAAGTAGGCCAAAAGACTGTGGTCTTTCTTGACAAGCTTTCAAAGTACATAAACAGGCCGGTAGGCCACATCTCCAAGTTTTTAATGCATGAGCTCACTGCCCCCGGGCAGATAGATGAAAGCGGCAAGGTAACGCTGGGAGGCAGATTCTCAAGAAAGCTTGTAAATGAAAAGATAACGCAGTACATAAAGGAGTTTGTCATATGCAAGCAGTGCGGTTCACCTGATACACAGATGGAGAAAGTCGAAAAGAACTACTTTGTAAAATGTCTCGGCTGCGGAGCTGAATATCCTGTAGGGAGGATCAAGTGATGAGATTTACAGCAAAGATACACGGAAAGGACACTTCCAGGGAGATAATAGCAGTATGCGATACAGACATACTTGGAAAAACGCTTGTCGATAAGGAGAGAGAGATTGAATTTACTGTGTCGAAAGATTTCTACGGCAGCGAGGACTTCGAATGGGATGAGATTGCCGACTCAATAAGCAACGGCAGAAACGTAAATCTCGTGGGAAATGAAGTGGTCGAACTTGCGATAAAAAACAAATTAGTTGATCCAAAAAGTGTGATAGAGATAGAAGGAGTAAAGCATGCGCAGATTTATTCCATATAAGCAAGCTTTATAACCTACCTTTACATAATCATATAAATATGACAGAAGTTCCACGGTTTAGATTCCCTAAGAATGATGAGATGCTTGGTTATGTGACGCAGATGCTTGGATTCGGCAGGATGTACGTAAAATGCGCAGATGACAAGATAAGGCTCTGCCAGGTCAAAGGCAGCATAAGCAGGTATCTTTGGATAAACGAGGGAGACATAGTTCTTATCAAACCTTGGCAGATAGAGCATGACAAAAAGGCAGACATCCTTTACAAATACAATAAAAACGACTGGGATTCGCTGAAAGCAAAAGGCTTTCTTAAGGACAACCTTCTAAACGGAAATTAAGCCCTTGTATTTGAAATTAAAGAGGAAAAGAAATCGTTTCCAGTGTTTAAGGATTGAAAGGCAGAAGAATAACTTTCATAGTAAACACTTGCCTGCAATTCTTCATTGACAGAAAAGCACCTGTAAGGAAAATCAAATGAGTAGTAACCCTCTCCTCCTCTTATCTCTAAGTTACTGTTCAAAAGGCTGTGCTGAACATTGCCTACAGTCAAAATTACATTTGTGATGTTGGCCGGCTGCTCAATATCTTTATATACATTTATAACAGTTCCAGAAGAAGTGCATGAAAAGCCTGAAACCGTTATGCTTTGGGTATGAAATGATATTATGCCGCTTTCAACCAGCACTAAGAAAAGGACAAAGCCGATGAATATCATGAACAGAAGGAAGAATGAAAATATGTATACATTTTTCCTTGCTGCTGCTTTCATTAAAAGACTATTCCTTTAATAAATAAAAACATGACCTTAATAGATAATTATACTTTCTGGGCTATTTCCTTTACTTCATCTTCTAGAATTGAAACTGCTTCATCTAGTATTTCTTTTATGCTCAGCTGGCCCCAGCTTTCGATTTCAAATATTATCTTGCTTTTTTCCGATGCTACACTTATCACATCAGATCCTGCGTAGTCTTCGCATGCTTTACATAGAATGCATTCACTGAGCTTCCCCTTCTTAACAGACAAGGAGTCCTTCTCTCCGTCAAGAATATTGACTGGACACAATGAAGCTATCTTTGCTGCACCCTTTACTTTGCTGTTAGGTATCGTTATCTTTGGATAAAAATGGTAGAAAACGTGGGCAGGCGTGAACTTTGAATGCTCTGCTCCGTTGCCCCAGGCTGTTTCGGCCTCTAGATCTATTGCCTCTCCTTCTTTTAAGTTTATTATCAGCATTTCAGGTATCGCGGGCACAACGTCCTTGTCAGAAGGCACTAAATCGGAAGCATGTACTGCCTTCGGCCCAATTTCCTTCAGCTTAAAACTGAACTTTCCCTTGCCCTTCAATTCAATCGGCGTTTTAAGAGGTATTAAACCAAGCCTTGAAGCCAGTATCTCATCATACATGAAGCTTGTATTCTTGTATATAGTTACGTCTTCTATCGCAAGCGTGTTCACGCCGTTTATTATTGAACGACGTATTGCATTCGCAAGCGAGACCTTTGCATCCTCAAGCAATATCCTTGCAGTATTTTCCTTGTTTTCTAACAGCTCTGCTTTCATATTTACATCCTTCTTCCTTTCCTTCCGCCCTTTCTTTTGCAGCCGTCATGCGGCACCGGCGTTACATTCTCTATGTTTAAAATGTTTATACCGCTCCTTTCCAATGCTTTTATGGCTGGCCTTGCACCCGGCCCGGTGGTCTTCGAGCCTATTCCGCCTACAGCTCTTACCTTAACGTAAACGTCCCTTATTCCCTTTGCCGTTATCTCTTCAGCGACCTTTTTCGCCGCATCCATTGCAGCTCTTGGAGAAGAGCCTAGCCTGTCTGCTTTGACCTGCGATCCGCCGCTTTTTATTGAAAATGTGTACGCATTGCTTAAATCTGTGACATGTATTATCGTGTTGTTCATCGTAGCATAAATATGCGCTATCCCCACTTTTTCTCTTTCCATAAATTATTAATGTTTTTCCTCCTTTTTAGCCCTTACTGGATGCGTCGGCGATGACAGAGGAGAGGTCTCTGCAAAGTCTATCTTGTCCTCCTCGTCTTTCTTTACCATGTAAGAAGGGCTGTCTATTATCTTTCCGTCTACAATTATATGCCGGTGTGTTATTATCTGCCTGGCCTCCTTTATGCTCCTTGCCATTTCCTTTTTAAGGACAAAGGTTTGAAGCCTGCGGTCCATCAAATCCTCTAGGTTTAATTCTAAAACATCATCTACTGTAGCATTACTGCTTACCAACCCTCTTTTACTTAAGGTAGCTATAAATTCTTTTTCCTCCTCTTGACCTAAATTCAAAGCCTTCAAACCTACAAGCTCCCTTGCTCTAAGCCTTATATTTCTAAGCTGCGATTCTACTTTCCAGAGCTCTTTCTTGTTCTTAAAGCCGTACTTGTTTCTTAACACTTTGTCTCTCTCTATCCTGGGCTTGTCCCATATTCTCAGTGGAGATCTGTACTTCTTTGACGGCCTTTTTGCTGTTCCCATAATTACTTCTTGTTAGCTCCAGCCTGCGGCTGCTCTTTCTTCTTTATAACACCCAATGAGCTGCCAACCCTTCCGTGGAAGTTTGCACCTCTTGACCTTACCTTCTGGCCCCTCATTTTATAGTTAAAGGAATGCCTGTAACCGCGGTATGACCTGCTCGTCTTTATCTTCTGTATCTGTAAAGTTGTCTTTGATCTCAATTCATTGCTTAAAACGTGATAATCCAAACCTGTTTCCTCGTCCCTTCTCCAGTTGAAAAGCCAGTGCGGTATTTTGTATTTAAAGGGATTTGATAATGCTTCCTTCAATTCATTCAATTGCTTCTCGTCTAGGTCCTGCAGCTTCTTTTCCTCAGGTATATTTAAAACCTTCATCAAAGCATTAGAATATGAAAAACTTATTCCTGTTATAGACCTCAAAAGATCCTTTACTTTCTTGCTGCCATCTAAATCTGTATCGGCAATCCTTACTATCTTTCTTTCCTGCATATCTGCCGCTTTTTTCTGCGGTTCCTTTGCAGGTTTATTACTGTGTTTGTTTGCTTGCATAAACGAATAAGATACCTAATAAAGTATTTAAGCTTTTATATATAAAGTGTAGCGCCAACTTACTTTCCCTCTTTTACGAAGTACTCATAAGACGCACCAGCGATTATCTTCCGTGTTCGAAAAGGGAACGGGATTTGCCGCCGGCCTATGGGCGCTATCAACGTTATTTAGAAGGTTTTCATTTAAAAGCTTAACCTTTACACCAGTAGATCGACAAGTGAACTTTTATTGATAACTACTATAGTACAGATAGATATTATAATAACAAACGCAAATAAAAGTATGGAGTTAAGCCTACTTAAATATTATGAAGGAATTAATTACAAGAGCAAGCCCCAAATTGCCAGAGTAGTAACAGAAAACTGGACCAGCGAAAATCT
>JBMFWF010000002.1:0-90750 GCA_049965555.1 Candidatus Parvarchaeum sp.
GAAAAGAGTATTACCAAAACTAATACTATTATTATAAGAACCCAACCCCAGCTTACTAAATAATCTAAAGCAGCCTGTGCCCTCGCATGCCCTTGCTTACTTTTTATACTATAGGTTTTCTTGTTCAGCTTGTTTTTCGCTCTTGAAGGCATATCAATTATACTCTTTAAATAAAATATATTAATAAGTTTCAACTTAAAAGAAAAGCCCTATTTTATTGGCCTATTACATTTTTCCTTATTCTCTTCCAAATATCGTTTTCAAATCTTTCTTGATTTTCCCATCTACCTCTCGAATGATAACCGTATTTCTCCCAATATCCGTCTTTGTAATCCTTTACCAAAAAGATTAATTTGAGCCATTTTGCACTTTTCCAACCATATAATGATGGTATAAAAGGCCTTGCTGGAAAACCTTGCTCTTTTTTAAGGATTTCTCCATTTAACTTCAAAGCTATGATTGAATTATCTGTTATGTCCTCTAAATTAATAATAGTTGTATAGCCATCCAGGCAATAAAATATAGCAAACTTGGCTTCTTTCTTAACGACTGCCATCTCCAGTATCTTTTTTAATGATGGCCCTTCCCACAAAACATCCTTAACAGACCATTTAGTAACACAATTAAAATCTACATTATATTTCAAATGTTTCATATCATTCAATTCATCATATGAGAAAGCAAGTCTTTTTTCTACTAGACCACCAATCTCTAATTTCCAATTTTTTAAATCGACATCCAAAGAATTGCCATTTAATGCGTCATACAAAATGAAATTTTTTATGTAAAACTGTCCTTTTGCGGCAGGGGCCTCTTTTTCCATACTAAAACAAGAAATTTTTAGCAATTAAATCTAACTAAAGTAATACAAATAAATTAAATTAGAAAATTTATGTCTTAAAATGTCTTTTTTGATTTTCCAAAGAATTTTGTATTTTTATCAAGCGTTTTATTATCTCACTTCTTGGCAGGTCTTCAGACTGGAACTTGCACATGGCATTTACTGAAAACACATTGCTTTTGTTTGCAAAACTCGTTTCAGATATGAAAACTGAGGGTATTTCTTTTACAAATGAAAGCTTTTTCAACTCTGATTTTGCACTTTCTATGAATTTATCTGGATCTATTGAGGAAGGAACTTCATACCTTACTTTTACATTTCTATATTCTTCATTATTCAAAAATATCGAAGCCTGTAGGACTATGCTGTTCGGTATTTTTATCGGTATATTATTATCCAAACGTATTGTAGTGAATGTTAATGTCATCTTTTCCACTATTCCTGTATAGCCTGGAACAAGAAAATCATTTGAAAAGAATTTTGGAGGGTAACTTGGGGCTATCAAACCGTATTGCCATGTACTCAAAGTTATCCTGTCTCCGATATTAAATGGCTTAGAGAAGAGAAGAACGATGCCGCTGAAAAAATTTGAAAGAGAGGCCTGCGCAGCCAATCCCACGACAACGCCTATAAAACCTCCTCCTAAGATAACAGATGTCAAGCCTATCTTAAAAGACGAAAGTGCAATAGCGATAACTATTATATATCCAGCTAATCTTGTAACAAAAACTATTGTATTACTGGCCTGCCTGTTTTTAATGTTTGCTTTTGATTCTACTATTTCGCTTGCAAGATTCACGATTAAAACGCCTGCTATAAGTATAAGGACAATATAGATTATGCCATTAATAGTAGAAGGAATGCCTGGAATTAATGTGACAATGTATGCTATTGCTGAAAAAAGAACTAAAATTGAAAGTATAAAATAGATTTTATTATTAATATTCTTCTCCATTACGTTAAAAAGAACTCATTATATAAAATTGTTATTACTTTATTAACTTTAAGAAAAGCAAATGAAATAGAAACTGATTTTTATATTAGGATCACAATCGCTATTGAATATTTTTAAAATAATATTTAATCTTCTTGCCGAATTTTAAATAAGCTACTCTTGCTAATTCTAAATCCAGGTATACACCAATTACTGCAACTCCGTATATAACAGGAAGAATAGCGGCAGCATGTTGTACATAAGCAAATTGATATTCATAGCTTGGTATTATATGAAGAGTTCTTTCAGCTGATAAAACTGAATACATCTCTGGAAACGCCATTACTCCTGAGAATGCCAGTTTATATGCCTTTGGGTGCTTTTTAAGGTATTCAACAGCCCACTGTTTAAAACCAACTTTATTCTTTGATAAAAGGTCTTCTAAACCAACTTGATAGCATTACTTTTAATGAATGCAACCAATAAATAAGCTTTTTATTAGCGTTTTATGTACTTCTTCCAGTTTTTCTTATCTTTCTCTACAGGAAGATAATGCAGATCCTCATTTGCCTCATTTTCTGCTAATTCGATTATCTTCAGATTATTCGGGTTATTGTGCTCTAAGATGTAAAGGATTGTTTTGCCCTTTTCAAATGCAGGGTAGACATGCCAGCAAACAGTCTGTCCATCTCTGTTTTTCTTTATGTTCTCAAATATATACTCTCTATTTTCATCTATATCGGTGACCTCAGGGCCATCTTTTAAAGCTACTTTATAATATCTAAAGAAAGTATCTTCTGGACTAATTCTTTTTTTATCCGCTAAATCTATAGTATACACTAGATCTGTTTTTAAACGCTGACTGAAAAGTTCACTGTCATTCCCTTTAGAGCTGTAATTTATTCTGCCGGGAACGCTATTCTTAAAGAGGTAAAGTATATCTTCACCGTCTTTATTAACTATGTAAGCATGCACTCTTTTATAAGTCAAGACATTTGAATTCTTATATAGTTCGTATTCTGGTCTGACCTCGCTCACTGGCGCATTCACTTTTAAAACTGCAAAGGAAAATAAGAAATTCATATCGTCAGTGTAACCATTATAAGAATCTATTTTTTCAGCGTTGTTTAGCAGCGACTCTAAAAAAGCCTCTTTTTTCATGTTTTTTTATAGAAAAATTCTAATATATAAACCTTATTATTTGTAAATTTTACAGAAAATTTCATTAAAATTATTGATTAATTACAATTAATATTCTTTTACACTTTGATACATTTTATTAAACTCGTTCCAAAGTTCATCCGGGATGTGATGCTCAAATTTTTCAAAGAAAACCTTAACTTCATTTAATTCCTTCAACCAGCCTATTTTATCAAAGTAAAATAATTCTTTTAGTTTTTCTTTTCCAATGTTTAATCCATTTAAATTTATATCGTTTATATTAGGAATAAACCCAATCGGAGTTTCTATAGCATCTACTCTTCCTTCTACTCTATCTAACATCCATTTAATAATCCTAAAATTCTCGCCAAATCCTGGCCAGATATAATCTCCTTTTTCATCCTTTCTAAACCAATTCACATTAAAAACTTTTGGCGGATTTTTGACTTTCTTTGCCACATCAAACCAATGCTTAAAGTAATCTCCCATATTATAGCCGCAAAATGCAAGCATCGACATAGGATCTGATCTTATTACTCCTACAGAAGAAGACTGGGCCGCAGTTGTCTCCGCCCTTGTCATCGCTCCCAATAAAATGCCTTGATTGAAGTTCTTTGCTTCATACACTAAAGGAATTAAAGAAGAACGCCTGCCCCCAAAGAGCATTACTGAAATTTTTACACCTTTTGGATTTAAGTATGCTGTTGATTTAAACTTGTATTGATTTAAAGGCGTAGTAAACCTAGAATTTTTATGCGCCGCGCTTTCTTTACTTCCTGGATGCCACTCTGAACCCTGCCAATCATATAAAGTGTCGGGCGGCTCACTTAAACCTTCCCACCAGGGAGTGTTATTCTTTGGGTTTAAAGCAACATTTGTAAATATTGTGTTTTTCTTCAGCGACTGCAATATATTGGGATTGCTGTTTGGCCCAGTACCGTATGCAACTCCGAAGAACCCGTTTTCTGGATTTATACCGCGTAGTTCGCCTTTTTCTCCTACAAAAAGCCAGCTTATATCATCTCCGACTGTTTTAGCACTGAAATCCTTGAAATTATTGGGAGGTTTTATCATCGCCAAGTTAGTTTTCCCGCTTGCGCTTGGTAACGCCCCGCTTATATAATATTTTTTACCTTTTTTATCATCATTTACCTCAAGAAGAAACATGTGCTCAGCCAGCCAACCCTCATCTCTTGCGGCTACGCTTGCAATTCTCAAAGCATGCGGCTTTTTGCTCAATATTGCATTTCCGCCATATTCTGTATTTATGCTCATCAGAAGCAATTCATCAGGGAAATGGCAAATGTACCTGTTCTCTAAGCTTAAATTACCGGTTGAATGCAGCGACCTTACGTATCTTTTCTTATTTTTCATCTCTTTAACCGCTTTTCTACCCATCCTTGTAAGTATGCGCATGTTTACAACGACATATGCACTATCTGTTAATTCTATTCCGACTTGAGAAAAATTAGAGTTTTCTGGGCCCATAAGATAAGGAACTACATACATTGTTCTTCCCTTCATTACTCCGTCAAAAAGTCCCCACATCATCTTCAACGCTTTCTCTTTTTTCATCCACTTGTTTGTCGGGCCGGCATCTTCCTGGTTTTCAGTACATATTAAAGTCCTGTCCTCTACTCTTGCAACATCGTTTTTCTCAGTTCGGTAAAGATAACAGTTCTTATATTCCTTTTCATTAAGCTTTATCCATTTGCCTTGATTAGTAAGCAGATTATCTAACTCTGCATTTTCTTCATCGGAACCATTGCACCAATATACTTTATCTGGTTTTGTTATTTTTCTTACTTCTTCAACCCATAAAATCAAAGAACTTGGTAAAGACTTTATATCTTTGTTATCAAGCATTGTTAATTTCACCTGCAATTTTCTAAGCTTTTGTATCGACTAAATCGAAAGCTAAAACATATCATTAATATGCATTTAATTGATTTATAGTTTTTGATACAACGTTAACGTAAAAGATATTTTTACTTTTCACATAAGTAAAAATTAACAATTGAAAATCGATTAAAAGCTTAAATATTGAAAGTTTTCAGAGTATTAAATATGATTTTTAGAAATGGCGCTATTGATCCACTGTATGCAGTTAAGAAAGACATAGAAGAATTGTTAAAGAGCAACAAAGACAATAAAAAGTTGGATGAGATAATAAAAAGTAAGGGCGTAAAACTGGAAGATTTGTTAACCAATGAGCTAAAGATAGATTACGATAATCTTAATATAAGAACTAGTTATTATACCCGAGATTACAAAAGTAATATTATGAATATTATTAATGTACTAAAAGACATAAAAGAATTTTCGAAAAGCGCTTATGAAAAGATATATTTCGACATTGACTATGATAGAGAAGATGAAAGTTATTATATAAAAGCATTAGATAAAAGTAATGAGAACCTGATCTATTTAAGGCTTTCAAAAGGTTTATTCGATACCAGTGACGGCTTGGAGCACGTATTTTTATCTTTAGGCATATACAAAAATTTCGCGGAAAAACCTTCGTTTGCAAAAGAGTTATTTTCAATACTGAATGAAAAAGTAGTAATAAAAGATATAGAAAAAACGTATAAGGACCTGCTGATTGAAGGAGATAACCCAGATAACCCTGCGAGTTTAACAGACCTTCTTAAAGGCCTTGGATTAGAAGTTTACAACAGTGATATAAGCATGAAAGCAGTAGGCGGATACAATGATATAAAAGATAGAATTGAAAGAGAGGTATTCACTCCTTTTGCACATAAAGACATACTTAACGAAATAAGAAAACTTACTAGAATAACTAAAAAGAATGAAACAAACAGCGCATTGTTCTATGGAGAACCAGGAACAGGCAAAACTTTAATGGCTAGGGTTATATCAAATGAAAACAAACTTAATTTCATATACATGAACATATCTCAGATATATTCACATTGGTACGGTGATTCTCCAAAAAGGATGGAAAGTGCATTTGACCTTGCGAAGAAATACTCAAAAAAATACGGAAAAACGGTATTATTTATAGATGAAATAGACTCTCTTGGCAGCAGACAATATAACAGCAATGAAAGCAATAAAGTATTAAATGTGCTGCTCACAAAATTAAGCGGAATAAAGTCTGAAGAAAATGAAGACCTGCTTCTAATCGGCTGCACAAACTTAATTGATAACCTTGATCCTGCTTTGGTATCCAGATTCAAGAGCAAGATTTACTTTAGAAAGCCGGATGAGAATGACAGAATAGGGATAATTAAAACATATTCACAAAAATTATCAGATGAAGATATAAAAACATTTTCTAAAAGCACCGAAGGATTAACCGGCAGGGACATAGAATCTATTGTTTCTATAGCAGAAGAAAACTTAGCTTATGACCTAGCAAATAAAAAGATAAATTACAAAGTACCAAAAATAGAAGATTATTTGTACTCTATAAATTTGTTTAAACAGAATTATGCACAAGAGAAACAAAAAATCAATGGACTATACAGTTAATAGCATTACCTGATAGAATAACTACAGTTTAATCTTAAATAATATTAATTATAATATATTTATATGGAAATTAATAAAAACATATTTGAAAATAAAAAATTTAAGAAGATTATTTTGCCTCCACCAAATCATAAACCTGGATCATTTAAAGGGGCAGGTGATCTTTTAATAAATTCTTCCGGTTATTGGTTAACTTCCAGATCAAGAACTAAACAAAAAAGAGGATATGAAGTAGAGATTTTTCATTCAAAAGAGGGGTATAACTATAAACTAATAAAAAAAATAAATATAAAACAGTTAGAAAAGAACTTAAACACTAAATTATCAAGTATAGAAGGACAGCAGATTCTTTATCACGAAAAGGAAAAACTTTATTATCTTTATATATCAGTAGATTTTGGAGACAGTAATGGACATTTGTGGAAAACAATTTTGATGACAACAAAAAATCCATCAAAAGACTGGGAGAATAAAGGCGTTGTAATAGAACCAGTAAAACCATTTAACACAGCAAAGGATTTTAATATAAGTAATATAAATGGATTATACATAGGATTATGTAAAGCATATATCGATACAAAAAACCAGCTTAAAGCTGCTTTATTTACAAGTAAAGAGGGTTTACATTGGAAATATATTGGCGTTCCATTAGTAGATAACAAAAAACAACCAAAGGTATTTGCATTAGATGGTAAATTTTACAAACTTAACAATCAAATATTTTTTATAGGGTCCCTTGGTAATTTTTTTGAGAATGGATTAACTGCTTCAGATAGAATATGTGGATACGAACTAAACTTAAAAACGAATAATTTAAAAACTATTTTTATAGATAAGTGGAAGGTTAAATCAAAATATGAACGACTAGATTACCCACTTCATACATATTGTGCTCCGGTATTTGACCATAAAAAAAATGAATTTAAAATAATAGCAGAAGCAATAGATCCAAGATACACTAAAAAATTAGGTGTATTCGATGTAGTTGATAATGTCATAATGTTCACTTCAAAAGTATAGTAATATGAATTTAAAAAAAATTAGAGTTAAAACCATAGATAATCTATTTTTAGATGGATTACTCTATAAATCTAAAAACAAAGCAGAAACCGTGATTATAAATATACATGGAACTGCGGGTAATTTTTATATACATAATTTTATAGATAAAATGGCTGTTGAGTACACAAAAGATAATATAGATTTCATGGCTGTAAATAACCGTGGTCATGATTTTATATCCGAATTACAACAAGCAAACTTAAAAAGAACAAGAATAATCGGGTATACTTACGAAAAATTTGAAGATTGCGTATATGATATAAAAGCCTGGATAAATTTTGCATCAAAGTTAAAATACAAAAAAATAATATTACAAGGACATAGTTTAGGCGCAATTAAATCTACTTATTACGCATACAAAACTAAAGATAAACGGTTAAGTGGCTTGATTCTAGCTTCTCCACCTGATATTGTTGGATTATTCTACAGAAAAGAAAAACCATTTAATATAACAAAGGATCTAATGCTAATAAAAAATAGAGATAACTTTCAATTAATATCAAAAAATACTTTTAATAGTCTTAGAAAAAAGAATGGTCCTGCAGATATATTTAATACTTATGATCCCAATAAAACTTCGGCACTAAAAGAGATAGATATACCGATACTTGCGTTCTTTGGAGATCAACAAGAAGCTACAATAATGGAACCAAGCAAAACACTTAAAATATTATATGAAAAATCTCAAAAAATAAATTTTAGTTTTAAGGTTATAACTGGTGCTAATCACATATATTATAAAAAAGAAAAAAATGTAGCTAAACTAGTAGTTTCCTGGGTAAAAAAACAATTTTAATTAATTTAAGCCACTTGCCTTACAAAATTATCATTTTTATATATATTATATTTATTAAGCTTAAAGTTTACAGCTGAACCAACCATCTTAGGTTTATTACCTCTAAGCACTATCATAGAACTGTCCTTCATTTCACACATCCAGTAGTTAACGTCACCGACTATTTCATTTGTAACCAGCTTAGCTTTTAAGGCCCCCTCGCCAGCAGAAGCCCATTCTGGTCTAAAGCCCCAACTAATTGAATCACTTTTCTTTATGAAACTCATTGGAAAATTTCCTATGAAATCTCCAACCCATCTATTCTTAGGAAAATTATATAAATTTTCAAATGAATCAATCTGTTGGAATTTACCATCATTTAAAACGCCTACTCTAGAGGTTATATTTGAAGTTTCTCTCTGATCATGTGTAACGTAAACAAATGTACTATGTAATTGCTCACGTAGTCTCTTAAGTTCCTCTCTAGCAGTAAATCTTACCCTTGCATCTAAATTTGAAAATGGTTCATCCAGTAAAAACATTGAAGGACTACGAACTAGAGCCCTTGCTAATGCAACTCTTTGCTTTTGACCTCCACTTATCTTTGAAACTGCGGAAGGCAAAATTTCAGATATCCCTAAAAGTTTTGCCGCTGCTTTTACTCTTTTTTCTATTTGATCTTTTTTAAATCTGGCTATCTTAAGCGGAAATGCGATGTTCCTATAAACATCCATATTTGGATACAAAGCAAAACTTTGAAAGACCATCGCTATATCCCGTTTATTTGGGGATAGATCTGTAATATCCTTTCCATCTAAAAATATTTTACCAGAATCCGGTTCTTCTATACCTACTATAATTCTAAGAAGAGTACTTTTACCAGTTCCAGATGGGCCTAATATTGCAAAAAGTTCTCCCTCATAAATTTTAAGATCTAAATTGTCTATTACTGCTTTTTTACCAAATTTCTTAGTTACGCCTTTTAATTCTAATTTTATTTTATTTTTTTTCATCCTGTTATACCTCCAGTTAAATAAATCCCCCTTATATACTTTTGTAATACCACAGTTAAAATAATTACCGGTATGGAAACAACAGCAGCAAATGCCGCGGCTTGTATTAAGCTTCCTTCAGTTATATTTATATAAACAATTACAGGTAAAGTCGGTTTTAATGGCGAAAGGATAACTGCGAATGTAAACTCATCCCAAGAAGTAAGCCAGGAAAGTAAAAAAGCTGCAGCTACCCCGGCTTTGGCTAAAGGCACTAACATTGTATATAAAGTTCTAAAAAATCCCATTCCATCAACTCTTGCTTGATTCTCAAGATCTTTAGGAATTGCTCTAAATGATCCCAATAAGATAAATGTCGCCAGAGGCAGAGTAAACAATGATTGGGCAAGTGCTAATGCAAATGGACTATCAAATAAACCTGCTTTTATAAATTCAACAGAAATGGGTATAGCAATTATAAGCGCAGGTACTAAATTAGCTATAAAAAGAAATACCATTATTAAGTTACCTAGCCTTTTATTAAGCTTACTTAATCCGTAAGCTGCGGGTATTGCTATGGCTAAGGTTATTGCTCCAACCATAAAAGCTACTTCTAGACTTTTAAACAATGGAGCAACAAAGTGGTATTGAGTTAAAGCACTTACAAAATTAGCTAAAGTTAATTTAACAGGTAATTGCGAGGGGTAAAGCTTATCTAAAGTTGTTGATGTAGGAGAAAAAGAAACCAAAAAAAGTATGTATAACGGATAAATAAAGATTATTGCAATAAGTATAGCTGAAGCGTATAACAAATATTTCTTTATTGTTTTAATTTTCATACTAATCAGCTACCTCATAAACTCCCATTAATCTCTTTCTAAATACGACTATTAAAGCAAACCCTAAAACAAATGCAAATAGGATAGTAGCAGAGGATAAAGAATAATATAGAGTAGAACTTGTTGAATAAAATTCATAAGTCATAGTAGTAAGAAGTGCTGGACTATACCCAAACAGTATTAAAGGTAGTGCAAATATATTGAATTCCGCGATTCCCCTCACTATTAACGCTATTGTAACAAAATCGGCAATATTTGGTAGAGTTATACTAAAAAATCTCCTTATCGGTCCTGCTCCATCTACAGCCGCAGCATTGTATAATTCTGGCGGTATCTGGCTCATGCCTGCAAAAAGGATCAAAGCAACTATTGGAGTTGTTTTCCAAGAATCTGCAAGCATTGTAGTAAATAAAGTCATATAAGCATTTGAATACCAGTTTATTGCGTGTATTCCAAACAAAGCTAATAAAGAATTAGCATAACCACCAACCGCTGGAAATATTAGGGAGAAGGTGTATGCAGAAACTACCGTAGCTATCCCAAAAGGAAGTATATATATGGTAGAAAATATTGCTTTTCCTCTTAAAGCCTTTGTAAGTAAAGTTGCAATTAAAAATCCAAATGTAAATTCAATTGTTAGTGCTCCTGCGGTTAATAAAGCAGTATTTAGTATTGCAGAAACTATTCCGTAGTGGATAAGGGCAGTAAAATTAGCTAAAGTTAATTTACCTGTAGAGGGGGAATGAAAACTTTGAAAGACTGCAGATAAAGCAGGGTAAAAAGAGATACCCACTAAATAAGCTACTAACGGAAGAATTAAAAGTAAAGGTAAGTACTTTCGTTTTATCTTAAATTTCATAATACCATAACATATTTAAAATATTAAAAAATTTAGTGAATTAAGCTGCTTTTAATGGTGCAAAGTAACCTTCTTCATATTGCTGTGCGTATGTTGTATTGTAGTTACTTACTAGGTATTTGTAAAGAGCTAAATTCTCGTTATTTAATATTGATTGAATACTACTTTCAGTACATGCAGTTGCACCGCAATCATTCGTAACTATTTCAGTAAAAGCATTGTCGGCTAGGTTATCCCACTCCGTTATCCAAGCTACTGGTGGCCTAAAGAATGCTCCCTGGTTAAAGGCAGCTAATATAGCCTGAGAAGCTGCACTTGTATTTGTATAAGTAGCATTTGTTGTATTGTAAACAACTGTTCCTGATGTTGCTATTGATTCATAATTATCCAAACTACCCGGCCATTGATAATCAAAAAAGTTATATTCGTTATTGTTTAAACCTTTATAGGAAGCCCAGTAATCATGTGTATATGCCGGAGAGAAATATGCACTAAGATTATACATATAATAATAAGCAGCTACATCTCCACTATCATTTAAAACCATAGGATTACCACCTGCTTGAACCATCCATTGAAACATTTCAGTTGAAGTACTTGCTCCACCATGTCCCTGCATACTTATGCCTCCAAGACCTAAAGAGGTAAGGGCTTTTCCTAATTTAAGTAACTCTGTCCAATTCGTAGGAGGAGTTGTGAATCCCGCTTTTGCCAAAGACTCCGGGTTATACCACACAAGAGCTAAATTTGCCCTGTAAGGCAAGAAGTAGACTCCTTTGTACGTTTGTCTTTCATAAGTGACAAGGCCTGCCATTGAAGGAATTAAATCGCTTGGTAGCAATGAACTTGCATTTGTTATATTATCTAAGTATCCTGGATAAAATAATTCACCGATTGCTAAATTATCCTGAGCTATTACTGTTGCGCCTACTTTTCCACTCTCAACTAGAGCTTCAACATCACTTGTTATTTGATCAGGCCTAAGTTGTATCCAGTTTATCTTTATATTTGGATATATTGATTCAAATTCAGGAATCAATACATCTTCCATGATTTGAGTAGCAGAAGCGCTAACTCCTAAATCATCGTACATAGTTACAGTAACTGCTGGCCCATTATATGTAGGTAAAGTAGTGTTTACAGGATGAGCTGCATAAGCTTCAGTATCTATTGGAGGCCATCCTAATTTGTATAGTTCTTCCTGAGCCTGTGTCGATAAAAAGAAAGTTATTACAGTGTCTATTGCATTCAAATTTGTAGCCCCTTTTGGAATTGCAAATACATCCCCCCCTATAAGATGCTCACTGTTATTTAAACCTGCAGGACCACCGTAAACTCCTATTGTAGAAGACGAAGAAAATGCAGTAGGTACACTTACATTGGTAGAAGGCACACTAACTATTGCCTTCGAAACATGTGAGAAATAACCTACGAAAAAGAATATTACAGCCACAACAACAATTATAGCTATCATTAATCCACTAAAATTGCTTTTTGTGGAATTTTCCATAATATTTTATACATTTTTTTATATTTAAAGCTTTCTATCGCTACTTAATATAAATTTTATATAATTATTCAAAAAGATATTGTTTTATTTGACTTAATACTTTAAATTGAATGAAGATAAGTTACAAAGAAGGGATATATAGAGTAAATGTAAATGATTATAACCCAGTTGTTAAATTTAATTTCTCTAAAAATAATTTTAAGGAATTAAATTCAGATACAATTGATATAAATAATGAAAAAATAGAGCTGTACGAAAGAGATGACAAAATAATTTTATCAAAAGAGCTTGATATAAAAGAGCACATTTTAGGTTTGGGAGAAAATGCTTTTAAGTTAGATAAAAGAAGATCAAAACTTACTCTCTGGAATACTGATGCCCATGATTATCTACCTAATACCGATAAAATGTATGTTTCTATTCCGTTTTTTATATCAGTCAAAGATAAACATAAACTTGGTGTTTTTATTAACTATCCTGGGAAGATAACATTTGACTTTGGTATAAAAGAATATGATAAAACAATTATAGAGATATTTAACAAAAGTGCAGAACTCTTTTTTATAGAAGGAAAAACTTTGAAAGAGATATTAAATAAGTTTATTTCTATAACCGGAAAACCATTTAAAATCCCGAATTGGGCATTGGGCCATGCCGTATCAAGATATAGCTATTTCCCACAGAAAATTATTTTAGAAGTGTTAAAGGAGTATAAAAAAAGATCAGTAGTGGATAGTATATACCTAGATATAGATTACATGGACAAATACAAAATATTTGAATGGAACAAAGATTATTTTCCAAATCCAAAAAAGATGATAGAGGAGATACATAAAATGAAGACAAAGGTTATAACAATTATAGACCCTGCAATAAGACTAGACCAAAGCTATAGTACATTTAAAGAAGGATTAGATTATTATTGTGAAAGAGAGTCTGGTGAGATATATGTATCAAAGATGTGGGCCGGCGACTGTGTTTTTCCAGATTTCTTAAACTATAAAACTAGAGAGTGGTGGACTAATAAAATAAAAATATGGACAGAGAAATACTCAATTGATGGTATATGGTTAGATATGAATGAGCCAACGGCATTTAACTTAAATAATACATTTGATACAGATGTAATTCATAAAATAAGCAAAAACGATTGCGTACTGCATGAACAGGTTCATAATGCATACGCTTATTTCGAAGCAATGGCCACTTATAATGGCTTAAAAAATGGTTTTATACTATCTAGGTCAGGTTACGCAGGCATACAAAAATATGCTGCAATATGGAGTGGAGATTCTGTCTCTTCATGGGAAGATATGAAATTACAAATACCGATACTATTAAACTTAAGTATATCTGGTGTACCATATGTTGGCTGTGATTTAGGAGGTTTTAATGGAAGAAATGATCCAGATTTAATTGTAGCGTACTACCATATGGCAGTTTTCTTTCCGATATTTAGAAATCACAAAAACAAGCTTGAAAATGACCAGGAAATCTATACATTGCAGGATAAAGATAGAGAAAGTATAGAAAAAGCTGTAGAAATGAGATACAAATTTATGCAATATATGCAAGAATTAGCAGAACTATCACATAAATCCGGAACTCCGATTATACGCCCGTTATTATATGAATTTGAAGATGACGAGAATACTTACCAAATAAATGATGAGTACATGTTGGGCAGCTCTTTATTATATGCTCCGCAATTTGAAAGAGGTTATAAAGATAGAGATATCTATCTGCCAAATGATATGTGGTTAGAATTAAATACAAAAAAGGAGTTTAAAGGTCCATGTTACATAAAATCAAATGCTGAATTCCCTATATTTATAAGAAAAGGAGCAAGCATAAAATTATCTGATGGGGAAAAATTAGTTTATTAGATATTATAGATATCCAAAAGCGCGCTTATTAATGTAGCGTGTACAAAACCCTGTGGGAAATTACCCGTGAACACTTTATTGTGCACATCTATATCCTCACCAATTAAATTGTTTGGGCCAACTATACTTTTCACGTTTTTAAGCAGTTGTATAGCAGCGTCTTTTCTTTTCAGCTTTGAGTAAACTGAAGCGAGCCACATTGAGCAAAGAACAAACGCATGATTTGCCTTTCCAAGCGAATCGAAGTTATACCTATAAACAAATCCTTTTACAAGCAATGTTTTTTCAACTATCTTAAGAGTTTTAACAAAAATTGGATCATTAACTTCAACAAACCCATAAATTGGAAAGGATAATACTGTGGAATCCACTTCATTGCTTTTAGGGAAAGTAACAAAATAGCCGTCTTTTACGCAATTAGAAATAATCCAATTTTTAATTTCTCTTCTAGTTTCATCCCAACGATCTAACCCTCCTAAAGCCGAGATTAATTTACCTGCACTTTCTAAAGCGACCCATATCATGACTTTTGAATGAGCGTATTCATGATCTTCAGGCTTTTCCCATATCCCAGAATCAGCAAGCTGCCAGTTATCAGACAACCAATCTGCTATATATTCTATTGCCTTTGAATGATTCTCTATAAATTCTTTATCCTGCGTAGAATCAAAATAATTCTTTACAGCATATAAAAACTCACCCTCTATATCCAATTGTATCTGATTAGTAGCCCTATTCCCTATTCTAACAGGTTTTGAGTTCATGAACCCATTCAAAGAATCAATGTATTTTTCACCGTATATTTTTGTTCCATCAACTTTGTAAAGATTGTAAAGAGGTTTACCAGAATAATCTATCATGCTGAATAAGAATTCTAGCGCTCGTCTGCCCTCTATGTAAAAACCTAGGCTACAAAGTGCCGATGCCATTATCGCTGAATCCCTCACCCAAACATATCTATAATCCCAATTTCTATTGCCTCCGGGATCCTCAGGCAAAGAAGCAGTAGGCGCAGCTATTATACTGCCAGTAGGTGAGTATGTAAGCCCAAGCATGGTAAAAACAGATGACCTTAAAAGCTGTTCGAATTCCTCTAAATCAGTATTTAACAGGCTTAATTTGATTCTTTCTGTATACGCCCCCCAGTAGTTTATAGTTGAGTCAAGTGCCTTTGACAGATTAGAAGAAGAAACATTTTTACTTTCTAATTCATAAATCTCTGCTGATTGATAATAAGACAGTATTACCTGAGTTAATCCTTTTTCTATTTCCCATTCAAAATCTCCGATTTTTTTGTATTCTCCAATTATTTCTAAAACAAGCCTCCCTTTTCCATTTTTACTGTCGAATAGCATTTTCCCATCTTTCTCCGAATAATTGAAGTTCATTGTATGAAAATTGAATAGGGGGTTAAAATTAAGCTGCAGTTTTATCTCTGAGTTTATATCCCTCACAAATATTGTCTTACCCGGTATCAAAAAATCATTTACATCTGCACTTCCTTCGGAAGTTTTAAAATTAGTGTGCAAAACATTTGGTGCAGTATATTTATGTACAGATGAAAACTGAATAGTTGGGCTAACTCTGAATACTCCTCCGTTGTTTTCATCCAATAGATAAGCTATGAATGGATCGGAATCGAATCTCGGAAAACAAAGCCACAATACATTGCCGTTCTTATCTATTAAAGAACTCGTTAATTGATTACTTATGAACCCTATGTCTTTGAAATCTGCGAAAGTTAACGCCATTACTATTACTATAATTTTAAGATATTAAACTTTTTTTAAAAGAATTGATTTATATTAGAGATATCATTAATATTATTATATGAAAACAAAGGCTGCTTTTCTTGAAAAACCTGGAAAAATTGAAGAAAAACCCCTAAAAATAAAGGAATTGGAGCTGCCTGAGTTAAAGGAAAATGAAGTTCTAATAAAAGTGAATGCATGCGGAGTATGCAGAACTGATTTGCATGTAGTAGAAGGAGAGCTTGGTGAGGTAAACAACATAGTCCCTGGACATGAAGTTGTAGGCACTATCGAAAAAATTGGTGAAAACGTTAAAAACCAAAAAATAGGTAATAAAGTAGGAGTCGCCTGGCTGTATAGCTCATGCGGAAGCTGTGAATACTGCCTCAGCGGCAGAGAAAACTTATGCCAGAACAAGCAATTTACTGGTTTTTCTAAGAACGGTGGCTACTCTGAATACATTATAGCTGATAGCAGGTTTATATTCAATCTCCCTTTTGGATTGAAGGATGAAGAGATCGCGCCATTGCTTTGTTCTGGGGCGATAGGTTATCGTTCCTTCAAACTAACTCAGGCTTCTCCGGGCAGTACAATAGCAATGTTTGGATTTGGCGGATCAGCCCATTTAACATTGCAGCTTGCAAAGAAGCTTGGCTACAGGGTCATAATAGTAAGCAGGAATGAAAACCACTTAAAGCTTGCTAGTGAACTCGGGGCAGATTTTACTTTTTCGCCTAAAAATGGGGACGTGTACGAGAATTTAAAGGATAAAGACATAGAAGCTGCGATAATCTTTGCTCCCTCTGCTATACCAATAATGAATGCCTTAAAAGTAATCAAGCCAGGCGGCAAAGTGGTCGTTGCTGGAATACATGTAGAAGGAGAGATAAAGATAGATTATGAATCGCAGCTATTCCATGAAAAGACGCTACTTTCCGTCGAATCCTACACAAGAGAAGACATGTTAGAGTATTTAAGGCTTGCAGCAAATTTAGGCATAAAACCGGTGTATAGTAATATAAAGTTAGATGACATAAATTCAACATTGGCTGAGTTGAAAAACAGCGAATTAATGGGCGTGAAAGTGATTAAATTTTAGGTATTTAAACTTGAAAGATTTTTAAATAGCATGGCAGAATCGAATAGAAAGATGTATAAATTAGATGAGATTCTTGGGAAACCTCTCATAGTTTCATATGACAAGAAAACTAGGATATATGGATTAAATGTTAAAGATAGAGAAATTGAAATTTCTGCTTACTCTGAAAGCGAGTCACGAAAAGGATATTTCCATAAAGTTCAAATAGAGTATTTACCAGCTTCGATGTACTTAATAAATGGAAGCTGTACTTGTGAATCTTTTCAATACTACGGCATGCCCTGCAAACACATGCTTAAAGTAAGAAATGTATACATTAAAAACAAAGATAAAATCAATAAAGATTAGAAAAAATCTCCTTAGGTATAAGTTCCTTTATGTCTCTTTTTTCTATATCCTCTCTCATTAAGCTTTTTACACTACTCTCATCAAATTTCCCAATAGAGAATAACTCATCCAAAAACTCTATCCCTTTAGAATGTTTATAGCCTAAATCTATAAAATTGACGTAAAAGGCTACATACTCCTTTCCAAATAAGTCTAATGTGTTAATGATTCTATCTTTATCCAAAGAGAAAAGCTTCTTTGATAGGTAAAATGCAGTGTCTGGGTAATAATATTGGCTTATAGTATTTACAGCCTTTTCATAAAAAGATTTTCTGTAATTTCCGGATAAATTCTTACCATAACTTGCTATATCCTCTGCTAGCTTGTCGCTGCTAAGACCGAATTTTGAAAGCTCATTTTCCAATGCAGAAATCTTTGATTTTGGAATTCCCGATTTAGAAAGCTCATTTCTAAACACATCAAATGTTTTATTTTCCATTTTTTTATATGAATAGAAGGGATATAAATACTTTTAGAATAAAGAAAACCAAACTACAAACAAAACATTATTTATTAATCAGAACAGTTGCAATCGCAACCGCATCCGCAACCACATTTTTCTTCGTCTTCTTCTGCCATATCTTTTAAAGCGAACTTTTCTTTTATATATTTAACTGTTTTTATTTACTGCCTCTAGAAAAGATAAGAATAACGGAGAAGGCGCTTCTATTCTCGATTTTAGCTCAGGATGTGCCTGGGTGGCAATACCGAAACTGCCTGGCCACTCGATTATCTCAACTAGCTTATTATCTTTAGTCGTGGCGGTTATTTTTAAACCGTTCTTTTGAAGAATTTTCCTAAATTTATTGTTAAGCTCGTATCTATGCCTGTGCCTCTCTGATACGATTTTCTTACGATAAGAAGAGAAGGCTATTGAATTTTTATCTTTTATTAACATGTCCCATGCGCCTAGTCTCATAGTACCGCCCTTTTGCTTCACTGAAAGTTGCGAAGGCAGGATGTCTATGACATTATATTTTGTATTAGGATCGAACTCTGTTGAATTCGCTCCTTTCAGATTACAAACATTCCTTGCAAATTCAACGGCCATAAGCTGCATTCCCAAGCACAATCCTAAATAAGGTATGCTGTTTTCTCTAGCGTACTTTATCGCATTTATCATGCCTTCTATCCCTCTTTTCCCAAAGCCTCCTGGAACTATAACTCCATTGACGCCTTCTAATGCATTTTCTGGATCGGATTTTTCAAGCAGCTCGGATTCTATCCAGTTTACATTCAAATTAACGGATAATTTGCCAGCGGCATGCATTAATGCCTCTCTAACGCTGACATAAGAATCTTTTAGCTCTACGTATTTACCCACAACTGCTATGGTAACAGCTTTTCCATTTCTGCTTATTATTTTATCGACGTTTTCCTCCCATCTTTCAAGTTTCTCTCTGTTTATCTTTTTATCCTGTATGCCGAATGACTTCAAAAGAATCTTATCAAAATTCTGCTTTATTAGGTATTGCGGTAATTGATACGGTGAATCCATATCAGGGTCATTTATCACCCTGCTTTCATCAAGACTTGTAAACATGGCCAGTTTCTTTTTAATGCTTTCGCCCATCTCTCCGTCTGTTCTACATATAAGAAACTGTGGTATTATACCCATTCCCATCAATGTCCTAAAAGCAGACTGGGTCGGTTTACTCTTCTGTTCCCCCACGGTTTTTAACCTTGGTATGTAAGTAACATCAACAAATACAACTTTTTCCTTGAGTGAAAGCTGCCTCATGGCCTCTATGAAATAGCCATTTTCAATGTCTCCAACTGTTCCGCCTACTTCTATTACAACAAAGTCAAGCTTGTTTTTTTCTGCAAATCCCATTACCTTTTCCTGTATCTCATTTGTAAGGTGAGGTATGACTTGAACGTCTTCTCCCAGATATTCGCCTCTTCTCTCTTTTTCTATTATACTGCCAAAAAGTTTTCCGCCTGTTATAGAAGAACTGCTAGTTAGGCTTTGGTTAAGAAATCGTTCATATGTACCGAAATCCATGTCTACCTCTCCCTTATCATCTAATACAAATACCTCTCCATGCCTGTAAGGATTCATTGTGCCGCAATCGTAATTTAGATATCCGTCAAATTTTATAGGCAAGACCTTAAAATCGTACATGTCAAGTATTTTCATTATAGAAGATGAAACCACCCCCTTGCCCAGGCCACTCATTATAGAACCTAACACTACTATAAACTTCGCTGGCATTTAATTTAACCTATTTTTAGCTTTTATATTTTTCCCTAGTTTATGTTATACTAAATGAAACTTATATAAAACCGAGCCAAAGAAGAAGTATGCCTATAAACTCAGAATAGTACAAAAATGCTGGAAAATGGGCTATGTAAAGAGAGCCTGCTATAGTCACTACAACCACTCCTGCAATTATCGAAAGCATCTTCTTATTGGATGTTTTTCTATAGGAGATTACTGCCACTGCTATAAGCATTCCTGCTGCCGGAAAAGTCATTATCGAAGAAGAGATTACTACAAGGACAGGAAGCACCCCAAATACAACATAACTTGTAAGGATATTGCCTATATTTGCTGTTATTAATGAATACACTACAAATACTGCTGACAGAAGGAAAAATATGGCGTAATAATTGAAAATTTTCCTGTTTTTAAGCAACGCTGTGGAACCGAGCGCCAAGAAACTAACCAAAAATGCAACTGCAGCCAGGTAAGATTTTATCAAAAAGGCGTTGTATATATTAAACGAGAAGATAACCTCCAGCAAAACACCGATTCCAAACAGCCATAGGCCTATTGACCAATAAAGTTGGCTTTTACCCTTGTTTTTTAGAAACTTGTAAGTCATCAATGCAGCTAAAGGTACTGTCAGTAGAAATATTAAAATCGTTGAAAACTCTATAAAAAGCTCACTTGAAAATATTCCTGACATTTTACTTTTATCGCTTTTATGGTATTTAAATCATATGAAAAAGATAAGCGATAAAACAACTGCTATAATTGCTATAAAGATATTATCATCGATTGGACTAAACCTCTCTGCCAAGGAAAGGATAAATGCAAATATAATACCGAATAGACCGAAAAATATAATTCCAGGAATCAAAGACGAAGCAAAAAATGCAGTGCTACCTATAATTGATTTTCTACCTGGCTTTTTCATAGCCTTCAATCCTGTTATTGTGGCCATTGGATCTGAGATCAACAAAGAAAAAAGACTGAAAAAAAGAAAATCAAAACGGCCTATGAACCCGAGCAACAAAACAGCCCCTACGGCCATCGATATTGCTCCCGAACCAAATATCACACCGTCTCTTTCAAGTAGGTTTACCAACTTTTTCATTTTCTTACCATAGATATAAATGATATGTGCCACAAAGATACCGAAGAAAATTAATGCTAGAAGGATCTGTCTGTAGGAAAAGGCTAGAACCAATAAAAATATCGTTCCTATGATAAGTTGGACAAAGTCTCTCCTTACTTCTATTTTGCTGCTTATATTCACTGTTTTAATTGCTAATTTTTTAATAAGCAGAGATTGCACAACTAAGCTTAATGAAATTATTTCAATCGAGAATTTAATCGGCAATCCTTTGAAAAAGACCGATACTAAAAGAGCTGTGAATACTAGATAAAAATATTTCTTATGCGAGGTGTAAGTAATTAAAAGCAAAGAAGAAAAAACGGCGACAGGCAAGGCATAATAATATAAATAAAGATTATGAAACAAAAAGTAAACCAGGAATGAAAATAAAAAAGACGACAAAAATATGATTGTATTATTTGTTTTCATGAAATTAAAGAAGCGAAAATTCTTTATCTTTTTTGTAAGCGAACACTTTAATCATGTCTGTTATCAAAAGGAAAATCACTGCAACGCCTGCTATCAATAATATATAGTATAGGCTTATGCTAGACATCAATATCCCAATATCTGCAATTATGAAAGTTATTAAAACTGCTAAAACAATTTGCAGCATAACCGGTATACTCGGCCTTGAATGGAAGAATCTCTTTCTAGATCTTATTGATAGAAGAAGAGCTTCTATTGAGAAGATAAACGCAACAAACATGAATGTCTCAAAAGACGCATGATTTAAGTGGAAATAGAAAAGACCGAAATAGGCCAGCAGTGAAACCTCTATTATAGCCATTATTCCAAAAAGCATTGATGCAAAGAATATGGCTTTTATGTCCCAGGCATCCGGTTTCTTTGAATAACTTTCTTTGTCTGTTGACAAGGCTATGCTTCCTATGTCATTTAAGAATATCATAAGGATAAGCTGTATTGCCCTTATAGGCAAGAACCTAAGTATTATAAAAGCTATGGAAAGGAAAAATGCTATCTGGAATATTCTAGCCACTTTATTTAATGTATAACTTATCATCCTTTCAAATATTGACCTGCTTTCTTTTACAGCATTTACTATCGGCTCTATCCCCGGAGAAGTCAGAACTATTGTTGCTGCGCTTTTTGCTACGTCGGTTGCATTAGAAACAGCTATGCCCACCTCTGCTTGTTTTAGGGCAGGCGCATCATTAACTCCGTCTCCAGTCATCCCGACGTGGTAACCTGCATCCTGTAATGCCTTTACTATTGTGTATTTGTCTTTTGGGAAAACCCCTGCGAAACCATCATGCTCTATAACCAGCTTTGAAAGTGTTTTTTCGTCCAAGCCCTCTAATGTCTTAACATCAAGTATCTTTTCTCCAATCCCAACTTCCTTAGCTATTTCCTTTGCAGTATCTATGTTATCGCCTGTTAGCATCTTTGTCTTTATTCCGAGCGCTTTAAGCTCCTCTATAAGTTTTTTACTGTCCTCTCTAGGCTTATCATTCAAAGGTATTACACCAACAAATGACCATTCTTTTTTATTAGCTAATTTGGCAGCCACAGCTATAGTGCGATACCCTTTTAAGGACATCTCCTTTATCTTTGCGTTAACTTTTTTAATCTCAGAAGCGTCTAAAGAGCATTTTTTCATTACAACTGCAGGAAATCCCTTAATAGCAGACATTTTTTTACCATTGAGTATAACATCTGCCTGTGACATCTTTGTAGACGGATTAAAAGGAGTGAACTTTACAAGTTTATAATTTAATTCCAATTTCTTGGTATCGTATTTTTTTAGTCCATCTATTACTGCGTTGTCTATCTCATCGTTATCCTCCCTTCTTGAAGCGATAGAACCATAAAAAAGTACTTCTTCTGCTGAGAATTTCCCATAACCAAATGGATCCGAAACCGAAAGTTGATTGCCGGTTATCGTGCCGGTCTTATCAAGACAGACTACATTCATTGTAGATGCCTCTTCAATCGCTTCAAGCTTTGTAACCAGGATATTCTTTGAGGATAACCTTTCAGTCCCATATGCCATTGCAACTGTGAACGCAGCAGGCAGGCCTACCGGCACTGATACAAGAAGGATAAGAAGTGAGAAAGGTACGATAGTAAGCAGGTTTATATGAGATACATAAGAAGCTATGAAAACTGCGGCTATGAGCATAACGTCAACAAATATAAGATATTTAAGTAGCTTCAAAATATCACTCTCTAAATGCATTCTTCCGCCGGCGATTCTTACAAGATCTGCAGTTTTTCCGAATGATGTGTTATTACCTGTCTTCAAAACCATTGCTGTAGCTTCTCCTTCTCTTACTGTTGATGAAGAAAATATTATCTCCCCTTCTTTTTTATCAACCGGCAAGGATTCTCCGGTTAACATGGACTGATCAACAGAGAGGTAATCTCCTTCGATTATAAGACAGTCTGCAGGCACTATATCTCCCAGTCTTATTCTTATTATATCTCCTGGGACTAGAAACTTGGCAGGCATCTTTTTCCACTCATTGTTTCTTTCAACATTAACGTTCACAGACAACTTGTTCTTTAAAAGTTCAAGTGTATTGTCAGCCTTGAATTCCTCAAGGAAACCGGCTATTCCATTGAATAAAAGAAGGCCGATAACTATGTATGCATCAATGTTTTTGCCGAGAAGAAATGAAATCGCTATAACAATGAAAAGCATAAAAGGTATCGGGCCCCAGAACTTCAAAATAAATTTTTTTATTGAGCTCACATTTTTGCTTTCAATCTGATTGTAGCCGTATTTTTTCAGTCTTTCTTCTGCCTCTTTTTCTGAAAGTCCGTTTTTGCTCGAAGACAATCTTCTAAATTCTTCTTCCTTGTTTAGTTTTTTGTCTTTCTCCATATCAATCGCTTATTAATCCTATGAAAAGTTTGTCATCGCCCTTGAATTTTTTCTCGCCGGGAAGCCTTAAAAAGAGGTATACCTTTCTCCCATTAAATATGAAACGCAATGGCGGGGAATAAGGATAGAATTCCTTCCTAAAAAGCTTATCATAACCAACCTTTACTTCCGAGATTGATTTCTTTTCAACTCTCATGAGCAAAGTGTCCAGTTTTTTGTTGTAGAATTCTATGCTTTCCTGAGTTATCTCTACAAAACCCGAATGCTTGTGCAGAGGTTTTATTGAGCTTCTGCCGACTCTAGCAATGACTTTTTTATGAAGGCCTAATTCCAGCAATTCTTTTCTAAATATCCATACTGCTTCAAACAGACCAAGCCCTCTTTTTAAAGAGTCATTTATAAATTTCATCCTGGGAGTTTCTCCCCTAAAAATGTCTACTATGTTAAGTATATTCTTGTCTACTGAAACACTGGCATTCTCCTTTCCTAAATCTCTGCTGTAAAACTTAAATAAAACAGGTTCAAAGGTCGTGGACATATTATTATGTTGCCTTCAATTCATTTATAGTTTCTTATTACTCAGTTTACCAAAGTTAGCAAACAATTTTGCTGCTATTATAAAATTCAGATAACCTGGATTATCATTTGTATTATAAAACCGAGAACCCCTATTATAAATGTACCAATAATGACCATTATAGAAAGTTCCTTGAACTCTTGCTTTGTAGGCTTTCTTGCAAGATGGATTATCCTGCTGTACTCAAACCTGTAGTGCTCAAGCTTTGCCTTTATATTCATTGGATGGGCCTTTTTTATTGCATTTTTTATATGATATAGGTGGAACCTTCTTTTCTTTACCTGTGGTTTTTCTTCCTTACGGCTGCTGTTTACATTGTTTTGTACAGCCGTTTCTACAGGTTTCTTTTGATTTATATTCTGCGCGGTATTTTGAGCATTGTTTTGATTATTGCTAGAATTGACTGGTTGGAGAGTGTTTTGATTTTGCTGAATATTCTCCGTGGGCTTAGCTTCGCTTTTTATTGTTTCCTGCTGCTTGTTTGAATCACTCAAATTAGCGTCTGCAAGGCTCTTATTTTCCTCCATAATCAGCTTAGAAAGGTTATACCAAGTTCATCTTCAACTTCCTGTTTCTCCTTCAACTGCTGGTCTTCTGCTATCGATTTGCCGCTTATCTGCTTCGAAGTCACACCAGTTATTATGGCCAAAACCTTTACAGTATTCTTTAAATCTGGGAATATGTGGGCACCCCAAATTATATTTATATCCTCAGGCAATTTCTGGCCTATAAGATCGACCAATTTGTTTGCTTCCTCAAGAGTAAGCGAAGGCCCTCCGCTTACGTCTATAAGCATTCCTCTTGCGGTCGAGACATCGACATCTATAAGTGGATTATTAAGCACTTTCTCTACAACGGTTTCAAGTTTCTTGTCTTTTGCATCGCTTTCTCCAGTGCCTATCAGCGCTACACCGCCATTAGACATTATTCTTTTCACGTCTGCGAAATCGACGTTTATTAAGCCAGGCTTTGTTATCAATTCAGTTATACCCTTAACGGCATTTGTAAGAACGTCGTCAGCTATCTTTAATGCTATTGGCAAAGGCAGCCCAGGAGCAATCGCCATAAGCTTTTCATTAGGGACTGTTATCAAAGTATCTACTGTATTTTTAAGTTTTTCCACGCCGTTAAGTGCAGCATTCATTCTTCTTCTGCCTTCGGCCTTAAATGGTAAAGTGACTACTGCTATAGTAAGCGCATTTATTTTCTTGGAAACTGACGCAACGACCGGCGCCGCACCAGTACCTGTTCCGCCTCCCATACCGCAGCATATGAAAACCAGATCTGCTCCTTGAAGGGCCTCCTTAAGTTCTTGCTCCTGCTCTTTTGCAGCAGCTTCACCAACTGCAGGGTCTGCACCGGCACCTAATCCATTAGTTAATTCCTTTCCTATGAGTATCTTTTTATCAGCAGGTGTGCAAAGCAGATCTGCAGCATCCGTATTGACTGCTATAAATTCCGCTCCTTTTATGCCTACTTCAAACATTCTGTTAAGAGTATTGTTTCCAGAACCGCCTACTCCAACTACTTTGATGTTCGCTCTCCTTGATGCTATCAATTCTTCTAAAGACTTATCAAATTCTTTGGTTTTGCTAGCATCGTATTTTATTCCCTTTATTCCCTGACTGAGTGAATTATTCATTTGTATATCATCCATAAGTTTACCTCAATAGATTAATCATTTCGCATTATATATAAATATCTCTAATCTTTTATTATCTCAGTTTTAATTTTTTTGTCAATATATTTTTCTATATCCATGGATATGCTGTCTTTTATGTAAGGTTTTACGTCCTCTTTCGTATGGATTTTCACGTTTTCGTTCTCTATTTCTATGTTTTCAGGTTTTTTACCAACATAATGCTCAAATATTGCTGAATACTTGTCTTTCTCATTCTCTATTATCGAAACTATCTCGATTTCGTATTTTAGTTCTTTTCCTGCTAATGGATGATTATAACTTACAAGCACTCTGCCGCTGTTTATTGCCAATACTGTAGCCATTTTGTCGTCCAAAAGAACCATGTCGCCTACTGCAGGATTTATATTATTGCTTCTGAAAACTGTTATTCCGTAAGTTTTTATAAGCCTTTTGTCAAACTCTCCGAATCCATCTTTTGGCTGCACTGTCAATTCATATTTGTCCCCTTGATTCTTTCCTATAACAGAATCAGAGATAACCTTCAATACATAATTTCCGCCGGGTATTACAAGCACTGGAGAAAAGTTATAATCTCCCTTAATGTTCTCTTTTTCCGCTACTTTCTTGTCGGTTAAATCAAATATCTGGCCGGTAGAAGCTATCCTTCCGACAAAATTAATCATTACAAAATCATTTTCCTTAATCATCACTGCCTCTTCATCTCAATTGATATAAATGAAACGTTCCTTTTCTTTCCTTCCTTATCTGTAAGCTCTTCGGTTCCTATTTCAATGCCGGAAATTTTGAGGTCTTTCATGAATTTATGCATAGTGACCTGGGATATGTCGACTGCAGTAGAAATAGATGAACCCCTTGCCTTTATTATAACCTGATTATTTCCGGAGTTCAAATGGGTAAGTATGGCCATCACATAAGACATTATAGGTTTTTTCCCTACAAAAATTATATCATTTTCCATAATTCTATTTTTTGAATTTATATGTATATAAGCATTTATGTTTTGCTGAAATATTATCTGCTGCTTATTTTCACGGCCCTGCCGTCGAAAGATAACGTCCTTATACCAAGCTTATTTGCCCGCGATCTTAACTCCTTATCTTCCGTAAAAAGAATTTTGTTTTCATGCAAACAAAAATCCAGTAAAGTGTCGTCAGTGCTTTTGCCTTTATCAAATTCTATTGTCTTTAAGCCGTAGGAAATAAAAAAGCTCTTTACATCCTGCCTTTTAATAGTATTTAATTCATCCATACATTTCTTGATAGTTGAAATTGAAAAGCTGCTCTGGAAAAAAGCATCAAGCAAATTTATCAGATCGAGTTTATTGTCAAAGCAATAAACCATAACGTTTGTGTCTATGACAACCTCATTCATATATATTTCCTGATCCTGCTATTGTCCAAACATTGTTGATTTTTCTTGACAAAATGGCCCTTTCGCCGATAAAATACGGCAATGCCGAATTTCCCAAATTTACAATTAGCCCGTTATTTGAATAAGAAACAATAGTTCCAAGAACCTTTGAAGAAAGAACATTTAAAAGAACTGTTTCGTTTTTCTGCGGAGGCTTGCTGAACTTATCTTTTATAGGCTCGTATTTCATTGCTATCCTGTTTTTAAACAATGGAACAGTATCACTTTTTACAATTAGAGAGCCTGCCAGATTGTCTCTTCTTGCAAGCGAAGGATCTAAATCCGTTTCTAATCCTATCATTAAGCCCCTTGAAACCTCCTTTTCTGGACCGAATTCACTTTGTATGCTTAAAACCTTGGTCTTTAAAGGCTTCCACGAATTTTTAATATAGACACCTGGATAAACTACCACTGGATCATTAATTTTTAATGAACCTGATTTTAATCCTCCTCCTAAAACCCCTCCTTTAAGTTCATTTATGTCCGTGCCTGGCTTGTTGATGTCAAAGCTCCTTACAACTACCATCTCTGTTCTTTCTTCCTTTGGACTGTCCGGCACTTCAAACTTGCCTATTTCCTGTATAAGCTCTGTAATGTTTACGTCCTGTGCAGCGAATACCGGTATTATTTTTGCATCGGGATAACCGTTTTTTGACATGAAATCTTTTATTTCATTATAGCTTTCCTTTGCACGATCCTTTCCAACAACATCTATTTTTGTCTGTGCTACGACTATGTTTTTAACTCCTATTATGCGCAATGCCTCTATATGCTCTTGTGTCTGAGGCTGAGGACACTTTTGATTAGCAGCTATAACAAGAACTGCTCCGTCAACTAAAGTTGCCCCGCTTAGCATTATAGTCATCAAGGTTTTATGCCCAGGTGAGTCTATTATTGAAACTCTGTAGTAAAGGCTTGCATTTGAATTGCATACCTCACATTTTTCATGTCTGCTGAATGAACCGCATGAATCGCACTTGTATATGAGAAAATGAGCATAACCAAGCCTTATTGTTATCCCTCTCTTCTTTTCTTCGCTGTGCCTTAAAGTAGATTCGCTAGTAATTGCCCTTACTAAAGTCGTCTTACCATCGGCGAAATTACCAACTACATCTATTGTTATATCCTTAACCATTAGAAGGCGTAAATAACTGCTCCAAAGATTTTTCCCCGTACTTTGATATTTTTATGTTAATTTGAGACGTAAACTGACTTATAGTATTTCCGGCAATGCTCTTCCTCCTGCGTATGTTCTGTTTATTCCCCAGTCCCTTGCCTATGAGAACTTTTCTAAGGCCTGAGCCGTCTAAGTCCTTTGACATAGGCATTCCAGTCATATAGCTTCCGCCGGTTATTATTCCAGAGTAGCCGTCCAAACCTAAAACAGAAAGATCCAGTTCCTCGCCTATCTTTTTTCCGAATAACTGGTCTGCTTTGTCGCTTTCCAGCGTTTTATTAAATGACCTGCCTGTTTTCGAATCGTTTATTACAATCTTCATCTCCATAGACTTTATTAGATATAACTGTTATTTATAAATAGCTTTGCATTAGAATAAATAACTTATTAAATAGCAAAACTATTTGGTTGAAATGGAAATGATCTTTGTTGAATCTAGATTCAAGGGAAAGCTAAGCGAGGAATTTGTAAAAAGGATTTACGATGAAATAAAACCATATAAAAAGATAAACTTGGTAGCTGCAATACAGTTCATAGACCAAATGAATGATTTTAAGGACAGGATAAAAGACAAGGAATTTGTAGTCAAGCAGTCTCTTTACAGAGCAATGTACCCCGGGCAGATTCTGGGCTGCGATGTTTATGCTGCCGACTGCAGTGACTGCGATGCAACTTTGGCATTTGAACAGGGCATGTTTCACGTTCTTGGAATACCGCTTAAATATGGGAAAACGGTAATAACTGCGGATCCTGAAACTGAGAATATAGAAGTAATAAATGCTGAAGTAGCTGATAAATACAGGAAAAGAATAATGCAGGGCATAGGCGCAGTATTGACTGCCAAAAAAGTCATGTTTGTAGAGTCTACAAAGGCAGGGCAGACATACGGCTCAAAACTTTTAAAGGAAAAGCTAAGAAAGGACGGCAAGCAGGTTTATTCTGTAGTTGCAGATGAAATAAACTTTGAGAGATTAAATGAATTCAGGGAAATAGACGTTTTCATAAGCACTGCCTGCCAAAGAATAGCCATAGATGACATGAACAAGGTCAAAAAACCAATGATAAATGCAGAGGACCTCGAAAGTTATCTTAAAGAGAAATGAAATAGATTTAAATAACCAAATTCATAAATCAGTATGAAGGCAATAGTCACTGGCGGAGCTGGCTTTATAGGCTCACATATTGCTGAAAGCCTTTTAAAGGAAGGCTATTCAGTCTCTGTAATCGATTCTTTAAACACAGGCAATAAAAACAACCTAAAAGCAATATCCAGTAAAATAAAGTTCATAAAGGGCAATTCATCGCAGATATCAAAACTTGGAAAAGCCGACATAGTATTCCATGAAGGGATTTATTCATCGACCCCTATGTACAGAAAAGACAATACTTTGATCGGAAAAGCGATCTCTGAATTTATAGCAGTCTTAAATTACTGTGTAAAAAACAAATGCAAGCTTGTTTTTGCTTCAAGTTCATCTATATACAACGGTTACCCCCCGCCCCACAAGGAAGACATGCTTCCAAAAGTTAAGGATTTTTACACTGAAGCAAGATACCCAATGGAGAGGCTTGCGGAGCTTTTCAGACAGATGTATGGATTGGAGTACTGCGGATTAAGGTATTTCAGTGTGTATGGGGATAGAGAAGAGAGTAAAAAAGAATTCGCGAATATGGTTTCCCAGATAATATGGAAGGGCTTATTAGATAAAGAATTAGTAATATATGGAGATGGCACACAGAGGAGAGATCTTATAAACATTGCAGATGTTGTATATGCCAACCTGCTTGCTGCGAAAAGCAAGGAAAATGGGATTTTCAATGTGGGCACAGGAGTGTCATATTCATTTAATGAAATAATAGAAAAAGTAGGAAATGCTATGGGTAAAAAGATAAAGGTAAAGAACATTGAAAACCCGCTCAAAAATTATGTAGAAGTGGTTCATGCTGACACTGAAAAAAGCAGGGAAAAGCTGGGTTTCTCTGCAAAGATAAAGGCAGAAGAAGGAATAAATATGGCCTTAGATTATTATAAAAAACTCAAGAAAGTACCTGACATATTTTAATTACAAAAACTTTATTTTTCCGACAACTCTGTTTCTACCGACCGATAAACTTGGATCGGCAATAAGGTAAGTCCCTTTTATTTCAGGTATCTTTCTATTAAAATGTGCATTTACTCTGCTGCCATCTCTTAAAAGATTGAGGCTTAGAGGTTCACCTAAAAAAGAACATGAAAGCTGTTTAGAGAATGGGTCTTCTTTGTAAAATGGAGAAAGAGTTAACTCTACTTCCAAAGTATCGTTCACTTTATTTATTGACGACAAAGCATAATTGTTTGAAAGGTCCTGCTCTGAAACATTATTTAACGCAAGGCCTACATGAGAACCAGTTTCTGCAAAATCATTATCAACGTCCATTATCTGTATGCTTTTTACGCTACACTGCTTTAATGAAGGCAAAAGAAATAGCTTTTCCCCTTTCCTAATCTGTTGCCCAATAACAAAACCTATTATAACAGACCCTATGCCCTTGACTATAAAATGCTTGTCTATTGAAACGTACTTGAAGTATTTCTCTTTCTGTTTTGTTTTTTCTACAGATATTTGACTTATATCAGATTTGTTGAACTTCCCCACTTTGTATTTCTCAAAAAACTTGTCAAAAGAATTAATATCAGAGTAATCATCCTTAAGTACCAGCCCATCTTCTATCCCTGAATTTTCAATACAAAGCGCAAGCTCTGCATCTAATGCATTTATTTCGCTCCCGACAAAAAAATAAACGTAATCTGAAACCGAAAGTATATAAAGAACAGAAAGCAGCGACTTCGGAAAATCGACTGAATAAAGGATTAAATTATCGTTCTTGTCTAATGCTATCTGTACACCGTTTATAAGGTCAAGTTTCTTTGATATTATACCCTTCATCTTCTCTTCTTCAATTGGCTTTGAAGACATCAATCCAATTATCATCAGTAGCTTAATTCATTCTATCTTTAAAAATTATACTTTCGCCTGCCTATTCTGGCTTCTTAGCGATTATTACCATTCTAGATTTGTTAAAGTAGCCGCTCTCCGGATCATATTCAAAAACCTCCTTAAAATAATCAATATTGTCATTTAGTATCTTCTTTGCTTTTCTGCCTTCTATGCTGTTTTCACTTACCGGCGACAGCCAAGACTGAAAAGTTTCCTTTGTCTCAAAAGTCTTAAAATTATCGACTTCAAAGGCATTTTCTTTCAATAACTTAAACCAATAATCCAGAGATTCAGAACTTATATAACTTGTATCCCTTGCCTTCTCAAATTTATTGAAGATGTCTTTTTTATCTCCTGTCGGCTTAAGTAAGTCAGTTATGCCGAATTTCCCTCCTTTTTTAAGAACTCTCCACACTTCTTCTATGAATTTTCTCTTTTCTTTTATATGATGTGCAACTCTTCTGCAGGTTACTGCATCAAAAACATTGTCTGGAAACGGCATTGACAAGGCATCTCCTCTTACAAAAATAACATTATTATAATCCTCATTTTCGGCCTTTCTAACGGCTATTTCAAGCATGTGTTCATTGATATCTAAACCTAGAGAGATGGCTACCTTCCCAGAGATTTCAAAAGCAACAAAACCTGGGCCGGTACCTACATCCAAAACTTTATAACTTTTCTTTAAATCTAGCATTGAAATAAGTAAATCCAAATCCTTTCCATGCATGTGGCTCTCGCTACTGGCATATTCCTTTGCATGCCTACTAAAAAATCCTTGTAGAGACTGCATAATATTGAATAAAAGCCAAAGGATTAATAGTTTTGTAAAATAGAATTATTCAAAAATGGGCTCGACGGGATTTGAACCCGCAACAATCCGGTTAAGAGCCGGATGCTCTACCGAGTTAAGCTACGAGCCCACTGACAAATCATTTAATTGTGCAAACAATAAAAATGTTTATTTTGTGCTTAATGGCCAATATACTTCAAGATAGAATGGTCTACTAGGTAAAAATCAACGTTTTCCGGTTTCAAATTTTGTATTATATAGCGTATATTTTCCTCTTTATCTTCAAATAAAACTAAGTGATCGTATCTTTTACTTAGTTTTTCCGTCTCCAATTTTTTCCATTCTTCATCGCGTAATTCGTGATTCTCCGGCAGTATTACCTGCTTATAAGTTAAGCCGTATTTATTTAATAGTTCTTCAGTCTCTTTCCTAAACTCTTCTCCGCGAGCGCTCATAATTATGAGTTCGTTTCCTTCTTTGATATTCTCTTTTAAATAATCGATAAGCGGTTGATTAGGCAAAAGCCTGCTGCTGTACGTAGTGTAGGCAAGAGTATACAAATTGTCTTTCCATTTTCTGTTGAAGTCTTTAGGGATCTTGCCTTCTCCTATTATAATCTCAAGATTATTCAAAATTCCGCAGTAATTCTCTGCTTTTTCCTTAAATGCGGTATCATACAAATCTTTTGCCGCTGATATAATCGCATCTTTATTGAAAAAAAGAGTATCATCGAAATCGGAGACTAGTACTGATAACTTTCCCATTTTATTTTAAGAAACAGAGAATTTAAATAAATGACATTACTTAAAAGTTTGTAAGGGCCTATGGTCTAGTGGTTATGACGTCTGCCTTACACGCAGAAGGCCGGGAGTTCGAACCTCCCTGGGCCCACCATTAACATGGCAGAGAAGATAAGATGCGCGCATATATTGGTAGAAAAACAGTCTGTTGCATACAGCATACTTGAAAAAATAAACAAGGGAGAAAGCTTTTCGAAGCTAGCAGAGCAGTTTTCCATTGACAGCTCTAGAAGAAGAGGCGGAGATTTAGGGTATTTTGGCAGAGGTGTTATGGTAAAGGAATTTGAAAAAGCCGCGTTTTCTCTGAATAAAGGAGAAGTTTCTCAGCCTATAAAAACGCAGTTCGGTTATCACATAATTAAGAGATTAGATTAATCGGAATAAAACTTGTTTCCAAGCAAAGTAGACAGCATCCTTTTGTATTCCTCTAAAAGGGCTAAATCAATGTAATCTGTTATAAAATCCAGATTATCCTTGCTAGTTTCAATTTCTATTTTTATTATGTTTAAGTTATCAGAAAAAAGCTTGAATTTTTCAATATCTGAGTATTTTATTACATAAAATGATAGTCTATTCAAGTAATCATAATCGATATTTTTCTGATAATTTTTATCCATCTTTTCTTTAAAATTAGACAATGATGCGGAAGGCGTGCTTGCGTCTATGACTGCGCCACTTGCCGGCCACATCCCTATTGGAGATTCTGAAAGGATATTATCAACTTTTGAATCATTCACAAGGAATATTTCAGATGAACTAAAAAACATATAGATTAGCTCCCTGCCTTTAGATGAAAAGGAAAGATTTGGTATAACCCCTTGTATGAAAGATGCCATTCATATATTAATCGACTATCGGTAATAAGTTTACGCCTGCGTAATAAAACGTTTCATATCTTTTCTTTTTAACACTTTTGTTTCTATAAATTTTATATGATACAAATATTAATAATGTATAAATTACTAAATTAAACATGATAAACGTAGGAATGTACTACAATGTAAAGAAAGGACATGAAAAAGAATTTGAAGACACTTTCCAGAAAGTAGTTGACTATCTAAAAAACAATGTAAAGGGATTTGAAAAGGCAAGTATATACAAGAAAGTAGGTAATGAAGATAGCACAACTGAGTATATGATATACAGCGAGTGGAAAGACGCAGATTCATTCAGAGAGTTCACAACAGCAAAGGCATTCCATGAAACAACAGAATATGGAAAAACCATAATAGAAGGAAGGCCGTATCACAAGATATTCACTGAATTAAAGGAATAGAATTAAAATGATTCTACTTTTCTTCCTACAAATACAGGACTCTCAACGATTATCCACTTTCTAGCTTCTGCTTTCCTCAGATTTCTTGCTATCTTCATCCATTTTGTAAGTGATTCGACTTCATAAAGAACAAGAAATTCATTGTCGTCAATCGCAAATGAGTAAGTTGTATATGACCTTATGTTTTCATTGTTTGGATCATTTATAGCCATGTTTACATGCTCTTTCGTTATCCTATTCTGTTCTTTTTCCCCCAGAAGGTACCATTTCGGATCTTTTTTAACAGGGTATGCTACTAGATACTTTAGCCTGTTATCTTCCTTCAGATAATTGGCATTTGGATGTTCATAGATTGAAAGATAACTGTATGTTTCATTCAGTTTATTGGCAAAACGCCCCATCAATTCAGATTTAAATGAAAGCAGAGTGTCAAATGAATCCGCTATATTGAAAAGTATCAAATCGGCACTATGCTTTATAGAAAGATACTGCCTAGATATAAAGATCCCTTTTCCAGATATTTTTGAGGCAAGTTCATTTATACTTTTTACTAACTCTTTTTTGTTTATCTTGCCTTTACTGAAATCAAGCTTGAAGCAGTGCATCGAAACGAACAATTCTTCCATCTTACGGTTTTAAACCTTCGATCTTTTTGCAATTGCTGTAAAAAAGCAAAGCAAGCATTGTTTTTGTGTCCTTAATTTTACCAGCATACACTTTTTTAATTGCGTCATTAAACTTTATTTTTACAGGTGTTATAACTTCGTTTTCATCCAAATTCCTTTCCTTTTTGATAAGATCATAAGCGACATAATAGTATTCGAAATAATCCATCAATGCAGGGTTATTCCAAGTTTTAAAAAGGAACTTGATTTTATTAGGATAATACCCTGTTTCTTCAGCAAGTTCCCTTCTTACAGCATTTTCTTTGCTTTCGCCTTTGTCTATTGAACCTGCAGGTATTTCAAGTATTGTTTTGTTCACTGCAAATCGAAACTGCTTTTCCATGATTATCGTATTTTTATCAAGAAAGGGCAGTATAACAACTGCATCATTTTTAATTATTCTGAAGTCTTTTAATCTTTTCCCACGTATCTTTGAGTAGCCCTCTTCGATTCTAAGTGTATTAAATGGAGAGTTATACACTATAATTCCCATGTATAAACTAAAAAATTCTTATATTATAATCTTTAAAACCGGAATGTAGGTTCCATTTACAATTTCGCTGTAACTTGACATGAAACTTTTCATCATGTGATTAAATTCCGTCTCTGCAAAATAAAATGACCGCAAGGAACTTTCTATTTTTATAGCATTCATAAAATCCTCCGCCATCCCATGATATAATCTATCCACATAATCAATCGAATTGAAATATGCTTTTTCTATGGCAATTTGATCATGGTATTTATACTCTATTTTTATATTTGAAAGCATTTTACTGTTTTTTCTTAAGCTTAATAATCTTTCCGCAACCTTTGTAACTATTTCATAATTTTCTATACAAACACCAAGGTTTGATTCTAATACTTCTTTCTCTTTAAAAGAATCTTCATTAATTAGTTCTTCAAGTCTTTTTCTAGAAAATGAAACAAAATAATCATAGAAACTATATAATCCCGAAGAGCTTTCTTCATTCTTCATATCTTAATAATCCATTAAGTATATAAAAATAATAACCTCTTAATAGAATTATGACAAAAGATGGCTGCGATATGCGGGGTATGCTTTCCTTTCAAATACTTAATATGCTTAAGAAAAATAGACTGTGCGGAGAAGAAATAGCTAGGAAAATCGAAAAATATAGGGGTAAAAAACCTGTAGCAAGTACCATTTACCCTGCGCTTAAAAGGCTGTCAAATAGCGGCTTGATATGTGGAAAAAGAATGGGAAAAAGAAAAATTTATTCTATTACCAAAAAAGGTCTTTCTGAAGAGAAGAAAGCACTTAATTACTTTGAAAAGTTATATTCAGAAATCCAAAAATAGGGGGACGGGGGCTTTTAAACCCCCGTTTGTTTTTGAGGAAATTTTGATAAATATAATAAAGTAATAATGGCCCCAAAGGGGCCAAAACTAATTACTTTAGAATCTCTATGCCGAGTTCCTGGTTTATTGCACCAGTAGTCTTAGATAGAGTGTTTATCTCTTCAGGCCCCAATAAATAAGGAGAGCTTACTCCCGTTATTATTGTCATGACCCTTAATTTTCCAGACAGAGACTCATCCACCTTTGCACCCCATATAACTACTGCATCTGGGTCTAAGGACTGAGTTGCCATCTCACCTATCTGATTCACTTCTGCAAGTGTTAAATCAGGTCCTCCTGAGATGTGTATTAAAGCTCCCTTTGCGCCTTTGTAGCTCACGTCCAAAAGCGGATTGTTAAGTGCTCTTCTAACTACTTCGGTTACCCTTGAGTCAGAAGCGTCTGTTTCGCCGATTCCTATTACGGAAACGCCGCCTTTATTCATTATTGCCTTTATGTCTGCGAAGTCAAGGTGCACTAATGCACTTGCGTCTGATATGGTTTCAACTATTCCCTTTATCATTGTTGCAACCACTTCATTTGCTACATTAAATGCCTGGTCTATCGGCAAATTTCCAGCCATGCTCACCAGTCTGTTATTATCTATTACAATAACAGTATCGGAACTGTTTCTCAATTCCTCTAATCCTGCTTCTGCGGATTCTACCCTCTTCCTTTCAGTCTTAAAAGGCATCGTTACAGTGCTTATTACGATTGAACCCATATCCTTTGCAAGCTTTGCAATTACAGGTGCTGCACCAGTACCTGTTCCGCCGCCAAGGCCTGCGCATACGAAAACTAAGTCTGCCCCTCTCAAAGCATCTTTAAGTTCCCTTGAAGATTCCTCTGCGGCCATTTTTCCCTTTTCAGGAAAACCGCCGGCTCCTAGTCCCTTAGTCAATTCCTTTCCAATAAGAATCTTTTTATCCCCATTTCTTGCATTTAACTGTATTTGATCTGTGTTAGCTAGAATTACTTCCGCGCCCTTGACTCCTTTTTTAAAGAGCCAATTGCCCATGTTATTTCCGCCGCCGCCGACTCCTACTACTTTTATCAAAGCCTGATTGAATAAAGGTTCGTTCATACCTTCTTCTCTGCTGGCTTTCAATGCGCTTTCAACAAGCAAATCCATTACCATTTTCCCCTCCATCACATTAGAAACAAAAGCGAAAGCTTTATATTCCCAATGCGTCTATATTTTATTAAGAAAAACAAGTAAGTGACCCCAAAACTTACAATGTTGCGATTAAAATTTGAATGTTCCCCAACATTCAAATTTCTATTTTATTTAAATAACTATAATAATTGTTATTCATTTAAAAAGTTTATTGTCATTTAGTATACACTTTCTTTTGTGACTATTAAAACTCTAGGCTGTGCAAAAATAAGAAATGAAAAGAGTTAAAACATTATAGCGGTAATTATTGTAATGAATGCAAGGAAGATAGAACCAAAAAACCTGTCATTTGGAGATTTAATTGAGCTAAAAGTAAGCGATCAAACATTTAACGGTGAATTCATAAGGGAAGAAGAAAACCTTATAATAATCAAACTAAAATCTGGATATGATATAGCCCTGCCAAAAGAGACTATTGACAGTATATCTACTATAGAGAAAGCGAAAAGCAAAGAAAGCGAAGAAGAGAAAGAGAATAAAACGAAAGTTGAAAATCCGGACATAACAATGATAACAACTGGCGGAACCATATCTTCAAAGATAGACTATAAAACAGGGGGTGTTTCGCCTTCTGTAGACAGCAACTATTATTTCCAGATATCACCCGGCCTAAAAAACCAGGGAAAAATAGCAGTAGTCAACTTAATGAGAAAGCTATCTGAGAACATGTTGCCTTTAGACTGGGTCAAAATCGCAAAGGAAGCTTATGCAAGCATAAGAAACGGCAGCAAAGGCATAATAGTCACAAGCGGTACAGATACCATGCATTTTGCTTCAGCCGCCCTCTCTTTTCTATTGAACCCGCTTTCCGTTCCTGTAGTTTTTACAGGCTCTCAAAGGAGCACTGATAGAGGATCTACAGATGCATCCACTAACTTGCTTTTGTCGGCATTTACAGCAAAAAACTTTCCTGGCGGCGAATCGGTAATTTGCATGCATGCAAATCTAAACGATGAGTATAATTATATATTAAGAGGAAACAAGGCTAGAAAAATGCATACTGAAAGAAGAGATGCCTTTAGGCCAATAAACATTAAACCTCTTGGAAAAGTTTATACTGATGGAAAAATAGACGAACTTTCTTCCGAGATAATACCTAAAAAAGAAGATACAAAGTTAAACGACAAAATCGATGACAAGGTAAAATTAATATACGGATACCCCTCCATGGGCGGGGGTGTAATAGATTATTATATCGAAAACAAAGTACATGGAATCGTAATCGCCGCAACCGGTTTTGGCAACATACCATTAGAAGACAAAACAGTTGTAAGTGCATTAAAAAAAGCGGAAAAAGAGGAGATACCTATAGTTATTACATCCCAAACAATCTACGGTTCAACTAACAAGTTCGTATACAGTACTTTGCGTAAAATTTCTGGATTTAAGAATATAATATATGTGGGGGATATGACAACCGAAACTGCATTCGTAAAACTCATGTTCGCACTTGGAAACAGCAAAAAAATCGATGGAGTAAAAGAGATTATGTCAAGTAACTTAGCTGGTGAAATGAAGGAAAGGAGAGAGATAGACGAGTTTTTGATATGAAAATAAGATGTGGCTTTGAATGGCATATACAAATCGATTCCGGCAAGCTTTTCTGCCGCTGTAAATCGGAGATAAAGGAAAATAAAGATTACTTTGAAATAAAGAGGCTAATAAGGCCCTCTTTTGGTGAAAGCGGCAAAATAGACATAAGTGCAGAATTTGAGGGTCAAAAAACAAAAAAGATAGTTTATAAGGTTTTTAATGATACTGACTGCTTAGTAGACATAGATGAGGAACCTCCCCATAATATAGACAGGGATGCTCTTTCTACTGGAGTTAATCTTTCTTATGCTCTGAACGCGTATTTGTTAGACAACTTAATATTTATGAGAAAGACGATAGTTGATGGATCTAATACAACCGGCTTTCAGAGAACGGCGATTTTAGCGTTAAACGGCGAATTCCCATTCAAGGAAAAAAGGATAAAAATTGATACCATTTCCATAGAAGAAGACTCTGCCAGAAAGGAAACAGAGAACAAAGAAGAAACCACCTATTTCCTAGACAGGATAGGAATACCTTTAATAGAAATTGCAACGGGCATAATAGAAACTGATGAAAATGAAGCAAAGGAGATAGCAATGCAATTTGGAAAGTTTACGAGGCTGTTCAATGTTAAAAGAGGGATAGGCACAATAAGACAGGATGTAAATCTCTCTATTGAAGGGGGAAAAAGAGTAGAACTAAAAGGATTTCAGAATATAAGAGAGATGGATAAGGTTATATTAAATGAAGCAAAAAGGCAGGAAAATCTAATAAAAATAAAGAATGACTTTGGATATGTTACAAAAGAGATTGAAAACTGGCATTTTGAAGATATAAAAGGGGTATTCGAAAGCACAGAATCAAACATTATAAAGACTGCTGTAAAAAGCGGAAAAAGCATAATAGGCATTAGGTTACAAGGACTGAAAGGGCTTCTCGGGACATACATTTGCGAAAACAAGAGGTTTGGAAGTGAAATAAGCGATTATCTGAAGATTAAACTAGGCTACGGGATAATGCATTCTGATGAACTACCTGCATATGGCATAAGCGAAAATGAGAAAAATAAAATAGCAGAAAGATTAAATTGCGGTGAAAACGACTCATTTCTATTTTCAATATGCGACAATGGATATGAAAACCCCGCTATGGGAGCAATAAAAGAAAGACTTTCTTCTTTGCTTGAAGATGTGCCATCAGAAGTAAGACTTGTACAGGATGATAATACAACTAGATTTTTAAGGCCGATGGGAGGAAAAGACAGGATGTATGTTGAAACTGATTTACCCATAATAAAAATAGATGAAGATATTTTAAAGGAGGGAAAAGAGTATATCGGGAGAAGCGTAGATTCATTGAAATCATCGCTTAACATATCTGATGAGTTTCTTGATCAACTGATATCATCAAGGAAACTCAGCGAAGCGATATACCTGAAAAATAAAACTGGGATCGACTTTAATGCAATAATACAAATTGCAGTAGAGGACTGGAAATATATCAGAAGAAAATTTGGAAAGGAGATAGATAAAAAGGATGTAGAAGAGATATTGAAGAAAATAAAAGGAAATGAGATAGTAAGAGATTCCGCAAGAATCATAATGGAAGGAATTGCGTTGACAGGCAAAAGCGTTGAAGAGATAATAAAAGAAAAAGGTCTTAAAAAGAAAAGCGATGAGGAACTAAGGAATGAAATAGAAAAACTCATAAAAGATAAAAAACTGGATAAAGTCGATTCGCTCATAGTAAATCTAAAAGACAGGATAGGCACTACTTTTGAGGCTAAAGAAGCATATAAAATAGCACTAGAACTGATAAAAGATGAAAAAGATTGATTTTTACAGAGAGCTATCTAAGTTGGATAAAACAGAAAAAAACAGCCTTAAATTGGAGCAGTATTCAACGGATATAGATACTGCCTATCGGTTCATATATTTTGTTGATTACAATGTTAGCATAGCTGGAAAAACCGTAGCAGATTTGGGCTGCGGAAATGGGATACTTGGAATAGCTGCATCATTGCTTGGTGCAGCGGAAGTTGATCTTTATGATATAGATGAAAAAGCAGTTTGCTCTACTAAACAAAACATTGAAAAACTGCATATTAAGAATGCAAAACCTATTCACATGGATATATTTGATGCAGATAAAAAATACGAAATTGCAGTATCAAATCCGCCTTTTGGTTTTCAAAGCAATTTCAGTCTAAATGCATTTATAAAAAAAGCAAACTCATTAGCAGAGAACATATTCTTTATCTACAAAGATAATAAAGAGATAAGGAAAATCGCAGATATTCTTGGCTTTTCAGTATATAAGATAGAAGATATAACGCTTGAAAATACGCTGCCATTCCACAAAAAAAGCTATTATAGTTTGCCGGTTGTTATAGTTTATAAAATAACAAATAAAGTATGAAAGGACAAGTAAACTTTGGAGCTTGGGTTCTTATAATCGCGATAGTTGCAATTATAATACTGCTGATATTTGATTCAACTATAAGAAGTTACATACTTACAAACCTTAGTAGCCTGGTAAGCGGGATAAAATCTGCTAGCCCGGGAGCCTTATCCGAAGTTACAACAAATTTCACTGCATATAACTGCAGTTCCGCATGTTCACTCTTTCCAAGCTCAATCTATTACTGGACAATAAACTTCAACGGCCAAAATTACACTTATTACCTGAATAATAGCATAAGCGTTACCTCCTCTCCAGGTAATTATTCTTTAGAGGTATACCCAGTATTAACATCTAGCGGTGAATTATGCTCAAACGCGACTAACTCCGGCAAGCAGACGAAAATATTAAACATTCCGGCAGGCAAAAACTACAAATTATATTATTTGCCATGCTGAGTTCAATAAGCTAAACCTATTTCTTCTTGGAAACTATTATGGATGAAGATGCTACATCTATTTTATTCTTTTTAAGATAATCAAGTATACCTGAGCTAATCTCGCTCTGAGTTTTCTTTCTTTCCCACAAGTTTGTTATGTACCTTAAATTAATTTTTATGTAGTTATCATTAAATGAAATGAAAACTGTGGGGTGTATGTCCCCTCTAGATATAAAATAAGCTTTCTTTAGCTTTTCATAGTCTCTTTGTGCACCTTCAAAGAACTTTTTCGTTTTATTATCTGCTATTTTTCTTATTTCTTTTGCTATCTTATTATAGTCTGAATCAAATAGTATAGGTATGGTTATATTGTCCCAGATATACTCAAAGCCCTTTGAGAAGTTTATAACATCTTGACTCATTATCCTATTGTTTGGTATCTCAACTATTCTACCGGTGTAAAGATCTCCCTCTACCCAGTCATTTATCTCCATTATGGTTATGAAAAACATGTTTATGTCTATTATGTCCCCTTCCTCTGTCCCTATTTTTATCCTGTCCCCTACTTTAATCGGCCTCATAAAGAGTATTATTATCCATGCGAGGAAGCTTGTAATCGGGTCACGCAATGAAAAAGCTACCCCTGCAGAAAAAAGACCGGCAGACAAGGCTACTATGCTGCTATCATTTACAAATAAAGATATGACTATAACAAAGTCTATAAACAGAATGACTATTGCAACTATTTTCTTCAAGTTATATCTTTGCTTGATATCGCTTATCTTAGTTATCAACTTTGATAGAAAGTATAGATAGCATATGACACTAAAGTTATCGCCAGCAATTCAAAAATTGTATATAATAGGTTTAGTGATATAATCATATGTAGTTGTAAAAGAGCTATTAATATTTATATATTAAACTAAAATCAAGGTAAACTATTATTTATTGAGCTGCTATTTGGAGCAGAATGAATAAGACCTGTCAATGGCGAGAATATGCCACTCTTTAAAAGAAAAAGCAGAATTACCAACAATGCCAGAGCTATCACTATAATGATTATTATAGTTATACCCAATTCCATTCCTTTATTGTTAATGTGCATAAATTTCAATGTCATTTAATACATTAATATTTTAATTACTTTATATAAACTCAAAAAAGTTAGTTTATTAAGGCATTTTAAAGAGTTATTTCTTACAGAATTGCAAAGTTTGTCTAAAATAGTTATTAATATACAAAAAACCAAAAAAAATAATGAAAATTATATACAACGGAAAGGAAAGAGAGTTCAAGGACGGAGAAAAAGCTGCAGATATCGCAAAGGAATTAAACGCTCCTAAAGATATAATTGTGGCAGAGATAAATAACCGGCTAATAGATTTGTCTGCAGAAGTAAAAGAAGATGGCGAAATAAAATTCTTCACTTTCAACGATGATATTGGGAAGAAGGTCTTCTGGCACTCATCCGCACATATTCTTGCAGCTGCGGTAAAAAGACTCTATCCAGAAGCAGTGCTTGGCATAGGTCCTGCAATAGATGAGGGTTTCTACTATGACATTTATAACCTTAAAGCGGGAGACAACGACCTAGAAGATATAGAGAAGGAGATGTATAAAATAATAAAAGAAAACCAAGCTTTTGAAAGGAGAGATATATCAAAAAAAGAAGCGAAGGAACTTCTAAAGGACAACAAATTCAAACTGGAAATAATCGAAGAAGTAAACGGAAATCTAAGCATATACAAAAACGGAGAATTCTATGACCTGTGCAGAGGGCCTCATATCCCTTCTACTGGATATATAGGCGCAGTAAAACTTTTGAAAACTTCTGGAGCTTATTGGAGAGGAGACAGCAAAAGAGAGGTGATGACTAGAATATATGGTATTTCATTTCCTTCCAAGAAAGAACTTGATGAATACATAAAATTCTTAGAAGAAAAGGATAAACATGATAATAAAAGGATAGGCAAAGAATTAGAGTTATTTGAATTCATGGACGTTTCACCAGGTTCTCCTTTTATGCTTCCAAAAGGGACCATAATTTATAATGAACTTATAAAGCTTGCTAGAGAATACGATACGAAATATGATTATAAAGAAATCATAACTCCTATGATAGCAAAGATAGATTTATGGAAAATAAGCGGGCATTTTGATAAATACAAGCAAAATATGTTTGAAGTCAAGCCATTTGAGTCTGATGAAGAATATGCACTTAAACCAATGAGCTGCCCATTTCACGTTCTTGTATTTAAATCAAAAACTAGAAGCTATAAAGAGCTTCCTTTAAGATTTGCAGAGCATGGCTTGGTACATAGATATGAATTAGAGGGCACATTAAACGGCCTTATGCGCACGAGATTACTGCAGCAAAATGATTCTCACATTTTTGTAACAGGAGAGCAAATAGAAGATGAAATAATATTTGAACTTAAAGAACTTAAAGAAATCTATGATATATTTAATCTTTCCCCGATATTCACAGTTGCAACTAGGCCAGATGAAAGAATCGGAGAAGATGAACTTTGGGACAAAGCAGAAACTGCGTTATTTAACGCATTGAAAAAAGGAGGATATAAATATACTATAAAGCCTAAGGATGGTGCATTCTACGGCCCGAAAATAGACGTTTATGTCCTAGACTTCACTGGAAAACCGGAATCGGCTTATGCTGTCTCGACTATACAAGTCGATTTTAATTTAGCAAGAAGATTTGATGCAACGTATGTGGGCCCAGACAATAAGGAGCATATACCAGTCGTTCTGCATAGGTCTATATTAGGTTCATTTGGTAGATTTATGGGTATAATCCTTGAGAATTCAGAGGGCAAATTGCCGGTATGGCTTTCACCTGTACAGGTTAAAGTGCTTACTATAACCGAGAGAAACAACAAATATGCAGATGAAATAATAAGAAAACTTAAAGATAACGGCATAAGAGTAGAAAGTGACACTGAAAATGGCACGCTTGATTATAGAATAAGGAAAGCTCAGCTTGAAAAAGTTCCGTTCATGATCATTATAGGAGATAAAGAAGAAGAAAAGAAAACAATCGCAGTGAGAAATAGAAATGGGAAAACAAGATATAACGTAGACATAAATGAATTCATAAATGACATTTTAAATAATATAAAAAATAGAACAAAGTATGAAGAAGAATGAGCTAAGCCACAGAGAATACAGAAAATTAAAACATAAGTTTAACAGAAACAACATCTTAATACCGCTAATTGCAACTTCTTTTGTAGTTGTGTTTCTGATTTTTGTGTTACATGAAATAAATTTTGACATAAGAGAGATAAGCGGAGCTTCTGCACTGATATTCACTTCTTTCGCAAGCAGCGCATTTATATTGTTTCTAATGCCATATTCCAAGGCTGCAAAGAAAACAAGATTTGTCAAAAGTTACTTAATTGCAGGCTTTTTCGGCTATCTTGGCTTTCTTCTCTCTAGTTTTATAAATTTCTATATTATTGCAGGGACAGTAATCTTTATAGTGTCATTTTTACTGTTCGAAACCGATAGCGAACACCCTCCTGCAATCGGTATAGCAGTAGCTTTTATGATATTTAGAATTCCGATATACGGGATATTAAGCCTTCTAACAGGAGTAATTATTTTAGTTGCGGCCAAATACATAATGCAAAAAATTGGCATACTGTCCAAGGCAAGCGAGTTTAAAGTCAGGTAAAATAAAGCTCAACAGGATATTATTAATTTAATAATCAAACAAAGAAAATATCCTTTAGAAAATTTAATTTTTTATCAAAATAATATAAGCAGGTTTAACATCTATGTGCATCTCCAAAGAAAACCCTCTCTCTTTGGCAACAGATTTTATAGAATCCGCCAGAGACGGATCAAAATCGTTAAATAAGATTTTTACTGCTTCGCCGCTTTTCAATTCCTTAGAAAAATTATAAGCCATTAATAAGACAAAGTAATAAGAAGAACCGACAGAAAGGACTGTTCTAATAATATTCATACAGTCAGGAAAAGATAATCTTTATCATTTTTAAGCTTATTGAATATCTCAACGCCATTGACCTTTCCATCAACTATATCTAAAAATTCAAGTTCTCCGAACTTCTTTTTAAATATTTCTACACAGGGCTGGCAAAGATACACTTTCAATTTGCCTGCTTGTTTTGCCATATTAATTACTTTTAACCAGTCAGGGAACTCGCCAGAATCCCATATATCTAATATTGCTTTAGCGTATTCATTTTCTATATCAGATTTTGGAAATTTATTGTAAAAATTTTTAGTTATAGCTAGAACAGAAGCCCCATTAAAGATAATCTCCGTATCAATATTGGTATTACTTGAACCAGTTAGTATGGCCTGCATGCTGTAAAAAGATTCAACAGAATACTTCGTTACGAAAATTATTACCTTTTCCATTTAAAGTTAAGGATTTTTTTGTATTTAAACATAACAACAATATTAAAAGAAATCCTAACTAGAACGTTTTTGATATGTCTTTTGGGTCTTCTTAAAAATAAAGCGCTCAGGGAGGGATTCGGACCCTCAAGGGATTGCTCCCATAAGCTCTCCAGGCTTACGCGATGCCAGGTTACGCAACCTGAGCTTAAAGCATTATATATAATTTAGAATAACTTATAAATACCTATCACAAGATATTTAACCTCCGGAATCTAATAACAAATTATGGAAGAATGGTATAAACATCAGCAAGGCAAAGTTATAAAAGAAGTAAAATTTAACGGCTATGAAGTAAAATATGTAAAGAAAGAAGAACATGAAGATTTTCAGCCAAGAAACGAAAAATTACCTGTAAACATAGACAAAGAACAACTAAAAATAACAAAAAATGGGGAAAAGATAAAGGTAAGGAAAAAGGACAAGCTTGCGATAATAGATGCAATAAAACAAGACAACATAGACAAGGTTGATGAGATACTTAAAACATTGAAAACCAATAATTAGTTGTTTTATTGACTGTCCAGCATAGAAATTAACTCTTTTACCTTAGCATAGATAGTTTCAATTATTTTGGTTTTGTCCTCAACCGAAAGTCCTTCCAATGTAGGTATATACCAGTGCTCAGCCTTTTTTATATACTCATCAGGTATAAGTATACAGTCATTTGGATCACAAACAATTATTATTTTATCAGCCATTTTTAACATTTCATTGTTGGGTGCTTTGGGAAATTGATTACTCATATCTACATCAAATTTTTCCCGCATTAATTTTATATCTGAACTGTCTATCCCTGTACCAACAGAACTCCCTGCGGCACTTATTGCTTTATGCTTTTTCGTAAGCTTATTAAATAAAGCTTCCGCGATCTGGCTTCTGCTATTGTTATATTTACAGATAAAAAGCACAACAGACATAAAGAGACTTATTCACTGCTTCATTATGCCGGCAATTTCACTTGAAGCTTTAGAAGACTCCAAAAGAATTAAACCATAATTTGTGTTAGGATCGATCATTATTGTAAGTATTGCATCGGTTCCTGCTTGTACTGCTACAACCCTTATGTCCTTTGACTCTGCAACTACCCTTTCTAAAGTATTTTTAGCACCAAGAGACTTAATGGCCGTTTCTGCTGAACCTACCATTGAAGCCAGCATCGCAGCAAAAGTGTTCGGATCTACATCTTCAGGCATCAAAGAGACCATAGGTAAACCATTAGCAGATATAACAGCAGATGCCTTTATTCCGCCGACAGTACTTAATCTTTGTAAAACACTTTTTAATTGTTCCGATTTTGTAGCCATATTTAATTTACGATTTCTTTATTTAAATAATTATGTTAACTGCTTAAACAAAGCAGATAAAGCCTCGTCTATTCCCGCCTCCTTTAATTTTGTTGGCTCGTTTGGATCTACTTTTGATAGGTCCTCAGCAACTGTCTGCACTAGTGCTATTGCAGAATCCAAGTGCAACTTTTCTCTTATTTCTTCTTTTTTAAGTGCTCCCTGGAGATCAGCTTTATTTGCAATAACTACTACTGGCAAACCATAAGTTTCTGTCTTCCTAAGCATTTCAACTGCTCTTGGGAACTGTTCTGGCTTGGTTGAGTCTACTACTAGGAATACACCGATTGCTTCTCCGCCTAGCATTTTAAGTAATGGATCAAATCTTTCCTGTCCAGGCGTTCCAAACAAATCTGCACGATAACCCTGAAAATCTACTGTTCCATGATCCAAAGCTATCGTTCCGCCAAGCTTATCTACACTTACAGCATTCTTAGAGGCACTGTGTATGAATGAACTTTTTCCAGCATCTGTCGGCCCAGTAACTAGAATCTTGGGGAAGTAAACCTTTATTCCTCCCGGCTTTATTGCTTTGAACAGCACAGATGAAAATGTCTGTTGCTTTTCTTCAACCCAATCGCACTTTAATACCGCAAAATACTGCCCGAAAATCACGCGTTTTTCTATTCCCTTGACCTCTATAGTTGAATTTACATTTGAAAGCAGTTTATCTACATTTTGTTTTTCGTAGCCCCAATCTGTGAAAAGAAGCACTGCTGCAGAGTCCTTGCTTACAACCTCTTGTTTTACATCATTCATAAATGAAGTAGCAAATGAAAAATTAAAGAAATCAGCAAGCAGTGAAAATGAATCTATTACAAGCAGTCCGTACCCATTACCAATCTCTTTGAGGACTTTTGTCTTTACTTCTTCCTTATCATAAGGATTGCTTATAACCTTTATATGATCCGTTTCATCTGATTTTATGCCGGTAATCCCACTGTAAGCATCTATTATAAATAAATTGTCATTGGCTGGAAAGTCATATTCTTTCATGTCTGTAAGATAAGACTGTGGAGATGTTCTGTTAAGAAATACGAGAACTTTTACTCCAGAGGTTATATTCTTATGTATTATTTGATATCCAAACACTTCATTTCCCACGGAGGGCGAAGCAGATATCAATACAACCTTTTTAGAAGGTATTCCCTTAAGCTGCTCATCTAACTTAGCTATTCCAAAATAAGGATCAAAATCCTTATCTGGCACACCGTCTAATCCTTTAAACTCTACCATATAGTAAAATTATATCAATTATCGCTTTTAAATATATCATTCGAGCTCCTTAAAATCAAGTACTTCCTTGCTTGTGCCTGAAAGCCTGAAATACCTTTTTCCTCCATCAAGCTTTAAATCGATTATTGCGTCAGAAAGATTTTTTATGGTTTCTATAACTTCAGGAGGATGCATCGCTATGTCAATTGAAAATATTATGGTAACTCCTGCTAATTTGGCTTTACCACAAACGAACTGTAGAAAGCGGTACACTGTTACTGGATTATTATATATCAATAGATTTGAAAGATTGTCAAAGATGTTTATTACCGGCTTTGCATCCTTTACAAAATCGCTATTCGTACTTGATAATGAAACTGATAAACCTGTCAAATCCAATGGCCCGTTTAATATTTTTGCATAGGAATTGTCAGTAGCACTGGGTGAGTTCGTCCTGCTAAAATCATCCAATATCTTAAAATTTTCTCCAAGGTAAGGATTTATGTTTATTCCTCTGGAGTTGAATTCATTTATCAAGTCGGAGTAAGACTTGGAAGTCAGCACATAAACTATTGCATTTTTTGACGCAAGAGCGGATTGAACGACTTTATATATAAACAGCTCTTTTCCTGATTCTTTATTTCCAAAAATAGAGTATACCTTCCTGTAATCCAAGCCATTAGTAAGCTCATCAAAGTTCTTAAAACCAGTTTTTATTCCTTCCATATCAAACCAACTTTACCTTCTTTGATTTTATTCCCATAGGGGAACCATCAACCTTCATTAATATATCAACGGTCAATTGATCATCTTGCTTTAAAAAGGTTATCTCCTCAAGCAAAGACTCATTTGCCGGCATATTAACGAATGGAAAAAGATAATTTGAAAGACTTTTAAAAAGCTCTTTCTTACCGTTCTTTTTCAACATTATAGACAAATTATCACTCATATCTTCGGTTTCAACTATCTTAAAGTAATCGGTGTCAATCACTATATCTGTTATGCTGTCATGCGGCAAGCCCTTAAGATCTTCTATTACTGGGTCAATGTTTTCATCAGCGCCGAATTGTTTTGAAACGGATTTCTGCTGGTTGTTCTCTATAAAATCAATGGTTAACTTCACAGCCTTCACAAGGAAAAGCCTCAGCAGGATATTGTATATCTTATATACCTTTATGCTTAGCGGATGCTGCGCTTTTATCTTTATAACACCTTCTTTGTATTCAAGGCTTATCGATACTTTTTTGTAGGCTATCAAACCACTTATCTTTGAAAGTGGTGCGTTCTCGTCATAAAAGCTCTTTAGTTCATTTATTGCGTCAAAAATATCGATTTCCATGCTATATAATATACATTAAAGAATTTAAAATTGACATTTTAACCTGCGCACGCCCCAGTTGGTGAACTTGCAGGGTCATAAAGTATTTTTTCATCCGGCGAAATGGTAACAGCACTTCCTGAAACCGCTTCTATAATTGCAACATACCCTGCGCAACCTGTACTTTCATTAAACCAGAATGAAATATTTTTACCAGTTTCTAAAGCTACATAATCATGATTAAGGTCTTTTGTGTTTACCCAGTTAACGTACTGCTGATTGGTCATAACGACGAAATTAGTAACCGTAGATGCATTATATACCATGTGCACTTTGAAAGTGTCTGGTATTGTAAGAAAGGAGTAAGAATCCGGGCCTAAAACTGTTGGCTCGTTCCATATAGTTATCAATGGTTTACCGTCAAAAAAGGAGAATGGCAAAGCAGAAACATTCTGATTGTGTATAGCTAAAGTAGAATTTGGATAATATGATAGTATAGAACGGTTTATTATTATGTTTACCCCATTATTCGGAAGGCAGAATGGCCCTGAATTATTCACTGCCAAAGTGTCATTTGAAAAATAGCATGAATTAAATAAAACTATGTGCATTTTAAAGCCATAGAATATTGCTACAAGAATTATTATCAAAAGAATGGCCGTCAATACATTTATTGCAATAGATCTTTTCTTCATTTACTAAAAACAATGTTGATAAATAAAAAGCTTTGTTTAAGAATAACCTGCAGTTACGCAATTGCTGTAACCCATAGTAGTTCCATTTGATAAAACTACCGTAGTAGTATTAGTTCCAGGTGGAACTGCTAAATCTGAATAACAATGATAGACACCTGGACCGGAGGGATTAGCAACAGTCTGAGAGCACCATTGCTGGAAACCTAAACTTGCTGGTACGGTAGTAGAGTAAGTTGAGCATGTCGAAGAAAATGCTGATAACGTAGAACTGGATGGAGAGGCTGCACCCAAGCCCTTGAAGCCACCTAATACAAATGTGATTAATAAGACAAGTATAAGCAAGCCCACAGCAATAAGTATTATTGTATTGATGGGCAGGCCCTGTGCTCTTTTATTTGAAATCATATTTACATACTAAAATTTATACTATTTAAATATTTCTTTTTAGGTGTAAATTTACGAATTCAATTACAAATTCAAAGTTAAACGCCTTTTCTATAAATTAAAGATTTATTAATATAAACGGACATAAAATAAGCGTTATATGTATTTGAGCAGGCTAGTTATAGATGCAGTAAAACCTATCGGTGAATATAGTATAATCGACCTTGCAAACGATATAGCCAAACACGTAAGAAACGGAGAGGTTTTCATAAAGGTTGTAGAAGTGGATATTCATACAGAAGGCTTAAAAGTGGTCATTGAAGGCTCAAAAATAAACTTCGAAGGCATACAAAAAGCCTTGAAGGATAGGGGTGCAGTGATAAACAGTCTAGATGAAGCCACAGTAAGTTCTAATGGAAAGAGCAAAAAGTAGGTATGTAATACTGGGCCTAAGCGACGGATTATTCCTTGGCTTAGGCATATCACTAGGTATTTCAGTTTTCCACAGCTATCAGCTTACATTTGCATCCATCTTATTAGTAGGCGTGAGCGGTTCTCTTTCCAATTTCTTTTCCGCTTATAATGCTGAAAATTTTGTGTTGGGTCAGCAAATGAAGGAATATCGAAAAATACTTTTTGCAAAGGAATATGACCCAAAAAAGATCACAAAACTAAAAAAAGCTAAAAACCTTAAATATGCTGAAATAGGTTTTCTTTCAACATTACTTGGCAGTATTATAGTACTTTTGCCTTATTTGGTTTACTATTCATTAAATGAGAAGCAAAGCGTTACCACTAGCATCATTTCACTTATTCTAAGTTTGATAATACTTGCATTTATAGGAAGCTACTCGCAGGAAGAAAATGCGCAAAAAATAAAGGAGGGACTAAAAACGGCAGGTATAGGACTTCTTATCGCTGTGATAAGCGCCTTTTTAGGCGTATTGATAAATTTGTTTATTTAGATTTTGCAAGGTCTGCCATCTTTGAATTGAACTCTACTCCTTTTATGATTATTTCCTGGGCCTTTTCGCCGCTTATTTCTATTTTTTCGCCATGAAATAATTTTTTACCCAATGAGAATATCTCATTAAAATCACTGATCTGTTTCTTGTTAACTAATCCTCTTTCTTCTAGCTTCAAAAGCATTTCAGGGATTACCTCCGGTGATGGCGGTATGTCTCCCTGCCTCATTATTGCAGCCTGCGCGGAATTCACAACAGCCCAGTACATATCTGTGACCACAGAAGCAAGTTTAAGCTTTGCCGAATTAGTGTAGAGCTCGCTTCTTGTCAAAGAAGCGTATATTGATTCTTCCGTAGGCTTTATTTCGCCCATGTTAAGCAGTGCCTGCAAAGGCTCGAAATAACCGGTATCTATCAAAGGGACGCCGTATTTTAGAACATTAACTGAAACAGGATCTGCAGCTATTACTCCGCGCCAGAAAGCGGTCAATGTAACGAAGTTTATGTGTAATTTGGCTTGGCTTTCCTTTACAAGCTTGTCAACGTCTGAAAATATCAACGACTGAACGTTTTCATCTAGCTTATTCAAAACGTCGTCCATTACCACCATTATATCTACATCGCTGTCCTCTGTTTCTTTGCCTTTGCTATAAGAACCAAATAGAACGATTGTTTTCATTACTTTCGGGTATTTTTCAAATATCCCCTTTGCGAATTTATAAGCCGCATCGTATCCTTTTAATTCCAAATGCCCTTTTTCATTGTTTTCTTCCATCATACCATCGGTGTCCCCGAAAAGCTTGAATTGCCTTTATTCTCCATGTAACCTCCGCCCGCTGCCGGGAATATCCCTGAAAAACCGCCATAGGGGAACATGTCCTGCTTCAATCCAAGATTAGAATAAGAGGAATAATCTCCTACTATAGAAGAATAAGGCTGGCCAAGATAAGAAGGCAAAGATACATAAGGAGTGTTACCATACAAAGGCGCACCCATATACTGAAGAGATTGAATAGTTCCGCTTTCAAGCCCACCTAACCCTCCAAAAACCTCCATTATAGCAGGAACATCAAGCCCCTTTTCCATCATTGCATCGTAAACCTCTTTTATTGGAGCATTTCCCTGCCCTAAAGGAAGGTGGCTATCCTTATTTCCCATATTATCATTTAAATGATATCTTTTCAAATAATCTCCGGCAGCCTTTGCCATTTCAACTATGTCCTTATCGGAATATGGCTGCCCGGTCTTTGGATTTATGTAGGATTTAAAAACGTTTATGTGCCCGATATCGAGATTTATGCCGATAAGATCGCTGCTTATCTTTTCTGCTTCTCTAAGAGATAAATGCTGTTTTTCATGCAGCTCTTTTGCAAATTCTTCCCTAGCTATACGTACTGCCTCTGCAGTGTCCTTAGGATCGCTTAATGACATCGTTGGTGACATAGGATTTTCAACAAGTATCATTGGCTTTGATTCTGTATTTTTGTAAGAAAACATTGCCGCTTTAACTATACCTTCTGCAGCAAGTTCAGGTGCTTTTTTATCATAAGGAATAAACCTATTGGAAAGGCTTTTTTCATCTATTTCAAGCTCTGTATACTTCTGATTTAAATTTTTAACCATATCCTGTATGTTTTCAAGTTCTTTCTTTGCTTTTTCAAATTCATTTTGATTGGACTTCGACTTAGCAGCGCTCATCTTGGCCAAAATATCTGCCTCTTGATATTCTAGGTTCCTTAAGCTTATATTAAGACTTGCTCTTTCTTGATTTATCTGTTGTAATATGCCTTTTTTCTGGAATTCAACTGACCCTTCTGGGCTAAGTATTACCTTGCCATCATCAGAAACGAAACCAAGTTTTTTATCTTTATTTTCAAATATATTTTTGTAGAAATTTTCGCCGTACATCTCCCTAAATTTCTGCATTGCCAGTCTTTTCCTTTCTTCAGGATTGCTTACAGTATTTTTGTCGATTCCCAAGTCGATCTCCTGTTTTGTCACTTGAATTACCTTTTCGTCCTTCTGATCATAAACGGAATAAACTATACTTTTATCTGGATCTGAAAATTGATCTGCAGAAGCATGGAATATCACAGGCATGTTTTGCCTGCCCATCTTCTTGCTTATATCATCGGCAAACTCCAAAGCAGTACCTATCTCCCTTTCAACGGAATGTTCATATATTTCCGCTTTCTTTCCTGACTGCGGATCTATACCTGAAAAGTTTATTGCCCAAGGAGCATGAACGCTTAAATCAACGTCATTTGTTTTTGCAAGATTTGCTATCGCTTCTCTTTCTGTTTTACCAATAGTATCCGCTGCATTCCCTTGTTCTCCGCCAAGGCCATATACGCTTGCTACATCTATTTCGACCATCCTTGCACCGCTTCTAAGAACTTTGGCAAACTCCTCTAACTGATTTCTCTCCCCTATAGAAACGCCAAATTGGACCTTATTGAACGGGTCGTTGAACTTGCTGTTTAACATGTAGTCTGTCATAGATTAGTATTGATAGTCATAAGATAAATGCTTTTTTATTCCATTAATAAAAATCAGCTTAAATTGTAAAAAGTACTGTGCTTGTACGCCAGTCCGCAAATAAATGTAATATTTCAGTTAAAATTGCCTATTTATTAATCCCCAAACAATCTAACATGTTCCTTCATCATACACCTATTAAATATCACGATTATGCCTCTTTCTTCTGCAAGTTTCTTTGCTTCATCGTTTGAAATTCCTTCCTGCATCCATATGACCTTTGGATTTTTATTTATTGCTGCCTGAACAACCGGCAAAACCTTGTCAGATGGCCTAAAAATATCAACTATCTCGACTGTTCCAGGCACATCTAAAATAGATGGGTAAGATTTTCTATTTAATATAGAATCGGCATTGGGGTTTACAGGAATTACATCATACCCTTTACCTATTAGATATTTTGGTATTTCATGGCTTTCTTTTCCTTCTTCCCTGGACATGCCGACAACTGCTACCTTTTTGTATTTTGAAAGGATGCCCTTTATTTCCTGGTCGCTGTGACTGTCTTTTGGCATTTGCTGTATTTTTTCATGTTCTTCAATAGAACATTCCGGATCGTTGCTTTCCATTTAAATTCAATACTTTACAAATATAAAAAGTATTTATAGTGCTTGTATTCATACAAAGGAATGAAAAATGGCTACGAATATAAAAAAGCCCTTGAAGATATACACAAGCTAGAGAATATAATAGGAACTTGCTGTGAAGATGCAAAGGATTATAAATTTGTACCTTTGTCACTTTCTTGTAACCTGAATAGCTATGACGAAAAATTGATAGGTATAGATCAAAAGCTTTTATCGGAGGTTGAAAAGCTAAGTAAATATGATAAAAAGTATTTGTCAGCACTGAAAATGACGGTTTACCATGAGATAGGCCACACTAAAACCTATAAAAAAGACCAGGAATACTCATTCAACGAAGCAATCGCAGAGCTTTATGCCCTAAGCAAGGGAAGCATTGATGATTATATTATTGAAATAGCAGTAATGTCCAACATCATGGGAAATGAGCTTTCTGAGTTCAATCAAACGCTCAGAGAACCCAAAGATGTAGTGGATTATCTTTTAAAACACGACAGTGCTGATAGATGGGAAGACAAGGAATTCGCTTCTAAATTTCATGAGTACGAATTTGCAAAAAATGCACTTGATAAAATAAAGTTGACATACGAAGAAATAGTAGACAGAGTATTAAAAGAAAGAGAGAACATAGATAGTTTAAAAAGGAAGAACAACCTATTTATTGATAAAGATATGATATCAAGAAAATGAGAATTGCCGTAATAAAGGAATCTGAATGCGAAGCGCCGGATAATTGCAATTACATCTGCACAGAAGTTTGCCCAAGAGTAAGACAAGGGGCAAAAGAAACGGTTTATGCAAGGGAAAACGGCAAAGCCGCGATAACTGAAAGCCTTTGCATATCCTGCGGCATATGTGTAAAAAGATGCCCTTTTGATGCAATAAGGATAATAAACCTGCCAGATGAAATGGCAAAGGAGATTACATTTCAATATGGTATAAACACATTTAGAACATTCAATATAGCGACGCCTATAGAAGGCAAGGTGGTAGGTTTGATAGGTAGAAATGGAATAGGAAAAACAACAAACATAAAACTTATATCAAACGAGCTCGTCCCAAATTTTGGCAACTTTAAAAAAGAGTATTCCTATGAAGAAATAATAAAGGAATTTAGGGGAAAGGACATACAGCCTTACCTCACAAAGCTTTACAGCAACAACCTTAAAATAGCTAAAAAAGCACAGTCATTCACGCAAGAAGGAAAAGTTAGAGATATAGTAAAAAGAAACCGCTTTAAACTTGTAACAGAAGATATCTTGGATAGAGACGCGGAAACTTTATCAGGTGGCGAAGCACAGATTGTTGAAATAGCCAAAACATTGGATGAAGAAGCGGATGTTTACATATTTGACGAGCCTATGAATTACTTAGATATAAACGCAAGGATAAAAGTAGCTACACAGATAAAAGAAGCGCTTGAAAACAAAACTGTAGTTGTAGTTGAGCATGACTTAGTAATGCTTGATTATCTCACAGAATTCATACAAGTTTTATACGGCTCGGAATCAAACTATGGGATAGCTTCGCACATTATGCCTTCCAGAAATGGTATAAACACTTATTTAGAGGGTTATCTTCCTACTGAAAACGTCAGATTCAGAGATTACAGTATAAAAATAAAAAAGACGCTGCCGCCTGTTACTAACGAGCCATTTATTTCGTGGCCGGAATTCATTGTTGATTTAAAGGATTTCAAGCTAGATACAAAAGGGGGAAAACTTTACAGAGGAGATATAATAGGAATAATTGGTGAAAACGGGATAGGGAAAAGTACGTTTATAAAGGCGCTTGCAGGCCTAATTGAAACTAACATAGGCAAACTTGATTTGGGTATAAAGATATCTTATAAACCACAGATACTAAAGCCTTTTGATATGATTGTTAGCGATGCTCTGTTGAGCGTAAATCCGGAATATGAAAAGGATTTGGGTATTTTATCTGCTATTAACAAACTTGGGATAAATAAATTGATGAACAAGAATGTAAACACGCTTTCGGGCGGAGAGCTTCAAAAACTTGCAATAATAACTACCCTTATGAAAGCTGCTGATGTTTACCTTATAGATGAACCGTCCGCAAACTTAGACATAGAAGACAGACTTGAATGCATGGGCATAATATCCTCATTTATCTCCTCAAGAAACAAGTGTGCTATAGTAGTTGATCATGATCTTGCTTTTCTTGATTCTACCTGCCCTAAAAGCATATTATTCAGCGGTAAAAAGGGAGTAAAAGGTATGACTGATCAAATAGAAAGCACTAACAAAGCAATAAACAATTTCCTTAAAAGTATAGATGTCACTATCAGAAGGGACAAAGACAGCGGACGACCCAGGATAAATCAAAGAGGCAGCAGGCTGGATACAGAGCAAAAGGCCGCTGGCGTTTACTTTGCTGAATAACCACAATGCAGTTAATAATAAAGTTATTTCAATAATATAGAAGTAATACAAAACAGCCCTTTTTATTTGGAATATTTCTAAAATAGTTATGAGGGGGGATAAAAATGGAAAGGATGGAGGAAACAGGAAGTTTATATGAAAAGTTATTACAGCAGATAACTTTGTACAACCAATACAAAAACAACATAGATTTCGAAAAAGCCCAAAAACTAAGCAGGCTTCTAATGAATATAAACAACCTTGCCATAAAATTGGGTGTTTATAGAGGAGATGTTGAATCGGAATTAAACAGCATGGAAACAAAGCTTAGAAACGAAGAAAGAAATAAGTCCATAATATTCATATAGATTACTTCTGGACCTCAAATTTTAAAAGATCAATAGCAAGAATATGCAAAGTAGCTGAGCCGGTTGAAACTCCTGTTGAAGAAGAGGTTACTACATCATAACTATTCGGATCTGCATATGAAGGCACAAAAATTGTGCAGTACCCTGACGGAGTATCATTTAAGGTTGTCCACCCCGTTACTGTTCCATTTATATAAAGCACATTGCAATCCGGGGCATTTATAGTATCATTGTAAGAGGGAAAAACGCTTTTTATCGATAAAGAAGAATTGCATGATGAGCCGCATGCGCTGCTGTAATTCGTCACAAGCAGCGGCTCATAAAAAGTAGAGTAGGAAGAAGAAGGAGAGAACCTGGAATCATATGAAAATATTAGATCTGAGGGGGTATCATTATTAGAATAATTAGATTTTGTAAATACCTGCAAAAGAAAAGGACTGGATATTTCAGAGTTTAAAACTGATGAAATGTAAGAATTCAAAGTCGAGGCAGAACCTCCATTCTGAAATATCAAAAGCTGATTTGTTGTGGAAGAAACAACGGAGAATGAAGACACTGCAGAGTATATCTGGGAGAGAAAATCGCTGTTGGTGGTTATTGAACTATTCAGGGTGAGGTAATAACTTGTTATTGCATATGCAGAAGCGATGACACCGAGTATTATTATACTGCCAACAACAAGATCAATAGTAAAAACCTGTCCTTTTTTCATGACCACTCCGTATAAGAAAGCCTAATTATTTCATTTCCAGGGTATAACACAGCAAACCTTTGTATAGAAGCAACATAGCTAGAGGAATAATCTATTGGAAAGCCAGCGGTTACCGGTTTTCCGTTCAAAACTAATACCGAACCATTTAAATAATAAAATGTTATATTAAATGAATCGCCGCTCTTTAAAAGAGAGGATAGACAAGAAACTGGCAATGTTGTTAGATTGTACAGCTTTATAGGGGATACTTCTAAATTATTATACAGTACCCCCAGTTGCTTTATTTGACTGCATGAAAAAGAATACCAATTAGACGGGTAACCTTGGGAACCAAGTAGGGAATTGGCTGCTTGAACTGCAAGGTTATTGATATAACTGGAAGCTATCTGTGAATAATAAGAGGAATAAGAATTGTTTATGTCTGCATTTGAGTAAAGAAAAAGCAAAACAGTTGTAAATAAAAGCAGGAATATAAACAAGGCAATAAGCAAATCTATTGTGAATATCTGCCCTTTTTTATCCATAAGTTTATAAATCCGTCATGGTATTAATCCGTAATATGTCTTTATTGCCGGTTAATTGCAATAACGACACATAAACCTGTATCCTTGTTATCATACTTCTTGCTTTATTGTTAAATATTAAATTACAAGATATAAATAATATATGGTGGACTGTTAATAATGGAAGACATAAATGAGATTTATGACAAAATAATTGGTAAATTAAATGAAGGCCCCTCTCTTATACTTGAGATAGCAGAAAGGATAGAAAAGGATACATTGCAGACACAAACTATAGTCGATTATTTTGCAGCAAGGGGAGAGATAAAAAAGACATCAAGGAAATTCGGCTCTTCTCCAGTGTACTTTCTTGAGAAAGACAGGGAAAAGGCGCTTAACCTGCTAATGCAGACGTTAAACAACCAGGAGAAAGCTTTGGTAGCTAAAATACGCGATAAAAAGGTAGTTAATATGGAATCTCTTTCTTCGGCAGAGCGTTACATATCGCAGAACCTTACTGATTTCATGAAGAAAGTCTCTGCACAGGATAACCAGACGGGACAGAAGGCAGATTACCTTTATGAGCAAGGCTTGAGCTTGGATGCTGTAAAATCGCTAATAAATTCAAAAGACGAAAAACCTAAACCAGCTCAACGCGAAGCGAATATCAAAAAAACAAAGGAACACAAAGAGCCTGTAAAACAGGAATTCAATGAAATTCTGATAAAAAATGGGTTTGAAGAGCCAAAGGAAATTGAAAAGGGGGTTTTCCTGTGTTTTTATGGGCAGCATAGGATAAAAGTAATCGTACAGATATTGAACAAAAAATCTATAGTAAAGAAGGATTTCATAAATGCAATGGGATACAGCACTGTTTATAAGACAATAGCGTTTATACTTACAAATGCTGAAAAAATAGCCGGAAACAAAAGTTTTGGCAACATGGTGAATGTTATAAAAACAGAGATATGAAAAAAGACAAGATATTCCTTCTTAATGAAAATTATTCGATAGCGATAGATGGAGATAAAGAAAGCAATACACAATTCGGGATATTCAAACCATCCAATATAAAAGGCAAAAAACCCGGCTCCAAGGTAAAAACCCATAATGGAAATACATTTTATGTAGTTGAACCCGGAGCTCCTGATTTAATAAAGAAGATAATAAGGCTGCCGCAGATAGTCACATTAAAAGACATTGGTAGCATGACCATGTATCTTGGAGTAAAAAATAATAGTAAGATATTCGATGCAGGAACAGGCTCTGGAGTTGTCGCATGCTCGCTTGCAAATCTTTCAAAAGATATAAAAGTCTTTTCCTATGAAATAAGAAAGGAATTCATTAAGGTGGCGAAGAAAAACGCGGAGCTGTTTAAACTTAATAATATAAAGTTCAGCAACTTGGACGTAAAGAATGGAATAAAAGAAAGAAATTTCGACTGCGGAGTTCTTGATTTGCCGGATCCCTGGGATGTATTGCCGGTAATAGCAAAAAACTTTAAGGTAGGTGCAAGGATAGTTGCCTATTCCCCATCTATTATACAGGTAGAGAAAACCCTTAGATCGCTTCCTAAAAATATGAAAGCAGAAAGATTAATACAGAACAATGAAATAAACTGGAAAAATGAAATAGAAAGGGACATACTAAGACCGGAAAGCAATGGAATACTGCATACTGCTTTTCTGCTTTTTATAAGAAAAGTTGCTCCTTAAAATTACGGTAAAATTAGAGCTTATCTGCTTGAAGCTGCCTGCCTTTCCGTATCTATTCTTTTTGAGATAGGGAATGCAATATCTTGATTATTCGCTGCCTGTGTAAGTATCTCATACAATGCTCTGTCTGCCTTTTTGCCTGTTGCAGATAACTGATAGGTTCCTTCTGCGATCCACCTCAAAGCTAAATCGACTCTTCTTATTGGAGCAGTATCAACCTGCTTTGCGAGCCTCTGCCCGCCTATCAAAAGAGTCATTACCTCCTCTTTTGGTGCCGAGTTCTCTATTGCCTTTACAAGAACCTGCAGAGGATTTAATCCATCCTTGCTTATCATGTCAAAAGCGCTTTCAACTAAATTAGAAGCGGTATTGAACCTGCCCGACATTAACTTACTAGTCCTTAAATGCTTTTTGCCTCTATGTCCAGGCACCATAAGATGGCTTATAAGGCGCTCAACAATGCTCATCCTTTCTCTTGCAAGCCTCTGCTGGGAAAGTCTACCGGAAGTCTTGGGCACTATAACGGGTTTTAAAGAGATTACATTTTTAAGGCCTAAATCATTTACAGTTACTCCTTCGAAACTGTACTTTCCAAAGAGTTTTATCTCGTTCTCTTTTTTGACGTTTTCCAATGATTTTTCTTCTTCCATTTTATCTTACAGGTTTCTGCTTTCTTCCTTTAACTAATTCCTTCAATGATATACCGTTGACTTTTGTTATCTTAAACTTTACTCCAGGAAGGTCTCCGCGTGCTCCTTTCTGTGCACCGCCTATTCTTTCAATTATTACATCATTGTGTTCATCTACAAATGAAACGCCTTTGCTCCAAGGGATATATGCTGTTATAATCTTACCATTTTTAGTAAGCTGAACCTTACATGATTTTCTTTTTCCGGATGATGGCTTCTTTGGCGTTATTTCTACTTTCTCTAAGACTATCCCTCTTGCCTGAGGTGCGCCTGCTAGAGGGTCATTCTTTCTCCAGCTTCCGCTGAAGTAGGACTTGCTTTTGTTCTTGCTGAACCTTACTTTCTCCTTTCTTCTCAGCAACATTTTCCCGTTAAATAATCCGCGTGTCTTGTTTCCCATAATTTTTTACTTAATATTTATACTAACTATATTAAAATACCTTTGCATTAGCATTTTAATAAGTTTTATTTTGTTACTGCTTATCTTACCGTCAACTGAAGCTTCTACTTTCTTGGATTCATCTTCTTTCCCATTAACGGTTATGTATCCAGATATAAGTTTGTTTGGCCTTATAACGTTTTCAAAAAGCTTTACAGGGTCATCGGAATACTCTATTACAACAACTTCCTTCTTCAGCATTTCCTGCAGCATCTTTATCTTGATTCCATTTTTCCCTATTGCTAAGCCGGCCTGGCCTTGATTTACTACAAAAATTATCTTATCTTCGAAGTTTATGCAGTCTCTAGGCATGACGCTTGTAACATCAGAGAATAGATTCATTGATAAGATAATGTCGCTGTCGAATTTTATGTTCATATCTTTACTTCTTAATCCCCAAAACAGTTATGCCAAATGATTTACCGCATGCGATTGAAAGCGCGTCGCTGTCTCCATCATACTTGTATTTTTCGGTTTCAACCTCGTTTAGCTTTTCAAGGATTTTTTCGCTGGCATTGCTAGCGTATACTATAAAAGAAAGCTCTCCGTTTTTATAGGCCCTCAATGTAGAATTTAAGCCTATAAACACTTTATTGCTCTTTATCTTTTCCTGAAGTTTCTTCGCTATTTCCTTTTCCATTTTCCTTCACCACTAATTCAACCCCTCCTGTTCCTACGGGTATTACTTGATTTGAAAGTATATTGTTTGCAACGTATTTAAATGGATCTGATTCATGATAAAGTCCTGCTTCTATAAGGTGTTTTAATGGCACCTCGAATGATGCTCTTGCCAGGACTGAATCAGCTTCTCCACTGAGACCGTATCTTCCTATGCCTCTTACTGTACCATCAAGGCACATTGCATCAGCTATTAAGAATATGTGCCTTAGATCAACCGTTAACCCTACATTTTGAAGAGTTGAATTTACTTCCTCTACTATCAGGTTCCTTGCTGCCTCTATTCCCAATACCTTTGAAACTTCTATTATATCATTTGATATTGTGTTCCTTTGATCGACTTCCTCCATTTTAAGCACTTCTGAAAGATTTGTGCCTATGGTTTTAATCCAGTAATTTCCATTTGAATCCTGGTTCAGTATGGCCCTTGAAACGCCAGGCAAACCTGAAAGGTTTATATCCACTATTTTATTCCTTAACCTTATCAGCTTTTTAACGCTATCTGCCGATTTGTCAACAACTGAAAGATTATCACCTTCCAATGCTGTTGATACCTTTAAATTTGAAAGCTTTGCTGCAACATCTTTTGTTGTAAATCCATATTCCTTCAAAAGCTCTTTATCAAGTACGAATTCTATGGATTTTTTCCTAGGAGATACTGTATAAGAAGAGGTTATGTCTCCTATCTTTATCTCAATCATTCTGTTAGCTATTTCACTTGCCTTTTGCTTGGATTTTGCATATTCCTCTTTCAAGTAAATATCCATAAAGGGGGTAGAAATGTCTTTTTTGGAGTCGAATATCTCAACAAGTCTTGGCAAACCCGTTGTAGTATTAATCACTGAAAGACCCGCCGCGTGCTTTGTCCTAAGCGTAAGCTGCGTACTTGCTTCACCTATGCTTTGCGCAGCTATAACCCCAACTGCCTCTCCGGGCGTAACCAAAGACCTTGTATATATTTTTTCAAGTTCTGATAAGTCTGCATTTTCTCCGTATTTTTCCTTAAATGCTAATATGTATTTTTCAGGTATTTCTACTTTCATAACTTAAGATCCCCCTTGTCGCTTGCTGACACATCAAGCCCGTCCTCTCCGTATTTAAACTGTACTATTGAACTACCTAATCTTACGGATAGATCATCTGCTACTTTAAGGTCGCTCAATGCTGATGACAGCCTTCTCTGCATGTAACCAGAGATAGGAGTACGTATAACATTGTCCATTAGCCCTTCCCTGCTACTTGCAGCGTGAAGGAAGTATTCGACAGGATTTAATCCTTTTCTGTAGTTTGAGACTATAAATCCACGCGCGATTAAGCCATTGTCTCCTTTTTTAAAGTGAGATGTAAGTCTATCCGAGAATCCATTGCTGATCCTCACATCTCTAAGCATCTGCTGGCCAACAAGCCCAATGGTCGGTATAAGGTTAGTTATGCTTCCCTTTGCACCAGTTGTTATCATTGCTTCTACGTTGTTGTTCTTTTTGTCTATGTATGCATCTATTATGTTTCTTACCTTTATTCTTATTCTATTGGCTATGCTAAGTATCTTTGCTTCAGCTATATCATCATAATCCTTTAAAAGCTCTGCTACGCTATTTTCTCCCTCCTTAACTGCCTTTTCTATCTCAGTGTATGCTGCTTTTGGAATGTCAAAATCCCTTATGTTAACGCTCATACCCAGATTGAATATTGTCATAAGCCCAAGTTTGTTGGCCTGGTCTATGAATTTTGCTGTAACTTCAGAGCCGTACCTTACAAACAGGAACTGAAGCAAACTTCCGCTTTCCCTTCCAATTGTTGCCGCATCTATGACTCCTGAAATTAGTTTACCATTTTTAATCCTTACGATTGAATCGTCATCCTTGGTTATCTTGTATGTACTGCTTTGACTTTCGAAATTAAGGTCTTCTGGCAAAATCATGCTGAACAGTTCCCTTCCAGTGTATTTCTTTTTCTTTAAATCCATAACTATGCCTATGTTGGAAAGAAGAAACTCGGCGCTTTCTTTTTCAAATTCTGTATCTTTTGAAGTCAACAAAGCGCATCCTGAAACGTAATCCTGTGCAGCTCCGATTAATGGCAGACCATGCCTTGGAGAAACAATGTTGTTCTTTATGTTTATTATCATGTCAGCCTCTGCAAGTGCTTCTTCATTCTGCAGGACGTGTATGTTCATTTCATCTCCGTCGAAATCAGCATTATATGGAAGGGTAGAGGCTGGATTTATGCCTAAAGTTTTGTAAGGCAAAACTTTTACCCTGTGCCCCATTATTGAAAGCCTGTGTAATGAAGGCTGCCTATTGAAAAGGATTATGTCACCGTCTTTTATGTGTCTTTCTACTATGTACCCTGGTTTAAGTTCATCTATAATGTTGTCAACTGTCATTTCGGTTATTTTTCTTTTAATATTGTCAGGGGTTATAATGTAATTCGCTCCTGGATACGAATTAAAGTTTTTAATCGTGGCCTTTAACCTGTCAATGTTTAATTCTGTAACATATTCAGGGTATGTTACTTCCTTGGCTATTTTTATTGGAACTCCTACCTCATCAAATCTTAAAAAGGAATCTGGAGAGATAACTGACCTAGCGCTGTAATTCACACGTTTGGCAAGTGCTGACCCTCTAAACCTGCCTTCTTTTCCTTTTATCCTGTCCTCAAGGCTTTTCAGCTTCTTGTTGGATTTCTGCCTTGCAACAGGCACCTGTGCCGACCCATTTGATATGAAAGTTGTTATATGGTACTGAAGCAGATCCCAGAGTTCGTCTATTATTATTTCCGGTGCTCCTGACCTTATGTTCTCGGCGAGCCTCTGATTAGTCCTTACTATATCGGTAAGCTTATGTGTAAGATCATCTTCACTTCTCTGTCCATTCTCTAGTGTAATAGAAGGCCTTATGGTTATAGGAGGTACTGCGAGTATAGAAACCATCATCCATTCTGGCCTTGAATAATCAGGATCTAAACCAAAAAACTGCAAGTCAGAATCCTTTATCTTTTCAAGCCTGTTCAACACATCTATTGGAGTAAGTTTCTGGTCTCCGTCTATAAACGTATATGGTTTCTCAAGCTTCACTTTTCTCTGTTTAGTCTTACAGAACGGACACACTGTTACATTCTTTGCATGCTTTATTAGCGCTTTGATAAGCTTTATTTTCTTCTTTTGTCCTTCATTTATTTCTGCGGATATGATGTCTTCACTTAGCTTTTTTAGGTGCTCGTCTGATATTAGTATCCTGCCGCAAGAATTACATGTTGAATTTATAAGATTATAAACATAAGGAACAGTTTTTACATTGAATACTGGTCTGGCGAGTTCCAGGTGACCGAAGTGTCCCGGGCAGTCTCTTATTGTGTTCCCGCAGGTTTTACAAGTCAATCCCGGATCAATAACGCCCATTCTCAGATCAGAAAGTCCGCCGTCTACTGGAAAACCGTCAATATCATAAAGTTCAGAGGAGGTTATAGCAACTGCGCTCATCTTTTGTATCATTTTAGGGGACATTATCCCAAATTCCAAGGCATCTATCTTACTAAAAACAAAGTTCGAATCCAATTTCATACTTTACTCCCCAAAACCATCTTTGGATATATTCCTACTGATTTTAACTCATCAAGAAGTATCTTGAACGAAACTGATACTTCTATTAGCTTTATCTGTGCATCCTCCCCGTCTATAGGACAATATCCTGTCTTCTTTTTTACATTGTAAACTGCGACCATACCGCACTTTGAGCATACCGGTATTGTAACTTTATCTGAATCGAACCTCTCCTTTAGTGCCAAAGCAGTTCCATATGCTACGAAGCAGTCCTTCTCCATCTCTCCTAACCTAAGTCCACCGCGCTTTGACTTTCCTTCAGTAGGCTGCCTATTAAGCAATTGTATTGGACCCCTGGCCCTCCACTGTATTTTGTATTCGACTAAGTGCTTCAATCTTATATAAGTCATATCTCCAACAAATATCCTTACTTTCATCTCTTCACCGGTTATACCGTTGTACATTGTCTCTACTCCATTCTCTCTAAACCCGTATTCCATTAATTCTTTTCTTAGATCCTCTTCCGTTTCACCTGTGAATGGAGTTCCATCAATGTATCTGCCGCCAAGTGCTCCAACCTTTCCGCCTATTAATTCAAGTAAGTAAGACATCGACATCCTCGAAGGTATAGAGTAAGGAGAAAATATTAAATCAGGGATTATTCCTGAGTAAGTGAAAGGCATGTCTTCCTGATTTAGAAGCATCCCTACGACTCCTTTCTGTCCACTTCTTGGCCCAAATTTGTCTCCTATTTCAACGGGCCTATCCTCTCTTATTTTTAAAGATACATACTTATTTCCTTCTGCTGTCGACGTCACAAATACGTTGTCGACTACTCCGCTTTCCCCGGTTCTACATTCAATTGAAGACTCAACTTGCTTCTGTACACCTAATCTAAACTTATCTATTGACGAAACGAACCTGGGAGGCGAAATCCTGCCTATAAGAACATCTCCGCCATTGACATGTGAATTTATTGCGGCAATCCCGTCTTCATCAAGGTATTTATATGAATCCTCTGATCTGTAACCTGCTACATCTTTATCTGGAACTGTTATAACATCACTTTGTCCCCCAACATACTTTATTTCCTCTACTTTGTAAGGCCTGAAAAACATCGCTCTGAAAAGCCCTCTTTCTACAGAAGACTTGTTTATTATTATTGCGTCGTCCATATTGTAACCAAGATAAGAAAGTACGGCAACGACTATATTCTGTCCTGAAAGATGGGACTTAAAGTTCTCATTCTCATACATCTCTGTCTTAACTATAGGCATCTGCTGATCAATCGCTATCATTGAGTCGTTATCGTGCCTTATAAGATAATTTGTAGTGTACAAACCTACGCCCTGCTGGACGCTTTTAACTGCAGTAACGTTTCTGTGTGCATTACTGTGATTTATAAAAGGAAGCAATGAAGCTTGGGTACCGAAAACAGAGAGAGGAGTTATCTCCAGGTGGGTATGAGCAGGAGTCAATTCCTCTTCATTTAACGCAGTATATGCGAGCTCTTCTTCGTCTGCATCAAGGTATTCTATCTTTCCTTTATCAACTAAATCCTGCCATGTTATATGGCCCTCAGAAAGCAGTTCTACGTCTTCCTTCGTAACCATTGGCTTTCCATTTTTAACCACTATAAGCGCCCTGCGCAGCCTTCCACTGTCAGAATTTATCATTACGCTGTCAGTGTCTTTTCTGTACCTTACATTTATCTCTTTTGGTATCTTGCTTTGCCTTCTGTCCTCTATTATTTCTTTAACAAGCTTGTCTGGATCATCAGTAACTCCTGAAAGCACACCATTTACAAATACAAAACTCATATCTTTTTCACCCCGTAGTTCTTCAGCATATCTTTAACTGTTTCTGTGTCTATGCCCTCCTTTGACATCATGGATAAAACAGCAAGATTCTTTGTGAGACCTATCTTTGGACCTTCTGGAGTTTCTACTGCACAGAATCTGCCGAACTGAGTCCCATGAAGGTCTCTTGCTCTATAATTCTCTCTATTCGAAGTAAGCAATGACTCTACCTTTCTTAAATGCGATATAGTTGATGGAAAGCTTCTTCTGTCCAGGTGCTGAGTTATACCGACTCTGCCGCCGACCCACTGGCCTGTTGCAAGCGCTGATCTTAATCTGGCAGTCAATTGATCAGAGGTAAATATGTATTTAGGGTCTGGTACTCTGTCTTTTCGTATCCCTCTTTCAAAATTATATTTAGCATCGTTTAGTATCTGCTTAAATATAAACCTGAAAAGCATGTCTAAGTTGTAGCTTTCAGCATGCAATCTTTTATTTGAGTAATGGTCTTTGTCAACCTCCTTTCCTTCTAATGCACTTTTTATCAAAAGGTTTGAAACATACATAAGGTACTCTGCCTTTATCTTTCTAGAGCTCTTATCCCTTCCTAAAAATGGGAACAAGAGTGAGTCTATGTTCAACTCTGCAGTTTCTTTGGTATGAATCGAATGAAGCATTTTTCCTATAGTGTCTAGCGCATCATTTTCTGATTCTATGTTAAAAGCAATAAGGTTCATGTCTACGGTGTTTATTATATCTTCATCGTCTTTTCCTATTTTTTTGATTATTTCATTTTCATTTGTAACTCCCAATGCTTTTATTAACGTAATGATTGGAACCCTTTTTAACTTACCAAAAGTTATATAGAGAAGATTACTACCAGAAATCTGAAGAGTATGCGGAACTTTTATTGCGTCTGCGTCTGCAAATATCTTTGCGCTAAATTTGAATCCCTCCTGGTTATCTTTAGAAATCAATATATTATTTGGAGCAAGGTCCTCTGTCGTTATTATTATCCTTTCAGTGCCGTTTATTATGAAATATCCCCCTGGGTCTGTCGGATCTTCTTTTGCTTCAGTCAATTCGCTTGCTGATAGCCCGTAAAGATTACAGTATTTCGATTTTACTACAATTGGCATACGGCCTATAAAAACTTCCTCATTTACAATTTCCCTGCCATCCGCTAGATATGAGACAGAAAGCATTAAAGGTGCATCATAAGTAAGGTCTCTGATCCTTGCTTCCATTGGATTAATCAATCTTACTATACTGTCTGCCTCTATTATGTCCGGCTTCCCAATGGTTATCTTATTTATCTTTATCTTAAAATCTTCAACTCCTGCTGGCTTTATAACTGGCTCTATTAAACCCTCTGTTTCTATTATCTTGTTAAGGCCTTTCTCTATGAAATATTCAAATGAGGATATATGGTGTGCAGCTAAAGCAGTTGAACCTAACGCAGCTCTAAGCAATGCTTGATATGTATTTTTTTCCATTTTATTTCACCACCAATCTATAATAATTGTACTGGCCAGCAGTCTTGCTGTTGCGCTTTATTTCCAGAACATCTCCTTCCTTTGCATTCAAAAGCTTAACTGCAGGATCATTTGATTTTATCTTTGGCAAGTCCTTTATGACAATGTTGTATTTGCTCAGCAGTTTGTCAAGTTCCTCTTTGAGCATAATTCTATATTGCGGCGATAAACGGCTATTAAATACATCGATATCCAAGGGGGGAACCTCTTAAGTATAATTTATAATTCTATTCTATAATACTTCTAGTATTTAAGCTTTTCTATTACTAAATTATATGCTATCAATTCACATTCACTACTTTAAAAATATGAATATAGACAGAAATTAACTGTTATTTAATGCACTTTTCATATTTTTATATATTGATGACCTTTCTTTAAGATCATTAACATTTTTGTCTGCTATATTAAAAGCAGTATTGCTATAGCTTATAAGCCAGTATGAAAGCAAGATCGAATAAAATAATGCGGAGTACAGCTCTGGAAGGTGAGCACTGCTAACTATATAAATGAAAGCAAAGAGCAGGACAAGGTATACAACAAATACAAATAATGATTCAAAACGAATTTCCTTTGCTAGTCTTCTGCTGTTGAGCATTGCAGAGTGCAAAGTTGAGTTTCTGTATGTTGAGAAAAAATTGAAAAACATTAGTGAACTTCCATAGTATATTCCAGGTATAACTAATGCGATCAAGCCTATAATGGATACAGCTGCTTGGATGAAAGTCGCTATTAAGAACTTTGGAAAAACATGTAATGAACTTTTAATAAAGGAGATTAATCTTAAATTGCTCGAAAATATATAGTACAGCTTGTAATAAAACAAAGCAGTCAAAGAAAAAACAATAAACAGGAATGAAAATACGAAAGTTGTCTCGCCTGCAATTATAGTAGTAGTTGGTGGAGTAAAAATAAAGCCTCCATTCAAAAATGCCCCTAACCCCAGATACTTAAAAATTACAAAAAATCCCAAAAAAAAGATAACAAATGTTATCGAAAGAAATGCAAAAAATGAGCTAAGCTCTGACAATGATTTAAGGCCATAAACTAAACTTGACAAAGATGAACTAAATCTACTTTGCTCTTTCATTATTATTAGTTATACAGCATAATTAATATCCTTATCCTGCGGCATTTTAAGCATTCTTTCTGCGTATTTTGATTTTAGCTTAAAACCACAATATTTGTAGACGGGGCATATGCCACACTTTGGAGAAACGGGCCTGCAAATCTCCCGTCCAAACTTTACAAAAGAATAATTTGTTGAAATTCTAAGATTTGCATCAAGAATGCTTTCAAGTACTTCTTCCGTTTTTGATGGTTTTGTGCCAACAGGAACTATGCCCAATCGCTGTGATATCCTGTTTACATGGGTATCCACAGCTATATAGGGCAGGTTAAAACCCCACTCTAATACAAGGCTTGCAACCTTTTCTCCAACACCCGGTATCTTCATCAGGTCCTTTTTATTAGAAGGAACATTTGAATTGAATTCTGTTATAAGAACCTTGCATGCTCTCTTCAAAAGTTTAGCTTTAACTCGGAAGAAACCAACGGGATAGATTAAATGTTCTATCTTTTTTGTCGGTAATTTTGCTATTTTTTCAGGGGTATCTGCGATAGCGAGTAGCCTTTTCTGCGCGGGAAAGGTAGTGGTGTCCTTTGTCCTAGTAGAAAGTATCCCGTGCACAAGTATCTCAAATGGGCTTGCTTTTCTTTCCTTTGTATAGTACTTTTGGCTTATTATTCTTACTGCCTTTACAAAATTTTCTTTTTCCACAAATTAAAGGGATGGCCTTGCAAATCCCAATATAATTAATCTGCAATTAACACCATAGACTTCCTTCCTACCCTTATCTAAACTTACAATAATAAATAATTTAAGCACAAAAAGGATAGGGATTAAATGAAATATCAAATAAAAAATGACGGCTTAAAGTATCTTACTGAGAAATATGACATTGATTTTGACAGTATTATAGATAACATACGTGAAAAAAAATACGATAAAATAGCAATACAAATACCCGATGGCTTTAAATTGCATGCACTAGACATAGCAGACATAATAAGCGAAAATTCAGGGGCAGAAGTATACATCTGGGGGGGAAGCGCCTATGGCGCATGCGACATCCCGATAGGCCTTGGAAAATTCGGAATAAAAGCAATTATACAATTTGGACATGCAAGATTCAGAGCTGATGAACTCAGAAGAAGCAGTGATTAAATGATAACTATTGGTATAGATGAAGCCGGGAGAGGTCCTTTAATAGGCCCAATGATAATAGCCGGAATAGGCTTTAATGATGAAGTTGCCAAAAAATTCAAACTCATGGGTGTAAAGGACTCAAAGATGCTAAGCATTAAAAGGATATACCTTTTAGAAAGAGAGATAATTAAAACATCCAATAATTTTAAAGTGATTAAACTATCTGCCGAACAAATAGACAATAGATTTGCTGACGGAAAGAACTTAAATTATTTAGAACTTGATAACATGGCAGAAATAGCAAACTCGCTTGAAGGACAAACTGTCATAGTTGATTCCCCGAGCAGAAATACGACTAAAATAAGAGAGTATCTGATGAAAAAAATAAAGGATAAGAAGGTAATAGCAGAAAACTATGCAGACAAAAATCACGTTGAGGTGTCTGCTGCGTCTATAATAGCGAAGGCAAATCGAGAGAGGGAAGTAGAAAAAATAAAAAAGGGGCTTGGTTATGATTTTGGAAGCGGCTATCCCTCAGATCCAAAGACAATGCAATTCATAAAGATTATAACCGAAAATGGCAGGATAACACAAGAGCCTTACAAAAGATTCATAAGGAAGACTTGGAGTACTGTCAAATACACAAATTTTAACACGCTAAACCTTTTTAGCTAAACTATCAATAAAGGCCTGAGGCAATTCCGCGGATTTCCAGAGGTTTTTGTCTATGCATATATGTAAAATATATCCCTCACATATCTGTTCTTCATTGCGCATTATACTAAAATCAAATCTCAATATCTTTTTTGACACTAAACTGACTTTAAGCAGCGTATTAAGTTTGTCGCCAAGCCTTGCAGACTTAAGATATTTAGCATTTGATTCCAACACGACCATCCACCTATTTTCATCTATAATTGGAAAACTATACCCTTTAGAATTTACGAATTCCTGCATTGCATCGGTAAAAAACCGGTAGTAACCTGCGTAATGTACAACGCCCTGCGCGTCTGTATCATAGATCTTTACATCTTCATTAAAAGAATAGTCATACTCCATATTTAGTATGGCATAAAGCTTTCTCCAAGACTTTGAAGAAGATCTGTTTGTCTTTCAAAGTAATCTCTAGCATTTTTGAATCTTTCAATTAAATTCCTTGCGACTGCATTTTTTAGATCGAGCGGATGTATTTTCTTTTCTGTGTATAACTTTATCATTTGTTCTGTAGATTCTATTGTTATGTCTCCTCCAAATTTCTTCTCCCTCTCTATTTTGAACTTACCATCATTCGGAATTATGAAAAAGTTAACTATCTGCACAATGAAATTATCTTCAATCACTCCTTCTGGACAGTAGCCATTCATTATTTTCCTCTTTATTGATTCTTCTGAATCGTATATCTTGATATTGCTTTCAGGTACAGATGAAGACATTTTTGTTCCTGGCCCGCGTATTGATGCTATAAGAGGAGTAAGAACTTCCACTCTTTTTCTGTAGCCCAATTTCTCCAGGTATTCCCTGGCGTATGCAAAGATATGCCTTTGGTCCATCCCGCCAAGCTGTATATCTACATCCAGATATTCCTCATCTAAAGTCTGCATAAGCGGATAAATAATCTCGCTTACCTTTGGATTTTTCATCCTTGTAACTTCAGAAGCTGCATGCATTCCTTTCTCAACAGTAGTAAGCGTGGAAAGTTTTAACAGGTCTGAAACATACGGCTGGCTCAATTCAAAATCCGAGCCCCTTACAAATTCTGGCATTCTTTCCCAGTCAAATGCAAGCTCTATGCACTTCTTTGTGTAATCAACTCTTTTATCTAACTCTTCCCATTTTGATTTAAGATCATCCAATGCTGCATGTAAATCCGCTATTAATATTTTTGGATGTACGCCTGCTTTTTCAAAATCAAAAAGTTTGCCCAATGCAACCAGGTGGCCAAGATGTATCGATCCAGTAGGAGCCCGGCCTATGTAGACAGAAAGAGGTTTACCATCATCTAATAGATTTTTCAGTTCCTCAACAGTAATTATCTCAAGAGTATTCCTTTTTATTAAATTCAGGCGCTCTTCAGTGTCCATAAACATATATAATCAAATTAGGATATATATACATTATCAATAAAGTAATTGGTAATTGAGGTAAACTTTAATTTCCCGTAACAACAATAATAAAAATGAAATTCATACATGTTGGAGATACGCATATAGGGCAAGTATACAAGAATGATACAAGAAATAACGACATAAAAGAAGCATTCACACAGATGATTGATTATGCTGTATCTGAAAAAATAGATTTTATTGTACATTCAGGAGACCTTTTCGACTCTGGCAGCCCCCCTTTAGATTCGCTTTTGTTTGTAACTGATGAATTAAACCGGTTAAAAAACGCGGGCATACCTATGTTTATAATTCCAGGATCGCACGATGTTGGGATAGGGGAAGAAGAAAGCATCATAGAACTTTTCCATAGAAACAAACTTCTTACAAATCTAAATTCTAAAAAGTACATCGAATTTGGAGAAAAGGTAGATCTTAAGGGAGAAACATATAAAGGAGCGTTTATATGCGGGGTAAAAGGAAAAAGAAGCAAAGTAGAAGATGAAATATTCAAAAAATTAGAAATAGAAATGGACAATTCTGCCATAATAAAGATTTTCGCTTTCCACCACACCATCTCTTACCTTGGAGAAAAGTTTAAGGACCTTGAAACGGAAAGTCTGCCAAAAGGATTTGACTATTATGCTGCAGGTCACTGGCATGGGCACAGGGAGGATATAAAATATGATAAAGGGATAATACAATACCCAGGTTCTCTCGAATATTGTGATGAAAAGGAAATTGTAGACAATCCGAATAGAGGCTTTTTTGTAGTATCATATGAAAAGGAGGGCATAAGCTCCATAGAATACAAAATAATAAAAACAAGAGCTAAACAAATTTTGAATTTAAATGCCGATGATAAAAAAGCTTCTGAATTAGAGAGTGAAGTAATTAACCAGCTAAGAAAAAACGATGGAGAAATATTGGTTATAAAACTAGAAGGAAAACTAGCCGATAAAGCATCCGAAGTTAATATTATAAAAATTAAAAAAATAGCGTATGAACTTGGATATTCTTATGTAAGCGTAAATAAATCGAAGCTAAATGACAAAGACACTGATATACAAGAAAACGAGATAAAAGCAAAGGAGCTATCCACAGTAGAATATGAATTTCTCAAGAAGAAGGGATATAATGAAAAAGAAATAAAGATTGCAAGGTATTTAATAGATTCGCTCGGAGAAAATGCTGATAACATAAAAAAGGAGGTTGAAAATTTATTTTATTCATATGATAATCTCGAAAATTAAGCTTGAAAACATCAGAAGTCATCAAAATACGGAGATATCATTTTCAGAGGGAATAAATGTAATAACTGGTAACACAGGCAGTGGCAAATCTTCAATATTAATGTCAATAGAATATGCACTTTTTGGAAAGATAGGAGAAGGAAAAGAAGAAGGAAAAATGCTACTGAGAAGAAACTCTTCTGAGGGAGAAATCAGTATAACAATAAAGAATGGCAGCGATGAATACGAGATAAGCAGAGGCTTAAAGAGGGTTAACGATTCCGTAAGAAACGACGATTCAAAAAACTATATAAACAAAAACAATCGGCGTGTAGACCTCCAAAACAGGGCTTCTGACTTAAACTACTATGTAAACAAATTATTGAAGATTGAATCAGAAAACCCTCTTGAAACTTTTGAAACTATAACATACATAAAACAAGATGAATTAAAAACACTGATATTTGAAACGGGCCAGTACAAACAAGAGTATATAGATGGTCTTTTGCAACTTAACAAGTATCTAGATGTTTACGATAGCACAAAAGAGGTTATAAACAAAATAAAAAATGAGATAGAAATAGACAAAAAGGAACTAGAATTGAGCGTTGACCAAAATGAAATAATAAAGGTAGAAAACAGGATAAATGAAAACCAAAACCGGATAAAGAGTCTAGAAGAAGAAGCAATAAACAACCAAATACTTCTAGATAACAAAAAGATAGAAAAAACCCAGAAAGAAAGCGAACTGGAATTTGAAAGAGACAAGAAAATAAAATTTGAAAAAACTTTAACAGAAATAAAAATAAAGGAAAATGAAAAATCCAAACTTGAACTTGAAAAAACGAGAATAGACGAGAAAATAAATGAAACCCGAAAAAACCTGAAGCAGATAGACAGATTAAAAAAAGATGAAATTGAGAAAATGATTAAAGATCTCGAAGAAAGCAAAAAAATACAGGATGAAAACGTTAAAAAACTGTATGAAAACTTCTTTCAAATAGAATATTCTTATAAAAAAGCACAAGATGAGATTGATGAACTTAAAAAAGAAATAGAAAGCGAGAATAAAAATTTATATAAACTAAATCAAGAGCAAGAGGAATTTGAAAAGCAAATTAAAAACATAACTGAAATAGAAAACAAAGAAGAGCTTAATGGGAGAGTTCATGAATTAAACAACCTAATAAAAGACCTAGAAAAAGAATTGGCACAATCTATTGAATTAGGTATTTGCATTGTGTGCGGCAGTAAAATAAGTGATCAGACCCATATAAAAAAAGAATACTCAAGTAAGATAGACAGATACAAAAATGAGATAGAAAGATTAAAAGACATAGCAAGAAGCATAAAATATTCAAAAAGCGATCTTGAAAAAAATATCGGATTAAATAGAATGAAGATTGAAACTACAAGAAACAACCTACTAAAACTTGAATCAAAACTGGAAGAGAATAAAAAAAGTGAAAAGGAAAAGGAATACTTGGATATAAAGGAAACTTACCAAAAAGAAAAACAAAAACTAGAGAACATATCAATAGAACTTAATAAAGCAAGGGAAAGCCTTAAGCTATTACAAGAAGAAGAGAAAAAACTATTTGAAATTGAAAGCTATACAAACAGGATAGATGAAATAGATAAAGCAATAAACAATTATAAACAAGAGATAATACAATTGAATGCTAATTTATCCGAAATAAAATTCGATGATAAAAAATTAGACGAAACTGAAAGTGAATTCAAGCTTATTTCTGAAGAATTAAACAAACTAAATTATAAGATTAGTGAGATAAAAAAGGAAGCGGAGCTAAGAAAAGCACAGTTTATAGCCGATAAAAATGAAAGAGAAGAACTGGAAAGAAAGGTCAAGAGAAAGGAAGAACTTTCAAAGATGCTCAGTAAAAAGGAAAGCCTCTTAAAAACCATATCGAATTTAAGAGAAGATATTCGAGGGATAAGGGAATATGTCCGACTTCGTTTTATAAACGATTTCAGGTCTATTTTCAAAACGCGCTTTGAGGAACTTAGAAATGAAGTGGATTACGACATAGACATAGACAACAATTATAATGTTATAATTGCTGCTGGAAACGAAAAGATGGATGCAAGGTCTTTATCAGGTGGAGAAAAAACTTCGGTAGCGATAGCATACAGACTAGCATTATCATCTCTGGCGTCTGTCCTTGGTGGCGTAGGAAAAAATGAGATTATAATAATGGATGAACCGACATCTGGATTAGATAAAGAGGATATAAACGCGCTTACAAATGCAATAACTAAGATAACAGACTTAAAGCAAATAATAATAGTAACCCATGAAGACAATATGAAAAACATTGCAGATAACGTGATAAAATTGAAAAAGGAATCGGGAGTGTCTTCTGTTTATTAAAATAAGGTATCATTAACTGAATCCACATTTGCTTTAGGAACTCTAGAATAATCGGTATTTGTTGTCATCCTACCTGAATTGCCCAAGAAGAGTTTTAAATCCTTCAGTATATGTGGGTACCGGTACTTTAACTGGTCATACAAAGCAAATGCAATTTTCTTGTATTCTGGATGTGCTTCATCTGTACTTCTATTCTCTGCAATAAAAATAGCCTCTGCTAGGCTCATAGACATCTTTAAGTTTACTCTTGTTGCGAAAGGTACCAAAAGTTCAAGCTCGGAATTAAACCCTTTTTGATATAACTTATTAGAATAGTTATTTATTTCACCTAAAACTTCTTTTGAAGCATGCAAAGCTTCATTGTTTTTATACACCACTGCAGGGAGTATATAATCATTTAGGTGTATTACCAAATTTCTATTCGAAAGCCTATGCCTCCACAAATCTCTTGCGGTGCCTAAAGAGCAGGTTATATCAACTTGAAGAAATGATGACCTTATAACGCTGTCATTAAGATCATCGAACTTACCTTTTCTGCTAGAAGATAAATTTTTAAGGTATTCTGTTACTACTTCTTTTTGCTTATCTTTATCATTATGGGGTAGCTGAGAGTATATTGATTTTAACAGCTGCTTCTCGCTTTGAGAACCGTCGGTTAAATTTACAATTACAGACTCCAATGAAGAGAGGCGCATTTCATTTGAAAGATTTGAATAATCAAAACTAACCCTCTCATTGTAAACCGCTTTATTAAACTCATCAGGAATCATATGCGTAGACAGAGAAGGAACATTATCCAAAACAGTAGAATAGAAGAGTTTGCCTGCCTGCTGGTTATAAGTATTTTTACTTGAGAGTAATTTTCTACCTATGTTCTCTGCTGTCCTAGCACTTAAAAGCATGACAAGAGAAGTCCTTGCTCCCAACGGCAAAAAACTTCTTATGGAATCACGTATAGTTGGAGTTATTATTGTCTTTATTTGCTCATCGTTCGGTGGATTACCGTTCGCTTTTATAAAATCCTGTTTGTATAATTCCATTAAACTATCAAATAAAGAATTATATAAGCCAGACAATTCTTTATAGCCTTTTGATAAAAATCCCGCTGCTTCTTTATTTGTGCTTTCCGAAATGTGAGTCTCATCAAACTTAACATAACGTGTAGACCTTTCCTGAGACGAAATGAACACTTCATCTTGTATAGTCAATGCAGTTATCTCAGGTACAACCATTGACATCATAAAATTAGATTGTTCGCCTATGTTTCTATGCCCGAGTACAGATTGAATATTATAGAGAGTTTTTCTGATGGAGTCGTCAAGCGATGAATAAACCTTGTTGAAAAAATTGTTAACAGCAGCAGGGTCCGATAAATCAAGCTTTTCATCGAATATTCTAGAATACTTATTTGTAATCGAAGCAGACTTTGAAACTAGCTTTTCAAGTAGGCTTTCTCCACTCTTTGTGCTCAATCGACTTGATAGTGAAAGATCCTCCAGGGCCAGCATCTCTGTTGTTGGGAAAGCCCTATAAAAAAGTGCGCCCATCCCATCTAAATAATAAAAACGTATGAAACCATTATCGTTTCTTTTGATTTCTTGCATAAAAATCAAATAAAGAATGATTTACAGTACTTAAATACTTATAAAATAAATGCAGGGGAAGGGATTTGAACCCTTGAACTCACAAAGAGAGCAGATAGCTCAAACGCGCACTTCTTGAGTCTGCCGCGTTTGGCCAGGCTTCGCTACCCCTGCAAAACCATCCGAAACCTAATATATCCCGGTATTCAAAATATTAATAACAATTAAGCTTAAATAAGTTTATTTAGATTTCAGCTATTCATTGACTTTTGTTTTCAACATTGGATTTGTTTAGGTCATTAAATATATTTTCAAAAGATTCATGTATACTTTTTAAATCAGAAGAAAGATTAGAAATTAAATTCTCATATTTGTCAGCATCCATTTTGAACTTATTGAAAGAATCAGAAGCACGATCGATTAACTTTTTAAGTTCTTCATACTGTAGTTTAGCAGAGTATGAAACGCCAACAAACACATCCTCTTCATTTACCATTATAATAATAACAGAATAAAGAATTTAAGCGTTTAAATTAAGGCGCGGTAACTTTTATTGCCTGTACAGGACATACATTCTGACAAGCCATGCAGAATATGCAATCTCCTTCCCTTGCTGGATCCGCCTTTCTATTTGATAAAGGGTTGCCTGGTGTATCATTCCATTCTATCAATGAAACTGGGCATGCAGGTATGCAAGAACCGTCGGCATTGCAGACATCCCAGTCTATAGCAACAACAGAACCATGTATTCCTAGCTTGTTTGGTGGTTCCACTGGACCATAAACATCGTGTCCACTGTGTGTTCCTACCTTTTGCCTATTCTTCTTAAAGTCAGGATCGATTCCCATGTCATTACAAAAACAATTATCATTTATAAACATTACTTAATTTTGTCAAGAACTTGCTTTAGTACAACTGCCTGATTATGAATTTCGTCCTTCGCGCCGAATAGAAGTATTACCTTACCGTGCTTTCTTTCTAAGGATTTTATATATTTGAGCCTTTCTATGTTATGTGGAGAAGAAAGCTCCTTCTCATACTTTTTCTTGAATAGATCCCATTTGCTTTCATCATGGGAAAACCATTTTCGTAAAGCATTGCTGGGTGCAATATCTTTCTCCCAAACATCTGCAGAAACCTGTTCTTTTGAAAGCCCTCTGGGCCAAACCCTGTCTACAAGTATCTTAAAGCCTTTTTCTTTGTTTCTGTACACTCTTTCTATCACTATCACAAAAATTAAAGAATATATAACAATATAAATAAATATGATAAAATATTACATTTCAAAAAACCCTGCTATTTTATTCGTCGGAATAAATCCGCATTTTGGCTCTTATCATAGAGGTGTGCCTTTCTCAAACAACAAAATGTTCTGGTATCTGCTTTCGGAAGCAGGGATAATAAAAGAAACTAGAGAATTTCTAAGAGATGATGCTAAACTGAAAAATCTTTACACCACGATTTCAAAAAAATACAAGATCAATTTTATAAATATAATAGACAAACCAACAAAAAATGTATCACAGTTGAAAAAAGGGGAAGAAAATAAAGGAGTAAAAAGACTTGCTAAAATAATAGAAAATAAAAAGCCAAAGGTGGTGTGCTTTATTGGAAAGGTTACATTCAGCAATTTCAAAGGAAACAATAAAATCAGATTTGGATTGCAAGGGAAAATATTCGATTCAATAGTATATGTTATGCATTTCCCGATACGTGGCTATGCAAGCGTAAGAGTAAAAGAGCTGAAGACAGTTAAAAAACTAGCTGGACTTTGATTTTAGCAAATCCTTCTTGTATCTAGACCAGAAAAATATTATCAAATAAACCGAGGAAAAAACTGCTATAAAATCTATAAATATTAATAAAATCACAGGCCCACTGTAAAATATAACAGATATTATAGAAAAGGCTATGATTATTGTTAGAAGTATAAAAAGCAAAGATATCGCAGTAAATAAAACATGCAAGTCCTTTAATATGCGATAATTGGCATTTTTATCCTGCAAATATTCTTTAAAGCTTTTCTTTACTGTCTTTCCATTTTTGTATTCGTATATTTTCATATAATTGCAGAGGGAGGGATTTGAACCCTCGAGGGCGCTAAGCCACAGGATATCTTATTCTTTGTAAACACAAAGACAGATAAGGACCTTAAGTCCTGCACGTTGGGCCAAACTTCGCTACCTCTGCTTTCAATAGATAAGCCCGACTGATTATTTATAACTAAGCACTCTTTTCACGCAGAAGCCTTCTCTTTCGTTTTCTGTCCAACATCTTCTTCTTTCTAGTTTTCCACCTGTCTTTATGGTACTTTTTCCAATTTTTTGAACTTCTTTTCATATACTAATTACATTTTCACCCCATTTATATCTTGGCACCGGTAACACCAGAACTTTGATGATAGTTTCCGGAATATGGCTTTTGTACTTCGCTTAAAGTAGTGCTTAGCACCAGATGTAGAAATCTAGTGCCTTTTGATATCCTTACAGGCACATTCCCGCCTATCATCATTATTGTAAGATTCCCTTCATAGCCTGCATCTACTATTGTTGGAGGTATTGCAAGCCCTAACCTGGCAAATGTTGAACGCACATTGCACATGCCTATTAGATTGTTTGGCATTTTTATCTTTTCATCTATCTTTATCAAAACTCTTTCTTGAGGAAATATGACGAAGTCCTTCTCTATCTTTTCTTTAGTATAAACTTTTTCAAGTGCAGACTTATCATTTATATCAACGGGTTCTTTATTATAAATAAAACGCAATAATTCATCTCCTACTCTAAGATCTACTCCATTCTCTCGTATTGTATCATTTGAAAGAGGTTCTATAGAGAACAGTTTCTTATCCAGGTACTCTCTTATGTCTTTATCGCTTAATATCATGTAATGATTAAATTATTACAGTATAAAAATTTATTGTTTTGTGAAAACAAAATAATATTTATCTTAAAAACTTAATAAATTGGTATGATATTTCAAGATGTAGATATAGAATGGCTGCACCATGCATGCTTTAGAGTAAAAGGGAAAAACAAGATAATATATACAGATCCGTATAAAGTCAAAAACAATTACAATGATGCAGATTTGATACTTGTAACGCATGACCATTATGATCACCTTGATATAGAAAGCATAAGGAAGCTAATAAACGAAAGAACGGCAATAGTTGCACCAAAAGACTGCGAAAGCCTACTAAAAGAATTCAAAAACTACAAAGTTTTTGTTTCCCCTAATGAAGTAAAGATAGTAAAGGAAATAACGATAAAAACAGTTCCATCATATAATACAAATAAATTTAATGACAAAGGAATTGCATTTCATCCGAAAGAGAAAGGGAATGTAGGTTATATCTTTATAATAGATAATAATAGAATTTACCTTGCAGGAGATACCGACAACATACCTGAAATGCAGAACTTCAAAGCAGACATTGCGCTTTTGCCGGTTAGCGGGATATACGTTATGACGCCAAAGGAAGCCGCAGAAGCAGCTTTAAGAATAAATCCAAAAATAGCTATACCTATGCATTACGGTTCGGGCATTGGAACCGAAAAAGAAGCACAGGAATTTAAGAGATTACTGTCAAATAAATTAGATGTAGAGATATTAACCTCTATCGATAAGTAAATTAAAAAGATTTAAATATAACATATTTTATAAGATAACAATATGTCTAAAAGCACAGCACCGACTCTTAAGAAAAAAGGAGGAGGATTTAAAGGGAAGAGGAGAGATAAGAGAAGGAGCGAGTCAAAGAATATATCAGTTCCTTTACAAGTAGGCGAGAGAAAGATAAAAACCTCCAGAACAGTTGGAGGAAACACAAAAATAATACCACTAAAAATAGATCAGGGCAATCTTTTTGATCCAAAAAGCAAAAAAACATCAAAAGTAAAAATAGTAAGAGTCTTAGAAAACAAGGCAAACAGGTCTTACGCAAGGCGTAATATAATCACAAAAGGGGCAATAGTAGAAACTGACCAGGGTGAAGCAATTGTAACAAATAGGCCCGGTCAAGATGGGCAAGTAACCTTAAAAAAGCTGGATTGATCGTAAGGATCATTGATGGAAATTAACCTAAATAAATTCAGTGATATTATAGATAAACACCATAAAAAGATAATTATTATATGGATAGCCATTTTTCTTATCTCCATACCTATAGCAGTTCACCTCTTTAGTGTAGTTTCATATAATGTAACTGGAAATTCCTCTAACAATAATGCAAGCAATGGTCGAAACCTGCAATTGATCGTAAGTGTAAGCAATAACTCCTACTCAAACAGCACAAAAGAATTTTTTGAAAATATCTCAAACGACTTTGCTTACAAGAATATAACGTCTTTGTATTCAATTGAATATGGGCTTTTGAATTCAACATATTATAGTATACAGAAAAATGCGGAACTTGCGCTAGATTCTGTATATATGAAGTATAACCTTTCTTCTAAAACCGTACCTAAAAGCTTAAACAACACGATAATAGCAAATGTTGCGGAAAATATAAAAAATCAGCTTAACAATTCAGAAATAATTGAAAGAAATTCAGCATATAACTTTATAGTGGGAATTATAAAGGGATATTACAACTCCTCTCCTTTATACATAATAAATAATTACAATTTTACCAATTACCCTATAGTACCAAACGCGAATGAAACTGTAACCCTTATAAATTACAACCACACTACAATGCTTTCAACAGTAAACAATTCTAACTATTCTTTTGTAAATTCATATATCGGCAAAATCTCAAAAAATTACGGCGTTACGGCATACGTAACTGGTTCCAGCGGGTTAAGCAGCAACATAGAAAGCGAAACTAACTTTGGCACTTTTCTTGCAATTGCAATTGGGATCCTAATGGTTATAATAGTAACTGGATTGATATTTCGTTCGCCTATAGCTGCATTTGTGCCGCTTATGGTGTATGGAGTAGACCTTACAATTGCATTTTCAGTGTTTTATATTATATACCACATAATTCTAAAAAGCACTGTTTCATTTTTTGATCCGGCACTTGCAGCAATACTTATGCTTGGGATCTCAACTGATTACTTAGTATACATGCTATACAGATTCAAACAGGAACTAAGAAAAGACCATAGAAAAAGTGTAAAAATCAGCATTGGAGGAGCAGGTGCAGCAATACTTGTAAGCGGCACTACTGTAGTATTAGCATACAGTATACTGTCGGGATTTAACCTAGCATTTCTTGGATCCACTGGAATCCTAGATTCAGTTGGAGTGTTTATAGTTCTTTTGTCAGCACTTACGTTTATGCCTTCTATTTTAATATCTATGGGAAAGAAAGTATTCTACCCAAATTTTAAACCGGGTTTCTCATTCGAGAATTCATTCACCAGATTAGCGCATTTTAACTACAAAAACAGATATTTTATAATATCAATTTTTATTGTAATAATTGCGATTGCTGCCTATTTCTTTGTAGTATACCATCCGGGATTAAATTTTCTAGGGTTACTTCCAAACTCGGAATCAAAAACCGCATTTTACATAGCTACAAACAACTTTAAATTCGACCCGATAGACCCTCTTATAATAACAATAAACAATACACCAAACATAAACGAAACGGGAATTTACAACTCAATAAAAGCAATGAAAGGAGTAAGCTACACTCAATTAACAAAAGGAAACAATTCCATGAAGATATTAACATACTTAAAACCACTTGGATTCACTACTCCGGCATTAAACGATTACAACAACATAAACAATTACCTAGAAAAAAGCAATGTAAACTACAGCATTAATGGGTTACAAGTATTCCTAGGCAGTGCAGTCAAAACTATGAATGGTGATGTTCCATTACTGATACTCTCCTTGGGAGCCATGGTTTTCGTAGTATTGTTTATCATCCTTTTCTCGATATATACTCCCTTGCGCTTAGTTTTACTCATAATAGCTAATGTTATAGCTGCAAATGGAGTTACGCTTTTAATATTCCATTATATATTGTCCCTGCCTTTCATTTCAATTGCCCAGGTATTCCTTATAACGAGCATAATGGGGGTGGGCGTAGACTACGACATATTTTTAGTCATGAGGATAAGAGAGTATGTAAAAGAAGGCAAAAACAACTTCGAAGCTATAAAAATGGGACTTGTGAAAAGCGGGCCAATAGTTGCTAGCATAGGTATAATCTTTTCAATAGTGTTTCTGTCTCTTTTATCAAGCGGTGTTCCAATAATAGAAGAGGTCGGATTTATAGTAGCGGTAGGGATTCTGATTGATTCTGTTTTATCAGTATTATTTATAGTTCCTTCTATAATGTTTTTGCTGCAAAGGTATAATTGGTGGCCGGGCCTTAAGGAATATGAACATAATAAATAAGATGATCGAAAAAATAAAGAGAGAAAGAATAATAAAAACAGAGAAAGATGATAAAAAAACCTTAACATTAACAAGAGGCCCTGAAGGGATAAGCGTCAAATTTAATGGGATAACATATTCGAGGAGGGCTGAGAAAGGGATATTTACAGGTTCTTACTGGGACTACTTCACCCCATTGCCTTTGCTCTATGATAAACCAAATATACTTATGATAGGTTTGGGCGGTGGAACAATTGTTTACCAGATAAACAGGCTGTATGGCAGAAAAGTAAACATGGATGTAGTTGAGATAGATGAGAAGATGGTTAAGCTGGCGAAGGATTTTATACCTGAAGACATAAAGAAAATAAACCTATTTGTAGAAGACGGAATAGAATTCCTCAAAAAAAGCAAGAAAAAATATGAATTAGTGTTTTTAGATGCTTATGACGGAGATAAAATACCGGATGACTTTCTTGATGAAAAAACCATTTCTTGCATAGATAATGTCCTTACCGATAACGGAGTGCTGGCCATAAACTATGCGATGAGCTTCAAGGCCATAGTGTTCTTCCAAAATTATATAAGTAAACTTAAGAAACACTTCAAAGTATACCTCGTTAATAATCCCCTAGGGTCGGGAAATACAATAATCCTATGCAGCAAAAAAATGGACAAAACGGAGTTATTGGGAAAGATAAACAATATGAAAAAGGAAAATGACAATATACACGTAATAAAAGGATATAATAACATGAGCAACGGCTAATATTTATCCAATAACCGTTATTAAAGATAAATGGAAGTACAGGAGATAAGAAATTCATTAAAAGAAACTGATAAGAATACTTGGGAGTCAAAAAAGGCAGGCAATGTCCCTATAAAAGTATACGCAAATAAAAACCTCTTAAAAAAGATGGAAGATGAGGTGTTTAAACAGGCAGCAAACGCTGCTTCTTTGCCTGGCATATTAAAATATTCTTACTTATTCAGCGATGCTCATATTGGTTATGGGGTACCAGTAGGCTGGGCCGGTGCCTTTGATTTAAATGAAGGGATAATCTCTCCAGGAGCAATAGGTTTTGATATAAATTGCGGTATGCGTCTTATAAAAACTAACTTAACTTTAAAGGAAGTTAAACCACGGATAAAAGAATTAGTTGACAGATTATTTAAAATGGTGCCTGCCGGAGTAGGCTCTAACTCTCCGAATATGCTTACAGGCTTAAAAGCATTGACTAAATCTGATTTAAAAGAAATATCTGAAGAAGGAGTAGATTGGGCTATAAGAAAGGGATATGCTACAAAAAAAGACAAGCAAAGAATTGAAGAACAGGGTAGGGTAAATTCAGCAGATTTTTCAAAGGTAAGTGAAGATGCATTTAAAAGAGGAAAGCAACAGCTGGGAACGCTTGGATCTGGAAACCATTACCTTGAAATTCAAGTAGTAAACCAGGATTTCAATAGAGAGATAGCTAATTTACTTGATTTAGATGTAATCAAAGAACAAGTAGTTGTGATGTTCCATACCGGTTCAAGAGGCTTTGGCCACCAGATAGCAAGTGATTACATTAAAAAGTTCTTAGAGTACTCCTCTAAAAACGGAATAGCTTTAAAAGACAGGCAGTTGGCTTATGCCCCTTTTAATTCTGAGGAAGGCCAGGAATACTTCAAGGCAATGTCTTGTGGGATAAATTTTGCTTTCGTTAACAGACAAATAATAAATTATCAGATAAGAGAAGCATTCAAGGACGTATTTAAAAGAAGCGAGAAAGATCTGGGTTTAGAGGTGGTTTATGACGTTTCTCACAATACTGCAAAAATAGAGGAATACACTGTTGAAAACAAAAAAATGAATGTGATAATACACAGGAAAGGAGCAACAAGAAGCTTTGGCTCCGGAAACAAGGAACTGAAAGGTGTCCTCAAAAGAACAGGCCAGCCGGTAATAGTTGGCGGAAGCATGGAGACTGGCTCTTATCTTTGTATTGGAACAAAAAAGGCAGAAGAAGAAAGCTTTGGCACTACTTTGCATGGGAGCGGCAGAACAATGAGCAGAGTCGCGGCAAGAAGTTCTATAAACGCTAGTAAACTGCTTGAAAACATGAAAGCGAAGGAGATATATGTAAAAGGAAATAGTATAACCGGCTTGACAGAGGAAGGAGGTTCAGCATACAAAGATATAAATGAAGTTGTAGATTCAATGGATAAAGCAGGTATAAGTCTAAAGGTTCTCAGCTTAAAACCCATAGGGAACATCAAAGGATAATGGAAAGATACAGAATGCTTAAAGACGAGGCAACTGCAGATATAGCATTTATAGCGTACGGCAAAACGCTAAATGAACTTTTTAGGAACATAGCTATAGCGGTATCCAATGTTATGGTTTTAAACGTTAAAAGGAAGGGGGACAAAAAAATAAAGTTTAGGATACATTCAAAAAATCTGGATTATCTTGTAGTAGACTTCATAAACAAGATAATATTCTACAAAGACTACAAAAACATACTTATTACCGACGCCAAAGTAGAGATAGACGAAAAACTAAACCTAAAATGCCATGCTACAGGAGAAAAGCTGGAAAAACTGAAAGACAATTTCTTAGCGGATGTAAAAGCGGCTACTCTTCATGATCTTACAATAAAAAATGAAAAAGGATTAATTAGATGCAAGATAGTCTTAGATGTATGAAAAAAATACTGTCTGTTCATTATGATGAAATAGCTTTAAAAGGAAAACAAAGAGGATATTTTCAATCTCTTCTTATAAAAAACATAAATGAAAAAATAAATAAACGGATCAAAGCAGTTGAAAGTAGGCTTGTTTTGGAGGATTACAACTTAGATGACATAAACAAGCTGAAATTAACTCCTGGTGTAGCATGGATCAGCGAAGCTTACAGCATTGACAGAGATGAAGTAGAACTGCTTGAATTAATAGATAAAATAGTGGGAGAAAACAAGAACGTAAACATTGATGTTAAAAGAGTTGACAAAGGGTATAATAAAACATCCTTGAAATTAAAGGAAGAACTTGCAAAAAACTTAAAATTAAGATTCGACAAGAATGGTAAAAAGATAAGGATAGAAATAATGAATGATTCGTTCATAGTAAATTACAGCATAGAAAGAGGCATAGGAGGTCTTCCAGTAGGCAGCTCTGGAAAACTGCTGTCATTGTTCTCGGGAGGCATAGACTCGGCTATAGCGCCATTGGAAATGATGAAAAGGGGAGCGAAGGTAGATCTGTTGCATGTTTATGCATTGAATTCGCCCGACTTCGCACTTCAAAGCAAGATAAAAACAATAGCAGAGAAATTAAGCGGGATAGAATCAGGCTTGACACTTTATCTTGTGCCATTCCATTATTTTAGCGTAGCCGCATTAAAGATAGATAAAAGATATGAGCTTGTGCTTTTTAAAAGGTTCTTGTTAAGATTAGCAGAGGAAATAAGCAGTGAAAGAGGATATTTGGCGATAGTAACAGGAGATGCACTGTCGCAGGTTGCATCTCAAACAATAGAGAACATAAATGCCATAAGCTTTGGCATTCAGTTACCGGTTTTCAGGCCATTCATAGGCTATAATAAAGGTGAGATAATAGAGAAATCTATAAGATATGGATTTTATGACATTTCCATAGAGGATTACAAAGACTGCTGCTCGATAGTATCAAACAACCCTGCTACTAAATCAAATCCTGAAACCATAAAAAAACTGGAAAATGATATAGAAATGGATAAGATAATAAAAGACAGCTTAAAGGAGCTAAAAACCGTCAAACTATAGTGCGTATTGTATTCAACCTAGAATAATCATATATAAACAGCTGAGCATACCCTGCGTATCTTCCAAAATAATCGACCATTGCCTTTCTCTTATCTTTATAGCTTTTTGCCCTTCCAAGGATATTACTGTAATAAAGCGACAATGTCCGCAAAATCCATACATCCATTGGAAAAGCAGAAAGATTGTGCATACCATAAAGAAATATGCAATCCAGTACCTTCTCCCCTATGCCGTTTATATTAATTAAGGCCTTACCGATTTCTTCTTCTGCGAAACTTTCGTCCACCTCATTCTTATAGAAGTATTCTGCTGCTGAAAATACAAACCTGGTTCTAAAGCCAAGATTAAACTGCTTTAGCTTATCATACCCATTTTCGTAGATATTTTCAAACGAAGGGAAACTCTTTATTATTTTGCCGTTTATCTCTCCATCTATTCCATAATAATCAGACATTGCCTTTATCCTTCTCAAAATAAGATTAACGTTAGATTGAATTGAAAGGACAAAACCTAAAGTTGCCGGCCATATTCCGCTTTTTACTACGCGTAAAGAACCCGAGTATTTTATAGCTTTGTCTATAAAGTCATCTTTATCAACTTCTGCCTTTATCTCATTAATAGGGTCATTAAGCCCTAATAGTTCCTTGACATGGCTTTCATCTAAACCAGAGTACACTAATTTATTACCATCTTGTCTTATTTCCAGAGGTTTATCCACAAAGGAATACCAATTATTGCCCTCCTTGAAAAAAGTGAATATCTGCCCAGAATTCAATGTTCTATCCAGGGAAAAATCCTTTACTTCTGTCATCATAATAGTTATAATTTAAAATAAACATACTTATATTTAACAATAAATTTATAGTTAAATCAATGCTGGGTTGGCTGAGCGGTTAAAGCGCTGGCCTTGAGAGCCAGTTGGGATTTTCCCTGCGTAGGTTCGAATCCTGCACCCAGCGATTATTAATATAAAAGAACAGGTAATTTAGTAATCAAAATAAAATTTTAAGTTTTAAACTAAATATAATTTATAGATTGACAAATGCAATTAAAATCAATTAGAAATCGAATATACATAAACAAACTGATTGTTTGGGTCCCCACTTATATAAACATCTCCGGTTTTATTACTATAGGATATGCCGTTTGGAGTAAAATTCAAACCAATAGTGTATATAACTTTGTTATCTGCTGTATTAATTACACTCGTAG
>JBMFWF010000003.1:0-63453 GCA_049965555.1 Candidatus Parvarchaeum sp.
TACCATAAGAGGCTGTTATGGTTTTTCTTCGGCCTATCTTGTCTAAAGCAAACGACATTGCAATTATACCTAAGACTCCTGCCAGTGTTATGTATACAAGAGAAAGGCCAACACTGGATGGGCTGTACTTGAAGAACTTTACGAGTATTACTGGTATAACGGAAAATGCTGCATAATAAGGCCAAACCTCTGTCAAATTAAGTATTATTGCCAAAGTTATCCTCTTCGGATACTTCCTGAACAAAAGGCCGTACTTTGCTGAAAGCTTCTGCGAAGAGAAGTTAAGCATCTCTGCGCTGACTGGGGGAAGTTTCTTATGAGTCTTGGCCTGATAGGCCTTTTCTGCCTTGCTTACTATGGCCTCAGCTTCCTTCAGCCTGTTCTTTCTTATAAGATATCTTACTGATTCCGGAAGCTTTAATCTTGCTATGAAAACTACAACTGCTAATATGACTGCCGAGGCGAAAGCGATCCTCCATCCTATAGTTGAAGGAAGCAGTGCTATTGCGAAGAATGCCACCAATGAAGCTGCGACTGTTCCTACGTCAAATGCTGTCGCATTTCCCGAGGCTACTGCCAATCCCCTCTTTTTAGGAGGCACAAACTCTGCCAGAGCTGTATTCGCTACTGCTACTTCTCCCTCTGCACCGATTGCTGTTATTATCCTACCGAATACCAATGAACCGTAGTTAAAGGAGAGGGCAACTATTACGCTGCCGATGATTACAATGCTAACTGTTATTATGAAAACCTTTTTCCTTCCGATATAATCGGCCATTGTTCCCATTAAGAAGGAGCCTATAAGAGCACCTACTAGGTACAAAGGAGTCAATACAACTGCTTCAAATGTTGTAAGATTAAATTGTTTTTCAAGTGCACCCAAAGTTGCACCGCCTAGTGAAATAGAAAAACCCTCTAAAATGACGCCTGCAAACAGAATCGCAAAGATGTAAGTGTGCCATGAATTCCAAGGAATCCTGTCTAACCTTGCAGTTAAGTTTGTTTTAATAGAACGAATATCACCTTTTTCACTGGTTTTAGCTGAATTAGGCATAAATAAATTAATTGCATTATCATATTTAAAGCTTTCTAGTACACAAATGATAAAAAAATAGCTATTTGTCAGTAATCACTGAGCACAGTACTAAAAACTTAAATTAGCCTAAATTTAATATAAGTTATGGAAAAATCAGAAATAGATAAAATAATGGGTGTGGTTGACCACACCTTGCTTAAGCCTTACGCAAAGGAAAAAGAAATCAAGAAACTAATAGATGAAGCTGCTGAATTAAAAACTTACAGCGTATGCATACATCCTTTGTTCGCAAAGGCAGCAAAAAGATACATAACGAAGAAGAACTATCCGCTTAAGATAGCAGTTACCGTTGATTTCCCGATGGGGGTTCTGACTACGAATGCGAGGGCAAAGATACTAAAGGCAGTGGCAAAGGATGTTAATGAGGTTGATTTCGTTGTGCAGATGGGCTATGTAAAATCAAAGAAATTCAATGCTGTGCAAAAGGACGTAAACAAGCTTGTTGAAGTAGCGCACCAAAATAATATTGTGATAAAATTCATAGTAGAAGATGCTTACACTACAAAGGAAGAGAAGGAAAGGCTTTATGAAATAATATGCAGTTCGAATGCTGATTTCATAAAGACAAGCACTGGATTTGCTGAGCCGGAATATACCTCTTCAATTGGCAACAGGATAGGGGCAGATCCTGAAAACGTAAAATTAATGGCAGAAACAATAAAAAGACTTAATTCAAAAATAGGGATAAAGGCATCCGGAGGCATACATTCGTACCAGCAGGTTTTAGACTTGCTGAAAAGCTCTGAAAAACATTTAGATCCGAAGGAATTTCGCTTGGGCATGAGCGGGACCAGAAAACTTTACGAAGAACTGGAAAAGCTAAAGACTAGTTAAAGTGAAAGATGGAAATAAGCGGTGCTTTGTCTGAAGTATTTGCAGGATTAGATGAAAGAAACAATGTAGACGAGCAGAAAACCATTGATTACATAAAGTTTCTAGTAAAAAATGGCGTCAAGGCATTGTTTGTTGGTGGCATAGCTGCAGAAACGCTTTCATTTTCCTATAATCAGAGAGAGAAATGGCTGAAGGCAGTTAAATCAGCAGCCAGCGATACTCCGATAATATTCCAACTCAAGAGCCCATCTAACATTGAAGAATTGAAAAAACAGATTGATTTAGCGGAAGATAACGATGTTGCTGCCGTGTCTCTAAGCCAGCCTTACCCTATACCTTTAAGCAGCAATGAGCTAGTGGATTACTTCAACAAAGCGTGCAAACTAACCAGTCTTCCAATAATGGTTTACAATGAGCCAACGGTTGGAAAACCGATAGATGTGCAGACTCTGAATCTTATAATAAAAAACAACGGGAACATCAAGTTTTACAAGGACAGCACCCACAACATGATTGATTTGCATAGCTTAATCATGGAAAACCCGCAGCTTAAAGTTCTTGCAGGCAGTGATGGATTGATATTTGACATAATGAATGCCGGCGGAAAAGGTGTTGTTTCACTGGTTGTGAATCCCTTCCCTGAGCTTATAAACGAAGAGGTAAAGGCATTGCAGAATAAAGACATAGATAAAGCGCTGGAACTTCAAAATAAGATTCTTAAAGTAAGGTCAATATTGAAAGAAGGAGGGCTAACAGCCGGCTATAGGTATGCAATGAAGCTTAGGGGAATAGACATAGGAAAAGCTCCTTTTCCCTATTCAAATGTAAATGAAGAAGCGAAATCGAAGATAGAGAAAAGCCTCAAAGAACTCAAATTATTATAATTGCAAATGCTTTCACTAAATCTACTTATCCAAGAAATACGGGCAGATTCTGCTGCTGTCCTTAAAGTATTATAGAACAGGTGAGCGCGGGAGTCGAACCCGCCTACTTCGTTTACGGCTATGAAACGGAAATGCTGAGACAGCATTTGTCATTTGCAGACGAATACATAGCCGCTCTGTCAGCTCACCACATGACAGAATAAAAATTTTAATCTTTAATAGAATAAAAACCTATGAGATGTTCTTTCCCAAAGGAACCTCTTTATCAGGAGAAAGCAAGACAACTCCATTTTCGGTTTCAACTCCAAGGACAAGTACTTCCGAGATAAAGTCTGCAATCTGCTTTGGCCTAAAATTAACAACTGCTATTATCTGCTTTCCAACTAAGTCCTCCTTTCTGTAAAGCTTGGTAATCTGTGCGCTGCTTTTCTTTATCCCCAGCTCACCGAAATCTATTCTTAGCTTGTAAGCCGGCTTTTTTGCATTTGGGAACTCCTCTGCGCTTACTATTTTACCTGTCCTTATGTCCACCTTCTTGAAATCCTGAAAATCTATGTATTCCATTTATTTCTTTTTCTTTATTCTCAAAATTAAAGCTATCTTCTTTCTAAAGATGTAAAGCAGGAAGAAAAGAACGAAGGCTGCGGCGATGTATACGCCTGCTTCTTCAAAAATATTGGCTATTGCTTGCCAATTACTCGAAAGGTAATAGCCCGTATAGACAAGAAAGCCAGACCAAATAAGTATACCTGCAGAAGAGTAGGCTATGAACTTCTTTAAATCCATCTTGAAAGCGCCGCATATTATGCCTGCTATTGAGCGGATTGCAGGCAAAAGCTTTGTGAAGAAAGCGAAGTAATCCCCGTATTTCTTTATCCATCTTATGCCTTTTTCATACTCTAAGTCTTTGAAGCCCAGCTTTTTTGAGTATCTAAGAAATATCTCTATCCCGAGGAAGTAGCCGAGAAGAAAACCTGCTATGCTCCCTAGTATGGAGGCTGATACTGCATCAGCAAAGCCTAAGTAAGGATTGATTTTTCCTATTGCTATCAAAAAGCCTGTAAATGGCAGAACTACTTCGCTTGGTATTGGAACTATAACTGATTCAAGGAACATCAATATAAAAATCGCCGAGTAGCTGTTGCTTTCTAAAAAAGCGAGTATTTGATCTAAGCCAAAAAACATTTTACACCTTTTTTATCAGTTCCCTTGGATCCTTTCCATCGACCTTTAAGCCAAGGCTCAGGCATGAACCTAGAACCTCATTTATGAGCCCCTGTTCACTCTTTGCCAGCGAATACTGCGAATGATCCTTTGCTATCTTTTTTACTTTTTCAAAGGATATGGATGCAGATTCCTTTCTGTCGCCGAAGCCTTTTTCCAGCCCCGCTTCCTTTATAAGAAGCTGCGAAACTGAAGGCATTAAAACATTCAATTCGTATTCCTTTGTTGCTTTATCTACTTCTATCTCAACAGGAACTTTCATCCCTGCGAAATCCTTTGTCTTGTCGTTTATCTTCTTAACAACCTCAGGCGGTTTCAAACCAAGCATTGTAAGCTGCGGTCCAAGAGGCGGAGCAGGCGTTGCTTTTCCTCCCTCAACAACAATCTTCACTTTTGTTTTCATTTTTGATCACTCTCGCTTTTTACTGTAGACACGTCTGATATTTTAATGTTAACGTTTATAGGAACTGCTGACTCTAAAAACATTACTGTCAACTCTTCCTTTTCCTTGTTGACTGCTTTTACAGTTGCTGTCTCCCCCTTGAACGGGCCGGAAAGCACTTTAACCACATCCCCTATGTTTATGTCTATCTTCTGTTTCTTCTTCTCTATCGTCTTCAATGCCTCTTCTGTTGAAAGTTCTTTGTTCATTATTCCGCGGATGTGCTTTATGTTGTATATCAAATTAGAAACGCTTTCTCTAGAATCGGCTTCTACTATTATATAGCCTTTCAAAGAATATGGCTTTATTATTGAGTAAATGCCTTTTACCCTTGCAAGCTGCGATTCCAGCCTGTCTAGGGCCTGCATCTCCCTTCCTATCGTAACCCTAATTATGAAGAAATGCGATTCTTCACTATTTTCAGTAGCTTCCATATATTTAAAAGAATATTATTCTAAGAATTTAACAGTATAAAAGCTTTATACTTTGTCTTTGCACCAAGCATCAAACATGTCTTCCCACTCTTTAATATTTTCTTCTTGAATTTTTGCAAATTTTAGTATATCCTTTATCCAATCCCCTTTACGTATATAACCTATTTCAAATTTGTACTCTAGATTTTTAATAAGATAATAATCTCCGATAGCCTTCGAAAAAACCTCAGGGATTAAACCTTTATCAATTAAATTCAAGTCTGGCTTAGTTCTTTCAAGCATTTCTTCATTTACATGAGTTTTTTTAGTAAAGTATAAGACTGGTTCATATTTTTTACCATTACTAACAGATACAAGCACGTAATAATCGATTAACATGGCTTTTGAATTTGAGTAAACTCCCATTTTATTAATTTTTATGTCGCCGGAATTGGCACTTAATATGTATTCTGAAAAAGAACTAGGACTCGCACCTTCTCCCAGAAACTTCGTATCTCCTCTATTTATTTCCATTATGCCCTCAAGTAATTCATTCAAACTGTTTTTCTTTGTATCTTTAATCATGTTTATATAAGGAGATTAATCAATATTTAAAGATTAACGATGCTTGTTTTAATGTCAAGCAGTAATGAATTTTAAAAGGCTGCTGCATAAATCGCTTTACAACAGCCTTTTTTTATTAAAAACTATACATTTTATCAAAGACGGAGTCGGTATGGAAAATCTGAAAAAGAAAGTAAAAACCTTAAATTTACCATATTTTTAGTTAATTAATGATAGAAAAATTGGAAAGTATTTTATATCAAAAGAAATTCAGAGGAATTGCAGAAAAGGACATTGAACTTGAGGGGGTAAAAGAACTTTATGGTAAACCAGTAGCTTTCCTTGGAGTCAGCCCTTTCTTTATGAGCTAGGGATTCTTCCATAAAAGAACTTACTTAGTACTGCCGCATTTTAAGGAGAAATTCAAATTGAAAGAAAAGGAATATTTAGAAGATACCTTGATTATAAAGATAGAGGGAAAAGAGGAAAAGAAAATAGAGCCTATGGATTACATGTATGACAACGGCAATGGTTCTTATGACTTCCCGCCTTTCATTACTGTAAAAACCTTCAAAGGTGATTTGCATTTATGCTCTTCGCGATTTGAGAACAGCGAGTATTTGGAAATAAAGAAAAATACAAAAAAAGTGAAGGCAGTTTTTGAAAACTAGGTTGCATATTTATAAGCAAAAAAACATAATAGATAGTATTATTTCCGGGCTCGTAGCTCAACTAGGTCAGAGCATTCGGCTTTTAACCGAGTGGTTGCGGGTTCAAATCCCGTCGAGCCCATTTTAATACTCTTATAACAACAGGGCAGTGGCAGAAGCGATTCCTGCAATAACATCTGTTTTAAGCTTTTCAGCCATAAGTCATAATGCAGTTCATTGACCTGCGCTTTTTAGAGCATAAATAAAGAATTAAAGTTATAAGAACATAAAATTAATTATATTATAATACTGCGATGGAAACAGAAGGAACTGAGATAGTAGAAAATTATCAGGTAGTATCTGATGGTATATCTGCGGATGTTAAGATATTGAGAATACCCTCAAAGTTTACAATGAGCTACAAGATAACCACTCCAGTAATAGACCAAAGCATGAATGCAGTTCTTACTGAAATAAGGACACAGCTTATAAGGGAGGACCCGTCAAAGATACAGCAGCTTTCGCAGACTACTTCTGAAGCATTAAAAAGGGAGTTCCTCGAGATAGTCCAGAAAAAACTTCAGGAGATAATACCCGGAATGCAGGAGAAATCTTACCTGGAACTGTCTGCTACTCTCTTGCATGAGATGTTCGGCCTTGGAATAATAGAAATACTTGATATGGACCCGAACCTTGAAGAAATAGTTATAAACGATTCAAAAACGCAGGTCATGGTTTACCACATTAAATACGGCTGGCTGGAAACAAATGTAAGGATAGAAACCGAATCTAAGATAGAGTCTTACGCACAGCAGATTGCAAGAAAGGTGGGAAGGCAGATTACAAACTTAAACCCATTGCTAGATGCACAGCTGCCAAACGGGGACAGGGTAAATGCTACTTTGTATCCTATATCCACGCACGGAAATACACTAGACATAAGGAAGTTCCGCGCAGAGCCATGGACAATAATAGATTTCCTCAAGAGAAAAACGGTTTCACTAGAGCTGATTTCATTTGTATGGCAGGCAATGCAGTATGAGCTTTCTTTTCTTGTAACAGGAGGTACAGCAGCAGGTAAAACTTCAATGCTTAACGTTTTTCTTCCTTTTATTCCTCCGAACCAGAGGATAATAACAATAGAAGATACGAGCGAGCTTGTCCTTCCAAAATACATGCACTGGGTCCCTATGCTTACTAGGCAGCCTAACTCTGAAGGAAAGGGACAGGTAACAATGCTTGATCTTTTGCTTAACTCGCTTAGGATGAGGCCTGACCGTTTGGTAGTAGGTGAGATAAGAAAGAAGGAAGACGCACAGACTCTTTTCGAAGCGATGATGACTGGTCACTCAGTTTATGCAACTATGCACGCAGAGACCGCACAGCAGGTTGTAAAAAGGTTAATATCGGAACCGATAGATCTGCCGGAAATTGAAGTTTCAACGCTTGATCTTATAATAACTTCATTCAGGCAGAGAAGAACAGGCGTAAGAAGGGTATTAGAGCTCGCTGAGATAGTTGAACGACAGGTAAGCGGACAGATGGAGCTTAAGACCAACAACCTGTTTGAATGGAAGCCGAGAAATGACTCCATAGAAAGGACAATAAATACTTCACAGAAGATCTCAACTAAGCTAGCGCTTTACTCAGGATTGACAAGCGAGGAGATGGCCGCGGATCTCAAGGAAAAAGAAGTAGTTTTGCAGTGGATGATTGAAAAAGGAATAAACAATGTAAATGTGATAGGTTTGGCAGCAAGCAATTACTACACAAACCATGACAAGTTAATGCAGTTAGTAAACGACAAAGGAGATCCTTCGGAATTGGAAACTCTGTGAGATGGAAACGAAAATACCCGCTGTGATGATTTCCCCTGAAAAGGCCATTTTTTTCGGCAAGAAGGTAAAAAAATTTGCTCCGATGTTCAAAGGAATGTCTCCAACATTAAGGCAGGACCTTTTGCAGGCCTCGATGGACATAGACTACCTTGACTATATAGCGGCAGGGATAATAGTCACCTTGGTTTTAGTAGGGTTGATGTTAGGTGTATCGGCGCTCATTCTTCTTATAGCCATAAAAAAAGACCTTCTTACTATAAAGATAGAAGCAATACTGCCGATTCTAATTTTAGTAGTGCCTGGAATCTACTTCCTGTATTTCCTAAACTATCCAAAACTTCAGGCAGTAAAAAGGACAAAACTTATAGAAGAGCAGGTTGTATTTGCAACTAGAGAGATAATGATAAAAGTAGGCTCCGGAGTACCTGTCTTCAATGCCCTACTAGATGTTGCAAATGGAGATTACGGTGTTGTATCAGATGAATTCAAGCTTGCAATAGAAGAAATTGAATCAGGAGTTCCACAGGAAGAAGCTTTAGACCACCTAGCAAGAAGAGTTCCCTCCCAGTCTCTTAGAAGAACTATAGATATAATGTTGAATGCAATAAAATCGGGAAGTGATGTTGCAGGCACACTTACTCTTATAAATGACATGCTGATTAAAAAACAGCAGTCTGACATGAAGTCATATGCTGGTGAACTGACCCCCATGTCAATGGCTTATATGCTTATCTCAGTCGTGCTGCCAAGTTTGGGTATGTCTGTATTTGTAATTCTTGGTTCGTTAGCTCATTTTAACACAGTAGACATAATGTATATAATACCGCCTTTTCTTTTGATGTTCCAGATATTCTTCATGGGGATGGTAGGTAATAGGAGGCCTTCGATAGGAGTATGAAACAAAATTCAAATCATAAGGATATAAGAGCAAGCCTGGCCAATATGCTCCCGAAAAAGCTTACTGTATCATTAAAAGAGGAATTTATATATGCACAGATGGGTGGGGAAGACTTGGACCAGACAATAGGATCCGTTGTAATTCTTCTCATTGCAGGAGCAATTATAGGTGCTGTGCTTGTATTTCATTTTTTGCACTCCCCTCTTTACGCAATAGGAGCAGTATTTGGAATATTCTTTGGAGGGATCATTCTTGTCAGGTCCGTGCTTTCAATGCTTGCAGATTCCATTGCAGGTAAAATAGAGAAGGTTCTTCCTGATATGCTTCTATTGATGGCTGCAAACTTAAGGGCAGGTATGATACCTGAAAATTCATTTATAGCATCCATGAAACCTGAATTTGGAAAGCTGAATTATCTCTTAAATAAAGCGGCAATAGAAACACAGGCAGGCAAAAATTTCTCAGAAGCGTTGCTGGAGATGAATGACATGACAAACTCCGAATTCTTTAAGGACAGCGTAAGGATAATATCAGAAGGGATAAGGTCCGGAGCGGAATTACACTTAATATTAGAGAACCTTGCCAGTAATCTTTTGCAGAATGAAAGCATAAGAAATGACATGAAGGCACAGGTAAAAAGCTATTCTCTTTTCATATTCATAGCAGCTACTCTTGCCGCGCCGCTGCTCTATGGGGTATCCTCTTTCCTTATAGGAATACTTGACCAAGTAGGCGCAACAACAAACTCAGGAAATGCTGCTGCTAACCTTCCAAGTGGCACACTTGGGTTATTTTCAGGTTTTAGCCTCCCACATATTTCAGTGACTTTAGTTATAGCCATCGCTACAATAAACGTAATTATAACAACTGCTTCAAGTGCTCTTTTAGGTGGTGTTTTAAACACAGGAAAAGCAAAAAACGGCCTTAAAAACATACCTGTATATGTATTGATAGGTTTAGGTATATTTTTCATGGTCAGAATAGGCGTATCGACATTATTTGCAAGCTCATCACTTACATCAGGAGTATCAAGTGGATTTTAATTTTCAAAGAAAGGATTAAATGCATGTTTTTAATATTAAAGGATATTACATAAATATTGACGGATTTGAAGGGCTCATGGTCTAGCGGTTATGACGTCTCCCTCACACGGAGAAGGTCGGGAGTTCGAACCTCCCTGGGCCCAGATAAATTAAATTAAGGTATTACCCATTTGATATTATTTGATACTCCGTTACGCCCATTGCCACTATAGTCTAGTGTATTACCGTCCAATGGCCACCAAGCAATCAAATCTAGATTTTGTAAAGGCAAACTATTCCGTCCATTTAAAAATAATTTAGACACATTATTTGCCGTTATGGCCAAATTATAAAGCTGAACGTTTGATATAGAACCATTAAAATAAGAGATGGGTGGTAAATCGGGCCAATTTGCTCCATTTGAACTTCCAGCTCCAACAACAAAATAATAAGGAGAAAATGTACACACACTATCACTAATTTTATTTATTTCACTGCCATTTAAATATAAAACTTCAGTCTTGCCTGCAGCCGTTACATTCTGTGTTAAAACTGCAAACGTCCAAGCATTATTTGAAACTATTTTATTAGTCTGAAAAATAGGGCCGCAGTCTGTTCCCCCAAATAAAGAGTTATTACTTCCCACGTAAAGAATATTCCACCAACCTCCAACGTAATTCGGCATAGGCCCTGACCCCAACCATATCATTGCGCCGTAACTTGATGTTTTAAACCATAATGCTACAGAAAAATTTTCTGTATTATTTAAAATGGAATTTTCTGGCGTACTCATATAACTGTTAACTCCATTAAAACTGGCAACTAAATTAGATGAAGATGCTCCCGTTATTGTACCTGTTGTATTAGTAATTACATTACCCGCAGGAGTTGAATAACTATATTGAAGATTGGCAGACAGAGAATATTTTGTATTTGCAGATGTACATGTAATGGTAGGTATTATTATTGTTGCTGTTGTGCCAGGGTAAATCTTTATAGGTGTTAGATTGTACTCTTTTGTTAAAGCTGTTGTGCCGGTATTTGATGTTATATAAATTTTAGAGATTGTTGCCGAAGTTGCCGTGTTTGGCAAGCCCCCTCCTATTAATGTGACTAACAACCCTGATGGATTACATATCACTGAAGAAACTGCAAAGGGTGAGAAACCGCTGCTTGTAAAAGTTACGCTTGAGCTTGGGTTGAAGATTCCCATGCTATATAATATAACTGCTACAATTACTATAATCAGAATAGCCCAGCCGTAGGTCATCATGTACTCTAGAGCTGACTGAGATCTCTTGCTTTTTGTTAAAAGAGTCAAGTGCTTATTTGTGTGTGTGAACATATATAATATGAGAATGCTCTGCCTTTTCCTCTTCTTTATTGTTTAAGGCTTTGGATTGCATATTATTTTATATAAAAACAAGGGATATAAATATTTCTAATAGTCAATAGTAACTAAGCTTTTTATTCTTGTCTATGTATATAAATTTCAATCCCATTTTTCTAGCTTTTTCAAATGTGGCAGCTGCCTTTTCACTATTTTCATAGCCTAATATTATTATATTTTTTATGTCTTCCTCCTTTATGTCTTCATACATTTTTTCATGCTCGTATGCCTTTTCCTTTAAATAGACTTTAGGGACTTTGCCCCTCAATTCAAGGTATATCTTAAGCCAGCCAGTCCAATGATCCGGCTTTCCGTCTTCATAACTGCCCAGCAACCTATTCTGCCTGTGTGCCTCTTCGTGTATAAGCAGGTTCTCAATGTCATCAAATTTGCTAGAGCACATAGAATCGTAAAGAAACCACTTATCAATTAGTATTTTATCGTTATGCCGGTCATATTTACCTAAAAACATGCCGTTGGAATTTGCTATATAATATTTAGTTTTGTCAAATGCCGAAGGATAAGGCGAATTCTCTTTAAGCTTTGAAAGTAAACATTCCAGAACACTCCTCTGCTTTCTTATATCAATGAACTCCTCGTTTATCATGATTAATAGAGATGGAAGGCCATTAATAAAGATTATTCAGTTGTTAAAGAAAGCACTAAAATGAACATGACTAATTTAAATGGCTCTACTTTTAATTGCTATTACGGAAAAATCATATAAAAGGAACCAGCATGTAAATGCCTACAACTATGATTATAATTGCGAATATTTTTCTAAGCAGCGACTTATTGATGGAGGTAGTAATCCTGGTTCCTAATATGCCGCCAAAAATTCCGCCCAGTACATACAATAATGCTATTGATATGATAAGATCACCTGCAAAGGCATACCTTATTGCGGTCACAATGCCAAATGTTCCCACAGCAAGAAGAGAAGTGCCTACTGCTTTGTTTATGCTTGTATCTGAGGAATATAAAATAGAAGGCACTATTAGAAATCCTCCCCCAATCCCAAAATATCCTGATGCAAAGCCGGCAATTAAACTAAATATGCTAACCTTCTTTTTATTTACTCTTTGCTTTTTGGATTTTTTGTTTTGCGTACACTTTTTACATTTAGTAAGAAACATGTATAAGCCTATTGCAATTATCAAAACTGAAAAGATGCCTATTAAACTCTCTCCCGGGGTTATTAATCCCAGCGTTGTCCCTACTAATACCCCAACTACACCAACTATTGAGAATATCAAGCCCACATTTTTATCCACATTGTGTTTTCTGAAGTGGCCTATAAAATTTACATAAGCGTTTATTCCCACTGCCAATGCCGTCGTACCAATAACAAGATGCGGTTTATCTATGCCTACAAAATAGAGCAGCAAAGGTATAGCAAGTATGGAACCTCCGCCTCCTATCAACCCTAATGAAAAGCCCACTAAAAACCCTGAAACAATGGAAAAAATATACTGAATCAATGTGATTATCATATTATAGTTAACTTAATTTTCTTTATTTAAATAAAGTAGAAGATGCATGCAATTTAATTGCCTAATTCTTTTTTCGAAGCTACATTGCCATTCGAATCAATTAAATAAATTATCGGCAGGCCTGTAGGCAGTTCCAATGACAATACCTGCTCTTTTGACAAATTATCCAAATACATTACTATCGAACGTAAACTATTCCCGTGCGCAACAACTAAGACATTTTTCCCGCCCTTGATATCAGTCATTATGCAGTTCATGAAAAACGGGATAGTCCTTTTTTGTGTGTCCTCTAAGCTTTCTCCGTTCGGCGGCTTTACGTCATAACTTCTTCTCCATATATGGACTTGCTCCTCTCCGTACTTCTTTGCAGTATCTGCCTTGTTTAATCCCTGCAAATCCCCGTACATCCTTTCATTCAAAGCCGAATCCTTTATTACTGGAATTTTTTGCTGTATTTCTTTCATTACTATATCAAGAGTCTCTATTGCCCTGTCCAAAACGCTTGTATAAGCAACCTGAAACTGTATGCCTTCTTTTTTTATTGACTGGCCGGCTTTCTTTGCCTGCTCTCTTCCAAAATCTGTCAAAGGAACGTCAACCCAGCCGGTGAACCTGTTTTCCTTGTTCCAAAGGGATTCTCCGTGCCTTAACAAACACAGTTGTGCCATTTTATTTGATAGCACTCCATTTATTAATCTCTTTTTAGCTTTTTTTACAAAAAGAAAAACAATTATCGTTTTTTCCCTCTTCTAATTATTTTTACAGCTATAAGAAGTACAATAAAGATAAGAATCGCCGCTGAAACTGAATACATTATTGCGTTCAATCCGCATTTAAAATAAAAAGAACCGGAAATCGAAGGCGTTCCTCCTGCTGTGCTTGAAAGCGCTGCGGCGTAAATAGAACATGAATTATAGTTTGTAAATATAAGAAAATAAATGGGTATGGCCAAAGCAATTCCTATAATTGCAAGGATCAATTTTGTCCTGTCTTTTTTGATTTTTATGCTGTTTATTTCTACATTTATGCCCTGAGATTTTAATTCCTCCTTGTATTTATCTGCTAAGCTCATTATATTTCTACGTGTCTCATTATAAATATAGATTGTATTTTCTTAACGTTTTGCAGATTCTGCAGCTTCTCGTGCACAAAGTTTATTATGTCTTCTTTTTGCCCACTTACAGATAAGATAAAATCCCAGTCGCCGCTTACTTCAAAAATTTCCTTTACAACCGAATCTTCCTTTAGGTCCTGGAAGAACTTTTCAAAATCAGTAGTGTGTACGCTGTTCAATGAAACAAGGATAAACGCTTTTTCATAGATTTTTGATTCATCATAATTCATCTCAACCTTTAAGCCTTTAATAAATCCATTTTTCCTGAGTTTGTTGTAATGGTAATAGACTGTTGACTGGGGAACATTCAATTTTTTGGTTATTTCCTTGACTTTTTCCCCTTTTTTAAAAAGATCTAACAGCTCTACATCTATTTCTTTGAGTTTCATAGCATTGAATAATACTTATGGTAATACTCTATTTAAAAAGCTTTCATTATGATATTATTCTTGCGGAAAAGAAGTTTGCAACGACATTTTTAAGCGTCGAATTTGGAAGAAACATTTCTCTCCCGTAAAAAGTGTTTAAATCTGCTTTTGAAAGGAAGAAAGCCGTTGTGTTTTCGTACAAAAACATCAGGCCGTTGTAAAACCTTGTATTGTTTATCTTTATTGAAGGTATGTAAGTAGTATTTTGCCCGTTGTATGAAAGTGTACCGTTTATTTCATACAAGTAAGTGCTATTAGGAAATGCTACAAAAGTTCCAAAACCAAGTCTTATGCTCTTGTTTATAGAGCTGTTTGCTATAGGAATTGTAACATTTGAATAGATAGAGCACACGGCAAATGCCTCGCTTTTGTTACTTGCAACCTCGCAGTTTCTTAATGAATTACTCAAGGTTTTCGTAGTAAAATTATACGGGAAAAAAGTCAAATACGGAAGAGAGGATGCATTTTCCATGTCTATTAATATGTTATACCCTGCAGGAAGCTTTGCGCTGCCAAAAAGAATTGAATTATACAAAGTAGCGTTTTCAACTGCTTTGTTGCCGTTAATTGAAAGCGCTTTTGCAGCACTATAATACTGCGAAGGAACCAGGATAGTTGAATTCGTATATGCTGCATTGAAATACTCTAAAGCATACTGTATTGAAGAAGGAATTGAATTTACATTAACTGTTGATGGTGCTTTGTTTAGCTTGACGAAAGCAAAAACTGCAATCAAGATGATTATTACCACAACTAGAAGCCATAAAAGAGAGGGGGATATTCTTAGCACTACCATAGACCACTACTCATTTGGATCATTTTTCTCTTCGTTCTCTTGATCATTTTCTTCGCTGTTTTCTTGGTTTATAGTTTCAGTGTCATTGTATGAAGGTTCTTCATGGATTTCTTCATCACTGCCTTTAATCCCAGCATCTTCAGTTGCAAAGATTGTGAATTTCCTCTTTACCTTCGAGCTACCTGTTCTTTTTACGTATTTAGGCATGCCTTTGTAAAGCCTTTGTCCGTGTATTTTCTTTGCGCAGTCCGGACAATAATATGCCTTTATCCCGTCTCTAAATAGATAAACGGCTCTGTCCCTTCTAGTTATTTGGCCGCATGAAGCGCATCTAACGTTTCCTGTTCTTCCCCTTCTTATGTTCTTTCCCATTCACTTTATTATTATTGGAGATTATATATAAGTTTGCTATACCTATTTTTTCATTCTCATCGCTATCTTCCTGATAGTTATCGCTGCTATTTTCTTTTTCTGGAAGCTTGTACATGTAAAGGAAAAAGAGAAGCATTGCTGTAAGCAATATCCCGCCGACTATTGTGACAAGTATGCCGGCAGAGGCAACCGCTGAATTATTCAAGTAAGAAGCCAAAGACTGTGTTCCAAAAACTTTTCCATAATTAAGAAAATTTATTGATATGACGGAAAGAAATGCAGCTATAAAAACAATCTCTCTTCTTGCCTTTCCAGTTATGTAATAAAATAATGAAACTGCTGCTATCGCAGCAGCAAGTACATAAGTTATGTAGTTTACATTTAGGTTAAGCCTGCTGATTGAAAATATGAAAACAAAAAGGCCGAGAACTGTAGATATTGGTGACAAAACCTTTGCCTTTTCGATCTTGTAAAAAACAAATGATAAACCAAATGCTATAAGAAGCGTACCGACTATGAAGCCAAGAACATATGGATTGGATAGGAATACTGAGGTTGAAAACCCGGTCAGCGTTGAATTAGTTCCAACACCGGATATTATTGATATGAAAATTGAAAGAAGTATGATGATTATTATGAATGTTATCAATGAATAAACCCTTGCAAGCATAAGCTGGCTGAACTTAGAGTCTTTCCAGATGTACTCGGAAAAAACGAGAAAAACGTTTCTCCCTATGAACAATAAAGTTGCTAAAAGTATTGGGAAAACATACATGTAATCAATTGCAGGCATTATTGAAGGGTAGAGCACTTCGGTATTTACAACAAAGAAAACGACGAAAGTTCCGACTATGCCCCACACAGGATCAAGGTATTTCTTTACTTTCGGCAAGCTTTTTCTGTCGTATATAAAGGATATAGCGGACATCCCTTCAACAAAAAGAAATGTGAACACAATAGCAAGCAGAACGTAATTTATTGTTATGTATGTGTTCATGGCTTCACCCCAATTTCACTTTTAAGATCCCTTTTTTCCATCACTCTGCGTACAAATAAAATGGTTGCAGGCATAACTACGATGTAAAAGGCTATCATTGCTATTCCTACAGGAAGGACTGATGGTGAGGTATTAGAGGCAGCTGAAACAGTCATAACGTTGTATATTATCCATGGCTGCCTTCCAACTTCATCCGTTACCCAGCCGTCCTCCAAAAGGAAAGCAGCAAGCACCCCTATTATTATCAACACCTTTAAAACAAGAGGGTTGTCGAATGGATCAGAGAATATCCTTCTTGACAGTAATTTATTGAAAAATTTGTTGGATTCAAACTTGTCTCTTATCTTATCTATATTCAAAAGCCAAATTATTAGGAAGACAACCATTATGATGCCTATCAAAACACCCAAACCGACCATTATATCAAATGTATTGTGTACTACTGTAACTGGCGGCCAAGTGCTCTTTGCATATGATAAAAGAGAATCATTGCTTGCTATTACCCCATTGAAGCTTCCTGTAGCCAGAAAGCTCATCAATCCAGGAACGTTTATCGAATCAATAGTTTTATTGTTTACTAGGAAACCGCCTATTACCTCTGCTACGTGCGGCCCTGAATTGAAGTTCATCTCCAATGCAGCGAATTTTTCTGGCTGGTAGACCATCAAATTTGTAATCGATTCAATCCCTATTATAACTGTCAGTATTATCGCTATTATGACTATTGCCGCTGCAATCTTTGCGGCTTTTTTATAGTACTCCCTTTCAATTCCTTTCGTTTTCAGCAGCTTGTATGCAAAGTAAGCTAAAAAGAAAGCTGCGCCTGCAAATATTGTAGAGCCTATTACATGCCCTATCTCTATCCATGTAGTAGGCGTGTTCAAAACTGCAAATGGATTTACGCCGATTATCTTGCCGGTACTCAAATAATAAGGGATGTTGAACCCTTTTGGTGTATTCATAAATGCATTTATCATTGTTATGAAAACGCCTGACATTACTGCACCTATTGCGATAAATACGGAAAGAAGCCAATGCCTTATCCTGCTCTTGAATTTATTCCAGAAATAGATGTATATTCCTAAGAAGATAGCTTCTGTGAAAAAAGCAAATATCTCCATGTACAGAGGCAGTATACCTACCTGCCCAAGAACAGATATGAACTTCGGCCAGAGAACAAAAAGCTCTATAGCAACTACTACACCACTAGCAGTTCCCACTGCAAAGAATATTATAAGAGCATTTGCAAGTCTTTTAGCCAAAACATCATATAACCGTATCTTATATCTTATAGAAACGAACTCTGCTATACTCATTATTATAGGCAGGGTCATTCCGATAGTAACCAACAGGATATGTACTGCTAAGGAGTAACCCATGAGTCCGGCATCGAATAATACTAGATTTACCACTAAACTATTAGTTTACGTGTTATTTATGGTTTTTTATAGCTTTAAACAGAAGATTACAAGTGGACAACGCCATTAGGATAAATTATCCTTTTGTCCGACTTTGAAAGCTTTAAAGCTAGATTATTTGAATCAACGGATAAATGAACTGGCACCAGCTTTTTGGCACGGCTTTCTTGGAATACCTGAATTACAGAGCTGTAAGTGGAATGCCTCCAAAAGTCGGCTTCCTCTTTCTTGTTGTCTAAATATGTCATTTCATGCAGTAATATGTCTGCATCCTCTGCGCCTTTCACTACGTTTTCACTATAAGCAGTATCTCCGCTGTAAAAGATGGTTTTTCCCTTGTAATTAACCCTGTATCCGTTGTCTATTACGAGATGTTTCGCCCTGAAAGGCTGTATGAAATCATATTTCGTGTCTTCAATGAACTCTGCATTTATCTTGAATGCCTTTGGTGTCTGTAATGTTTTCAGAAGCCTTTCTGTGTTGTTTTTTATTCCTTTTGGGCCAAGAACTATTAATTTGTTTTTTGCCTTGTATATAGACCTGTACCAAAATAGTTCCGGCAAGCCGCTGAAATGGTCCAAGTGCATGTGCGTTATAAGAACTATTTCTATATCCCGAGGGTCTATCTTACTGTCAAGCAAAGACTCTATTGTATGCGGGCCGAAGTCAAAAACTATTTTGTCATCCAATGCAAAGGATATGTTTCTTTCTCCCCTTACAAGATTAGAACTCCACTTACCGAGAAATCTTATGTTCATTCTTCCGTCAGTTCTTCCAGGCTTTTATCCTTTGTTTCAGGTGCAAGGAATACTGTAAGCAAAAGACCTATTAATCCTGCTATTGCGAAAAACAGTAAACCATAGCCCAAACCGTATAAAGCTACTATTGTAGGAAAGGTCGTTAAACCAAGTATAGCACCGATTCTGCTTATTGAAGTCCCCCAACCTTGGCCAGTGGCACGGATTGTTGTTGGGAAAAGTTCCTGTCCATACACGAAATCCGTGCTTCCCATACCCCATGACTGTGTTAGTTCAAATAGTATGTACATTGCTGCTATAACTGTGCCGGTTATTCCTACTGCAAATGCATCTTTTGGAGTGTGCATTGCTATTATTGCCAAGACTAAAAGAGAGATGAACATGCCTGCGAAACCAAGTATTGTCACTGCTTTTCTTCCCCATCTGTCTACAGTCAATATGCACATTACAGAACCTATTATAGCTACAGAGGAAAAGATTGCTGACCCTAAAATAGACAGACTATGACTTAATCCAAACAGCAGAAGAATAGTTGGGGTAAACAGCCCTATACCATAAAATGCAACATCATAGAAGAACCACGCCAAACCAAAATAGATTGTATTCTTTATGTATTTCTTTTCGAATAATGTGAAAAATGAAACCTTATTGTATGTAGCCTTAAGAGCATCTGATTTGCCAGCCACTATCTTTTCAGATTCCTTTGCCTTCTCTACCTGGCCGTTATTTGCCAGCCACCTGGCAGATTCCGGTACCTTTCTTCTAAGTATAAGGACTATTATTGCGGGAATAATGCCTATTGCGAACATAACCCTCCAAGAATTAATGCCTAATGGGAGAAGAAGATAGCCCACTATAAATGCAAAAGCTGCGCCGACCCACCATGCCAGCCCATCGCTAGCCAAGAATTTCCCTCTGGATTTTTTTGGTGTTATCTCGGATATGATTGTGGCCCCGATTGCATAGTCTGCACCTATTGCTAAACCAAGTATCAATCTAAAGATGAAAAGAGACCAGAAATTAAATGACAAGCTTATTGCGGCAGTGAATACTATAAAGATGACCATATCCCAAAGGTACATGAACTTCCTGCCCTTGAGATCCGTTATATAGCCTATTGACAATGCACCAAAAAGCATTCCTATGGTTGTAGAAGCAGCCATCAAACCCTTTCCCAGAGGAGTGGTGGCATAGCTGAAAGCGCTTATGGCAGTTATTATAGTCAAAGCAACTCCTATTATAGAGATGTCATATCCATCCAGAAAAGTACCTGCAACGGAAAGCAAGGTTATTCTATAGTGGTTTGAATTTGTTTTAGCGTTATCTAAGGCAGAATAAGAAACGGTCTTCACAGCCTTCTGCTTCTTCTGCATAGTTTTTATTTGTTTTTAGCGTATTTAAAGTTTTTCTTTTAACTGCAAAAAGCAAAATAGGATTATTTACTTTTTTTCTAGAAGAATAGAATAAAAAGACATAAAAAGAAATGCGGCAATATAATTGAATGGAGCAGACAGATTTGACAAGAAATGTAGTAGAACTTAGAGAATCTTTGAAGATATTCGACCAAAGGATTTCGCAGCTCAAAGATACTATCAAGATGGTTGACCAGAATAATTTGGAGAAATATAAAGAGATAAAGGTTGCATTGCAGGAGATCAACAACGAGCTGTCAAGCAGCAAAACCAAAATCTTTGAGCTTGATGATGCTTTGAATAGATTGGAAAGGCAGTCTGAAACGTATGCCAAGGCGCAGGATATAAAAGTCATAGAAAAATACCTTAGCTTTATAGATCCTTCAAGGTTTTTAAATAAAGAAGACGTTATTAAAATTGTAAACGACTACATGAACAGTAAAAAATGGAGTTAAATATGAACTTAATGAATGCATTCAAGAAAAAAGATGATAATGAAACGCCTGACATAAGTTCTATGCTCAACAACGGAATGAGCCAGCAGGACATAATAGACAGCTTAAGACAGCAGGGATATGACAGCACCACAATCAAAAATGCGCTCGTAAACGCGCTTAAAAGCAATCCAACAAAGCAGGCTTCTCAGCAGCCAATGCAACAGATGCAGGAAGAGCCTATTCAAAGAATTCAAAACATAACGCAGCCGGCCGTACAGGAAAGCAGGCAGTCTTACGAAAGCAGTCCTTCAATGAGCAATCAAAACCTTGAAAGCATACAGCAGATACTCGAGCAGATAATCAATGAAAAGTGGAAAAGTTCCGCCTCGGAACTGAATTCATTAAGGTCTAGCGTAAATATAAACACAAATTCTATAGAGAACATAAAGGATAATTTGGAAAAGTTAAGCCAGAGGATAGACAGCATACAGAACACTATGATAGGAAAGACTGAAGAATACAATAAAACTATCTCTGACGTTAATGTAGAATTGCAGGCCTTTGAGAAGGTGATAGACAGATTGATACCTGCGATAAGCGACAGCATAAAAGAACTCAGAGACTTGATTGACGATTTAAAAAAAGAAAAACAGACAGAGTAGCGAATAATGCTTTTTCTGCACATTTTAACGTTTAAATACTACTTGTATTCTTTGAAAATTGTGGAATACAAAAAGGATTTAAAAAATTTTAAAGACTTAGATGACTTGCTGGGAGAGGATTACATATATGGAAATTACGATTTAAGCAAAGCCATACTAGAAAAAACCGCTAGTCTGCTAGTTAAAAACTCCGTAACAATACTGAATAAACCATTCAAATATGTATATTTAGTGCACAATGAAAAGCTAGAAAAGAAGATTCAAGGCATAAATAAATTTATTGATAATCTAAAAGCTGATTCATTGGGGTACCTGTGCTTATTGATCGGCAGGGATTTTTACATGCTTAATTCAAACAATTATGACATGTCTGTGGTTACCAAGGAGCTAAAAAACGAGGGATTGATTTACTTTTGGGACCACAAAGAATTAAATGACAAAGAAATAGATTTCATCGAGAACATAAAGGAAGATAAAGAATTAAAGAAAGAAAGATTAAATCGCGTATTAGAATTAAATAAGATGGCAGATTCTGATTACCTTGCGTATCAGATAAAGAAAAGATCCGAGGCCTTTTTAAACGAAGAAGAACTGTCAAATGTATACAAGAAATTCAGTGAGAAGCCCTTATTTATAATGGATAAAAAAGAGATATACTCAATTGAATACAAAGACAATGTGGCCCAGTTATCAAAGCACAATGCCAATGACGACAAATACAGTTTAATGATTGGAATGATAAACAGCAAATACAACGACAACATGTATGAGTAATAAAAATCTTGATGAGATAATAAACGAAGATGAAGAAAGCCTATATGATAACAAACTTTCGGATATTTTCCAGCTTTCTGCAAATATAAAGAGCAAATCAAGATTGATAAGGCAGGAGTTTGGGATAAATGACTATTATGTATGCATGGCGGATAAAAATATAGTCAAAGACATAAGATCATTAGAAGACTTTTTGCTTGAGGCGCTTTACTTTGCTCTTAAAAGGCCGTTGGTTTTAATTTATAATGAAGAAGCCTTTTGCCTTAGACAAAAATTCGATGGGTTGGAGGCAAGCTACTTTTTTGATCCAGTTAAGGCGTCAAAAAAAGAATTGACAAAACTAGAAGAACTGTACAAAAAAGGCGAAATCCCAGATGTTAACGATGACAGAAAATTCTCTGAAATGTACAGGATTTCATCTGAAATAAAAGAAAAAAGTTTTAATGTCTACCTTGAAGACGAAGGTTTTTCCTTTTATATTACAGATACTTCTGCTCTCGGCAAAAACGCAGAAAAAATACTGAATTATATATCCAATCTTAATAAAACTGACCTTGAAAGATTCTCCAATATAACAAGCCTTTTCTCCATAATAGACACGGAAAAAAAGAAAAGATATGCAATACTTAGCTATAACGAAGGCAATGCTCCTAGGATTAAATTCAGTGGGACGGCTGACAGTGAAGAGGAGTATGCAGGACTAAACAAAATACTTGAAATCGCAAAGGAAAGCGGGCAGAAATTCTTGAGCATAAGCAAAAACACTAATAATTATTCGCCAAAAGATGACGCCCCATCAGACATGTATCAGTGATTAAGGTATAAGCCTGTCAGGAGTTCTTGGCAAAAGCGTTGCCTCGGCCACATTTTCCAGGTTAAGCATCTGCTTCACTATTCTTTCTAAACCAGTTCCTGAACCGCCGTGCGGAGGAACTCCGTACCTGAAAAAGTCTGTATAGAATTTGAACTTTTCCGGATCCAAATTCTTTTCCTTTAATTGTTTTATAAGAACGTCATACCTGTGTTCCCTCTGCGCTAGCGTAGTTATCTCCAGTCCTTTGTATATCAGATCTGCCCTATTTGTAACTTCCTCATTGCCCTCTTTTTTCATGTGATAGAATTGTGCAATCGACCAAGGGAATTCTGTCAAAAAGAAAAAGTCGCTGCCGTATTTTTCCTTTACATACTGGCCCATTATCCGTTCTCCTTCTGGATCAATGTCGCCATCCTCTTTTAGCTTGTTTCCATACTTATTCAGTATCTCTCCCGCTTCCTTTATTGTTATCCTTGGAAATGGAGTTTTCAATTCTCCCAATTCTATGCCGTAAAGCTCCAAATCTTTTTTATTCTTTTCCTTTACTTCCTTGAATATTCTTAACATCAAATTTTCCATTACGGTCATTACTTCCTCGTATGAAGTTATGAAGCTCATCTCCAGATCCACGCTTGTGTACTCTGTCAAATGCCTCGTTGTGTGGTGGGGCTCTGCCCTGAACACTGGCCCTATCTCAAATACTTTTTCAAAACCGGCAGCCATCATCATCTGCTTGTAGAACTGGGGCGACTGTGCAAGAAAAGCAGTCTTGTCAAAGTAAAGGACCTGAAAAACGTTTGCTCCTCCCTCTGTTGCCTGCGATATTATCTTTGAGGAGTGTATCTGGTAAAAACCATTGTCCTCGAAAAACTTGATTATTGCATTGCTTACAGTGCTTTGTATCTTAAAGATAGCGGCTGTTTTAGGCTTCCTTAAACTTAAAAACCTATAGTCAAGCTCCTTGTCTAATGAAGACTGCACCTTTTCGCTTAAATTCAACGGAACGGGCTGCTCTGCTACTGTAAGTATTTCCAGCTTTTTAGGTATTACCTCGTAGCCGTTCACTGCTTTTTCATTCTCTTTCTTTTCGCCTGTAACCTCGATTACCGACTCGGATTTTATTTCTCCAAGCTTTTCGAATAATTCTGGATTTGAATTTTTTGAAACGGTTACCTGGTATTTTCCGTTTATGTCCCTGAGGGTTATAAATGCCAGCCCTCCCAAGTTCCTTACGTTCTCAGCCCATCCTTTTATCTTCACATCTCCATTTTCATTGATTATCATAAACATTCCAATACTTTTACCTTAATAAGTATTGCTATACAAATTACAATTTAATAAATTTTATTGCAAAATCATTACTTACATAAACCTTAAACATCCTATTTTAGCTTTACGAATAATTTTAACTAATCCGCCGAGAATTCCCCTTCCTTAAGACGGGAGATGAAAGACAGTAAGGAAAAGTATTTACCGAAGAAATGATAAAACAAAAAATATGCGTAATTACAAATTCAGGCCGTATCCAAATAAAGTAGTAAAGGCAGAATTGAATAAGCAATTAGATTTATACCGATGGACTTACAATAAGCTTCTAGAAGAACTGAATGAAGCGAAAGAGAAGCTCGCAGAGTCAAGACCTCTGCAGCAGAGAAAACTGTTGCAAGTCAAGGTATTGAAGCGAGAAGCCCCGTGCAAAAGCGTGGGGTAGTTCACGATAAGTATGGAAGAAACTTTAGAAGGCGCAAGGCTACATACTGCAGAGCATGTTTTCGCAAGGGCCCTGCAGGAACTTGGACTAAACATCCATGTAAGGAAGGCAGATACATACAGACAGGATAACGTAGGAAAGGCCTATTTAAAGGAGATAATTCCCTTCGAGAAAGTAATGGAAGCTGAAAAAGCTGTCAATTCGAAAATAATGGAAGAGCTTTCAGTAACTGAGGAAAATTTTGAAAATCTAGAGGCCGCAATGAAAAAGAATCCGAAACTAAGGTTCAATGAAGACAGACTTGACAAAGAAAATCAGGTAAGGGTAATAACCATAGGCCAGTACGATTTTTCGGCATGCAAACACAGGCATGTAAAAAACACTAGAGAGATAATAGCGTTTTCTGTAAAACGCATTTCATATCTAGGCGGTGAAACTGAGATAGAATTTTTGGCAGGAAATGCTGCTTTGCTTTATCTTTTGCAGATAAAAAATCAGGTTTTGGGGGCAGCAATGGAAAGGCATTTTGTTCCAGAAATGCTTTCGGAGTACATAAAAAATGAAAACCAAAGGATGATTGAAATTGAAAAAGAGGAAAAAGAGATTCTGTATAAACTTTTGGAAAACAGCTCTAAACTGATAACCTTAAAGAACGTAAAAATTTCTAAATTTTATGGGGAGCTTAATTACTTCATAAAAACACATGCAGAAAGATGCATAGCAATAACTAACGGCCAACAAATAACTATTATGAAGGGAAAGAATTGTAAAGTCGATCTTTTAAATATTGGGGAAAGATTGAAATCACTGGGTTTCAATGGCAGCATCAATGAAAGTTCAATAAACGGAAAGGCAGATGAAAAAATAGCAGAAGAGATTGATAAACTGTGGAAAGCCTGAATGCTATTTCAAAAGAAATAGAAAAATGCACCCTCTGTGATCTATGCCTAAAAAGGAAGAATACTGTGCCGGGAGAAGGGAACGAAAAGGCAGAGGTGGTAATAATCGGGGAAGCCCCTGGTAAAAACGAAGACCTGCAAGGAAGGCCGTTTATAGGCATGTCTGGAAACTTTCTTTCAAAGGCTTTGAAGAGCATTGGAGTAGATAGATCGACGGTTTTCATAACAAATGCCGTGAAGTGCAGGCCTCCAAACAATAGGAAGCCAAGCAAAAAAGAGATAGCTACTTGCAGGCCCTATTTAGTAAGGCAGCTTTCCGTAATACAACCAAAATTGATCCTTGCGTTGGGAACGTCAGCGGCCTCTTCTCTTGGCATTGATTTCAAGCATTTAAGCGAGGTAAAAAGCAAATTTATTGAAATTGAGCTCGACAGCAAACATTTCAAATGCCTGGTTACCTTCCATCCATCCTTCCCCATGCGATTCCCCTCTGCAAGAGAATCGTTTTTAGCGGATCTTTCGATGGCCTTTAATTCATACAAAAATTTATCTACATAATAATAGTAAAGTATTTATATACCTGGCATCATAGTATAATGTATGAAAGCAGCTAAAAATCCGAATGAAAACGATCAGAAAAAACAGGCGCAGCAGCCTAATGAACAAGCACAGAAATCTAATGCAAAAAAGACTTTAGAGGACATAGTACTCGAAAATGGAGATTACTACAATGCATTGAATGCATTTGTAACAAACGTAAAAAGATTCGAGAACAATAAATATGATAACTTTCCAGAATTCAACAAAAACTTCGTCGCAAGCCTTGTAAATTACCTCCAGCACACGCCATTAAAAGATGATTCGAAGATGATGAACGGCTACTTGATGGGCTTAAATTCGCTTTTGACTAATGATTCGGTAGGGATGGACAAGAAAAAGGACTACATACAGAAGGCGATAAACCAAGCTATGCCTTTGCTATCGGCAGAATACAATAAGATAAAAGGCAGTTTATCCCAAGAGCATTACCATAATATGGTCCAGGGCGCATTAAATGATCCGATGATAATGTTCAGCCCGTTTACGAACAACCTTAAGCAGGAATTAGGCAAAAATGATGTGTACGGCAGGAATATAAAGTTGAATCAGTTGGCAAAGGAAATGGAAAACGACTATAAAAAGGATAACTTTTCAAAGCTTGGAGAATACTTTGAAAAGATACCTTACAACAAGGAAGCCTTCAAGAAGTTAAATCTTAAGGATGAAGAGATAGATAAAATGATGAACGATGCAAACAAGATATTCAAAGATCTGTCTTCAAGCTTAAAAGAAGAAGACCAAAAAAGACTCATGGCTTCTATGATGAACATATTGGCAGATGAAAGCAGCAAGCAATTTTCCAACTTGGACAAATCATACTCGGTTAATGCTTTCAATAATTCAAACGCAGATGCTACAACTGGTTTATATCTTGCTTTGAATGCAGCTAAGGGCACTACTCAAGAATATGGCAAAGTTAACCCCAAAGACATAGCTAATATGTTGGGCGCAGGGCCGTACGGTATGGGCCCCGGAATGTTTAGTTAATTAGGAGGTGTTGTATGGAAGTAGTAGGATTTTTTTCCGGAGTTGGTTACAAAGAAAAGAATAGCAGTAAACTAATACGGCCTTTAAATACGGCAGCCGGCCAAACTACTAATTACAGTTTGATAGATACTAATGGCCCTGACGCAATAGAAAAGAGCTTTGATTATAACAAGTGGAATGATAACAGAAAGTACAACCTGCAGAATTTCACTGGCTCGCTGCAAAGGGAGATGGGAACTGGCAATATAGCCGATTTGATGGCTTATAATGAGATTGCTAAGGTGCAAGTAGCAGCAGAGATGCCCGGTGCGAAGGTAGTTGGTTTAGAAGACAAACTTTCGGAGATAAGAAGATTAAATCAATTGGAGCAGGGAGGACTGGAACCGCATAAGAATCTGGGCCCATTCAAGCTTTTAAGGTATGAGATTGTAAATGCGGGTGCATTGAAAACATATGACAGCAATGGAAATCCAAAGATACAAAAGATGTTTAGACTCAAAATAGAATATGGTTACAGGATAATAGATAAAAAGAAAGCCTATCACCAAAACATGCATGATTTAGCATTAAAATTGTTACAAAATGCAGCAAATAAAAGAATACATTTCGGCAATTTAGACAGAAGATGGTTTAATGACAGTGTTTATGCTGATGACCTTATGGTAGAATTTCTTTCTCCATATAGATGGGGCGGGAGCTATGATTACAGGAATATTAACTTAAGAGATAACAGTTCTCTGAAAAGACACGGAATCGCTTACAAAACTTTAGATGGGATATTCGGAGGAGTATTAAAAGGACTTGTAGTTGGCCCGAGGGTAAGCCTAGTTTCCACAAAACCTATGACAGAAGAAAGAGTGAGAGACTTAATGAGCATACTTGATCTTAAAGGAGCTTATAGCATAGAAAAGGAGGAGGAAAACAATTGAATATGATAAAAACCCATAAACTTGAAAAGCTTATATCGGAAGGATCAAGTGCCGTTTATTTTAGCCTTAACCCTGCTGTAACAAGCAATGAAATCTGGACAAAAGGGAACGGATTGGAAAGAAGCTTAGGGTCGAAAAAACCAGGAGATGCCGTTACTTTGATAGGCAGGATGGAAGAAGAGAAAGGCAAGGAATCCTACTTTTTACACGGGGTTTACGAGTTGATACCTTTTTATTCGGACAAAGCCAAAGATGAAAACTTCAAAAATGCGTATGATAAAATGATACCGGGTGTAGCCTACATAAACCCTGTTTCCGTTGGCATAAACAGTGAAGAGTTCAATAATTTGGACCAGGAGACTGGCCCTGTAAAGAGAGGAAATAAAGAATTTCTTGGTATATTAAATCTGGATTACCTAATCGGCTTGAAAAGAGGAAAAATAAGCGACTTCTTCGTAAATGGTGCATATCTTATAAGGAAACCCGGAGCAGATAAAAACAAATACGTTCAGCCCAGTGTTAAATACAAGACTATGAAAAATATAGGGCAGGGGGCAGGTCTAATTTCCTCAAAAATAACTGACAAAATTGCAGATGCGTATGGATTTCCAAGGCCAAGACCTGGAGATGTTGTAGTGGGGATTGGCTACTTCGAAGATTCTGTGTTAGGCTACAAAAAGCATGAGCCTTATGCGTTTTCTATGGTAGTGTCAGCTGTCGGCGACAGAATACAGGTTCCTCCTGATGTGATAGACAGCATGTATCTGGAGGTTATTCTCGGTGTAGAGAATAAAGTGGGAAAGAAACTTGTCTAAAAGCTTAAAATAAACCAGCTACAATAAATTCAATGGACGGATTGGTTCTTCCTGATTACAATAATAGCATATGTAATTTATTCAATGAAGAACTCTCTGTATTTGGAATAGAGAATCCTGGAAAAAGGCCTGGGCTTGACCTAAAACGCGGAAAAAAGACTACTCTTTTATTTTTAGATGGTTTCGGTTGGAATCTATATTCTAACACAAGATACTTTTCAAGTTTTAAAAAAGTAAAAGTAAGCAGTGTATTCCCTTCAAGCACGGACACTGCGTCTATCTCATTGATTTCTGGCTTAAATCCAGGAATGCATGGAATAATAGGTTACAAAGCATTTTTAAAACTTGCCGGTGCAATAATAAAACCTTTGGAGAATACCTATGCTTCTGCACCACATTCAAACAACCTGCTTGGCCATATAGGAAAACTAAGAGACGTGGTAAGGATAAAGACAATATTCAATGTGCTGTCCAAAAAAAGAATACGCAGCCTGGTAATAACCCCTTCATTTATAGTAAACTCCTCTTTCAGCTCATTGATATTCTCTGGAGCAACTGAGATTAGCGGCTATGAAAACATATGGGATGCTTTCTATATCTATAGAAAGGCGCTAGAAAATGAATCCATAAAGTTCATACATTTTTATATTCCATACATAGATACTCTTGAGCATATGTATGGTTACGATAATGCAGAAGTTAAGGAAGCAGCGGAATACATATTAAAAAGAACGAGTGAATTAAACAATGGAAAAAATACAAATACAATAATAACCGCGGACCATGGCCACAAAAAGATTGGAAAGATAATAGACTTTAGCAGGGATAAAAAACTAATGAAGAAACTTGAACTGCCCCCTTATGGAGACACGCGTGCTCCGCTATTTAGATCTAGGTATGACATAACAAAGGATTTGGATAAATACCCTATGAAAGTATTCAACAGAAACGAAAGAGAATTGCTTCTGGGTAAAATAAACAAAGACATAGAAGATATTCTACCCGATTACTTAGGTGCAGCCGAAGAGGATTTTGGATTTACATTCAATTATAAGGTGAATAAAAAAGAGCAAGGGAACAGGAATGAAGAACCCGTTTCAAACCACGGCGGGCTATCGACTGATGAGATGGAAGTACCTTTAATCTCAATTTAATTAAACGCTTATAACAAAGACTTTTCCTGGATTAGTAGTCGTCTCTGCTACATATAATAAATTATTTGATTGAGATAAAGAAGAATAAGAAACACAGGTATTAACTGGGTAAGGTAAGGTAATGTTTGCTACCACTGTATTTGTTAGAATATTATATACTGGTATTTTATTGTTCTGGCACATAGCAGTATAAATATATTGACCATTATTTGATATAGACATACCACTAGCACTGGTAGTATTTGAAATAGGCTTAGTATAAATAACGGTTAAACTAGATGTAGAAATTGTAGTTAGATTGGTTTTGCCGTTTGAAGAATAACCAGAGTATGCATATAAACCATTCGGATTAAATATCACAGGATTACCACTAGAATTAGTTATATTCTTTATTATTTTACCGGTAGCCGTATCTATAATTGCTATATATGGAATACCGGATCCATTATACCCTGCAGCATATACAAGACTGTTATTTATAGGCGATTGCTCTGCTTGCCATATGGAAAGTCCATCTGTGGATATATTTTTAACGATTGCTAAATTACTTTGATTTATCTCAAGTAAGAAATCACAGGTGTTCAAATCCGGAACTATAACAAGGCCGTTGCTTGTAGTGCTCAGAATTTGTGGATCACATAAACCGCTGATATTTTTTATGGTTTGATAATTAGAGGTATTCATTACTATCATCCATCTGCCAGCGGGGGAAATTGGAGAATTGCCGGCGATAAACGCCAGTTCTCCATCGTTAGAAAACACTACTGCGCGTGTAGGTAAGTTACTCAGGGTCTTAACGACTGATGCTGAAACAACATTAACTATTGAAATTGTACTGTTACCTTGGTTGGGCTGCCAAAAATAATAACCATTTGGAGTTATTGCATTTACTGTTGGAAAATCTTGAACATTTATAGTTTCCAGTATTTGATAGGGAACAAGAGAGCTTATACTTCCAGCTATGCCGCCTGTGAATATGATAGGAGAATTTAAACTATTGTATTCTATACCATTAAAATTAACCTTGTCTGAAAAATGCGCTCCTATTGTATTCGGACAAGCTCTCAGTAAATAAAAATCATGCGACCCGCTAGTGGACAATGTATAATCCATTGGTTCGGATAAAGAAGAGCCGTTTGAAAAATAAATTGTAGCATTTTCTAGATACACTGGATAACCTAGTGAGTTACCAATTGAAACGATTAAAGTGCCGCCAGCTACGCAGTTTGCTTGTACTGTTAAGCCCGCAAAACCCGTAATTGTTGGTACAAGGGAGGAAGAGGGATTAAAGATACCCATGCTGTATAAGATAACTGCTACTATTACTATAATTAGAATAGCCCAGCCGTAGGTCATCATGTACTCTAGAGCTGACTGTGATCTCTTGCTTTTTGAGAGTTTATACATGTCTAATTTATGTTTTTTTTTATTTAAATGTTTTGATTGTGGTACGATGTAAATAATAGATATAACTTATTACAATCTTTTCAAAAATTATCTTTTAACCAATTGGAATATTTTTCAGGATTAATTGCGTTTAAAGTTATTGAAAGCTTTTGTTTACAGAAACTAAATTTTAAAATTGTAAATTTTAATTAATCAAACTTTAACTTGTAATCTTCTAGTAATCTTTTGTTGTCTATCTTTGTAGGTGAGCCGTCTATAGGCGAGTCAAAGCTTTTCGTCTTTGGAAAAAGAATAAAATCACGTATGCTTTGCTTTTCCTTGAGAACGGCAACAAACCTGTCAAGGCCTATCGCAAAGCCTATGTCTTCCGGGGCACCGAACTTAAGTGCGTTTATTAAAAACCCGAAAGTATCCATTGCTTCCTCCTCAGACATGCCTATCATTTTAAGCACTTTAAGCTGCAAATCCGCATTGTTTATCCTGACGGCCCCGCCGCCGACCTCATTTCCATTCAATACGAGGTCAAATTGCCTGCCCCTTACTTTTTCAGGTTCTTTTTCTAGCATTTCAAGATCTTCATTAAAAGGCGCAGTAAAAGGATTATGAGAGGGCTTTAGCTTTTTAGTTATACTATCTGCCTCGAACAAAGGGAAGTCTATAACCCATAAAAACGAGAATTTGCTCTTGAATTTCCCTATTTTATCCCCTATAGTTTTCCTTGCCTTGCCTAATGCCTGCAAAAGAAGCATTTCATCAAGGTCTGCTGCGAATATTATTATATCGCCATCTTTTGCTTTAAGCGATGAAATTATTTCGCCTTCCGCGTTTGACAATGAGCTTGCGATCGTTTCTGGAATAGATTTCAACTTCCCATTTTCAACGAATAGCCATGTAAGGCCCTTTAATCCATTTTTCTTTGCTGCGTCTATAACATCAAGCATGAAATCTTTAGTTATCCTTTCTGATTTGCCATAGTCTGCCGAAAAAGAGATGGCTTTTACCTTTCCGCCGCTTTCCAGGATTCTTTTTATAGTATTGTAATCAGTTTTCTTCATTGAATTTGTAATATCAACTATTTCATATTCATACCTTAAATCGGGTTTGTCACTGCCGTATTTAGTCATTGCATCCATGTATTTGACCCGCTGGAATGGCAGCTTTATTTCTTCATTCATAACCGATTCAAATATTTTTTCGATTAAGCTTTCTATCAAGGACATAATATAGCTTTCATCTTTGAAGGAAACTTCTAAATCTAATTGAGTAAATTCCGGTTGCCTGTCCTCCCTCTGATCTTCATCACGGAACGCTCTTGCTACCTGAAAATACTTATCCAAACCGGCTACCATTATAAGCTGCTTGTATATCTGTGGAGACTGGGGAAGGGAATAAAAATTTCCCTTTTTTGTCCTTGAAGGAACTATAAAAGGCCTTGCTCCTGTTTCATAAGTATCCTTCACTAGTATAGGTGTCTCAAGTTCTAAAAAGCCGTTGTCCCAGAAAAACTGCCTCGCTACTTTAGTAACTTTATCCCTGAATACTAAGTTATCTATCATCTCTGTTCTTCTCAAGTCAAGATATCGGTACTTAAGCCTAATATCTTCTGATGCAAGAAATTTCTCCTTTTCATCGGTTATTTCAAATGGAGGCGTTTCTGATTTGTTTATTATAATCAGGTTTTTAGCTTTTACTTCAAATTTACCAGTAGGGTTTTTTTCGTCAATGGTTTCTTTGTCTCTTTCGCCTACTAAACCGTCTACCCTTATGACGTATTCCCTTCCAAGTGCTTTTGCCTGCTCTAGTATATTGCCATCGAACACTACCTGCGATATCCCAGTTCTGTCTGCTATATCAACGAATAGCTTTCCTCCATGGTCCCTTATATATCTGCACCATCCATTCAAGGTGACTTCTTTACCGACTAATTCGGCAGATAAATCGCCACAGTAGATATCCATATTCTTAGTTATTTAACATGCTTTTTATTACTTTCTTTATCAAATCCGCGGCTTCCTTTCCAGTAATATGGTATTTTTCTTTTATTTTCCCAACCATGAATCCCATCGCTTTTTGATCTTTAATTCCCCTGTCAATTAATGTTTTGTCTGAGGATAACAGCTCCATTATCCCGGCTTCAATCTCCTTTTCGTCTGCTTTTTTCTCTATTGAATCTAACCTGCCAAGCAGCTGTAGAAAGCCTTCTTTTTCAATCGAACTCACGTCTTTATCAAGCATTTTTCTAAACTCCTCTTCAGAGTAGTCTTCTATATTAAAGGACGCAAATTTCTCTATCAAAGAAATCCCTTTTTTGAATTCATCTTTGCTTATGCTGGTTAACAGTGAAAGATTTCTTTTGTTAAATAGAATCAATTCCCTTATGGTTTTTTCGCTGTAGCCATTTTTATCTGCCAGTTCTTTTGCAACTTTACTGGCAATTATCGGTTCAGGCACTGTCAGCTTCGTAGTATCATAAAATGTTAAATCCGGTTCAAATGTAAAACCATACTCTTCTTCTGTTTCTTTTTCTCTCGAAGATACAGTTTCATTTGAATCTTCCTTATATGACCTGGTTTCCGCTTTTATCTCCTTTCCTTCTTTTATGAGAGCTGACTGCCGGTTTATTTCATACACTGCCGCTGCGATCAAATTCTTAATACCTGTAACATTCTTTATCTCAACCCTTTTTTCCGCTAGAGATATGTTAAGATCTGTTTTCAGTTCCTGGTTTATGTTAACCCCTTGATAGTAAAGTATGCTTCTAAGTTCTTCTATGAAAGCTTTAAGCTCATCTAAACTTTCTATGTCTGGTTCGGTAACTATCTCATTGAGAGGCACGCCAGACCTGTTGAAATCTATCAAGGAATAATCCTTTTCCCTTATTATTCTTGCAGGATCCTCTTCTATCTGTACCCTTCTTATCCCTATCTTTTTGCCGTTTAGATCAACGTATCCATTTATGCCTATCGCTCCATCAAGCTGTGTTATTTGATAACCTTTTGGTAAATCTGGATAGAAGTATACCTTTCTTACAAACCAAGTTTTTTCATTTATTTCGCAGTTTAGAGCCCTTGCTATTCCTGCAGATATCTCTAAAGCTTTCTGATTCAAAACCGGCTTTGCGCCTGGTAAACCAAGACAAACCGGGCATACATTTGAATTCGGTTCTTCCTGGTTTTCGTATGCCAAATCCGAACAGAACAGCTTAGTCTTTGTAGGCAGCGCAACATGCACTTCTAAACCGATTTTCATTGTCCAATCTCCTCCTTAAACTTGTAATCAAAGCCGCTTTCCCATTCCGATAAGAAGTCCAAAAGAGAATAGTCATTAAAATGATCTGTTATTAGTTGCGCCCCTAAAGGCATGCCCTTTTCATAAAAATATGGAAATGACATGTGTGGGAATCCACAAAGATTTGGAGGTACTGTAAGCATATCCATAGAATATGCTTCTACAGGGTTTATGTCGCTTACTTCGCTTATCTTTGGGGTGAAAATCGGCATAGTTGGCATTATGATAAACCCATCTCTCAGAACTTTGGCCATTCTTGATATTATTGCATGCCTGATAGCAAGCGCCTTTTCATAATATTTCTGTTTGATGCTTTTGCTCCTTATGAAGGTCCCCAATATAACTCTCCTCTTTGCCTCCTTCCCAAACTGTTTTCTTGCAGACATAAAAAATTCATTGTAATTAAGCGAAAAGTCTTTAATCTTAAATCCATACTTGAATCCCTGATACTTTGCGAGATTTGTTGAAGCCTCCGACATTGACAATATATAATAAGCCGGAACAGAATACTCTAAATAATCTATTTTCACATGCTCAACCTTATAGCTTAGTGCAGATAACTTAGCAAGCAAATCTTCAAATCTGTCCTTTATGCCTTCGTCTACTCCCTGCATCAGATTATCGATTATATACAGATTATGCTGGTTTTTATTAGATATCTTTGTTGACAAAGAGGTTGTATCTCTTGGATCGCTGCCGACCGTTTTTTCCATTACCTCGCGTATATTGGCTGAACTTTTGCCCATAAAGCCTATTTTGTCCAATGAACTGGCATAGTCTATCAAGCCGTATCTTGACATTATGCCATAAGTAGGAGTCAATCCTACAACGCCGCAGAAGGCCGCCGGCGCAGAAATTGATCCGCCAGTGGATTCTGCTATTGAAACATGCTCCTTTATCAAAGCGGTAGCCACTGCACTTCCAGAACTTGAGCCGCCTGCAACATATTGTTCATCAAAGGGGTTCTTTGCAGGATTATCTGAATTTAAACCAAAACTGCCGAAGCCAAATTCATCCATATTGGTTTTGCCAATTACAGAAAAGCCGCTGCCCTCTAATCTTTCAACTACAGTAGCATTGAACCCTGGCACATAGCCTTGCAATATCTTTGAAGAAGCGGTTGCAGGCATGCCTTTCACACATATGTTGTCTTTAACGCTTATTATCTTGCCTTTTTTCTCGCTTTCATCTATAAAATTAAACGCATTAAACCGCTGATTTGCGAGCTTAAGCTTGGAAACAAAACTTGCGTACTCCTCTGGTTCCAAACTAAGAAATTTGCCGATCATATCCTTGGCCCTAGGAAATAAAACCTGTAATTATCTCCATTATAGAATACATTCTCTATCTGGTCCTTACTTTGAGTGCTATCGTCTCTAAGTTTCTCAGGTATTTCAACAGGATGAAAAGCAAGCTTCTCATTATTCAAAGACACATCTTCAAGGGTGTCAAAAAACTTTAATATCTCTTCTATATCCTTCTCTATAGAAGCCGCTTCTTCTGCATCTAATTCTATCCTGCTAGTCTTTAAAAGCCGATCGAATTCTTCTTTTTCCATTTTAAATATAGATATTATAATCCATAATATCAAATAAATATTAAATAAATCAATGAATAATACAAAAGATGAAAATACTTGTATTGAAGATACATTTTGAGATGGATAGGAATATAAAGAGAGAAGAAGAGGCCCTGCGTGTCATATATAAATGGGCAGATAAGGTATTTCCTTCTGGTTACACTGTATACAAAACAAAAGGTGTGTGGAATGGAAAAGCCCGTGACAGTTTTACTGTTGAAAGATATGATAGAAACATTAAACTAGCAAAGGACAGAGAATTTATAAAAGAAGTAAAAATATTGGCAGAGAGTCTCAAACAAAAAGAGATAATAGTGACTTCTTTTACTGCAGATATGACAATTGTAAAGTAGGTGGTGTTAGTTATTTTAACGCTGGCTTTCTATTAAACTAATGCAAAAAAAGATAGAAAACACGATATTACTTGTTATATTAGTGATATTTTTACTCTATTTTCTGCTTAATTACAACCTTTCGCAGGCAATAAAAGACTTGGGAAAAATAAACCTAACCTACATACCTTATATAGTGCTTGCTTGGTTAATGTTTACCTCATTAAAGTTTCTGCCTTGGGAATTAACGCTTAAAAAAGTCAAAGTTAAAATGCCGTTAATAAAAAGCTTCCTTTTTATGTATGCATTTTTTGGCCTGGGTATGGGCAGTGCAGGGGTGGGCCAGCTAATACCTTTGAGGAAACTTGATAAATTCAAGAAGGATGCAAGATTTTTTTCAGTGAGCATAATGTTATTCCTCGGCACTACTGGCAGCATGGCAGCGATACTGCTTGCTTTAATATCTTCAGTACTGCTTTCAAAGTTCATTCTTTACCTATTGTTTATATTTGCCTTGGGGTACATTTTTATAACGATTCTTGGATTCGAATCCCCCTACAAAAAACTAGTCTCAGTTATAAACAACCGAAAACGTATAAGAACTTCCAAAATGGTAAAAAGAGGATTAAAGTACATTGAAGGCATGAGAAAACAGCGTGGTCTGATGGCGCAGAGGTATTTCATTTCTGGTATGCTTTTGTTTATACCTTCATTAATATCAGAGGCCTTGCTGCTTGTTTTCATACTTGCCGCTTTTAACGTAAACATTTCCATTTTGACAGGCATATTTATATTCACTGTCTCTGTAACTATAGGAGGGTTATCAATGCTTCCTGCAGGCATTGGAACTGAGGATATCTCTCTGGTTGCATTGATGGTCCTTTTCAACGTTCCTGGAGTATTGGCACTTGCGTCGCTTATAATATTTAGGCTATTTAACACATTTCTAGTGACAATTGCAGGCTATTTAACTATAGGATTTATAAACTTGGATAAAAAGATTAAAAAGATATGACAAAGAAAATAAAGGTTTTACTTGTCTCAGTGAGCTTCGCGCCGAGAAGCGGCCTTGGCATAATAGAGCACGGAATACTCCTCTATAAAGGCTTAAAAAAACACGCTAAATGGATTGATGTGAAGGCATACAGTCTATCAAATAAACGTTTATTTTATATGATAAACAAGGCAAATAGAAAGTTCACATTGAATGAAGACTTGGCAGACAGCTGGATAAAGGGTAAGCCCGATATAATTCATTACATGTCCCCTGGCATATTTGTCTCTAGCTTGTTTATTAAACCTGTTCTGAATATAAAATCAAAACAAGTAGTGTCAATACATGATTTGGATATGTTTAAGAAAATACCCAAAATAGGACTTGACAACTATGTAAACAAAGCCACGACAAAAGGTTATATGTATCTGCCGGTAAAGGCCATGAATAGATTTGCGCACGTTATGGAGAAAAGAGGGATGCTTCTGGCAATCAAAAAGGCCGATCATATCTTATGCGTTAGTGAAAACACTAGAAAGGATCTTATAAATATGGGTGTAAAACCTTCCAGGATATCAGTTATATACAACATAGTTGGAAAAAACTTTAAGAAAATTAAAAAAAATCGTAATAAAGACAAGATAATAATCGGTCACCTAAGTAGTTACGCATACAATAAAAACGCAGAAACGCTGATAAAGGCATTCAAAAAAGTAAAGTCAGATAAATTTGAATTGCATCTTTACGGGGCTAAACTCCCTTTTGACATATCTGATGACAAGAGGATAAAGTACTTTGGACATGCTGCAAATACAGTCAAAATGTATAATTCATTCGATGTATTTGTTTTCCCTTCTCTTTGGGAGGGATTCGGGATGCCTATAATGGAAGCAAAGCGCTGCAGAATACCAGTGATAACCTATAGAAAAGGGGAGCTACCAGACATAGTGAAAAGGAATACACTCCAATTCAAAAATGAAAAGGACCTTACTGAAATATTGGAGAAAATGAAATGGAAAAAAGTGAACCTTGACAAAGCATACAATGACACAAAAGAATGCGAAGAAGAAGTTATAATAAAAAAATTAGAAGAAATGTACAAAAAAGTACTGGAGGAGGAATAATGCTCATAGGTACTTCAACTTCTGCGCATCAAGTAGAAGGAAATGATAAGAACACAGACTGGTGGCATTTTGAGATGAACGGAAGACTGCCATACAAATCTGGTAGCGGATGCATGCAGTACAAGTATTTTAAAAAGGACATAGAAATAATGAAAAAGCTACATTTAAACGCATATAGGTTTGAGATAAACTTCTCCAGAGTTATGCCTTCTCCGGGAGTAATAAACCTGGGTGCAATAAAACATTATAAGTCCATTATTAAGGAATTAAAGGACGCAGGAATAGAGCCTATACCGACGCTTTGGCACTACGCTCTGCCGCTTTGGCTTTACAATATACACGGATTCGAAAGAAGAGAAAATTTCACGTATTTTGTAAAGTACGTTGATTCTCTGCTTAAAAATGACTTGGATGTCAAGTACATACTTACAATAAATGAGCCTGTTATATACGCCTCAAAAGCTTATCTTTCCAAGGAATATCCGCCATTTAGAAGATCTTATATAATGTTTAATAGAGTATTGAACAACATACTTTTACTACATAACCAAGTATATGACATATTGAAGGCCAACGGCTATACTGTTTCATTTGCAAACAATTTTATGGAATTCAAAAGCGATGCTGTATTCTACCCAGTGGCAAAGGCCCTTGATTACTTATTTAATCAAAGGCCGCTGGTTCAAACAAGGTTTGATTTCATAGGAATAAACTATTACAAAACAATTGATGCAATGAGGTTTTTAGTATCTAAAATAAACAAGAGCAGGAAAAAGATCTGGTTTGTGGATCCGAAGGGCATAAGTAGGATAGCAGAAAGAGAGTACAAACTTTTCAAAAAGCCAATTATGATAACAGAGAATGGGGTTGATACATTGGATGACAAGTATAGAATAAAATTCATAAACGACCATTTCTCTGAGCTTATATCCGCAAAAAAGAAGGGTGTACCTGTCTTAGGCTACCTGCATTGGTCATTTCTTGACAATTTTGAATGGAACTTCGGCTACAATAAGAACTTCGGGATAGTAGGTTTTGATAACTTAACTAAGAGGAGGATAATAAAACCAAGCGCATTTGCATTGAGGGATATAGCCTTGAAGTACGGTAAAAAGCGCAATTAATCCTTGCCTTTGTTCTTTCTTCTTATTGACTTAAACTTAAACCTGAATCTTTTTGTAAAAAGCGCAGAAACCGAGGCCAAAAAGTAAATCAGGCCGGTCTTTATAGTTCCTTCCTTAGAGTGCCTTCTGTAAGACATCCTTACATGATCTTTTATCATTCTGAATTTACCCTGCCTCCTAAGCCTCGAAAAGAACTCTTTGTCCTCCGCAACGTCTATATCCTCATTAAAAAGCCCTGACTTCTTTACAGCGTCTACTCTGCAAAAATCGCAGCCATACGCTGCGGGCACCCAAGTAAAGAAGCTTATCCTCTTGTATAGGTATATAAGTTCATTTAGCAGCTTGAACTTTATTATGTCCCGCCTTCTAAGGTCTTTTAAATTCAACTTGGGTCTGGGCTCTACGCATACAACCCTGCTATTTTTAGGGTTTTCCAGATACTTTACGACTGATCCAAAAAGATTCTTTTGCAATATATAATCTGCATCTATCAAGGCAAGGATTTCCCCTTTAGCCTTCTTAATTCCGGCATTTCTAGCAGCAGACACATTTGTCTTAGGTATTCTTATTACCTTTACGCCAAACTTTCTAAGTATCTTTAGAGTATTATCAGTAGAGGAATCCGCCGCGATTATCTCATAATTTTTATAGGTCTGCTGACCTATTGATCTAATCAAATCTGACACGTAGCTTTCTTCATTGTAAACAGGTATAATTACAGAGATCTTTGGCTGGCCTTTCATATTATAAACATTTTTAATAACATAATTATTTAAAAACTATAATATTTGATTAAAGAATCCCTAATTAGTAGCAATAAAAATTGCAAAATAATCTATTTATCGACCAAAAACCAAGAAAGATTGAGGTGGTGTTATGGCGTACACATTCGCATGTAAGGATATAGGAATGGATTGCGGATTTAAGACCAAAGCAAAAACAAAGGAAGAACTCATGCCATTGATAGCAAAGCATGCTAAGGAAAAACATGGTATGGACCCTATCCCTCCAGATGTAATGCAAAAGGTCGAAGCTGCAATAAAAGAGAAGAAAGGGCTCTTCTAAATATTTTATTGTTTTTATTTTATTCTTTAATACAATTTTCTAGGATTTCTTTTGTGAACTCTTCTCTACTCTTAAAAGGAGGGTAAGAAGAAAGGTACTTAATCCAAGGGTGGTGTAGCAGTTTACTGTCTTCTATTATTACATAAGTTGGTTTGGATAGGTGGGCTGAATTGTAAAAAAGCTCCATAGCGGTGCCCATGCTGTTTTCAGTGAGAATTGCAAGAATGCCATCGCACCTGTCTATAGCATTTAAATCATCCTCTACTATAGACTTGTAATCCATATTCTGAGTGTAAATACTACCTTCCCTTAATTCTGTCGAGTCCTTTCTGTAATTATCAAAAAAAGGGTTAAGCAAGGTTATATTATATTTTTCCTCTATTGCAAGTTCCCATTCTCTTATCTCTTTGCGGGCCGCGGTTGGATGTGCTAGGTAAAAGGTCTTCTTGCTCTTAAAATCTGATATTATTCCATCGAGATTCTTGTAAACTACCATTTATTGGTATTGTAACTGTATTTAATAAGCTTTAATCAATAAAAATATGGGGCAGCCGGGATTTGAACCCGGAACATCCAGAGCCCAAGTCTGGCATCATAACCAAGTTAGATCACCGCCCCTTACAACGTAAAGAATATTCCTTCTTATTAATAGGTTATCCTATTCATCAGTATAATGATTTTTAAGCTTGAGCTGCAGCTCTTCCTGAGAGATATTCTTTAATATTAGCTCGCCTAGCTTTACTTCCTTTTCACTAATTCTAGAATAATCATAGAATTTGCCTAAGCGTTTATCAAAATAAAAACCCGCGCCCGAAAAGAAAGTTATCCTTTCGCTTGAAATGTAAAATTTATTAATCTCATTTCTTGCAGTCAAAAAGTAATCTATCGAACCATTGTACTTGTTTTCCACCGCACAATTGCCATTTTCTTTTATTACGCCCTCCAAGTATGATTCTAGCATCCCACTTTTCTTCGACTCCGCTAGCTTCTTCAAATCAGATACTAATATATCCTTCCCTACAAGTGTTCTAAGCAGGAAAAGCGAATTTATGTAATCTTTTCTGTAAATCTTTTCAAAGTCCGGTAACATCCCACATGTTTCAAAAGACAGAGAATCTGTAGACACTTGTTCAGCGGGTGTCTTTACTAGGCTATCCAATTTCTTCGCCTTTTCCTTTATTGCAAAAACCAAAGGACTAACCTTCTCATCGTAAGTTACCGCAACCATCTTTTAGAACTAGAATTAAACTTATATATAAATATTACAGGAAAATTTCCAATTTTATTGGAATTTTTACAATAAACATGCATCAAATGCTATCAACCTATCTAAAATATTCTAAGGAAATATGTTTTTATGCGAATATGGATTACTCCATATTTGAGAAGTTTATTATGTTGTCTTCATCTACTGTACCAAGAAAGACCGCTCTGCAGCAGTACCTTTTTATACCAAGTTCATCTAGAACCTCTTTAGGCGATTTATTTGCTATCTCTTCCTTGTACTTCTCCCAATATTGTGACAAGGGCTTACCGCAACTATAACATCTCATTGGTATCATATCATTTCTATAACTGTAACTGTGCGCATTATACCGTTCATTTTCCTTATTTTTCTAACGAACTCTTGTATATCATGGGTTGTCTTTGTGTTTATAACGAAAACAGCGTCGTATTCTCCATAAACCTGAAAAGCTTCCTTAACTTCTGGAAGTTTTTTGACGTTTTCAAAAGTTTTTTCTGTTTTTTCAGGAGCCATGTTGACAAGTACAATAGCTTTGACCATTGTTATTTAATGTAAAATCAACGTATTTAAGCTTTATGCAACCTATATTATTGAAATAATATGATAGTTATAGATGTTGAAACCTCTGGAACTGATCCTTACAAGAATTCTATATTAAGTATAGGGGCAATTGATTTTTCCAACCCTGAAAGGCAGTTCTATGAAGAATGCCAAATTGAAAAAGACAAGGAGTACACTGAGGAAGCTTTGAATGTAAATGGCTTTAAAAAAGAAGAATTAACTAGCCCAAAAAAGAAGACTTTAGAAAATGTATTAAATGAATTTTTTGAATGGATGAAACCTTTAGAAGACAAAACAATAGGCGGCCATAATGTAAACTTTGATGCAGGATTCTTAAATTATTCGTTCAAAAGATACAACATAAATTTCTCATTTGGACACAGAGTATTAGACACGCATTCTCTTGTTTATGCATCCTTATTAAGTAGAGGGCTGAAAATCCCACTAAAAAATGAAAAAACCAACATAAACTCAGATTATGTATTCAACTATGTTGGCTTGCCATCCGAACCTAAACCACACAATGCATTGAATGGGGCAAAAATGGAGGCGGAAGCGATATCAAGACTTATCTTTGGAAGAAAGCTCTTGAACGAATATTATAACTATGATGTCCCGGCGTACCTATCAAAAATCTAATATTCGATAAGATAAAGATATTTATCTGTTTGTAGACAGATTCTTAAAATGCGGTCATAGTATAGTGGTAGAACATCAGCCCTCCAAGCTGAGAACGCGGGTTCGAATCCCGCTGACCGCAATTAATACTATTTACGTATATACACCTAAAACTAAAAACAATACAGAAAACAGAAAATAATTACTTACAAAATATTTAAGAAGATATAATTAAATTTTAGCAACTTGTTAAGATATCATGACAAAGAAGTATGAAATTATAATAATCGGGGCAGGAGTAGTTGGCACTGCAAGCATGTATGCTCTCAGCAGGTATTCTGAATTCAAAGATGTACTTATAATAGAGAAGGAAAAAGATGTTGCATTGCTTAACTCAAACAGCAACAATAACAGCCAAACCCTTCATTCTGGAGAAATAGAAACAAACTATTCAATAGAAAAAACAAAGGAGACTAAGGAAAATGCAAAATTAGTCGTAAGTTATGCTAATAAGGAATTGAGTGAAGATGAAAGAAAGAATGTCATACAAAAATGCCAGAAAATGACCCTTGCAGTCGGAGATGATGAAATAGATAAACTTGAAAAAAGATATAACTCGGAATTTAAGGAAATATTCCCATATGTCAAAAAATTAGATAAAAAAGAGGAAATAGCAAAAGTTGAACCAAATGTAGTAAAAGGAAGGGCAGAAAATGAAAACTTACTTGCACTTTTCACAGATAATGGGTATATGGTTGATTACCATAATCTTTCTAAATCTTTCATTGACATAGCTTTAAAAAGGGATTCATTTAAAGTCAGATTCAATGAAGAAGTAAAAGAGATAAAAAAGACTTCTGAAGGTTACATAATAAAAACCAATAAAAACGAATTTATTTCAGATTCTGTTTTAGTAACAGCTGGCGCATACAGCCTTTTCTTCGCCAAAAAATTAGGCTACGGCACCAATCTAGGGATATTATCTGTTGGTGGCAAGTTCTATTACTCAAAAAAAGTACTGAATGGAAAGGTTTACAGGGTGGAAAGAGAAGGTATACCTTTTGCAGCCGTACACGGCGATCCCGACATTACAGATCCAAACATAACTAGGTTTGGGCCGACAGTTAACATATACCCTGAACTTGAAAAAGGAAACTTATATTCAATGCCGGATTACTTTCGCTCACTTAACTTCAATGAGGATACCGCAAAGAGCCTAGAAAACATACTCTTTGATAAAACAATCTCAAAAATTGTCAAGGAAAACTTAATTTACTCTATACCATTCATTGGCAAGATATCTTTCACTAAGAATGAAGTAAACAAGATAGTACCTTCACTCAAACCTGATGACCTCAAGCTTGCCGAGAATGTCGGTGGGATAAGACCCCAGATAATAGACACGAATAAAAAGCAGCTTGCGTTGGGCGGAACTGCAATAGAAGGAGATGGTGCCCTCTTTTCAGTAACACCATCCCCCGGAGCAACATCCTGCTTAAAGGAAGCAATGGATAACTGCCTTTACCTTGCAGATTACAATGAAAAACAGTTTTATCTTGAAAAATTTAAACAAGATTTAGATTATAAATTATAGATAAAAATAATATTACTTTAATAGTTATAAAGTAATATGATTTTATGAAGATATTGTTTATAGGAAGGTTTCAGCCCTTTCACAAAGGCCACCTTAATACAATACTTTCAATCTGTAAAAGAGAAGATAAAATAAAAATAGTTATTGGTAGCAAGCAGTTTTCTTTTACTAAAGAAAATCCCTTTACATTTGAAGAAAGGAAAGAGATGATTGAACTTTCGCTTAAAGATGAGAATTTTAAAAATTTCGAAATATTCGGTGTAGAAGATAAAGAATCACATAGCAAGTGGTTTAAAGAACTTGTAAACACTGTTGGTTACTTTGATGTGTGCTACACTGGAAATAATCTTGTTGAAAAAATACTTTTAGGGAACAAAATTAGAGTAGAAAAAATAAAGGAATTCAAGCGTGATAAATACTCCGGGACAAAGATAAGAAAGAGAATTTTATCGGACAAAACAGTAGATAATTTAATACCAAACGGGACTTTAAAAGTTATAAACAAAATAAACGGAACAGAGAGAATAAAGAGCATTAACATAAATAGTATTAAAAGGATATTCACTGTAGGACATTCTACTAGAGATATAAAAGATTTTGTATCATTGATGAAGGAATATGGAATTAAGGAGGTTGTAGACATAAGAACAATAGCAAGGTCTAGACATAATCCACAGTTTAACTCTTATGACTTAAAGACAATCTTATTTGAAAATGGAATTAGATATAAACACTTTAAAGAATTAGGAGGCCTCAGAAAAGCTGATAAAGATTCAATTAATACATTTTGGGAAAACGACTCTTTCAGAGGTTTTGCTGATTACATGAAAAAGAAGGAATTCAAAGAAGGGATAGATAAGCTAATTAAACTAGCACTTAAAAAAAGAGTCACGATAATGTGTGCTGAGATATTGCCATGGAATTGCCATCGCTCACTTATAGCGGATTTACTTACTGCAAAACACTTTTCAGTGACACATATAATAAACCACAATCAAACATTAGAACATAAATTAAACAAGCATGCAATAAAATACCGGGGCAGCCTTATCTATAGATAAATTTTATTTATTTGAGTATTCTTCTTCCTTGTCTTCTTTTACTTCTAGAGGTATACCTGATTTGCTAAAAAGATCAACAGTATCTTTATCATCATGGTATTTCTTAAATGCGACAACTCTTTTAATGCCCACTTGAACGAGCATTTTTGCGCATGTGAAGCAGGGTTCCATTGTAACGTAAGCTGTCGATCCATCAAGGGAAACCCCAAATTTAGCTGCTTGCGTTATTGCATTTTGCTCTGCATGTATTGTTCTCACACAGTGTGTAGTTATTTCTCCCGTTTCATTGTCGTATTGCTTTCTTAATAAGTGACCAACATCATCGCAATGGGGCATTCCTTTGGGAGAACCTGCGTATCCTGTGGCTAAAATCCTGTTTTCTTTTACAATAACGCAGGCCGCATGTCCTCTGTCGCATGTTGACCTTTCCGCTACTTTTTTTGTTATCTCTGTAAAATATTCATCCCAGCTTGGCCTTACCATTATAGTACATTTTAATTGTACAATAAATAATTTCTCTAAAATATTTAAACGAATGATGCTATATATGTATGTAATAATTCTAGGAGGTAATATGGAAATAGGAAAAGAAGTATTTGAATTTAAGGAAAAAGCATATTTTCCAGACAGTGATGAGATAAAGCCGGTAGATTTGAAAAGCTACCGCGGAAAGTGGGTTCTTTTAACTTTTTATCCAGGAGATTTCACGTTCGTTTGCGCCACAGATATCGAAGCATTAATGGAGAAATACAGCGAATTTGAAAGTGAAGATATTGCAGTCTTTGTTATTAGCGCAGATACGGTATTTTCTCATAAGGGGTGGGTTCAGGCTTCTCCAAGAGTAGGCAAGAGCAAGATACCTATGATAGAAGACCCAAAAAAGGAGATAATTACAAATTACGGTTTCTTAAACAGTGAAACCGGCGGAGCCAGAAGAGGGATGGTAATAATAGACCCTGATGGGAAGTTACAGTACTATTCAATTTTCAACGATGCACTTGGAAAGGACATTAACCATATAATGTTTGCATTGAAAGGGCTTAAAGCAATATACAATGCAAAAGAGTCTGAAGGCCACATCTGCATAGTGCCAGCAATATCAAAACCTAGTGAAACTGTGAAAACTATGGACGTTGATACTGTAAAGGATATAGGAAAGCTTTAAGATACCTATCATAAGTTAAGCAAAACAATCTATAGTTAATTTACAATTAGCGTATAACTAAGAAGGCATTTAAGGAGCTATAGACTTTTGCCAAAGAATGTCACTGGTGGCCATAAGCGCCGAGCATCGCACTCAAAAGCACTAAGGCTATTAAAAACATTTTAATCCCAGGATCAACCTTTACTTTCGTAGCCTCTTCTATTGAACTTATAAGTATATTTCCAGAATTTGTTAGGTAATCGCTTAATTCGACCTCTGGTTTTATAAAATTCTGCAAATCCCCTTTTATTATGGCGGTTATATCATCGTTCAAGTGGTCCATAAATAACTGTACATTCTTGAAATTTGGGTCCGCCTTAAATTCTGCAATTAAACCTTCTTTACCGAGGGATTTTATATACTCCCCTACGCTGCCCTTCTTGGTCTTCCATTCATTGCCCTTTGATGAAAAATAAGCCTCTAGTAATGAACGAGTATAAGCTCTTTCCATAACAGAATTACATATTTGTTATTTAAGTACTTATCATTTTATTTTGAGCTATAAATAAAAATTATAAATACACGTAGAACTTTAAAGGGGTATGGAAGAGATGGAAGCACTTATATTCGTTGAGGTTTCGCAAGGATCTTCAGCAATAGAGATAGCCAAGGCCGTTAGCGGTGATGAAAAGGTAACAGAGGTAATGTTGATAAGTGGACAATGGGATTTATTAATAAGATTAAAATACAGCAGCATAGAAGAACTTTCAAACTTTGTTGTTTCCCAACTAAGAAAAGAAAAAGGCGTCGGCAGGACTGACACCACTATAGTATTAAACAAAGTGAAGTGAGGTAAAGAATGGAAGAAGACGAAATTGAACACATTGAAGAAGAAAATAACGATGAAGATACAACAGAAAAAGTAAATTCTGAATTTGAATATAAGGATATAAAAGATTTGCCTGGAGTCGGTAGCACTATCGCTTCAAAAATAAGAAATGCTGGCTATCAAGACATAATAGCACTTGCAACTGCAAATCCTTTGGTTTTGGTAGAAGCCTGCGGGATAGGAGAACCAACCGCAAGAAAGATAGTAGCAGAGGCAAGAGAAGCATCAAAAATGAACTTTATGTCTGGACTGGAGTTCGAAGACAAAAGGAAAAGCGTACAAAGGATATCTACCGGTAGCGAGGCCCTCAATATTTTGTTGGGTGGAGGTGTAGAAACTCAATCAATAACAGAATGCTACGGTGAATACGGTTCAGGTAAGAGCCAACTTGCATTTCAGCTATCTGTCAATGTGCAACTACCGTTAGAAAAAGGCGGATTGGAGGGCCATGCAATATGGATTGACACTGAGGGGACATTCAGGCCGGCGAGAATTGAACAATTAGCAGCAGTAAAAGGCCTTGATCCAAAGCAGGCTTTGCAAAACATAAAGATAGGAAGAGCTTACTCGTCAGATCACCAAGTTCTTTTAGTAGACAAAATACCCGAATTAATAAATGCAGATCCTAAGATAAAATTAATAGTAGTAGACAGCATGATGGCCTTGTTTCGTGCAGAATATGTGGGAAGAGGGACACTTGCAGACAGACAGCAGAAAGTAAATGTTGTTTTGCATAACCTTCAAAGACTAGCAGATCGCTTTAATGTAGCAGTTTATATAACAAACCAAGTTATGGCCCGGCCAGATGTAATGTTTGGAGACCCTACAGCAGCAGTTGGCGGACACATAATCGGACATGTAGCTACTTACAGGATATACTTAAGAAAGGGAAAGAAAGGCTCAAGAGTAGCAAAGCTAGTAGATTCGCCAAGCTTGCCTGAAGGAGAAGCTTCTTTTGAGATCACTTCGAACGGAATAATGGATATAGAAGAAGAAAAGAAAAAATAAGCCGTTTTATTGGTAAAACATGAAATTAGAAGGGGATAGACTTAAAGGTATAATTGACTTGATTGAGCCTATAAAAGATCCAGAGATAGGCATAAGTATAGTTAAGCTCAGAATGGTAGAATCCGTTGAAGAAGACGACGGTAAAATAAAAGTGAATGTAAAATTGACTGTTCCTGGCTGTCCTCTGTCATCAACAATAGAAAAAGACATCAAGAAGGCACTTAAAGAGAAGGGATACAACGATGCAGAAGTAAACTTTGGATTTATGTCCAAAAAAGAGCTTGAGGAAATAAAAGAAGTCGTCAGAAAAGAGCAGATAAAAATGCCTCAGAGCATAGAAAGATATGAGAAAAAAAGCATAAGAAAAATAATAGCAGTTTACTCTGCAAAGGGCGGGGTTGGGAAAAGCACTATTGTAAAGCTTTTGGCAGAAACCGCAAATTCAATGAATTATAAAACAGGTATACTAGACTGCGATATATCCGGGCCTTCAATAACTTCTTTATTCAATTTAAAGGAAAGAGCATACGCCAATGAAGAAGGAAAAATAATTCCTGTAATAAAGGATGGAATAAAGATAATGGCAGTTGACATGCTAACTGATGTAGAAGCGATAATATGGCGTGGCCCTTTAGTTTCCAGCGCAATAAAACAGATGTACAATGATACTGATTGGGGCAGCTTGGATATACTTTTCTTGGATTTGCCCCCGGGTACTAGTGATGCACCTATAACTGTCTTTCAGTCGATACCTGTTGACGAAACTTTGGTTGTTACAACACCTCAAGAGCTTTCTAACTTAATAGGTAAGAAAACGATTGTTGTTGCCAAAAGCCTAAATATTCCGGTAGTAGGCGTAATAGAGAATATGAGCTATTTTGTATGCAAACACTGTGGAGAAAAGAACGAAATAGGTAGCAACTATAAAAAACTTGACCTGCCAATACTTGCAAAGTTGCCTTTCTTTAATGATCTTGATTCAGAAAAGAAAGAAAGCATTAATGAGCTGAGGATTTCCGTCGGCAAAATGCTTAACGGATAATCTCATTAATCGTTTTATATTATAATAGACAATATAGCTTATGGAGATATTTAAGGAATATGATATACGCGGGCTTTATCCTCAGGAAATAGATGAAGAGAAGGCATACAAAATAAGCAGGGCAATTGCAACCACTTTAAAGGGAAAGAAAACATTTTTGGGATATGACAACAGGATAGGGAGTTTAGCAATAAAGGATTACGTTAAAAAGGGCTTAATAGAAAGCGGCAAACAGGTTATAGATTTGGGTTTAGGGCCTATAATGATACCCGTATTCGCTTCATTCATTGAAAAAACAAACGGGCTATGCATAACGGCATCACATAATCCTGCAAAATATACGGGATTATTGCCTTATAACAAAGGAGTCACTGTTACACCAGAAAAAATAAAGAAGGTGTATGATAAAGGTAAGTTCAATGAAAATATTGGTAATTTAATAGAAGAAGATTATTATGAGAGGTATATATCTTACATAACTAAAGGGATAGGAAAACTAAATTTAAATATAGGAATAGACAGTATGGGCGGTTCAACAACAAGTATAGCGCCTGACATTTTTAAAAGACTTGGCTGCAATGTAAAGGTTTTGCATCCTAAACCAGATAGCAATTTTTATGGCAAGACACCCGAACCTATAAAAGAAAACGCAGGTGAATTAGAAAAGATGGTTAATAGAAATGGATTAGATGTTGGCATGCAATTTGATGCAGACGGCGACAGAGTTGCTTTCGTTGATGAAACTGGGAAATTTGTAGACCCGATGGTCATAACAATGATATTCATCAAATACTTGAAGTTAAAGAAAGTGGTAGCGACAGTTGCATGCTCTTCTCACTTGGAAAAGTTTGCAAAAGTCACTTACTCAAAGGTTGGGAGACCCAACATAGAAAAAAGGCTTGTAAACAAAAAATTCGATTTGGGGGTAGAGACAGCTTCTCACTACTATTTTGCAAGGTATTTTCCTTTTTCAGATGGATTGTTGGGAGGAGTTCTTCTTGCCAGCATACTTAATAAAACCAAAAAGAAACTAAGCCAACTTGTTAATGAATTCCCAGCAATATATTTCAGTTCAATTTCTATACCGTTTAAAAGTGAATCAGAAAGAAGCGATAAAATGAATAGAATAGAAAAAGAAGCGATCAAATATGGAAAGATTGAAAAAATAGACGGAATAAAGGTAATAAACGAGCAGGGATTTATGCTTTTCAGGAAATCTAATACAGAACCAATACTACGGGTATACTATGAAGGGAAGGATAAAGAAGCATACGAAAAAATAAAAGAAACTGTAAATTCAATAATAAGATGATGGAAGAATGGATAATCGATAAGATAACTGAAAAAAGCAGTAAGTCTAAGGAAGAGATACTTGACATTATCCAGCAAAGAAAAAAACAGTTCCCAGAATTAACTGAAGACGCAATATTAAGGATGCTGGCAACTGAAAATGGCATTATACCTATCAAAAGAGATTACAAGATAAAGGAAATAAACCAACGAATAAATCACGTAAACTTGTCCGCAAAGATAAAAAGAAAGTTTCCGCCGAGGACAGTAACGGTAAAAGGAAGAGAAGCTAGAGTTATGAATTTTCTTATAGAAGATGAAACTGGCGAAATACCAGTAGTGACCTGGGATGAAAATTATATCAACAGAATAATAAACAGCCAAGATGGCGAGAGCATATCAATAGCAAACGCATATTCAAAAGAAAACCCCTTTAATGGTATAATAGAATTGAACCTTGGAAACGGAAGCGCGATATCTGTGAATTCAAATTTTACACAAAGGAAAGAAGAGAATAAAGCAGAGTACAAAAAGATAAGGGACTTAATGGATGGAGAAACGGCAGATATACGCGGCTTTATAACTAGAATCTTCTCAGATGACATTTACCTAATAAGGTGCAATATCTGCAAAAAGAAGGTAGATGTTGAATGCGACATACATAAGGACAAAGCCCTGTCGAAAACCTTAAGGATTAGGGGGATATTTGACGACGGAATTTACAGTTCAAGCATAACATTCTTCGACAGACAGGCAGACTCTCTTCTGAAGCTCTCACAAAGCCAGGACATAAAAGAAAAACTAAACGATATTTCATTTGGTTTATACCAATTAAATATAAACGCAAAAATGAACAAATTTAACGATAATTATTCATTGACTGCAAGAAAAATTGCTAAAACGGAATATAATCTTTAAACTACACAAAGATGTAAAGGAAAGATCCAATTGTTATTAAAGTTATCCCTATTAACCCAAATTTTTTAGCTCTTTCACCTAAAATTAAAAACGATGCTGCTACTACTATTGGAATTCCTAACTGGGCAACAAAAGGTGTTAGAACCGCATTAAATTTGTACGCAAACGAGAAAACAACCGTTGCAACGCCATTTAAGATGCCTGCCAATGCAATGTACTTAAACTTTTTATCGGATATATAATAAGTAATCGATTTATGCCTATTCTGTAAAAATGCAACTGGCAAGCAAAAAACAAAGGCAAAAGACTGGAGAATTGAGTAGTAAAGCAATGGAAGATTTGTATTTATAGTATAAAATAGCACCCACATAAACACCCATAACAATACTGCTATCAATGTAAAAACTACGTACTTAGAAAATCTGGCTTTTCCACTTGTATTAAATAAAAGAAATGTTATACCTGCTATTACAATTAAAAACGGCAAAATAATTGAATGCAAATCAGAAATGAAAAAGAAGACGCTGCTAAATAATGCTATAAGTACCTGCTGAGATCCGACAATCGTATTTATTATAGATATATTGTAGTGCTCTACGGAATAAAGCATTAAATACATTCCTAAGGTATACATCCCTCCTAAAAGTGCAAGAAGGGGCAAATAACCTAAATCAAATGAAAGGTTCCTGTAGATTACGAACGGAACTATAATAGTGCCAATTGCAGAAAACCCGAGGAATATTGGTATGAATTTTCTGTATCCGACGCCGCCTATGTACTTTTTTGATATTAGAGGATATAACGAAAACCCAACAAGTATTACAAAAAGAGACAATATGTAAGTATAAAGCATATCACAGCTTTCTTATAGAGCCTGCTTTGCCTACATTCACCTGCAGCTCGTCTCTAAAAGATTTGACATAGCCTTTGCTTATTTCCACAGTATCCCCTACGGAAAACATTTCAATTTGCTTTCCCCATAAAGAAAGCTTGCATTCTCCGCTATCATCTTTTATTTTTGCAGTAGCAACTTTATTACTGCCGAATTTGGTCATTACCTCTCTTGCTTCTCCTATTTCAGTTATTTCAGCCGACAAATCAACATCACTCATTCCGTCCTTTAATTCCGATATTTTCATATTTTCACCCCAAAAAAGAAGAATACAACAATGGAAGCAGTATTGTAACATCGCCTTCTACAGTTATCTGCTTTGCTTCCGGCTTAACCTTGCCCCAAGATATTGCTTCTTCTAACCTTGCGCCTGACAGACTACCATCCCACTCAACTGCAGTAGTCATGTATATCGCATAATCCAAACCATTCTTAAACTGGTTCCACCAAATTGTGTGGTGCTTGGATATTCCCCCGCCAAGCATCAAAGCCCCGCTCTTCTTTGCTTTGAAGACTATCCCTGCTAGAAGGTCTTCGTCTTTTATTAGGTTTATTTTAAAGTCTTTGTCCTTCTGGGAATACATCCATATCTGAGAACCGACACTCCCATCCGTTATTCCTGGAACTATCATTGGTATATTGTTCTTCCAGGCCCAGTAAACTATCGATTCTTTTGCATTCTTTTCCTTGCTTATTTTACTTCCAATAAATGATATCAACTCGCTTGTCGAATATTCTTTTTGCTGCCCTGCTGCTTCCTTTAGTATAGGAATAAGCTTATCCTCGAGAATATAACCGTAGCTGTCGTTTGGTATAAATATATTGTAGAGCCTGTTTATGCCTTCCTGCCTTAATTTTGCATCGTCCGACATTTGGGTTCCTGCGTAATAGTCTTTCCAAACTTTCGCAAGGTCATGGTCCAGTGTTCCGCATGTAGTTATTATCACATCTACAAGCTTGTTTTTTACTAAATCTACTATTACCCCTCTCAAACCTGTTGATATCACATCTGCGGGAAAAGAAAGGAACTTAACGCATTTGCTGTCTTTTTCCATGTCCTTAAATATGTCTGAAGCTATTGCCAATTTCTTTGCAGTGAAACCGCCGCTCTCTGAGAAAGCATTCACTAAGTCGGAAACCTTTTCTCCTTTTTTAATCTCTATATTTTTTACTTTCTTTCCTAGCATCCTTATTTTAGTGAATTTATTATTTAAATATGTTTTAAAGATTTAATTTGATATGAGTAGAATAGAATTATCTTCGCCCTCATTTTTAAGATACTCTGCAGCTGCTGCTTGCACGTCTTCCTCTTTAAGATTCATCACATCTTTATAAATTTCATTTGGATCTTTTCCGTATTCCAATGCGGAGTCTAATATATAACTAGAATGATCTAAAGTAGAATCAAATGTGTCGGCAAGGCTTGCTTTTAAGCTTATTTTAGATCTATTCGCATTTTTGTCAATAACATCTCCATTTATCATTTTTTCTATTTCATTGAACATTATCTTTTTGACTTTTTCTAAATCTTTGTTTTTTACCTCTGCATATGTAACTAGATAACCGGTATGCCTACCTATGCTTATATCTGAGTCCGAGAGATATACTAAGCCAGCTTTATCTCGCATACTCTCCATAAGCCTGCTCGACAAGATATCCCTTATATAATTGAGCGCTGCCACTCCTTCTTCTGATTTTTTATAAAGCTCGCCCGCGCCAGGAAGTTTCATACCGAATATTATAGAAGACTGGCCCGAATAAGGCCTAAAGCTTTTCATATGTACGCTTCTGTATTCTGTTTTGCCTAGGTATACCTCTAAATTAGGTTGGATATTTTCCTTTTTAATATTTCCAAAAGAATTGTTTATACTTTCCATTACTCTTTTCCTATTAAAATTGCCTGCTACAGATATAATAGCATTCCCAGGGCAGTAGTATTTTGAGTAGATATCGATTAAGGTATCCTTAGATAACTCTTCAACTTTAAAAGGATCTCCACCTAAAAATGTTGTTACTGGCTTCCTAAATAGGTATGCCCTTGTAATTGCTCCCTCTAGTACAAGATCCTCCCCATAATTAGCATGCACTTCGTTTGTTAGTGCATTTTTCTCCTTTTCCAGATTCTCTTCAGGAAAAACAGAATCAAAAATCATCTCTGAAACAGTATCAAATACATACTGTGATTTAAATAGGTTTAAAAATTTAAATTTATAAACGGTTTTCTCCGCAGAGGTTTCTCCATTCCAGTATAAGGTATTATTGTCCAAAAAATCTCTTAATGTCTTTTTACTAAATTTAGCAGCGCCCTCAAAGAGCATATGTTCTATAAGGTGAGATATTCCTGTGACTTCGTTACTTTCGTTAAAAAGACCATATTTAAACCCAACTGAAATCGAAGCACTATGAAGATTATTATTAGGGCTCAGTATTACTTCTAAACCGTTATCAAGCCTTCGCTTGTAATAAGGCATCATTTAATTTAATGAATAAATGGCATATTAATAATTATAGGTAGTTTGAAGCAAAATTGGATTTGAATTCCTATTATTTACGCCGCTTTCCTTTCTGATAACCCATTAAATATGCAAGTAGACCACCACTTATTGCAAGAAAAATATCTGTGGCCCCTACAAGCTCTGCCGCATAAATACTGGGCGTCCTCAATCCTTCTTTTATTAAGGGTATAAAGCCTAGAATATCTAAGGACAAAAGTGCTGCATAAGGACCGAGTCTTACTTTTTGCACAAACCCCTCATTTTCAAGGCCCTTCAATGCTACTTTGTATAAATACCTTTTTTGGCGTTCTTTGGAGTAATCCAGTGATTTTATTGGGAGATTGCTGTTATAACCTCTGCGTTCAAGTTCTCTTTCCAACATTTTAAGTGAAGCCTGTGATAGCACTAGTTTATACCTCTCTTCATCTCCACCACACCTCTTATATTTGTTCATTTCTTTTGTAACTGAATATAAATAAGAAGAAAAAGCGTGTTTGAAAAATTCAGTATTTTCTTTATAAACAGTAGCGAGTTTCTCAAACCTAGATTGTCCTATCATTAATTCAAAATCTGACACTGCATTAAGAACCTTGTTTTCAAGATCGCTATTTTTTGAACCATTAAAATTAGAATCGATTATCAGCTTTGACAACGATGACCTGAAATAACTGGCACCATTGTTATCCATCTTATTCTATAGGATTTAATGTTTAAATAAGTAATTTAAGCATTAATTCTTCTTGCTGGGTTTTAAATCGTCCTTTCCTGGCCCGGCTCCAATACTATTACCTTTGAGCCTTTCACCATCTTAGCAAATTTATTTACATCCTGCATTATTGGAGGAAAGGTGTTGTAATGCATTGGGAAAACTAGTTTTGCCCCTAAGTATTTAGCAGCAATTGCAGCCTCTTTAGGCCCCATTGTAAAAAACCCTCCTATTGGAAGCATCGCAACATCTGGTTTATAGAGTTTCTTTATAAGTTGCATGTCGCTGAATAAAGCCGTATCTCCGGCATGATATATGGTCTTCCCGTCCCCGCGTATGATAAACCCGCCTTCATTGCCGCTATGTATTGCTGGAACCATTGCTATCTCAAGTGAACCTAACTTAGTTATACTTCCTATATTCATACCTATAGCATTTGCCTCTGGTACTCCTGCTTTTTGAGCATCTAAAGAAAGTTCAAACTTGCCTATTAATTTCGCATTATTTCTTTTTGCGATATCGAATGCATCCCCCAAATGATCAAAATGATTATGCGTAACGAAAACCATATCGACCATTACATCCTGCGATTTCATAGCTGCTTTTGGATTGTTAGTGAGAAAGGGATCAATTATTATCTTTGTATCCTTAAAATTTATTATCCATGCTGCATGGCCTAACCATTTAACGCTAACCATTTAAAACACCTCCTGACATTTTACAAAGGGATTATTCCGCTTGCAGTCACTGCCAGCAATATTGAAAGAACGCCGGATGCAATAAGAAAACCAGATTGCAGGCCCGCTTTCATCTTGCCGTGAGTGAGCGCGAAGAAACCTACCTCATCAAATAAGTAGGATACTAAAGTTATTTCCACTATTATGAAATCTGCAAGACTATAGACAGAATAACCTGAATTCCAGAAGAACAACGCGATTATAGCAATTATATTAAAGACAAAAAGTACCATAGTCATATCGCCTATGAATTTCATGTCCCAATTATACAAGAGAGTCATACCAAATGTTATCCACACAAATGAAAATATCAGCATAAGAAGGGAGAACATCAATTCTACATTTGCTGCAGGATAAACAGTTCCATAAGGCGTTGTTATTATAAGCAGCAATGATGAAATAAATATTGCAAGTCCGACCAAAATAACGATTACGCCGAGAGTTTTTGCAGCCGTTTTGTCCTTGCTTGACCCTTTTAGATTAATACCAGAAATTATGGCCGCAACAGAAAATGCTGAGATAGCGAGTGCTACTGGTGCCAATGCCATGTTAAAATAAAATAGCCGTTATATATAAACTTTTGAAAATAAATTAAATATTATAATTTATCAAACCGATGGCAAAGAAGAAGAACAGACAGGAGCTGCATTGTTTATATCTTTGCATATCATTGCGGTTATATAATCAGCTTCTTCCGTTATTCCTTTGTTTATTGTAGAACCTGTAGTATTGAATTGATTTATTATATAACTAGGCATATATCCCGTTCCATTAGAAGCAAATATTATTGGGAGCCCATTACTTACCAGGCTAGAACCCGCCCCAACCTCGAAGAAGGTTCCTCCTATTAGCGAAAAAGGAACTGCTCCCTGCGGATCATATTTTGTTGCGTACTTGCTCTCTAAAGGAGTAAAAGTTTCTAGGGGAGATGGATTAGGGTACTGATCATTATAAAGCTCTTCGGAAGTGAAATTAACATATTTTGATGTATAAATTAAATGAGGATTAAGAAAATTAAGCGTCCAGTCTCCCTCATATGCATGATAAAATAGGGTATTAATCTGAGGAAGCTGCGAATAATTCATTACTGGCAGGGTGCTTATAGTAACGGGTTTGCCGTAATAGCTCCAATTTCCAAAATTACTTAATGCGTCAAAAAATGCATACCTTTCTATAGCACAGTACTCACAACCTTCAATACCTGCAAAATTTACCCACAATTTACCGTTATTTATTATTGGAGCTGCGCCATTTATGCTAAACCAATTGTTTCCAACACTCTTTGTGGCAGAACCATTAACGAAAAAGAACAGATACAAAACTACTACTATTATTACTGCTAATAAAACCGCAAACATGTAAATTAAGGTTTTGAGCTTAAACTTTAAACTATCCATCCTAAGTACAATATTTAAAAGCATATAAATTTTGCTAATTTATTTAGTATATGGAAATAAAACTAGAGTATGACGATGAAAGGGGCATATACCTATTAAACAAAATCCGTGTGCTGGTCTTACCAAAAGGCAGCCTTGAATCGCTGCAAAACTCCGTTAATATAATACTTGGGCTTGCGACTAAAAGCATATTCCAAGAGGTTTCATCTACTGTTTTTTACTCTTTTTTGCAGGATTTAATAAAAAGAAAGTCAATAAAAATTAGAGGAGAAGAAAAAACAGAAATAGAGATATTTGACCTCTTCAAAGAAATGGGTTTTGGAAGAATAAATAAGGTATCCAGTGATTTAAATGTTTACAAAATAAGTATAGACGGCAGCGCAAATTCATTTCTGAATCTGATATCGAATTCCCCTTACTGCTTTAACAGCATAGGCATGCTAACGGGGATTTATAGAATAATCACAAATAGAGATGTAGAGGTCACTGAGGAAAAATGCAGAAGTACTGGCGATTCGGACATTGATTATTTTAATATAGACGTAAAAGATTCAAAGAGCGAATATTCATACATCCCTTCTCAAATATTCGATGAAAAAAATGAAAACTTAAGGACGGTAGAAATAACCAAGGATGAAACGGATATTTTTATAAATTCAATCCCTTCTGAGATAGTGCCTGTTGTTTACTTTCCTTATCTTTTCAGTAAATTAAGAAAGATAATTGGGCAGGGAGTATATGGAGTAGAGAATCAAGCGGGTAAAGAGCTTGTAAAGCTGTACCAGCAGTATAATCTTCAAGTTATAAAAGATAAATACGGTTTAAATGATCTAAGTATAATATCTGTTCTAAGCGGATTCGGAAAGATAAAAACATTGAAAAATAATTTAGGGTATTTTTTAGAAGTAGATGTGTACAATTCATTTAATGCGCTGCATGTTGATGATGCAATAGAAAAGAGATGCTTTCTTTTGGGAAGCGTGCTTTCTGGCCTTTCATACAAAATAACCGGGACAATGCTAAAATTAAACGAAAAAGAGTGCTCAGCTATTAATAATGAAGTCTGTAAATTTTCGTTTGAGTGAGTATAATTATTAATATTAATTAAGCAATCATAATCTTGGAGCTATCGCCCAACAGGAGGGCACACGACTGAAGCTCGTGACGGTGAGGGTGCAAATCCCTCTAGCTCCATTTTATCGATAAAACCAGGTTTTTCTAAATTTACTGTTCTTTGCATTTTATGCTTTTAACAACCCTGTTAAAAGCAGTTTCAACAGCGGATATTGAACTATTTTGTGAAGCCAGGGCGAAGACCATACATACTGTTTTACCTGTTATAGATATAGCTACTTTAACGTATTTGAAAGATAAGTTTTGGATCTGCGGTATCTTTATATTTCTGTCGGTTATTGCAACCCCCTGCTTTCCTGACATGTTGATATAAGAATAATTTAAAGTGTTTATTTTAAATGAGCTTAAAAACCCACCTACCTGATTTATATTGGTTGAATTTGAAAAATTGCTTGGCACTTTGAAATTTGATACCAAAACCAAATTGACATTTTTTACTAATTTTGTTATGGTTGCAAGGCTTAAGTTCTTTGATATAGCGCCTGAGATTACGCTTGGGATATCTGATATTATGTTAGATATATATGAATTCGGGATTATTATGGCAATAGAAGAATTCGTAATTTCATTTGATATGCCTTTAGAAAAACTATTATTCTGCGACAGTATTGGCACGCCATTAACAACAGAAGGAGAAAAAATTAACCAATTGCCTGGATAAGAAAAGTTGGCGCCATTTGAGACAAAAGTATTATTAACGCTTGAACTTTTAAAGAAAGATGTTATTGACTGACCAATAAGGCCAGCTACCTCTGGGGCGTTTATATTTATTATATATGTAGATATAAGAGAGAAAACAATTATCGCAATTATGATATAAAAGATTATTTTTATAACGCCCATGTGATTATAAATAAAAACCAAAATATAAACCTTATTAAGCTTAGTAAAAGCGCTTATCCAAAAATTTAGACTATTTTTGAGTATATTACACCTTTATTATCTTTGAAATTCAAATCAAACTCTAAGCGATAAATTAAACCTCCTGAAATTAATTTGATGCTTTTATCTTTCTGCATTATCTTTAATTCCTTTTTTTTATTTATGTAATAATCCTCTATATTTTTTATCATCTCTTTATTCTCAGTATAAGAGTTACTTGCCTTATTTATAAAAAGTATATCATCAAGTTTAATGCTTCCATTTTTTAGCCCATCTTTTAATAAATTATAAGTAACATGGTAAGAAGACCCCTGGTCCTTTATATAAACATCAGATATTTTCCCATTGAACAGGTTCAAAATATAAAAGAATAGCTCATCGTGATAGTCTTTCTCAGGTATTATCCCTTCATACCTTAAATCTAAGAAATTTGCTTGCCTATGTGCTTCTTCATGCTTAATTATGCTGTCTTTTATGAACGTAGAATCTACTTTATCAGTGTATTTAACGGTAACAAAGTCCTCTTTATCATGTTGTTCATCTACAGGTTCAAATATATTAATTGTTAGATTTTTATTCAAGCTCCTAAAAACATCCTTCTTGATTATCACCTTATCTCTTTTTACGCTGTACTCGGCCATCCCGTCTGAATATTTTAGTTCGCGTATCTCATATTTAGATGGAGAAAATGCGTTGTTATACTTAAAATTCGTCTCATTTGAAACCTCTGAAAGAAGTTTTTCTAATATTTTTCTATTATTCATATTTTATATAAGAATAAATCTGAATTAAAACTTTAAAAGTATTTAAGCCAGGGTGCCAATTTAATATTATGTTCGGAAGCATACCTGATTGGATAATAGTTATAGTTGCGGCTATACTTCTGTTTGGCGGTGCGAGCAGGATTCCGCAGCTATTTAAAAGCTTTGGAAGGGCTATGGGAGAATTCAAACGCGGGCAGATGGAAGTCGAAAAAGAACTTAAAGAAGAATTAGCGAATAGCAATAAAGAAGAAAAACAAGAGAAAAAATAAAAGGTTAAATCAATTAAAATTTTCTTCTTATAATGTATAGAAAACTACTTCAGCATTTAGAGGAGCTTTTTAAACGTATAAAAATAGTTATATTTTTCCTGATAGTATTTTTGCTTTTTTACATGATCATTGGATTCCATATTTCAAATCTCTACGGTTTGTACCTTCCAATACCTTACATATCAATATTCTCTAGCTCTGCGATAGAATTTTTAAAATTTGTATTAAATAGTGAAATCCCAAAAGGATTGTTAGTGATAAATGTAAATGTATATGGGCCGATACTTGCTGACATAACTGCCGATTTATTTTTGGCCATTTTGACTACAAGTCCGCTAATAACATACGAGATACTTCTTTTTGTATACCCCGGGTTAAGAAAGAAGGAGAGGAAAACGCTAAGAAATGCCCTTTTACCTGCTGTGATATTGTTCTTCGCAGGGGTCTTTATCTCTTTTAAATTTCTAATACCCTTCATATTGAAAGCCGTGCTTCTTTTTGCAAAGGCGATGAGCATACAGCCAACAATCAGCATAAGCTCCTTTATAAGTATGGCTCTTTGGTTTACAGTGGGTGTAGGCATTGCTTTTGAATTGCCGGTTATAATGGCCGGTTTGACCAGCGCAGGCATTGTAAGGTATAGCACTTGGAAAAGATACTGGAGATACGGCATACTTGTATCTTTTGTAATAGCTCTGGTGATATCGCCAGGAACATCCGGAGGCCTAATAGAATTGACTATAGGGTTTATATTCTCAGGACTTTATCTCTCTGGGATAGTAGCGGCTAAATTTATTGAAAGAAAAATTAATAATCGGGAAGCAAGGAAAGAGAAATGAAGGAGATTATTAGCAAAAATATAAGCTCAGCGACGTAATAATAGTAATTTAAATTAACGGAGTTTACCGAAAAGAAATAGACAAGGCCAAATAAAACTTCCACTAAAAACAGCAAAGCAGAAAAAAGCGAAAGTCTTTCTCCTGCCCTGTTTTTAATGTAAATAAACAGGAGTAAAGCAATTGATATTAGACTAAAGATCAAGTAAGAGAACCCTGCAACTGAGTAAAAAGATAATATGGGCATGTAACTTTTATATGAACTATACAGTATAAAAAAATAAGGTACAAAAGCCAAAGATAATGTTAACCACTTTAGATAGTATACAAAATCGTAGCTTTTCTCCAATTTTTTAGGTATTAAATTTTTAATCTTTAGAGACTTTAATTTACTAAGATTTTTTAATTTCGATGTTAAAAAGCTAAGCATGGAAATAGGATCGAATAACTCCCCACCAAACTTTATAGCTTTCATTACATAAACAATATTGACAACAGAAAACAGGAATATAAAAAAGAAGGATGAACCCATAGTTATAGAAAAGATATTATATCCAGTAAAGAAGAATTCTATTCCTGCAATAGCAGCTAATAATGAGAATACAAGTGTAATAGCAGATAAAAGCGCGATATCAAGCATGTCTTCGAGAAAGGCAAGAACTGTAACTGCTACGCTTATTGAAACCACTAAAACGGCAAGTGAAACATGTGCTGCAAATACTATCTGTGTAAAAGATAAAACTGAAACAAATATGTGAGTATAAAACCCTGCAATGTATATGGCTATTAATAAACCTACCTGCAAGTATAATAGGTATAGAATCGACCTTCTAAGGTAGTTTGATCCATCATAAAATTCTTTATTTTTCATAACTCCTCAGTGAATTGTTGTCATTTAATACATAATTGAAGTAATGGTATATCCATACACCTATTCCCCACAAAAGCAGTATTATGCCAATAAAGACGCCTGCCAAGTTCGATTGCAGGCCGGTAGATGGAAGGGTATAAGTGAATACGCCAATAGGAGCTGTAGCCAAAAATATAATTATCATAGCGATTACACAGATCTTTTTTCTTTTGTCTATCTGTTTTTCGGATATCCTAGCCCTTTTAGGTACGCTAGTAAGCAAAGAAGGCAGGAAGTACCATGAAATAAGAGCAGACCAAGATAATGTTACGACGCTTAGCCCCAGGCCTATAAGGCTAAATTTGTATATTGTATCGCCTAC
>JBMFWF010000003.1:63571-78588 GCA_049965555.1 Candidatus Parvarchaeum sp.
AAAGGCGGTAAAAGATTAAGCAATTGAATATTTGTTGTTATCTGCACGCCTGGAGAGATTGCCCCCCAAACTGTTAACACTATTAGCCAGGATATAAAAGCAAATGCCAAAGCAGTCCAAAACTTTCTTTTAATCGGGCTTCTGTACTTGGACCTATCAATGAAAGGAAGAGCAAGCATTACCAACGAAACTACAGCAATCAAACCCACATTTATCAATGGAGTAAAGGGAGAACCGTTAGGTAAAAGAAAATCAGCTATTTTATAAACTGGAAGCAGAAACCAAGGAGGGTAAGGAACAGCGGACGCTGCAGCTGCGCTAGTTGGAGAAGGCCCTGGAAACGGGCTGATTAAAGACGGCAGATTATTTATCTGAACTATTGCATTTGGTATTATCATTATTATGGCCCAGGTTATAAGAACTATGGCCATAGTATACAAAAATATCTGAGGCCACCAACTCCCTAAAGCTTTTCTTTCTTCTTCCGAATTTATTGCCGGCGCCGTAGGAGCTTTCTTTATTGAAGGGGTAGCCCCTGATTTCTCAAAAAGAAGAAAATGAACTATAAAAACAACAAGGATGGACAATGCTAGAATTATGTGCAAACCGAGCAGCCTGCTAAATATCTGCGCAGTAGTTCCTAAACCAAACAATAAACTACTTATAGCCCCTCCCAATGGAACGCCCGATGCCATCCCAATTGCCACATCCCTTGCATCATAACTTAAAGCGTCCCCTATCAAATTATAACCAAAGAAGGATACTCCTAAAGTCAATAGAAATAAGACCACCCCGATTACCCATACCCACTGTCTCGGCTTTTTGTAAGCGCCGACTAAGAAATGCCGCATTGCATGTATGTAAAGTGCCACAATCATAATATAAGCACCGTAAGTATGTGTAAAAAGTATGACTGAACCAAACGGAACGCTGTTTATTATAAATTGAGTAGAAGTATACGGATGAGCAACGTTATAATAAAGGAGAAGCAATGGGCCGGTTATAAATTCCCAAAGCAAAGCGGATAATGCTATTGATCCCGTCCAATACGAAATATTATACATGTAGCTGGGAACGTTCGTGACGGGCAATTTTCTAAGCATCAAAGCGTCAACTATTTTATCCTGCCAATTTTTCTTGTGTTCCATTCAGGTAAAGGTATTTATTGTCTCTTGTACGGGGGTGCTCCCTTCTAAGGTAGTTTGATTCATAGTAGATAATGCTATTCCCTCTAAGTCATTTCCATTAGGTGCGCCGTATATAGGCACACCTATCATCCCCTTAGCATATATATAATCAGTAGATTGATCCCAATAAAGTTGGACAGCTGGCAAGGGCCTCTGCGTCGGCGTAGTCAATACTTCTGCCCCTTTGTAAGGATTGTAAGTTGATCCATGGCAATCACAGTGTATTATAGATGGCGCATTTGACTGTTTTGCAGCAGACAATGCTTCTGGAGTCAATGCATTTGGGGTAGGTGCAGACAACATACTTTCATTTACGTAAGCCGGCGGATAAAAATGGATTTGTGGGGGTGTGCAGCCGAGATGTTGACAGATTGCACTGTAAGCAACGATTGAGTTCTTTGGGCCTACCCCTCCTGGAAAAGAGTAAGTGCTGCCGTTCTCTGGAATTGTTACTGTAGAAGGGCCAACGGCTATTTCATTGTCATTTGCATCTCCCAACCTTATTAAGAAATTTGGGTACTCTGACAGAGGGTAATTGAAAAGCGTAATCATTGGACTGTTAACAGGCAAAGTATTAGTGTCAGAACCAAGGATAGGATTTGCATTTGAATCTACCAACAAAAGATCCGGAAAAGAAGGTAAGGTCGGCAAAGGAGGAGTAAGATACTGTATTCCTTTAGGGATTATGCCTCCAATAGCAGCTGCGCTTATGCCTATCACCAATCCTTTCAAAAACTTTCTTCTCCCTTCATCTATCTCTCCCGCTGCCTTTTTAGCGTATTCTAATAAGTATTCCCAGCCTCTTTTAATGAACAAAGAGTCATCAAACCTTTCCCCGAACCGCATCCTGGAAGAGATTTGCATTAAGAAGGTAAAATTATCTACATTGAGGTTATCTATATTTCCCATATAAAGTGTTTAATAAATAACTAAATAAATAATTAATCTGAAACGTCCAAACCGTCTAAAATATCAAAACCATACTCGGTTCCTATTCTAAGGTTATTCAGATCCCATCCATACTTGGTTGCAAGAAATAGTATTGGCAACAAGTTATTAAAGCTGTCTATTCTACCATAAACTTTTAATCCGGTTTTTTTGTTTTGGCCTAAAGCAGCATTGACCTTATCAAACCATTGCTTCGCAAGGTTTAGGTTTTCACCGTCGTAAGTCTCTTCTTCCAATAAGTTTATAAATATGCTTGTATAATCTGGATTGCTTTCTTGCGATACTTGTATAGCTCTGCTTATTAAATCTTCTGGAAGCTTATCTATTTCAAGGTATACTTTTGATACTGCTTTTCCCTCTCTTATAACTGAAATTAAATTTTCTATTTCATTCCTAAACTGATTTTCATCGTCTTTAATAAATGAAAGATTCGGGCTAAACTCTATCTCACTTGCTCCAAGGGATATAGCAGTCTTGCAGGCCATTGATTTTTCCTCCAGCAGATTTCTATTGCCATGAAAAGAGGAAACGAATGTAATTATTACTATGTCTTTATTTAGCTCTTTAAGCATGCTCTTTGCTGCTGAAACCGCCGCTATCGGAATGCAAACTCTCTTAAAACCATACTCTATGGCTTTACTTAAAAAACTCTTTAAATCTTCACTTGGCAGATAAGGGGGTAAATAAGTAATGTCTATATTCGACAAAAGCCATTCTTTAAAATCTTTCTTTGATTTAAAAACGTATGATGGATCGAATCCTTCTAACCAAGTAACAGATACCATTAATATTTGAAGAAATTTAAACTTATAAATTTAGCAATCGCTGCTGTCTGCAGTTACGCTTTTACCGTATGTATCAGTATATACACAGCTACCGCTGTCATAGAAATAATTGGTTGTTCCTGGTATCTGGCTATAGCAGTGCAATGAAGGATATCCTGGCATTGTAGCTGTACAAAAAGATGTGCTTGCTGGATTTGGATTAGTAGCCAAACTGCAATCCGTGCTACATGTAAACTCAAAAGCACTGATATTAGAAGAAGGTGGCTTTATTGAACTGGACGTTTTGGAGATAGGCAAAATCACAAATATTATTATAAGGGCCAATATCAAAATCCCAAGTATTATTATAATTAAAGTTGAAACTGGCAAGCCCTGTCCTTTCATTTAATTATAAAGTTATTGAAAGTTAAATTGCTATCTTTTTTTAAATTAATAATCCGGCCTGGCTACTTTATCGAATTTATCCTTGGCTACTTTATACCATATGCCATTAAACTTTATGAAATCCTGCTTGTTTCTGGTAACTATCCTCTGTATCTCCTGATTCTGGGAATCCGGTCTTAACTTTAAGACTGCCGTCTTTCCCTTGTCTTCATTAAACCCTTCTTTTGGTAATGAAATCTTTACTTTTCTTACATTTATCTTTTCGGGTTTGTAAACGTGCGGTGTTATTGTTATAACTCTCTCCCTAAATCTTAAGGCCATCGCAGCCAAGAATAAACCTATTATTGCGAAAGTTAAATAGGCAATTGCCGTGTCGAACAGATTTAGAAGAAATGAAGTCATTGCAACAGGTAGTAGCTTTCTCTGTAGGAAAAAGACTGATATTGCCAAACCAAAATCTAAGAAAGAGGAATATACAGATAACCTAACCGCAGTAGACGATAAAACAGAATGAAATTTTTTTTCTTCTCCCATAATTACTATACTCCGTGTATATATTAAACTTTTCTCCCTTTTTAAATACGTTTTTAGTTCTTTTATCATTGATTTAGCTTTCTTAATAGCCTAAATTTCTGCAGGAAGCTTTGTATTTTGTAAGGTATTTTATTTAATAACTATTGATTAATTTTAATTAAGTTAAATACAACAAAATATTGACTAAACCAGGTTCTTAAATAAAAGTTCATTTCGTGTTTATAGGATAAACGAATATGTGGAGCAGGCTGAATGGAAGATTTTATATTTCCCGATTAAACTATTTACTAAATCTTAAAGTCCTTGTAATGTAAAATTTTCAACGCTTTTATATTAAGCAGTTGCTTTTCATCGCTTTCTCTTATCAATTCAGCTAATACATCTTGCTCGGATATGTTATCTTTAACCAGAAATATTACAGAATCAAATTTAGTTTCAAGTATTCTTTTTAGACTTTCAATGCTATAATTGACCAAAATGAATTTCTTGAGCAAACCCTTTATCAAAAATCCTTCTTCATATTCTTCAAAATTTATCCTATTTGATTTCAATTGATTAGTAACCAAGTACTTAAACAGATTCATGAAAAAGCCCTCTTCTGTAAAACCATTTACTTTATTAAATTTACCTTTGTTATCTTCATTTATAAACAAAAACTTTGACGTTTTGCCGCTTGGAAAATCAAGAGAAACCTGTGAGATAACTCTGCTTTTCAAAAGCCTATTCTTTATGGAATCGAATTCCTCTTTACTCATGATATTTGAAAGATTCTGGAAGTGCAGTGTCAAATTCAAAAAGTAGTTTGAGCTTATTTCATGGATAAATGCTTCCTCCTTTACCGACATTTCATCTGCCTTAAAAAACCTGTAAAATTCTTTATCAACCTCTTTTTTTAGAGCAAACAAAGAAGGATTCACAACTTTATCCATAAATATTTTATCGGCTTCAAATAAGCAGAAGGGATTGATATCTTCATTAAAAATCAAAAATTGGGATTTTTTTAACCTTGAAATATAATCAACAGCAATATTGTAATTTCCCGGAAGTATCTTGTAAAGGTCAGGGTAAAGATTTATTCTTCCTATAAATTTTGTATTTGTGTTTTGTATCGCACTTGAAATAACGGAGGAGATTTGCTGATCTGAAAATATGAATCCAAAGCCAAGCTCCCTTATCTTAGCAATTATAGAATGAAGTATTGGTATGCCTTTAGCATAGTCTTTCTCTTTGTTTGAATCCAATACAGTATGTGCATCGTCTATAACTATAAGCCTTCTAAATAAACCATTATTGTATGAACCTAGATTAGAATAGTAAAAGGAAGAAAGGATAAAAGAAACGAGGAAATACTGCTCTGCCATCCCAATGTTTTCAATACCTATGATTATGTTCTTATCTCTCATTTTCTCAAAAGATATGCCTATATTACAGTCAAACAAGGAAGTAGAATAAATAAGGCTTTTCAGTCTTCCTTCAATAACTTTGAAATAATCATTCTTTTTACCATTTAAATTAATGTAAACCAATAGATCAGAAAGTTTTGGCGGATAATCATTACCCCAAGAAGAAAAAAGATTTATAGTATTCTCCAAAAGATAATCCCTACTCCCTATAAGCAATGAAAAGCTATCGGAGAATATATCGGCAAAATGCACTGCCCATTCCTTTTCATTTGTATCCCTGGGCGCTTCCAAAGGATTTATTCTAAGATCGCTGGCATCAATATAGACTGTATCTTTCCTTAACCCTAAGCTTTTGTAATCTTTTTTCATGTCAAATACGAGGTATTTTATCCCTTTATCTGCGGCTTTATTTAGTATATTATAGACTAAAGAAGTTTTGCCATGGCCTGTTGAGCCTACTACCAATATATTCCTGTTTAAATTTTCAATAGACAAGGAAAAACGCCCTATCTTCTGGTCCTTATATATTAAATCTCCAATATCTAAACCGTTTTCACTTCTTTTTACTATAGGGAATAACGGATCTGAAATCGGAAATGACGCTTCTAATTTTTGAAATTCGCTTTTTATCTTTGACAGCAAGAAGGCCTGCATTTCCATGTCTTTTGTTTTGCTTAATCTAGCAATCAATTCTTCCAGCCCATGTGTATCAACGAACTCTCTTAACAAATGCAGTTTTTCAACAATCTCTTCGATAGTTTCTTCCATTTTTATTACTGCATAAATGAAAGATCATAGACTTTGCTGCCTAAGGTAACAGCTGATGCCCCTTTTGTAGTTAATATTCTCCTAAAAAGCAAATCTCTTTCAAGATAACCTTCTCTTATTAATTTACGCTGCGAATCGCTGAATTCTTTGTACGAACCTTTTATTATTTTCCTTAATTCATTCAAATTAGCGCCTATTTTAACTGCATTTAATATGTAAATATCTAAAAGATCCAAATCCTTTATCTGATCTCTTATGCAGTTTACACATAATGGCGGGTTAAGACCCGTATCGTGTCTTTCGCATACTATTCCATTGCATTTAGAGCATAAAATTACGGAAGAGGTTTCTTCGACAGAATGTCTACCATTTACACACAAGCCTTTTGATCTGACTTTAAGGACACTGCCATTAGCTGTTGATACGTTTTTGTATCCTCCAATATTGAAAGGATCTAATACGACAACCTCCTGCTCTGTTATATCTCCCTCATTTTTCTCTAAAACGTATTGTGAAATTGAATTTATAAGTGATTCTAACTGTTCGTTTCTGCTATTTACCTGCGAAAGCTTTTCATTTAATTTTAAGACTGCTTCATAAAGCTGTTTAATCTCATCTTCCATTATAAACCACCTAGAAAGCCCATAAATAACGAAGGCAGGTAGCTAAATACCTTAATTATGTAATTTTCTGTCGACACGAAAAAGTTTTGATGAGTTCTTTTTGTCAAAATAATTTTTATGCTTTTATTAAGCCCATAATTTACATTTATAGTACCGTTGTTGTTTATCTGGAAAACCTCTTTTGTTAAATTTCCTTTGCTGTAATAAGACAATAGATCCAATCCAGTTTCGTTTAAATAAATGCCTTGTGTATTTTTAGGCCCTTTATTACTATATGCTTTTAAGACGTAGTTTGTATAGTTTTCTTCGCTACTTAATAAGTTAGTATAGTTAACGTTTCTGTTTAAAGCCATCGATATACTATGATTTATTGAATATATGCCCTCTAGCATCTCTTTGTTCAGATTTATAAGAGAAGAAATGTTGAAATTGCAGCTATTTATGTCTCTGTATTCAGTTATGTTTTTTGTAACTGTCTCTATTTTATACTTAATGAATGGAGTAGTAGACACGTTTAATGAATCATACAAGTAATAAGATTTGCCTGGTGAAATAGTGATATTTTCATACCCTAAACAATTCGGCTCTACATATAACCCATAAGTATAATTATCTGAACTATTCGCAAAGGATAAAAGGTATTTTCCCTGCTTCAATTCCAAGAAAATACTGTTAGGTAAGAGTGTATCAGAATATAGTGTTTTATTCCCTTCCAGAATATTAAAACTTAAGTTTTTCTTGCCTTCAAATGATATATTCACTGGAATATATTTACTTAAATTAAAATTCTCTACACTGTTATTTGAAAATTTATTGAAAACTAAATTTAAACCATTATAATAATGAGTTATAGGATTTCTACCTGACAGATATAAATAAATATTTTTGATCGAAGAATTTACTGAAAAAATTGAATTGTTAATTGGTTTGGTCTCTAAAAAGGTGCTATTGTTATAAATTCCTTTTAAATTTACATAAATTCCATTCAAACTACAGCCTAAAGGAGATTGAATTTTAACTATAACTGAATAGTTTTGTAGTTTCTTAGAGTAATTCTCTGAATAATTGACCACGTAATTATCTTGTAATGCCCGGCTCCACTGATAACTAGGTATAGAGGCTAAAAGCAATTTAGGATTTGCTTTAAATAAAAATACATTACCAACGCCACCATACCCAAGATTAGCAGAACTATAATCTTTGGGAAGGGAAAGCGGACTATTAAGTTGTATACTGCCGCCGCTTACATTAAAAGTACCATTGTTTATAAATTCGCTTGATATGACCTCGATAATTCCGCCGCCTCCCGCGCCTACAATCCCAAAATCAATAAATTTACTTGCATTTTTTATATCGGAATAATTTATTGACTGACCTTGATTATAAATCTCGCCAGTGTTGTTGAATGATTTTGAAATTATTATCAAAGGTAATACTCCGCTCCCGCCCCGCATATAAAAAGAACTGTTGTTTACTCCATTATAAGAAGCGCCTCCGGCGCTATTTAATAAACTTAAATTAAATGAATAATTGGAAAGACTAGAATAAACATGCTTGCCAAAACTATCAATAGGAGGGTATAATACTTTGTTTAAGTAACTAGTCACTTGGCCTGGCCCTCCTATTACTAATGTATTTCCGCCGTTGCATGCACTAAAATTAGCTAAGCTTCCACCGCCGCTGCCAGCATATGAAAAAGGGTAGCTTTCTCCACCACAGCCATAGTTATTTCCATTGTAAGACAAGTAAGCATTTGTATATCCACCATTATTCAAATAATTCTGATTTATAATAATCCCTTTATTTAAGAAATAACTAAAGTTAATAAAAATGGGTTTTTTCAATAATAATACACCGTAGTTTTCAAAATTTATGCCGCCAAGCAATGTTGCGTTTATAGTTGTATTGCCTTTATTTATCAAAGTACTTACATTCAAAGTAGAGTTTCCAGTAATACTAAAAGTATTATTTATGAATATCCCTTTTGCTGATATATTTTTACTAATTAATGAAACAGGCCTTTCAACATTAACCCATTGAGAAGTACAAACAAAGTTGGAATGATTAGTCAAAGTTATGTTTTGATTATAACATGAAACACCAAAACTACTTCCAAAACTTAAAAGCAAAATAAATACTACTAATAAGATTACTACAAGACTAATTTCCATATTCATATTTTTGTTCATCATATTTTTAATTTGATCTTTTAGAAAACAATAGTATTTAAACTTTTCTATTTAATTGCTTTTTTAAAGTAGTTAAATATACAATATATATGGCTATAAGAGACACCCTCATTTCCTATGGAAAGAACGTGACCTGCAATCGAAGCAATAACGCTGTCTTTGATTATAATTTATTTCTTATGGAACACACCTTCATTTCCTATGGAACGTATATTATTATATTTATTATTATTCCATATAGAATATAGAATAATAGACAGTATAATAAATGATTTAATTTTTCCTAATAATATTTCCATAAGAAACATAGGTGTCTCTGTACTATTAGTAAAATAAAGTTATTTAAATAAAGTTATATAACTGAATTTACTAATAGTATTTAAATAAAGAAATACACATTAATTTACTAAGATATGGAAACTTTTCAATCCGACGACAATAATTTCCAGAAAGCAAACATTGATAAAATACAAAATGTTGATCCAATTGCAATATTTAATGAATTTCTTACAAGCAAACGTATTTTTAAGAATAAAGAAGTTTTATCTTCTTCTTTCGTTCCGGATGAAATAATGCATAGAAATACTGAAATAGCAACTCTTTCAAGGATTATAGCTCCTAGTTTGTTATTTGAAGGGATTTCTAACGTTTTAGTTTATGGTTTTTCGGGCACGGGCAAATCTTTGGTTACAAAATATGTTGGTAAGAAATTGGCAAGCTCTGCGAAAGAGAAAAAAGTAAATGTGCTTCCTGCTTATATGAACTGCAGACTGGAAAACAATAATACCGAATATCGTCTAATATCAAATCTTTGTGCTGTTTTTAACATAAATGTTCCAGAAAGCGGTCTTTCTGTGAATAGTTTATACAAAAGGCTGATAAAAACGATAGATGCTGAAAGTACCTATCTTATTCTTATCTTAGATGAGATAGAAAAGCTTATACAGCACGCCGGCGATGGCGTGCTGTACAGTCTTCTTAGGTTAAACGAGTCTCTTAAGCATGCAAAGATTGCCATAATTGGCATTTCAAACAATATTGATTTAAAGGCCTCTCTGGATCAAAGAGTAAGAAGCTCTTTAAACCCTGTTGAAATAATCTTTAAGCCATATAATGCAGAAGAGATCTTTGATATACTGTTAATGCGCTCTAAAGAAGCCTTTTATGAAAATGCAATAAGCGAAGGTGTTTTGAGGAAATGCGCAGCGATGGTTGCACAGGAACATGGAGATATACGAAAAGCATTGGATTTGTTAAAGGTCGCAGGAGAAAGAACACAACAGTTGGGTAAATCCGTTATAACTGAGGAGGAGCTTGATAATGCTGCCGAAGCCCTTGAGCAAAATATAACCGAAGGCATGATTAAATCAATGACTCGGCAGAGCAAATGTATACTTCTTTCCATTATATCCGTTGCAAGGACTAAAAGGATGGGCAGAGTGTACAGCGGGGAAGTCTATGATACTTATCTTAAGCTTGCTGAAAAATTTGGACTTAAGAAGTTGACCTTTAGGAGAGTCTCCGATTTAATCGCAGATATGGATTACAACTCTTTAGTAATGTCCAGAATAAAGAGCCATGGGAGATATGGAAGGACAAGGGAATTAAATATTGCATTCTCTCCTTCTATAATAAACAAGGCAGAGATGATAATAAAAGAAGAGTTAAATATTACTACTTAATAAAAGGCAAACATAAAGTTTAAATATTACCTCATTTCATCAAATTCTATGGTCAAGGAAATAAAGCAATATACTGATAGTATAGAAAGCTTATTGGATAAGACTTCTAAAAAAGGTTTGGAAGTGCAGGTCTATAACCGCAAAACCGAAAAGATAGAAGACATTCATTTAGATTATCTTAGCGCTTTGAAATTAAGATTAAAAGGGTTCGCAAAAATTGATGAAAGACAATATGAAGGTTGGTCTGGAACAATTCCATTTTATGTTTATACTTGTAAGTCAAACGGTAAAAAGATCTTTATGTTAGATTATCCACATGGTTATGAAGGCAGGTTGGACTGCAAATTATGATTTATTGAGTCTTATAGCTTCCAGTAGTTCTTGCCTTAATCTTTCGCCTTTGGAATCAATTCTATCAAAGGCCTTTGCAATTTTATCTTGCTTAAGGTAAGTTAACCAAGCTGAAAAGTGTTTTCCAGCGCTGTGAAATTCCAAAGATTCTATAGGTAATGTCCTTATTAACCCCTCGAAACCATTTAGGGTGCCTGCTCTGCCGACTTCTTTTCCGTCTTTCAATCTAAATATAAATTCCTTACCAGCTTCGGCAGCTATATCCTTGTTTTGTTTTTCTTCATGTTTCTTACTAGACATGTTCGTTAGCATAATTAGTAATACTTTTAATCATATTTATATTTTAAATATATCCCTTTTAGGAGTAAGCCAAACTATAATACATAATGTAAAATGAATGTTATTCCAGAAACAATAGCGTTTTAATATTAAAATAACTATAGTCTGTTAGAGTGGAAGAAAAAAAAGCAAGGGAATTGGTGTTTTATCACATTGGCAGGGTTGTCAAAGTTATTGATAGAAATAATTCTAAAAACCTAGATAAAAAACACAAAGCAGTGATAGAGATGTGGGATAACAACATAATAACCTGCGAGATAGGAAATGCAAATCCGAAAGACAATGATTTTGTCATAGTTCTTTTTAATGGGTTGGTTCAAGCGCAAGGCGTTTTCATGAGGCCAGAAACGATAACAGATATTCTTTCACAAGAGGCAGGGCAACAGATTTGGGACAAATATAAAGGATTTTTCGATAAGTCTAAGCCTACACATCCATTTACCGGTTAATTTATAGGTTAAGTTTGGTATTTCTTTAGTATGTCAGACGAAATTAAAAAAGTTTTGAATTCTGAAAAGCTGTCTTATGAATTATATTCAAAACTGGAAAGAATAGAAAGAAACAAACAGTTGAAAAAGAAGCTGAGAGAACTTAAAGAGCTCGATTCCAAGCACATTAGGGTGTGGACTGAAATCTATCAAGAATTAAATATCCCTGTAAGGGAAAGAGGGAATAAACTCGAGCTTTTTCTTTTTATTTTGCTTAGAAAGCTATTTGGTAGCGGACTTACTTTGAGTGTAATCAATTCACTAGAAAACAGAAAAGTTTCCGATTTATCAAAAATTTTTGATGTTATCCCAGATAAACAAAGAGAGAAAGTAGTCAATTACTTAGTCGAAGAATTATACCAAGAAAGAATTCTCAAAAAAGAATCTTGGGAGAGCGGCATCTTGTCCCACATAAGGGACGTAGTTTTCGGGATGAACGATGGTTTAGTTGAAGTATTGGCTGCAGTGGCAGGTTTTACCGGGGCCATACACAATAACCTGCTTATAGCCGTTGCTGGAACTATAGTTGGTTTATCAGGCACCATTTCGATGGCTGTTGGCGCCTATCTTTCATCAAAGTCAGAGAAGGATTTAGATTTTGACGGAATAAATAGGTTGGAGCTGGAATTGCAAGTTGCAAAAGAAAGATTAAAAGAGGATTTGGAAAGGCACTCTTTGAACTATAAAAAGTTCAACGAGTCTTTGGAGGACCTGATTTCAAAGTTGAAAAAAGAGAGAGATCCTGTGTATAAAATTCTGGAAAGAGAAAGAAAAAACCCTCTTATGAATTTCATAAGTGGCAATGGAAAGATCTATCAAAATAACAATTCAGTTAATCCAGTTAAAGACGCATTATATGTCGGCGTTTTCTACGTTTTTGGAGCAATAATCCCTTTGATAAGCTTTCTTATAGGATCCATAATAAAATCAAATACTTATTATAATTTGGTTATATCTGTTATTCTAACATCAATAGCAATTGCTCTCACTTCGCTTATAATCGCCCTTAACTCAAATGAGAAAGTATTTAGGTATATAAGCAGGGCATTGGGGCTCAGCCTTACTGCGGCATTTGTCACTTTCCTAGTGGGACATTTGGCTTCTGTGTATCTGCATATTGTAATTTAACCATAGTTTTAAGACTTAAAAATTTATAGAATAAATGTTAACCATAAAAGTGGAATATTATAGCATAGCAGAAATAAAGAAGATCGAAGACGAAGCCATAAGGAAAGGCATGACTGAAGAGAAGATGATGGATACTGCCGGCCATTTGATAGCCGATTTCATACACAAAAACATAGAGTTCAAAAAGGCAGTTTTCGTAGCCGGAACTGGAAATAACGGTGGAGATACCTTATCTGCAGCTTTTCATCTATTCAATTTGAATCACACCAGTATAGAAGTTTTGGTTGTAGGGAAACCGGAAGAATTGAAGGAAGGGCCTAAGACTTTCCTTTACCTTATAAACGACATAAAAGAAGTGCCTGTAAATTTTATCTATGATTCAGCAACCTTAGAACACTCAAAAGAAATCATAAAGAATGCGGATCTTTTAGTTGTGGGCCTTTTCGGCACAGGTTTCCATGGAGATCTGCCGGATTTAGCTGCAAATGTGGTTGATTTAATAAATGATAATTTAAATTCCAAAAAAATAAGTGTAGATATTCCTTCTGGTATGAATGGGGATACTGGAGAGTTCAAAAAAGCAGTGAAATCCGATTTTACACTTACTATGGTAGCCATGAAAAAGGCCTTTAAAAATCCTAATACTTTAACCATAACTGGTAAAATTTTTGTGATGGATTTATTAGCTTAATATAACAGTGTTATATTTATAAATAATAAAGGTTAGATAGTGCTATGAATAATATGGACATAGAAAAAATACGGGAGGATTTTCCAATTTTGTCTAAAAAAATAAACGGGAGCCCATTGATATACTTAGATAATGCAGCGACTTCGCAGAAGCCTTCTGTAGTAATAGACGGCATAAAATACTTTTATGAGAATCTAAATGCAAACCCAATAAGAAGCATACACCACTTAGCAGAAGAAGCTACAAAAGCCTACAATGAAGCAAGAGAAAAAGTTGCAAAATTCATAAATGCCGATCCAGAAGAGATAGTCTTTGTAAGAAATGCGACAGAAGCTATAAATCTGGTTTCCTTTGCTTTTCCGTTTAAAGAGGGAGATGGGGTTTCAACTACCTATATGGAACACCATTCAAATCTTCTCCCATGGCTTCGTTTAAAAGAGAAGGGCATAAATGTTGACGTTGTTTCAATTTCCGATGATTATGAATTAGACCTGGATTATTATAAACAGCTGCCTAAAAATACAAGGCTAGTTGCAGTAACTCACGTTTCAAATGTTACCGGTACAATAAATGATGTTAAGGAGATAACAAGGCTTTCTCATGAACAAGGTTCTTTGGCTCTTGTAGATGCTGCACAGTCTATACCTCACATGCCGTTTGACGTTAAGGATATCGATGCGGATTTCGTTGCATTTTCCGGCCATAAAATGCTCGGCCCTTTTGGTATCGGAGTTTTATACATAAAAAAAGACATAGCTGAAAATTTAAAGCCATTTTTGACAGGCGGCGAAATGATAAAGGATGTCAGCCTGGCAAAGGTTATCTATGAGAATGCACCAAATCTCTTTGAAGCAGGCACGCAGAATGTAGAAGGGGCTTATGGGCTCGGATTAGCAGTCGATTATCTAAACAAGATAGGTATGGAAAATGTAGAAAAATACGAAAATGAGCTCACTAACTACTTATATGAAAGAGCGAAAGAACTTAAAAACGTAGAAGTATACAGCGGTAAAAGTAAAAGATTCAGTGGCGTATTCTCGTTTAATGTAATTGGATTGCATTCACATGATACTGCTTATCTGCTAGATAAAAAAGGCATTGCAATAAGATCAGGCTTTCACTGTGCCCAGCCGCTGATAGAAGAAAGATTAAAATTGGACGGGGCGGCAAGAGCAAGCCTTTACTTTTATAATACTAAAGAAGAGATAGACACTTTCATAAATGAATTAAACAGCATAGCAGTGAAATATGGAAGATGATAAATTTTATGAATTGGTAGAGCTTTACAGGAACCCAGAACATTATGGCAAAATAGACAAGTATAACTATTCTGAAAACGGTTACTCACCTTCATGTGGCGATAAGTTTTCGATTTATTTAGACGTTGAAAATGGAATAGTAAAGGATGCTTCTTTTGATGGTAAAGGCTGCGTTATATCAACAGTTTCACTTTCAAAGCTATGTGGTTTTTTGATCGGCAAACCTTTGAAGGAGATTGAAAAAATAGGACTCAAAGA
>JBMFWF010000004.1:0-70944 GCA_049965555.1 Candidatus Parvarchaeum sp.
ACATTTCCTTTTATTTCTCTGTGAAATTCCGCTTTTATCTTCCCTGCTTTTGAAAGGATGATTTTCTTGTTTCCTATGATAAATCCGCTTTGATTATAGAATATAGACTTAAAGCTATCCTGGTTCTTGAACCTTAACTTCCCTATTTTATAGCCTTTTTTCTTTCGCCCAGCTAACGCATGAATATTGCTCCATAATTGCTGGTTTACCATCTGCAATGTCTTTGAGTAGACGTTTTTCAATTCTGGCTTGTCCTCTTTCAGCGTTACTAAAAGCTTTTGAGTATCCTGTCTTTTTAGCTTTATGCCCTCCTCTTTCGCTTTATTCAGTTCTTCTAAAAGCTTATTGTAAGTCCATCGGCATAAATCCAACTGCTTATTCAATTCTGCTTCTACTACCTTGTTTGGATACAGCCCGAATTTGTAATTACGCATACCCTTATTTGTCCCTTCTTTCATAAATACGTTTCCTTACCACCTTTCATCTCCCGTCTTACGGAAGGGAAATTCTCGGCGGATTAGTTAAAACGCTTTCAATTTTTTAGCCTAATGTACAAGCGCTTATTCTGCCTTCCTTTGTTTTCAAAGCTTTCCAAGGAAATATGTCCTACTTCTTTCGTGTTTTTAACGTGAGTGCCTCCGTCCATCTGCTCATCTAGCCCTGCTATTTCTATTACACGTATAATATCCAATTTATCCATCAATTCCTTTCCCGGCAGGGTCCTTACCAGGTTCTTGTCTATAGCTTCTTCCTTTGTTAAAAACTTTACATTTATTTCATGTCCTTCTTCTATAACAGAATTTGCTTTTTCTATAATTGCAGATGCAAGTTCCTTTGTCAAGCCATCCATGCTTATGTCAATCCTTGCTCTGTCATCATATATCTGGTTACCTGTTATAAGACTTGCTTTATAGTCTCTTTCCAGCACTCCGTCAATTATGTGTATAGCGGTATGCAATTTCATATGCGCATACCTTTTTTCCCAGTCAATTATTTCCTTTATGCTATCCCCTTCACTAGCACCTATTGCTCTCTCCAGTATCAAAACTATGTCTTCTCCCTCTTTTTTAATATCAGTAACGGAATATTCCTCTTCCTTATAAACTACCTTGCCGTAATCTGCGGGCTGGCCCCCTCCGCTGGGATAGAAAATATCAGTATCTACTGTAATTTCATTGCCGTTTACCTTTGTTATCTTTGCACTTGCCTCTCTTAAATAAGAATCCTTGAGGTATAATTTTTCTGACATAGCATTAGAATAAGATTCTCTTCTATAAATAATTTAGGTAATATTGATTTGAATAAATGTTTGCAAAAGGATAAAAAGTAATACTAAATGTATTAATAGCTATTGGAGCCTAGATTAAATATGTCAAAATTGTTAAAAGTGGGTATAATAGATATAAATACAAACAAGCCAAGGTATTCCAGCTTAGAAAAGACATTGAATGTTCTTGAAAAAGCAAAAAAATTTGATCTAGATGTAATAGTTGGGCCAGAATGGAGCCTTATGGATAACAGATTTAGTAATGAAATACCCTATTCTTACAAAGAGTTGCAGAAGCTATTTGATAGACTGAAAAATGCAACAAAAGAAACTAAAGAGCTTGCCCTGGCGGGAACTGCAGTTATATACACAAAAAATAGGAAGATGTACAATTTCCTGCCTGCAATCTATGATGGAAACATTATATTTTCAACGATAAAGATGACTGATGGAGGAACTTCTTTCTTCAACAATGGAAATTATGAATTAATTGGTGGTGATTATTCGATTACAAATGACTTCAAATGGAAGGGCCTTAGATTAGGCATAGAAATATGCGCAGATTCTGGTAGTTTATACCGGCAGGGAAAAAGAAACCTTGACTTGCAGCTACTAATTTCAAGCGGGATTAGGATAACTAGCTTAGCAGTAAAAAAGGGAGGATACCTGATATGTTCAGACGGGATCCCGAAAGGAAAGAAAACGTACATTATAAAGACAAATGAGAATTATGATCCAAATTCAAATGTAGACCTTGCAGATTTTGCAGGATTATTCAAGAAAAGGAAAATAGATTCGCAGGAAATGGGAAATTATGATAAAGACATGCCTTTTGAATTTATTAAACCTTATTCCACGCACCAAAACTTAAAGATATACCAACTAGTTATTGACGGTTAAACTATTATATCCCTCAAGTCCTTTATCTTTCCAAAATTTAAGTTCTCCCCATCAGATATGCAAATTGCATTTAATTCATCAACATCGCACATTTCCCTTAGAAATGGTGAGAGAAGCTCTTCTTTTTTCTCCTCGTTTATGTTGCTGCCGGTAGCAAATATGCTGCAGGCAGGCAAAACCAACAACTTTTTACCATTATTAGTGTTGCCATAGAGGAATGCCTTCATTTTTTCTCCTGATCCGGTGAACCTGTAGATTATTATGCTTGGATGCTCATGGCCGATTATATAGGTGTCGGCTTCGCATTTCGGCAGTTCGTCTCCATGTGCGATATAAAACCCTTTTTCAAGTAGGTAATCCTTTATTATTTCAACCTCATAGCTGTTTTTTATTCTATCCAGGTAATTGTCATGATTTCCCTTTATTAAAAGTAGTTTGATGGAGATACTCTTACAAAATGTTATAAGCTCCCCTATCTCTTTCCTTTCGTAATACTTTAAGTCCGAAAAGTCATTCTTTAGGTCTCCGGTTACTATGAGCCTATCTGCACCTGTATACATTGCAGCATCCCTTATTATTTTTTCTATAAACTCCAGATTTCTACTTGGTATCAGAGTGCCAGCTGCCGACATCTGTCCTTCATAACCTAGATGAGTATCGGATATTATAAGCGAATTAAGCGGCTTGATGTAAGCTATTGGCATGCCTTCCAAAAGTTCTATCGATTCATTTATTTGCATTTTGATTCTCCCTTATTTTTTCCAATACCAGTCTATGTAACCTTCTAACGTATTCCTTCTTGTTTTTTATCGATATTACATCGCTTTCCCCCATAGTCATGAGGTTGTGTGAAAAAGGGGATGGAACCGATGTATCCACTATTGAGTATTTTATACTTTTATTTTTTATCTCTTTCAATATCCTAGAAGCGTTAGTGATATCCATTACATCTTCTTCTATCTCCCTATAAGCCTCTTTCAATATTGGAAAATCCTCATCCATCTCGCTTATTATCCTCAAAAGGGCCTGTGCATTTATCTGCTGCCTTTCCACTCTTATTCTGTGCCCCCTGTAATTCCTAAGTATCATCAGCCCCCGGGCTGCAGCATGCCTAAATCTTCTTCTTAGTATCTCCGTCCTTTTAATGTTCTCCTTTATTATCTTCTGCGTATCTGATTTAGCAGCCGATTCTATCAGGTTTTTAATGGCGGCATCATTTATTTTCTCATTGGAAACCAAAGCAAAGCCATTGTCATTTATAACCAATCCAACTTCCTCTCCCAACCTGTCGCTTAAAATAAATGCAAGCACTCTTGACAGTGCATCGTTTACCCTCCTGCCGAACAGGGAATGAAATATTGTGTATTCCTTTTCATCGTATCTTGTTCTTTCTATTAAAATAAGCTTATCAGAAGGCACTTTGCCTGTGAAATACACTTGCTCTTTTATGTATTCATATATTGAAGCTATAGAATTTTTATCTGCAGGCATAGAAGCAAGGTACCTGCTTGCCTTTTCAGGTATGCTTTTACCACTTTTATAAATGAACTTCTCTCGCGGAAGCCTGCTTATAATTGAGGAGAGCTCCCTCCTAAATTTGCCTATGTCTAATGCTAATTCATAGCTTAGAGGAAGCTGCTCAGAAAACCAAGGCGGTATGTTTGGTTTTTCCCCTGCTGCAGGCAAAACAAAACAGTCTGCAGCGCTGGACCTTTGGAATTTATAGACCTTCCCTCCCAATACAAAAACATCCCCCTTTTTCAGTTTTTCTAGGAACTCCTCCTCTATATTACCTATCTTTTTCTTTGTTCCCCAGATATAAACATTTATTGCGACTTCATCCGGTATAGTTCCTATATTGGTGTAATAGATAAGCCTTGTCAGTCTTCCTCTTTTTCCGAATTTGTTTGAGCTGCTGTCGAACCAGATTTTGCCATAAACAGACCTTTCGCGCAATGGAACGTACTCTCCTGCAAGGTACTTTATAAGGCCCAAAAAATCCTTTTTATCTAGATTTCTGAAAGGATATGCCTTCTTTACTAAAGAATACGCTTCATCGATACTCCAGATCCTGTTCAAAGCCATGCCTACTATGTGCTGTGCAAGCACATCCAGGGGATTTTCCGGCATTGTAAATGAATCCAATTTTCTCCTTAAACCGTCATAAAGCATAACGGTGCACTCTACTAAATCATCCCTGTTGTTTATTATCAAATCGCCGTTTGCAGTATCCTTAAAGCCGTGTCCACTTCTTCCGATTCTTTGCAGTGCCCTTGTTATACTTTTAGGAGAATTTATCTGTATAACATTGTCTATGCTACCTATGTCAATCCCGAGCTCAAGACTGGTAGAGGAAACCACGCATTTCAGTTTTCCATTCTTCAGCTTCTCTTCAACGGAAAACCTTTCATCTCTAGAAAGAGAACCGTGGTGTGCTGATACTTCTTCATCTGTATATCCAAACCTTTTCTTAAGGTTGAAAACCAATCTTTCTGTGCCGCTTCTTGTATTAGTGAATATAAGAGTAGTCCTGTTCTTTTTTATTATATTGTTGATTATCTTATACATTGATTGATCTATATCAGATTCATTGGAATAAATAAGGTCTTTGACTGGGGAGATTACTTTTGCATTTATCTTCTTGCTCCAGGATGCATCAACTACAACGCAGCTTCTTTTTGTGCCTACAAGAAAGCTTGCTGCCCTGTCCAAAGGGTATATTGTTGCACTTAACCCTATCCTTACAAAATCATGTTTTATTGAGTCTGCTAGTCTTTCTAATGAAATCGAAAGATGCGAGCCCCTTTTGCTGTTTGCAAGTTCATGCAGCTCATCTACTATAACATACTCTAAATTTACAAATTTCTGTATGAATTTCGGTGAATTTAGCATTATTGCAAGAGATTCCGGAGTTGTGACGAATATGTTGGGAGGATGGACAAACTGCTTCCTGCGTTCGTTTTGTGGAGTATCTCCCGTCCTAACGCCGATGCTTATCTTTCTTTTATCTGATAATTCCTGTCTTTTATACAAGTCTTCGATCGGCAGAATGATATTTTTGTATATATCGTTGTTCAATGCTCTCAATGGAGAGATATAAAGGCACTTTATTTCATCATTTAGCTTACCATCAACTGAAAGACCTACTAATTTGCTTATTATGGGTATAAACGCGGATAAAGTTTTGCCGCTTCCGGTGGGAGCAGTTATCAGCACATTTTTTCTATCGTTTATTACCTTAAAAGAAAACTTCTGTGGAGGAGTCAGCTCTTTAAATTTAGAAACAAACCATTTTTTAACAATCGGATTCAAAGCTCCAAGGCTCTTGTCATCAGAGTACTGTTTGCTGAGTATCGTTATCATCTTTTTTATAGATAATTACAGTATTTAATTTTTATTGCTGACCTATTTCCTGCATTTAAATATAATGGTGGGTCCGATCTTATTTATAAGAGCTCTTCTGTAACCCCTACCCCATATTCTATCCTCTTTGTCAAAAGGCTCAATTATTCTTTCAAGCTTTAAGCCAGACTCTAATATTAAATTAACGATATCGCTCACTTTTCTGTCATAATACGCAAAATAATGAATACTCTTATCCGGCCATCTTTCTTTTTTAATCTTTAGGCCGGAATCAAAGTAGCTTTCCTTTATTTTCATATCTTTTGGATCAATAAGCAAATAAAAGGGGTGTTCTATGCTAAAAACGAAAATGCCGTTTTTTACCAGCAAATCCAGAACGTTTTTCAGAATAGCACGAAGGTCTGTGCAGTACTGAAGAGCCATTACTGAGATTATAACATCAAATTTCCTTGGTTTTAATTTGTTTATATGTGAAAAAGGAAGCCTGATAAATTCGACTTTTACTCCTTCTTTTTTTGCGTTCTCTACTGCAAACTCTATCTGTTTATTTGAGATGTCTATTCCAGTACATGCTGCTCCTTTTTTTGCCAGAGCTATTGACACTTGTCCACCCCCGCACCCTAGTTCTAGAATATCTTTGCCTTTTATTTTTCCAAGCAACTTCAACTTTTCTTCGCTTGAACCGAAAGGGCCATATTGAACAGTGTTCATCTTATCCTCGGAGATTTCTTTCTGGTAATATTCGGAAGCGGAATCCCACCATTCTTTTATCAGTCTTTCACTATTTTCAGCTAGCATAGTGTATTTATACCAAAAGATCAATATAAATCTGTAAATAGATATGTTTGATTCGATGAATTTAAAAAAAGAGATATTGACTGCATTGCATGAAATGGAGTTTAATGAACCTACTGAAGTGCAAAAACAGGCTATTCCACTTGAGCTGGAAGGCAAAGACGTAGTTGTAAAATCCAAGACCGGGAGCGGAAAAACAGCTGCTTTTGTTATACCGATATTAAACAGCCTGGAAAAGAGCGAAAAACAGGCTGCAATGATAATAACGCCTACTAGAGAACTTGCACTTCAAGTAACCGATGTTGTAAGGGACATTGGAAAGTATCTTCAGCTAAAAGCGGTTACAATTTACGGGGGAGCTTCGATAAATTACCAGATAAAAGAAATAAGAAACGGGGCAAACATAATAATAGGAACCCCTGGCAGGATAATTGATCTAATGAAAAGAGGCGAGCTGCTTACAAATTCGATAAGATTCCTTGTTTTGGACGAGGTAGATATTATGCTGGATATGGGCTTCATAGACGATATTAAATACATACTTTCAAAATTGCCTAAGAAAAGACAGACAATGTTCTTCTCTGCTACGATTCCTGAAGAAATAAAACATATAACATTAAACTACACTAACAACCCCGTAAATGTAAATATAGACGCAGGGGAAGTGACAGTAAGCACAATACAGCATTTCTATTCTATAGCAAACGGCAGCGACAAATTTGCAACGCTGCTTGCATATCTGGATGATAAAAAACCAGAGAAGGCGATAATATTCTGCAAGACACAGAGAAACGCGGAAAGAATCCATTCAATAATGCAGAACATGGGAATGCAGGCCGTTTTGATGCATGGTGGTTTGAGCCAGAACAGAAGAGAACATTCCCTCAACATGTTTAAAGAAGGCATAAGAATGCTTATAGCTACCAATGTAGCTTCACGTGGATTGGACATAGACAATGTTTCAGACATAATAAATTTTGACGCCGAGACTGATCCAAAGGCGTACGTTCACAGAGTAGGGAGAAGCGCAAGAATGGGAAAAAGCGGCAGAGCTTTTACAATATTTACTTCGGCTGAAAGATATCTCGTTTATGAGATAGAAAATTACGCGAAGATAAAACTTTCACCTTTAGAATTCAATCTTACCACATATAAAGAAAAAATGAATGAATTTTACAAAGGGGATTCGAGGCATGAAGTTGAAAGCGCATTAAGGAGGAGCAATTTCAATCCAAACAGAAGTTTTAGCAGGAATAAACCGTATAGGAAAAGATTCGGAGAGAATAACAGGTATCAGCCTGGATTCAAAAACAATAGATTCAAACGCAATTATTTTAAAGAAGATTAAAAATAAATCTTGGAACTTTACTTTATTTCTAGGCAATAATTTATTCTTCTCACCTGCTCGAAGATTTCTCAAATAGTAGAGACCTTTGTTCCTTCCGTTTATTACCGAACTTAAAATCCGCATCAACGTTTTAATTTCTTGGAACCAGTTCTGTGAACTGCCCCGAGCTTTTGCATGGAGCTTCTCGCTTCAATACCTTGACTTGCAACAGCTTTCTCTGCTGTAGAGGTATAAGCTCTGCGAGCATACTGGCAGGTTCCCCCTTCTCACGAAAGGGGAATTCTCGGCGGATTAATTAAAACTATTAGAATATTAAAGTAGAATATTACTATAAAATTATAGATCCTTTATTTGATTATAAAGATCATCAATGGAATGTACTCTTTCATTTGGTATATACCCTCCTTCGGTTTTTTCATTTTGATCATTCATTATCCAAATTGAGTCTATCTTGTTTTCATTGGCCATTTTTATATCCGTATTAAGTCTATCCCCCACCATAAGCATTTTATCTCTTTTAATTTTATATTTTTTGATAATATAATCGATTGTGGACTTAAAGGGCTTTCCAAATGTGTAATCAGGTTCTCTTTTCACTGCCTGCGTTATAAGATTTATTATCAAGCCGGCATCAGGTATCTCCTTTCCTCCTTTATAAGGACATAATGGATCATTGTGCGTTAGCAGAAATTTAACCCCTTTGTTTATGTGATTTATATTTCTCTTTAACTTTTCATAAGTCAAATTCGTATCAAAACCGACTACTACAATTTCTGGGTCTTCCTTATCCAACACAAAACCCTTTGATAGAAGTTCCCTCAAAAAATCATTGGATATTACACCATCAAATCTTCTGATCCTTTTCTTTATGAAAAAATCCTCTACTAAATCATTTGGAAGGAGCAATTGCTCTTCCTTTAATTTGATTTTGAACATTTTATTCAGAAAGCTTAACCTTTTTTTCTTGCTTTCTGAATCATTGTTGCTAAGGATTATGAATTTCTTTTTAAGTTGTACCAATTTACTTAAAAGGGCGGAAGAAAATGAGAAAGGTTTATCCCAAAGATACAAAGTGCCGTCTCCATCCAAAAGGAAAAAATCCTTGCTTTTTACCAGCTCTTTTAGTTCAGTACCCATTATTTTAATGTCTCAATCTGTACTTTTATAACTATTCTAATTTCCACTTCCCTTCTTTATAAGAAAGACTGGAACTGCTATTACAAGTGAGACTGCACCAAATAGAAATAATATTAGCATTGAAGGCCATACTGAAGCAAGAGGTGCATTGAAAACAACTACCTGTCTGAAAGCCTGAACTCCATAAGTAAGTGGCAGTAATTTAGCTATATCTGCCACAACTGCAGGCAATTCTTGCAATGGATAGAGAACTCCGCTTAAAAACAGCATTGGGAAGAAAACTAAGTTTAGAAGCAGTTGAGAAGTTTCCTGGTCCTTTGTCAATGCAGTTACTAAAAGCCCTAAACCCAGAAAACCGAATATGCCCAGGATAAGTATCGCAGCAGTAAGTAAAATGTTCCCATTGAAGCTCATATGGAACAAAAGAATTACAAGAATAACTACGACGGCGGACTGTATTAAGCTTCTTATCAATTGTGATAGCATCTTTCCAGTAAGAAACGAGCCTGTTCTTATAGGCGAAAGCATTACAGCTGTTATAGTTCCGTCTTCCTTTTCCCTGCTTAATGCGGATCCCAAAGCAGTCAGCCCTGCCATCATGCTCAAAAGCATTATTAATCCAGGCCCTATAAAATCAAAATAATTGCCTGATAAGATAGGAACGGAACTAACAACAAGGGGAGAGATTAAAAATTCTGGGTTTATTTTAGGCAGGCCGACAAGCTCGGAGTTTAACTTATACGCTGTCCCATTAACGATTTCCGCAGAAAGAACTTTTGATGCGACAGAAACTTTAGCGTCTATGTATTCTTCAAGTGTCGGAGAAGTGGGGTTTGTCACTAATTTTAATTGAGTTGGTTGGTTTGAAATACTTAAAGCTGTAAAATTCTTTGGAAAGTATAGAATAGAGTCTATTGCCCCGCTTCTTAAAGCAGACTCGGCTGCAGCCAATGAAGAGTAATTGAGAAAGGAAATGCTTGAATTATATTTAACCAAAGATATGAAAGAATTACTTAAGTAAATTGTCTGGCCATTCAAATTAAACCCGCTGTCGTTGTTCACTATGCCTATGTGAACGCCATTGAAACTAGAGGTAGATGGAAACATGAAACCAAACAGCATTATTATAAGCACTGGAAACACAAACATCATTACCAGCCTGAATGGAGTCCTGTAAAGTTCTATTAAATCTCTTTTAGCTATGATAAACGCATCGTTTAATGCCTTGAATACCATCACATGCCTCTCCTCGGAGCAAGACTCATCTTTTCAGTTTCATCTCTTAACTCTTCACCTGCATAGTGTATGAAAACATCCTCCAAAGTTGCATTTTTCCCCAGTTTTTTCTTCAGATTCTTTGGTGTATCACAAGCCATTAAATTGCCGTGATCTATCAATGCAACTCTGTTGGAAAGCTCGTCTGCGTCCTGCATTATATGGGTTGTAAGTATTATTGTGCTACCTCTTTTATTTATGTCTCTTATCTTTTTCTTTATGAATGAAACTGTTATTGGATCCAGACCAACAGTCGGTTCATCCAAAAAGAAAACCTTCGGCTCATTCAATAAAACTCTCACTAAATCCAATCTCCTCTTCATTCCCAGGGAAAATGTGCCCACCGGCCTTTTTCTAAATTTTGACAGCTGGAACTCTTCTAGGCCTTGACTTATCCTCTCTTCAAGATCCTTCTTGCTTATTCCATAAAGCCTCCCAAAGAACATTAAATTTTCTTCTGCGGTTAGAGGCGGGTACATAGTAACCTTTTCAGTTATAACTCCTATAGATTTTCTAACTTCCAATGCATCCTTTATAACATCGTGCCCAAGTACATATGCATGCCCACTTGTTGGCTTTATCAAAGTAGTAAGCATGCTTATCAACGTGGTTTTTCCTGCACCATTTGGACCAAGAATGCCGAATATCTCTCCTTTTTTTACCTTTAAACTTATTGCATTGTCTGCAGTAAAATCTCCAAATTTCTTTGTCAATTTATCTGCGATTATTGAGTATTCCATAATTATTCAGTTGTAAGCCATTACATAGATAAAAATGCACTATCTTCCATTATTTTAGTAAACTGTGGAGCCTTTCATCTACCACTTTCAATATTTTCTTGTTTTCCTTGCTAAGAAGTTTGCTTTTTTCGGATATAAACTCGGAAAGATTATCTAAAGTCTCTACCGTCTCATCTATGCTTGTTCCTTCATCTTTGTTCATAAAGGATGAAGCGGATCTCCATGGGAACCATGAACTATCTAGATATTCCTTTCCTTTGTCAGTAATAGAATAGTATTTTTTGTTGTCTTTCTGCTCTACCTTTACAAATCCACTTTCTGACAGATATTTTAATATAGAGTAGATGCTGCCTGGAGAAGGCCTCCAGAAACCAAAGCTCATTTCATATATCTTATCTATCATCTGTGCCCCGGTCATTTTATCCTTTGAAACCAGCATCAGTATCCAGTATTTTATCCCAAAACCCCTAGTTATACCGTGCATCGAGTGCGCAATTTTATGCACTATATTGGGATCCAGATTAAATCCAAAGCTTATTTCATTAAAATCGTCTTCTTTGTTTTTCATATTATTGCCTCCAAATATCGTTTTACGATATCTATTAAAGATAGATTTTATATTTAAATACTTTTCTGCATATACAAAAAAATTTTATATACTATAACTGTGTTATAATGACTAGGTGATTTTATGGCAAACTACGATGATCAGTATGAAGTACAAAAACTAAATTATAAGTCTTTGAATGGCTTCTCTGAGAAGCAGATAAGCTTCCACCACGATGTACATTATGCAGGTTATGTAAAGAAAAGAAATGAAGTGCACACTAAGCTAAAAACTGCCGACAAAGCAGCTGCAAACGCCAATTATAGTGAGTTTAGATCATTGAAAAAGGAGGAGACATTCAATGCAAGCGGTCAACTTCTGCATGAACTGTATTTCGAGATGTTTGGCGGAGACGGAAAATACTCCGATGACATGGCCCTCATAAAAAAAATAAACGAGGATTTTGGCAGCTTCGAAAATTTTAAGCTTGACATGATGGCAACCGCAAAAGCGGCCAGAGGCTGGGCCATACTTGCAATAGATCCAACTGACAACAAGCTTAGGACATTTTTGGCGGATGCGCACAATGACGGAGCAGTATGGGGCTCAATACCAATAATTGCTTTAGATGTTTATGAGCATGCGTTTTATGTTGATTACGGACCAGACAAAGCTAAATACTTAGAGCCTTTTTTCAATAATCTTGACTGGAAAAAACTAAATGAGAGATTTGTAAAATTCCAGAATGTCTACAAAAAGGAGTAGTAAGCAAGGATGACTTTGCTTTTTACTCTTTAAGAGCATGTATCCTGTAGGATAAACCAAAAGAATACTGGCTTGCAAGACTTCTAAGTTTGTTTTTTAATTCATATTTATTTGAAATAGTGTAAAAACCAATATCAACAGCAATATTTTCCTGGGCTAAGAACTTGCAGCTATATGAGTAAATCAATGAATCTTTTTCCAAATAGCTCTTGAAACCATCGGCCTTCGAAAAAACTTCCAGATTAGGCCTTCCAAATAGAGTCAAACTGCAATCGAAAAGCATTTCTTCCAGCCGCTCATTTTTTTGGTTTTGTGCCATTGTTTTGCTTGAAAAGAATTTTGTATACGTGGGCTATTGTATAACCATATATTGCAGTTTCAACCTGTTTTTTGTCTTTGAAGTCTATGTTAAAATTACTGTATTCGACTTTCCTAAGGCCTTTCTCAAAGATAGAACGCATATAATCTAGAGTAACGTCTTTCAATTCTTCAGTATTTAATCGATAGGAATAATCCAATACGCCTTTATAACCGTTATTAAGAATATCCGAAAGTTCATTTAAGATCTTGGAGTACTGCCTGCCAAATACCTTCTTTGACAGCTCTTCTGTAGAGATATTGCACAGCTCGTCTAAAGCATTCTTGTATCTGCCGTTAATCCCCTTTGATATGCCTTCCTTCTTATTTTGCATAGCGTTCTATTAGACAAACAATCCTATTAATACTTTTCTTTATAATATAGGTTTTACGCTCCCGCCATTTTTCCGATTATAGGAATAATCTACCGAATTAAGCATGTCCATAAAATCCGTAAATTCTATGGCCCTGCCATAGAATGCTAGCCCAACGCTTGCTTTGTTCCTTAAAGAGAAAAGGTTGAAATTCGTGTATGTCTCTGGATTTTGTCCCATCTTCAAAGTTTTCTTATAAAGCAATGACTTTACCTTTCTTGGATCTAAGTCCTTTTTGAAGTTATATGAAAAAGAATGCGCATAATTTGCGTTTACAGAATGAACATAATCAAGCTTTGGAAGCCTGTTTGAAGCGTCTACTTCATCTTTCAGTATTTTATTCCTGGTTTTTACAATGCTGTTGTATTTCTCTCCCCACACATTAACAGCGCACAGATCCTTATCCGAATCAAATACTTTATATACATATTCCAATTCATATTCTTTCATTGCCTGAATCTCTTCGTAACCGTTGCTGACAACAATAGCCAATTTCTTTTCAAGCGAATTGAAATAATTAATGTAGCTGGAAAAATAAGGCGCATTTTTCTTTTCTATTAAATTTCTGTATACTCGTTTATCTCCACTTTTCGCATAAAAGTTAAGCAATGACTCTGCCATTATTGGCCCTACATCCAGTAAGAGTTTATGTAGATTAGAATCAGGTCTTATATCCTTATAACCTTCAATGCACTTAGATTCTATTTTTTGAGGTATAATCTTCATGTTACCTTATCCTAAATCCGGGGTAAATTGATTTGTATTTTTCAACGTATTTATTGATTAACAGGCCCTGCTTAAATTCTGCCCATTTTATACTGCGATTTATCGATTTAATCCTATGCTGATCAGATGCAAAGAAGTAAGATTTTACGTCTTGTTTGTTGATTGGATTTATGAATCCTACTTTCGCTTTCTTATTTTCATCCCAGTATACAATTATATTTTCAAGGTAAAGATTGTTATGAGATAAGCCATTCTTATTTATGTAAAAGATAGTCTCATTTATCTGTCTCTTTATATCCTTAAGCTCTTCCGCTCTTTTCTTGTAAACATCTATTCTTGCTGCATATTCCTTAAGGTATCTTTCGCCGTATGAAAGCCTTTTAACGCCTTTCTTAAGTATGAAATTATTAAGCTCATTCAGCGGAATCAAGTCCATAAGTGATGTTACCCTGCCCATTTTCTCAGTTATTAATTTTTCATCCCATGTTCTGTAGCTATTGAGATAATCTTGCAAAGAGACTGCCTTCGGGATATAACCTCTTATTTCGGAACCATCAAAAGGCATGCTTATATACCCTACTCTTTTAGCAGAGTCATTTACAATCAATGCAACGGGCTTCGGGAAATTCTCTGGCTTTGCGGTATAAAGGTCATTTAACAATTTATACTGCCTTGCAAAATAACTATCAAAAAAGCCAGTATTATAAAGATTATTAAATTGAAGGTACTCTCTGCTATTTACTTTAGGAAAAGCATCTCCGATATATCTTTCATTTACTGACAATCCAAAATCACTGAAATAATCTGAGCTTCTTACGAACTCCCTCTTTAAAGTAGGGTTACCATCCGCGTCAATTTTATATGGTAGCGACTTCAGCAATTTTTCAATCTCTGATGATTTCTTAGCCATACATCTAATTTAATTACTTTTTAATTGTAAATCATGGACAATTTTAATATAAATAATTAACTGTTATTAAAATTAATTAGCAATAAAAATTTTTTTCTATAACGAAAGGGTGAATAAAATTTAGGGATTTCAACTAAAATAAGAGCCGCTCTTGTAATCCGCTAATCTAATACTAGTAGCTGCTATAATTTTTTTAAATGAGTCTCTGTCTAAATCTTTTATAAGGTCGTAATTCAGATATACCTTATAACTATCCGAAGGGAAATGTTTTATATATGCAACCGGCCTAATTTTCCCATTCAATTTTATTCCGAAGTACTCTCTTTCATATTCAGTAGTTCTTGCCCTATATATCCCCGACATATAGAACAAAGGAACACTATCCTGCATAATACTTGTGTCATAGTCAGAACTATCTCCACTTTTTATGATATAATCGCTTGACATTCCTGGAAACTTTGAAGTTTCTCTTCTTTTTCTTACAAGCTCAATCTTTATGTTCTTGAAGTAATCCGATAGATCGTCATATGAAAATTTAAGTATATCCTTAGGATCTTCATTTTTAAGGTCTTGTAAAACTGAATCTAAAGTCTTCCTTAAATTATCAAGCCCTTTGAATGATTTATTGGTATTTTTCCTGAACATGCCTTTTAAAAGAAAACTAATCCTATAAAAGCTTTTCTTTCGTTTAAACTAAAATTAATCTAATTTGTATTTCTCGGATATTACATTTGTAAGTGCAAAAAAGAAAAAGGAAGTGCCCAAAGCATATACCAATATGCCTAATAAATCGGAATTATTTAAAGAATTAAATAGCTGTAACAAATAGCCTGCTAAAAATACGAAGTTCATTGCCAGAAATATTATAAAAATAGTAGTAGAATTCTTATTAAGTCTTATCAGCTGAACTGCTTTCAAGGGGTTTTTATAGAATGCTGCTGTAAATCTTATTACAGACAACGCTATTAGTACACCGACAACTGCAATGGAAATTGCTTCGTAAAATCCGCTATTCATACATGCCCCATAAAAACTTTAGACCAACTTATTATAACATAGCTTACTAATAGGTAAGTAAGTGTTCCTAAAAGCTCTGCGATAATTTTAATGGATTCATTATTAGAAAATGAACCAAAGGAATAAACTGCAAATACAACAATAAATAAAATGGAAGCAAATAAAAGAACAGAGAAATTATTCTTTGAATCCTTCTCATTTAATGCCCACCTGACCAACGGTGCCTTGTCCTGCCTATGTTTATAAAGTACATAGATGTTTATTGCACTTAGAACTGAAATAACTAAGCCATTAATTACTTCAAAGACTACCCAATAAAAATGAAAATCTTGATATAAGACCATATGTTATAAAATTAATTTAAGTATAAAAGTATTCTTGTTTTTCTGCTTAAAGTAAGATTTAGCTACTTTAAATAGATAATTATTTAAATAGAATTATTCAATAATAACCAATGAGAAAAAGCAGTAAAAAAATTGGATTGTTTGAAAGTAACCTTGTTCCAGTAATAGGAAAACATGTTTTTGGCAATCTATACGATGTAGATGATTCCATTCTGAAAAACCTTGAATACCTAAAAGAATCGGTAATAGCTGCAGCGAAAGCAGGCAACCTCCATATAATTGATATAATGGAAAAACAGTTCAATACAATAAACTCTCCAGATATCGGAGGGGTATCTATAATAGCATTGATAGTTGAAAGCCACATATCACTGCATACTTGGCCAGAAAGCAGGTATGCTACAGTAGATATATATTCCTGCGGAAACGAAAGTAACCCTGCACTTGCATTCGATTACCTTGTTTCAACGATGAAACCTAAAAGCTACAGGGTATTCAGTGCGGATAGAAGCAACCCATCGAATGAAAATGAAACTAAGGTATTTAACGACTTTTAAGATAAAGACATGAACAGGAAAAACAGAGTAAGCGCAGTAAACAATATGATATTTCCGTATTCCCAGATTAAAGTCGTAGGATTACTCAATGAAATAAATGTGGTTATCCCGTAATTTATTGCCAAAGCCAAAGTAGTGATGAAGAAGAACACAAATGCAAATTGCTTGTATTTTTTAATGTAAAACGAAGACAAAAATAATGTTGGGTTTTTATTTAGCTTCTTCCTTAACATCAATATAAATAAAAGCATAAATACTCCAAGAATCAACGAAATAATTCCGTATATAAAGTCTATGCTCATACGAACCTCTTAAAAAGCTTGAACCAGCGAAACGAGATATACACAACAACAAACAACGCAGCTATACCAAAGATGTAGGCAAGATAGAAGAAAACTTGATCAAGAGTATATAAAGAAGGATAGTTATTAAGTAGCTTTTGAATGAAGGTAAACAACCCTGTCAAAAAAAGCATTGCTGCAGGATAAATAAACATATTTAACTCCTTTGAAGCCGAATCTCTATTTAGAAAGAAAGAAGTCAATGGTGCCTTATCTCTCCTGTGTTTGAAAATAGCAAAGAAGGTTATGCCTGAAAAAATTGAGCTGATCACACCTCCTATAAAAAGCACAGCAAATATCGCTGTGTAAGCTATGTTTAACATAATATATCTATTAATTGAGTTTATTTATATCTTTTCATTTATTAATTGCGCTTTTCATTTATTAATTGCGCGTATTTATGACTTTTCTAGAAATTTATTCTTTTTTAAGAAATTTTAATATCTCTTCTGCATGCTTATCCGGAGAAACTTTAGGGTATATCTTCACGATTTTACCTTTTTCATCTAAGATAAATGTAACTCTTGAAGCGGCTCCAGATATGGACTTTATTCCAAGCTTTGTAACCAATTTTTTATCAGAATCGCTTAATAATGTAAAAGGTATAGAGTATTTGCTTTTGAATTTTTTATGCGATTCAATGCTATCAACACTTATTCCAAACACCGGAATCCCCAAAGATTTAAATGAATTTATATTATCCCTAAAACTGCATGCTTCTTTTGTGCATCCCGGGGTGTTGTCTTTCGGATAGAAATATACTATGCTCTTTTTGCCATTTAAATCCGACAAAGACACTTCTTTTCCATCATCTGCTTTAAGCTTAAAATCAGGAAATACATCTCCCTCCTTAACTTCCATATACATATAAAGAAAAGCAGATATATAAGCATTATATGGCAGGATTCATTTTACTTGATAAACAAAAGGCGGAAAAGGCCGTAGAAATACTTGAAAAAAAATACGAAAATGTTGGATACTACCTTAATTTCAACGGGCCTTTGCAACTTTTAGTTGCTGCAATACTGTCTGCGCAGACAAAGGATACAGTTGTAAATGAAGTAACCCCAGAACTTTTCAAAAGGTATAAAACAGTAAAGGAATTTGCAGAAGCGGATCCTCATGAGATGCTAAACTATGTAAAAAGAGTTAGCTTTGCAGAAAACAAGATAAAACACATAATAAGCTGCTGCAAGATAATAAATGAAAAATATGACGGAAAGATACCAGATAAGATGGAAGACCTGCTTTCTCTACCAGGTGTTGGAAGGAAAACAGCGAATACAATACTGATAAATGCATTCAATATTGTAGAAGGGATACCTGTAGATACTTGGGTGATAAAACTTTCTTATAGAATAGGATTAAGTAAAAGCAAAAAGCCAGATGAAATAGAAAATGACCTTAAGAGCCTAGTTAATAAAAAATACTGGAAGAATTTCGCTTATGTACTCAAGGAGCATGGTCACCAGATCTGTCAATCTGTAAAACCAAAATGTGATATATGCCTTATAAAAGACTTATGCCCCAAAAATGGTGTACAGTAAATAATCTTTTTTTCACTCAGTAATTTAGTGAATAATTTAAAATATATAATTTCATCCTGCAAAAGAGAGAAAAAAAGCAAAAAGTATTTATGTAAGTTATCTTCTATTATAGTGTAGGGGGATGAAAATATGTCAAGCATGGTTTTGGTAGGTGCAGCGATTTTGTACTTATTGATACTGATGGCCATAATACTTAGAAACAATTCCCTTGCCTCAAAGGTTTGAGAATTCAAAAAATGGCCGAGTATCAGTTATTTGTAGTTATTAAGGTCTGCTTTGATTTGCAAATTTTCCATAGTACTTGGCCTTTCCTTTTAACTCCTCAAACACTACTTGGCAGATTTTAGTGTTGGGCTTTATCGCAAGTGCTATCGGCGATAAATTTGCCATTTCCAATACTATTTTACCAGAAGTGCCTGGCTGCATGAAACCGCTGCTTATGTGCGTTAGAAGGCCCAGTCTTGCAAATCTCGATCTTCCATCGATTCTAGCAGAGATGTTCTGTGGGAGGGATATCTTTTCTATTGTTATGGCATGGATGAGTTCTCCAGGCTGGATAAGAAAGCTTTCTCCTTTTTTTATCTTTATTTCTTCTGTTAGTTTCTTATAGTCAGTTGAATCATCTACTACGACCATTTTATTTATCTTTTTGAAAACCCGGAAAACATAGCCTAATCTAAGATCAACGGATCCTGGGCCAATCTGCTTCCTGTCTAAAGGACTTATCTTTAATTCCTTAGAATCGAGGAGCTTTATTATCTCATCATGTGACAGTACTGCCATTATTACTTAAAAGCTTTCATTTATTAAAAACTTATTAGGTATAATAACTATGTAATACTATGAAATATTATGAAAGTTTTTTCCTGGAATGTAAATGGGCTGAGAAGCGTAGCAAGAAAAAATGAAATCCAGAAGATAGTAAACTCCGCTGAATACGATATTATTTTATTGCAGGAAACCAAAATAGAAGAAATAAACGGGCTAATAAAAACCGATGGCTACCTTCTGTACATAATGCCTTCAAAGGTAAAAAAAGGCTATAGCGGGGTTATAACCCTTTGCAAGGAAACACCTATAAACGTAATTTATGGCATTGGAAATGAAAATTACGATAATGAAGGGAGAGTGATAACTTTAGAATTTAAAGATTATTTTGTAATAAACAGCTATTTCCCAAATTCAAGGAGAGATTTAAGCAGGCTTTCTTATAAAATTGAATTCAACAAAAGCATGCTTGATTTTATGGAGAACCTTAGAAAGAAAAAGCCTATAGTAATAGGGGGAGATTTCAACGTTGCACATACTGAACTAGACATAGCAAGGCCTAAACAGAATGAAGGAAACGCAGGTTTTACTGAACAGGAAAGAAAGTTTATAGACCTGCTTATAGAGAAAGGATATTTGGATACTTTCAGGCTATTCAATAAACAGGGCGGAAATTATTCCTGGTGGACTTACTTATACAAAAGCGCAAAGGAAAACAATATAGGCTGGAGGATAGACTATTTTTTTGTATCAAATGAACTTAAAGAAAGAGTCAAAGCAGCAGGCATACTCAAAAAACAAGAAGGTTCTGACCATGTACCTGTGTTTGTAGATATTGAGTGAACTAACCCAAGCTTTTGCATGTGGCTTCTCGCTTCAATACCTTGACTTGCAACAGCTTTCTCTGCTGTAGAGGTATAAGCTCTGCGAGCATACTGGCAGGTTCCCCCTTCTCACGAAAGGGGAATTCTCAGCGGATTAGTTAAAAGACCGGCTGATCCTGAAAGATGTTTATACCGTTATTTCCTATGTCAAAAGGATGCATTCCAGTACTGTGTGAAGAGAATCTCATTTTAACTATAGATATCGCTTTCTGGTAGAAATTCTGGTTGTATATCATTGAAAGTAGTATTACCATGTCTGAAAGATAAATTGGTATTGCTATATCCTCTGATAGCTCCATTCTATTTATATCACCATACCTCTCTATGGTAACTAAGGCCGTGCCAAACTCCCTTAGCATTTTAAAGGTATCAGTAAGTATATTCCTCTGTAAAGTAGGATCCTTTACTTCCCAAAGAAAAGGCGTAAGCGGGTCTATTACTATTCTTGCGTGCTTTTCCTTTCTTGTTTCCAGTATCTTAGGCAGCTCTATAGAGAGGAAGTTCTTGAAATCATGGCCGCTCATTCTTGAAAATACAAAATTTGCGTTTAGATTTTCCTTGAATTCCTTAAACCCGAAAGAATCACATTGCTCTAAAAATGAATCTATGTCCTGTTCCATGCTTATGTAGAAAACCTTTTCATTGTTTTTCAGCCCCTCTCTGAGAAATTCCGTGCAGAAGATGCTCTTTCCAGCGCCTGGTGAACCGTATATCACTATTACGCTGTTTTTTACGAATCCACCATTCACTATTGCATCAAAGCCGTTTACTCCGCTTTTAATTCTTTCAACCATATTTAGTACAGCATTTCTTAGGATTTATTAATTATCTTCTAAGCTTTAATACCTCTTTATACGCAAATGTATTTATAACATCCTTCTTCTCAAGCCAGCCTCTTCTTGCTATAGCAGTCGCAAGATTTAAAAATCGCAAATGTTCTACCCTATGAGAATCACTGCCCAAAGAGAATTTTATCGAATAATCCTTCGCTTTTTTAACCAAATCAAACGGCAAATCCGATCTTTCAGGGTAACCGTCTATCTCTAATAAAACATCATTATTTTCACAAGCTTCCATTACCTTTTCAAAATCAAGCTTCAATCCTTCTCTCTGTCCAATTATTCTGTCAGTAGGATGTGCGACAGTGTTTATCTTCCCGCTGTTTATGGCTTTTATCAGCCTATTTGTAAGCTCCTTGCTGCTCATATTTAGATTCTGATGCATTGCCCCTATGACAAAATCTAATTCTTTCAAAGATTCATTTTTTAAATCCAGCGAACCGTCCTTTAATATCTCTAGCTCTACGCCTTTCAATATCTTTATATCGCTTTTTTGGTTAAATGCATCTATTTTTTTGTTTAGTTCAGCAAACCTTTTTTCATCTAACCCGTGAGCAACTGGCAGGCTCTTGCTGTGGTTAGTAAAAGCAATATACTTCAATCCTCTTTTTTCAGCCGCAGAAGCCATCTCCTCCAGTGAATTCATTCCATCGCTGTCTTTTGTATGGGCATGCAAATCACCGATAATTTCATTGTAATTTACTATTTTTGGAAGATCGTGCTGTTGCGCAGCCTCTATTTCTCCTGTATTTTCCCTTAATTCTGGCTCTATAAAATCCATGCCTAATTTATTGTATATATCTTCCTCGCTTTTTCCAGCTATAGGGTCTTTTCCTTTAAACAGGCCGTATTCATTAAGTTTCCAGCCTTTTGAGATTGCTATCTTTCTTAACTTCACATTATGATCTTTGTTACCTGTAAAATACTGCATTGCCGCACCGAATGATTCCTTGGAAAGTATTCTTATATCGCATGTAGTGCCTATTCCTAACTCCACAGTAGTTTTTGTAGGGCCTTTGACTACAATTCCTTTCACTTCCTCCATCTTTGAAAAGAAATCCATTCCCAATTCTGGTTTTTCGGATATTGCAAGTATATCTATATCCCCAATGGTTTCTCTCATCCTGCGCATTGAACCAGCTATCTCAACCCTTTCAAAAAGATTGCTTTTCCTCAATTTCTCAACCAAAGAATTTGCATATTCTATCACATATCCGAGAAGAAGCCTATCATTTTTAACATTCATAAACGACTCCAGGTTCTTTTTAAGCTCTTCTTCGCTTTTCCTGCCGAATCCTTCAAGATTTTGTATTTTTCCTTCATCCAATGCTTTTTTAAGGTCAGCTACTGTCTTTATTCCGAGTTTCTTATAAAGGGTGTAGGCGCGTTTTGGGCCCATTCCCCTTATTTTCCTAAAGTTTTCAAAGTCTATAGGATATTTCTTCTTTAAATCTTCATACTTGCTTATTTTCCCAGTTTCTATGTATTCCTTTATAGAGTTTGCTATAGATTTGCCGACGCCTTCCAGCTCTAGAAGCCTCCCTTCTCTATAGACCTTGCTTATATCTTCTGATAAGCTGGAGATGGTTAAAGCAGCAGTTCTATAAGCTCTTGGCTCCCAGTTAACCCCCTCAATATCAAGAATGTCAGCAATGTCATTTAATTTTTCAGCCAAATCCTTGTTTGACCCCATAATCTATCTAAAAATTACTGGTATTTAACATGATTCGTATCTGGAAAGATCTAAATCGACATAACGAACGGCATTATATCAGCGGCTTTTTTGATTTCCTTTATATGGTTCTTGGAACAGCTGGCCTCGCTGAAATTGCCACTGAAACCGAATTTTTTGTTGGATATCAACACAGGTATGTTTGAATTTATGTGCCTTTTGAGAATGCTTGAAGTCGCATGATCGCAAGTGAGTACCAAAGTGTCCTTTTCAAGGTCCAGAGAACTTGCCAGCCTGGATATTATTATTTTGTCAATGCTCTCTATTATTGCATATTTATCCCTGAATTTTCCAAGGTGTGAAACTGCATCTGTCTGTTTTATATGAAGATAAACTGCATCGAATTTTGAAAGCGCCTTTATTGTTTTCTCGGCTTTATCATAAAAATCCTTTCTTATGTCTTTCTCTTCCGAGGTATCAACAAGAGTCATCCCGGCAGCGGCTGCTATTCCTTTCTCAAGAGGCATGCCAACAACTGCAGCCCATCTCTTGCCATATCTCTCATTTATATTATAAAGTTTTGGATCCTTGTTTGCAGCATCCCTTAAAAAAAGGTAATTCGGCAAATCCCGACCTTTTTTCTTCCTTTCCTTGTAAACATATGATTTTTTTATTACATTAACGGCCTTGGAAATGAAGTCATTGAGTAGAAAAGCTGTGTACTCTGCTTCTTTTCTTATCGCTTTTATCTTTTGGATTTTCCTGTTTGTTATACCAGTTGCAAAGCTTAATTTTACACCGTTTCCAAAGAACTTGGCGGTGTAGCCAGGTTCATTGTTTGATACGAAAGGAGAAAAAGCTTTTTTGCCAGAACGGAAAACGAGCCCTGCCCTATAATCCTCTCCAGCCTTGAATTCAAAATCTGCACTAACCTTAACTTTTCTGTTTATTTCATCAGAAAGCTCCTGTAGCTCTTGCTTTGACATGTAAATTCTGACTGCACCTAACTTGCCGTTTACAACCGAGCCGAAATTAACCCTTATACTTAAATCTCCGTCCTTAGGTGCCATATTCAGTCCAAGGCATTCGAACCAGCCTCGGCCTGTTGAATACTTAAGTGGATCGTACCCCAAATCGGCCATTACTCCAGAATCGCTTTGGGGGGCAAACTTGCCAAGTACTGTCGGATAAGCAAATTTAGAATGCCTTAGAAACTTGTAAAGATTAGTCTTGATTGCATAATCTAATGGTGTTTTATTCTTTAGCTCTTTAATGGGGAGATCAGCCATGCCATCGACTATTATGAAAACAGTTTTACTCATTTCTACCTCCTTAAATAAATAAAGAAAATGCGCTATTTAAATTTAGCTTAGATTGCTATTTGAGCCAAGTATGGCTAATTTTTTTATTAGTTCATCACTTCTGCTAGTCTTGCTGCTATCAGCTTTCTGCTCCTTAAGCAATTCATTCAACTTATCTGCTAGCTCCTTATTCGATTTTAACAGCTCATCAAGCCGGGATATCAACTCTGAAATTGAATGAAGGTCATTTTCCGTTATATTTACAGGATTTGAATCTACTTTGCTTGGTTTAGTATAATTTTCCATTTCATTTACAGTGTTGTTTTTAATATAAAGATTGCTTGTTTTATCTGCTACTGTTTTTTTATTGCTGTTAGGATCAACGGATTTTGGTTTGTCTTCTGTCTTATCTGGAATTGTTTTAAGCTCTTTTACTGCATTAGCCTTTTTCTGTTCAACTGCGTTTTTCTTTAATTTATCAAGCAGGTCGTTTATATTCTCAATCTCTTGTTTTTCTATTTCTACTTTGTTTAGGGTTTTCTGCATCTCAGTATACGAATCTTTGCCTTTTATTTCCGGCTGGTCTTGTTTAACAACATCCATCTTCTTGCCCTCTATATTTTTACTTATATTTTTACTGGATAGAAGCGGCTCCTGCTCTATTGGATATGCAGTTTCGCTTTTTACTACTTCCTTTTCTATATTGTCTATCTTATTCTTGTAATCTTCTATCTGGTTTATCAATCCCTTATTTTTATCAAGAACTATGCGATCCATATCTATGGAGTTTATATTGAGATTATTCTCAAATTCTGCTATCTTCTTCTTTACCTCCTCTATTCTGTCAATAAGATTGTCTTTACTGTCCATATTATTATTTTAATCTTCATCCATTTATATCTTTCCTGTTTACTTCAATTCTTCACAATTTAAAACCTACTCATTTTTTCCGCAATATGAGCAAAGAATGGTCCTTTTGATATGGATAAAGATTTATTTCTCTTATAACATCGAACTTTGACCTTAATTTTTTTATTTCATTCCTGACCACGTCTCTTGGATCTGTAGAAACGTCTATGCTCCTAGTTTTCACGGCAAAAACTCCGATTTTGCCGCTTTTTAAGAAAATATCCGCGTTTTTAATGAAAATGTCTGTCTGATCCCTTTGTGCAACATCCTGATAAAGAAAATCACATTTTGGAACGCCGCTAGAATAATTCTCGGGCTTACGTGCATCATCTACAATAGGGAATATATTTTTTCTCTCCTCTGCCAACAATATTAGATTTACTGCCATCTCCTCTGCTATTTCCACTGCATAAACCTGCCCAGTAACACCGATTATATCGGAAACATGAGAAACTGTTGTTCCAGAAGAAGCGCCAAGATAAAGCACTTTGTAGCCTTCCTTTAAATCGATTCCATTTAAACCCTTGTAGAATGCGGCCGCAAACTTGCTTCTATACGGAATCCACTCTCTATACACTTTACCGTTCAAATCAAAGACTTTTTCCCCATAAACAGAATTTCTGCCGTAAGCACTAAGAGTTACAAGCTTGCGACTCTTGTCAAAAAGCCAGTAGACTCTGTCGATTACTCTTCTAAATTCCATTTTCCTTCCTTACCTTGTCTACTTCTTTAATCATCTTTTCCATGATCTTGCTGCTTTTATCCTCCTTTGAAAACACATCGGTTTTTATAGCGAGAGAAGCATAAGCTGCTATAATTTTTGCAATCTTGCCCTTTGATTTATCAGGTGCTGAAAGCATAAGTTCATGATTGTATATGATACCATATTTTGGTGTGATTTTCTTTTTTCTTGCAGCGAACATCGCTTTTTCCGCTCCAAGTACTTGTATTTTAGAAGATGGCATTAGCATAAGTGAATGGGAGCTGCCTGCTAAATAAATTAAACGCGCAGCTAGCTCCGGCCCTAAAACTACATTTAGATTTGGATAATGTTTCTTAATTACATCATTGAGCCTGCCATTAACTACCTTTCTTAAATCAGAGATATTGTTTAATTCATTTACAGAAAGCGACAAAACCTGTATCTCTTCGTCACTCAAATCGAAACCCATGCTTTCCATCGGGATACCCATCTTCTGTGAGATACTTTTTCTATCGCAGGATTCCCTTAACATTTCTATGAACTTGTCCCTTTCCTTAAGCTTATTGCATGCCTCTGGATAATAAAGAAAGTAAAGGTCGTTTAACTGCTCGAATATTGTATTTTCACCCTTCTCTAACGAATCAGAAAAGGCTATTAGTTTCCTTATAAGGTCGTCAACAGACAAGCCTTCCTTTATTTTTTTCCTTGCTTTTTCTATGAATTCTTTGTTGTCCATTTCAGTATACTTTGCCCTTTCACGCATCAATCCAATGAATATGTAGCATGCGTTTAAGATTTAATATACTACTAATGCATACTTTGCTTATTAATATATTCCTGGATTACTAAGAAGGATAAAGGTATATTATTATTTTAATAGCTTATTCATCAATTTTTGGACCGTCTCCTTCGCTAGATTTAGATATTTTAGAGCCATCGCTCGCTATTATTAAAGGATTGCCCTCTGCATCCATAGTCTGAAGCTCCACAGGCACTTTCCACATGCTTGAAAGTCTTTTAAGCGACGCTGCGGTATATTTGTTGTCAAGGCTGAACATCTGAGCTGCTTGTTCTTCGAAGCTTTCTCTTTCTTCCTCTGATAATTTTCCAATGTATCTTTTAAGGAAGCTCAAGTCCTGTCTTAAAGTAAGCTTATCTCCCTTAAAACTACCTTTCGGAACGTACACCATCGGGCCATAGTTCTCTGTCTCCAAAAGAAGCTGAAAACGCAATATGTTTGGATCAAGTTTTGAACTGTTCGCAGCTTTTATCATGTCTATGATATATTCAGGGTATTTTCCACCATAGAGATTATCTATCATCATGTTTGTCTTTTCTTCTATTTCCTTTACCAAGGACTTAAAAAAGTTGAGATCTGCATATGAAAATATAAATTCCCAATCGGTATATGATTTAACTATCTCTAAGATCTCCGATAAACCCTTCTTATCATTTTTCATATAATACCTTTTCTGTTCATCAGAAAGAAGATCATAAAGCAAGCCATGCCTGCCTTCATCCCATCTCTTTTCTATGTCTTTGAACAGCCTAAAGCCTAGATAGTAGGGCAACTGTGCGGGAGACAAAACATCTGCTACTTTAAGTATCCCTTTCCTCATCTTAAATGCTGTCCCTATGTCATATTTTGCCACTTCTTCTGCATATTTATCTTCAACAAAAGTTGCAAAGCCTTCGTGCATTATCTTTATCCTTGCGCCCTTCCTAAGCTGGTTTATGTCGTATACAATTTCAAGAAGTTCCTTCTCCCAGGGATTGAACCTTACATTTTCAAGTGTAAACTTGTAAACATCGTATATATCTTCTTCCGGATATATTTCCTCCTTACTGTAGTAATCGTTTTTCTTACTCTTATGAAAATCAGGGAACATATCTATAAGGCCACTAAGTGTCTGGGAATAATCATACATTTTTTCAACAGTCTTTATGTCAAGCCTGCTCTCCATCTCCCTGTATCTGTCTCTGTAGTAAGCATGCCTATTTGAATTGGAATTTATGCTCTTAGCAAGCCTATTGTTGTATTCTATGTGCAGGTGCCCATAAACGTGGGCCATTACACTTATTATTTCATCATAAGTATCATTCTGGTTTATGTAAACTGCTGTATATTCTTCTTTTCCGATAGGATCATAAAACTTATGCCCCACCATCTCATATAAAACGCCCTGTCTGTACTTCATATTATTCTCTTGTATTATCTTCTCTTGACCTGCTTCCCAACTCGGCAGGGGAGTTCCATAAAGGGCAACTTTCTCTGCAAACTCTTCATTGTCAAGTATCTTGAATTCTACGTTGCCAAATGATAGCCCTAGCTTATTTATCATAAATGATGCTATCTTTCTTGCCTCTTCAGTATATTTTTCGTCTATTATCGAGCCATGCGTCGCTATTATCTTTATTTCCTTTCCTTCTACTAACAATTTTTCAAGGGATTTCTTTACCATATCAGTTTAAAAGAGCATCAAGCACCTTTTTCACGTTTTTATAAGAAACGTCATTGCCTGATTTTACCTCACTTACTTTTTCCTTATCGACTGCTTTTATCATCTTATAGAATCCATCGGAATTGCTGCCAACTTGCAGGTAAAATGCTCTTGTAAGCCTTGGAAATAGCTTTTTAAGTGTGTTATAGAGGCTGCCGTTGTCATCTGCATTCTCTCCATCAGTTATATGAAGCAGAAAAACATCCTCTGATTCATAGTCTATTTTTTCTCTGTATGATGACATAGAATTGTATGGTTTTCCTTCCATCATATCCATAACCAATTTATAAGCAGGTTCAAAAGAAGTCCCGCCTCCAGCTACAAGCTTGTAAAAGTCTTCCTTCTTACGTGGGTCGAATTCGAATGCCTCATCTGTATGTGCTATATACCTTATTTTAACAGTGTCTTCATATTTCTGTCTCAGCCAAAACTCTATTAAGCCTGCGATTGTAGCGGAAAATTCTCCATAAGCATCCATAGAACCGCTTACGTCTCTCATTATTATAAAAGTAGCGGATAAATTTGGAATCAGCTTCTCTTCAATGAAGTTATAACGCATATCCTCGTCTCTTACATCTACTTTGAAGCCGTTCTTTTCAAAATAACCTGTTGCCATCTGCCTATCAAGCATGGCTTCTATTGTTTTTTCCTGATTTTCGTCTACACCGTTTTCAGAAGTAAGCAGTCTGTAAAGTTTCTTGTCTTTCTTTCCAGGTTTTGAAAATGACAGACCCCAGTTTTCCATCATTTGCTTAAGCCTTCTCTTGTCTACACCCACTTTTACCTTTGAATTGTCGCCATTGCCGCCTTTTCCATTGCCCGGATCTCCATCGCCAGCATCATCTCCATCTCCTTCACCATCGCCATCACCATCACCGCCCATACCATTGTAGGATATCGTGGGATTTATCTTAACAGGTATGCTCTTTATGACGGTTTTGCCATCATTTATGTCCATTATGTCAGTAGAAGTGAGTATAAGATCATCTTCTTCGTCAATTTTCCTTCTGTACTTGTCTTCTGCATCTCCCAATTCACTCGTCATAAAACAACGTCCCCTCCTTATAGATCTTTAGTGCCTCTTCGATTGCTTCATCGAAATAACCGCGCTTTGTAATTAAGAAATTCTTTATGTAAGGGTATAACTCCGAGTTCCGGTCTATGTCTTTTCCAGTTTCTCCTATAAAATTCTTGAATTTATTCTCCGTTTTTATTAAATCTTTGCCGGTTGATACCAAAAAGTGCAAGAGATCCTCGAATTTTGTATTGTAATTTACTACTCCCAGCGGCACCTTTTTGAGTTTAAATGCACTTATCTGGTTCTTAAGCCCGTCAACGTCAAAATACCGATTTGCTTCGGTAAGGTAGCCGTTTATATCCTTGAATTCCTGTGATTGCTTAACAGAAAGCATTGAGTCTACATACTCAGATATAACTTTAGTGTAATCATTGAAATGCTCTCCAAAATAAAAGGAAAGCAACGCGTAATTTATTTCAAAACGGACGTCGTTTGTTATAATTGAATCAATGTAACTTCTTATTTTACTGTACACTTGGCTGTCTAGTTTTTCCTCATTTTTAGCTAGATAATTTACTATATCAGAAAAAATAAGAGAATCTCTTGGCTTATTTGAGGCATAATTAAAATCAAGTATGCCGCTTATCGACCTAGAGGATATTCCTGAAGTCCACCCGCTTTTATAGCTATTAGAATCATATATTATCCGGTAAACTGCGTCCTTTATGTACTTGCTCTCCTCAAGATCCTTTCTAGATAGATACGATTTATAATCGGGAAGCAGCTTGCTAAGAAAATTGGACATTGACTGCGTCATATTTTTCTCAAACTCCTTCAAATTTGAAGAGTCATAGTAATCAAGCAATTCCAGGATATTATCTATCTTATCGTCATCTGCGCTGTCAATCTCTTCGCTGTCGATTCTTGACAGCACATTTAATTTAGCAAGATACTCTAGAAAATGCGGAACTATGTGCTTAACAGGTATTTTGGATTCTTCTGCAAGCTTTATCTCCTGTGAGTATGAGAGATTGCGCCTGACATTAACGCGTATTATCCTCTCAAGCAACGGCCTCGACTCTCTTTTTTGCTCTTCGTCCAATTCCATGAAGGTTTCGTTGCTATGCATTATTATCAAGCTATCAAGCGGCACTCTGTTTCCAATTGGATCTGAGAAATTGTTGTCATAGATGTTATTTAGAAGTTGAAACACCTTTGGATTTATATTTTCCAATCTACTTTTGTCGGCACTTATTGTCAGGATAGACCTGTTTGAATTCATTATCACATTTATAAACGAAGGAAGAAGAAAGCTATCTCCAAATTCGACTATTGAAGACTGGGGATATATCCTCTCCAATTTAATCTTTTCATTGCTTATTTTTCCATTTTCTATTATGCTTTCCAGGTTATGCTCGCACTGATAGCATAGATCCGGTCTTTTACGGTTAGTTAAATTGTTTGAAACGCTTTCTTTTAGATCTATGGGCAGAATAGACCTGTAAAGATTGTATGGATTTTCATTGTAAGGGCATTTTGCACCGTTTACGTTCAATGTGAACATTTCATTAGACATCGAGTACTTTTTGTATGCCCTCACTATGCTGTTTATAATTTCAGTTTTACCGCTTCCGCTTGGGCCTATCAACAAAAGTATTGGAGTATATCCCTGTCTTGAAATGAAAGAAGCCTGTTCTAAGGCGTTCATAAGGTTTTCCTTTACGTCCTTTATGCCGTATATGTCATTAAATGCATTTTCCTGAAGTATGCTTTTTCTGACACGGTCTACAGTACTTTCTTCCTCACTTTCCACCAGGCGTTCAAGGCCGACGCTACCCATAAATCGGACCTACTTCGTTATAAAGAGATTATAGGCAACACGCGCACATTGATTACAGTAACCAATGTCGATCAATTTGCTTATTATCCTGTCTTGATCTAATTCAGTAGCAGTTCCTGCAACAGATGCACTAAGCTTATCAACTATTCCTGCCGTAAGCTGCGGGTGTCTTTCAATTATTGTAGGCGTGAGCATTTTCACAAGCTCATCTATGCTTTTCTTGTTGTTAGCAATCGAAGCGTCATTTATTATACTGTATATGCTGTCGCGCATCACATCGCTTCTCAGGTTTGCCCTCTTTTCAAGATCCGTAACGAAATCATAGTCAATAGGCTGCACGGTGCCAAACATTGGAACCCTCACCTTCTTGTTGTTTTCATCACCGGTTTTCTTTATGTAATACACGTTTATGACATATTTATTCACTAAGTCCTGCACTTTTTCAGAGCCGTACTCCACCAGCGATACATCGTTTTTCATCATTCTCTTTATTTCATCATAGGCATCCTGCACGATCGTACTGCCCTCTCCCTTTTCCCTTGGCTGCACTCTGGCTTTAGTTTCGGGGGAGAGATCTTCCATTGTATTCAGAAAGTCCTCTATGTACCTAGTGCCGTTTAAGTTATCAAGTATTGTTCCAAGACAGGCTTTTTCCTTGAGTTCTTCCTTTGGAATGTAACCCGCTTCTACGCCCATTTTCCTGCTAAAGTTTGCGTATGAAAGCAGCTTGGATGGAGATTTAACCATATCATCATAAGGTATACCCAGCTTTACGCCTTCTTCAAGCTCCAAAATTGGTTTCTGAGTTGCTTCCCTTATTATATCCTCCAGAGATACTTTTATCTCTGGCAGGAAAACTCCATTGTATATGTCAGCTTTGTCTTTCAGCGAGATATTGTCGTAGTGGGAAATGCTTGCCTCTACCCATATTCTCGCCAACATTCTCAAAAAGTGCGGCGGATAATGTATATTCAGTTCCTTTGCAGCATGCTTGTATATGTCTTCTAATGCCGTTTCAGCATCGGAAAGCTTTGTCATGGACCTGAAAACGATTATATTTGACCTACGAAGAAGGTAAGGCTTTATGCTATCCGCTATCTTCTTATAGTCGTCCATATTGGTAGTTCCTATCATTATTGCATCGAATGACTCCTTAAATGAAGGAGAAACCTTTGTCCTTGTATCCTGTACAAAGTCCAAAAGCGAATTTGCAAAAGATGAAGAGCCTTTAAGCACTTCACTTATATATATGATATTCCCTCTTGGAGAAGGAGCCGACTGGCTGCCCAATATTCCAAAATCGTATGCCAGAACATTTGAGTTATCCCCTCCAAGCTCGTTTAGTATCCTGTAGAACATCCTCCCGCCGAATATCCCTTTATAATCGAGGTGCTGGTCATCTGCCGCTACAACCGGTTCTGATATATGTATAACATCCTCGTCACTTGCAAGTTCAACACTAACAAGTTTCTCAATTATGCTCTGTATTTTCTCATGATCCGGTTTATCACCTTTCAGCACAAACTTACTTAGAGAATCTGTTAATGTACCTTTTATCTTGCTGAGAGTGGAACTAACTGCTCCTCTCTTGTTTATAGTTGGCACTGTCCAGTATTCTCTGTCTGGAGTATCCATGCTTTCTATCAGCTCTTCTATCTTTGTCTTTTTAGAAGAACCTGGTTTTTTCTGCAGTAAGTATATTTCATCTTGTATATTTTCCCCTAAGGTCAATTTCCTTTTTCCTTTTGATCCTAGCTGGGCGCGGACTTCCTTCAAGAACTCTTGTTTCTGCTGTTCTGATAATACATCCAATGCCGGATTGTTTTCAAGCGAGCTTAGATCCAATTTCAAAACATACTGTGCGCCGGGGCCTTCAGAGTAAACCCTTAAAGTCTCTGCTAGAGTATTAAGGAACTCGCTTTTACCTGCACCTGGCGGAGAGATTATAACCGTAAGCTTGTTTTTCATGTCGCTGTTTCTTGCTGCCCTTTTAAGAAAAGAAACAAATTCATCTGCAAAATCACTTGAATCGTACCTTGTTTTTATATTTCTCTGGTCATTTGGTTGTTTCACAAGAAACTGCCATTTTCCATCCTTTTTACCGTATGATTCTATTGCGGCTAATGCCCTTTGATTTGCATTATAGAATAATTCAGGTTTATCTTTACTGAACTCTAAAAATTCATCTAAACTCATTTTTTGTTTAAACGACGTTTTTTCTCCCATGTTACTCAACCCCCAGTATATATAGGAATATATATCCTTTATATACTTTTTCTTCAAAAAATTCTAAATTTTCACTCGTATTTTTAATAAAATTTACAAATTTTATGCTGAACTTTCGCATAAAACCGTTATTTTCCCTTTCAAACATATTCATTTTTCACCTTTCAATTTTATTGAATTATTTAATAGTAACCATCTGGAAATTAAATAAAAAATTATTATATTTTAACCGCCGCCCAAACAAAATCTGAAAAAATTTATCAGAAATTATTTGGGCAAATCAGTTTGTCTTAATTGAATATGAAGAAAAATTGCAGTGCCATAAGTATGCTGAAACAACCAAAAACTCTCCAGCGAAAGCACTGTTTTGCATTTTATTTTAAAAAATTTATCGTATTTAAACTTATCATTTAAACATCAAAATAGCTTTTTTATCTCTTCGACTATTGAATCTACATTAAATTTCATTTCACGCTTACTTTCAAGATCCCTAACAGTGACAAGATTATCCTGCAAATCTCTTTTTCCGACTATTATCGCATATTTGATCTTCTTAGAATTACAGTAATCCAGACCTTTTGAAAGTGAAATGCTATCTAATAGGATATCGGTCGTTATTCCAGCTTTTCTTAAAACCCTCGCGATTTCCCTTGATTTTTCTAGATTGTCCACGTTAAGAACACAAAAACTTTTGTAAAATTCGTCTTTGTAATTTTCCATCAAAACTTCCATTATCACATCAAAGCCTATGGACCCGCCAACTATAGCGAAATCCGCATCGAAGTTTCTGCTGATCTTATCATACCTTCCACCGCCTGCAAGCACTACTCCTTTCAACTGACCATCCGTAAATTCAAATTCAAATATGCTGCCATCGTAGTAATCCTGCCCTCTTACCAAAGACCTATCAAAGTAAACTCCTTCTATGCCGTAGCTTTTCTTCAGGTCTTTTATCAAAGAATCGACTTCGTTGGTTCCTTCCAATCCTGCTATTTCTTTTCCATTCAAATAATCCTTTACCTTTTCCGCCTTATCTTTTCCAATTAGATTGCTTACATTCTTTGTAACTTCATCTACCCCAACTTTATTCATCTTGTCGATTTCTCTTAGAACCTGCACGATTTTTTCTGGAGCCACTTGAAGGTTCTCCATCAAAGACGTAAGAATTTTTCTGTTACTTACGTTTATCTTATAATTTGTTACACCCAACCTCTTAAGTGTAAAGTCTATGCATGCTATAACCTCAGAATCATACATTAAATTTGAAGATCCAAACACATCTATGTCTGCCTGTATGAATTCTCTCCATCTTCCCTTCTTTGTGTCTTCGTACCTCCACACATTGCCTATGCTATAGGCTTTAAGCGGGAAAACAAGGGATTTGTTTCCTGATACTACTCTAAGCTTTGAAATTGTGTGTTCCGGCCTTAGGGCCAGCTTTTCTCCCTTTTTATCCTCAAAAGAATACAATTGGGATTCTATTTCTGGCCCAGATTTATTTGTAAACAATGACAAGTATTCAAAAGCAGGAGTTTCCACAGGTTCAAAGCCGAAAAGCTCGTAAGTCTTTCTTATGACCTCGAGGGTCTGCTGCCTCAAGAATGCTTCCTTACCTATGAAATCTCTGACTCCTTTTACTTTATCTGCCGCCATTATTATAATAAGGAATCAAATATTTAAAAGCATAAAAAGGCCATTTGTTCAAAATGGCCAAAATAAAAACTACTCCTTTTCTTTCTGCTCTTTTCCGATTTTCGACTGCTTTCTAGATCTGTAAAACAGATAAGCTGAAGCTGCTACAGCAACAGCGCCTAGTCCAAAAAGCAAGGTGGCGTCATTCTGGTAAGGCGCTGCCTTTGTTAGAAGGTAGCCGAAATCTGCATTAAAGGAATTGTCAAACGCGGTTTTAAATATAGAATACGTCGGATAGGCGTGTCTCAAAACACTGTTAGGATCATTTTTCCAAACAGTGTAAAGCCTATTCCAATTGCATTATACATTGTATTATATTTGTTGTAGTAACTTTCAGCTTTAGCTTCTTCTACTCCTCCAGCTGAAAGCAACCCTACGCCTGCACCACCGCTAATCAATGCAGAAAGTTTTTGTTTTATTCCCATAACACCTCCTTTTTATTACTATTGAATGACTTATTCCTATATAAATGCTTTTGCTTTTATTAAGTAATTAATTACCTACTATTTTAAGATAAGCCCTTTCTAAATCTTTATACCTCTTCTGCAGGTTTTTGACTGTATCTTTCTTCAATATTTTACCGTTATTTATGAAGATTATCTCATCGCAGACTTCCCTTATTTCCTGTATGACATGAGAACTTATAAGTATTAGACGGTCTTTTTTCAAAGACAAGATAAGCTTCTTGAATTTTATCCTTTCGGCAGGATCTAAGCCGCTTGTTGGCTCGTCTAATAAAAGTATGCCTGGCTCTGAGATAAGCGCCGCTACTAAAGAAACTCTCTGTCTTTGGCCTTTTGATAACTTGCCTATCCTTGAATTTAATGGAGGTAATTCAAGCAACTTTGCGTATTTGTTTATCTGCTCATCAATATCAACTTTTGAAAGACCCTTGAATTCTGCCGACATAGAAAGTGCCTCGTGAATTGTCTGCATCTTATCTGGTTCTGGTGATTCTATTACTGCGCCTATGCTTAAAAGAACCTCCTTTAAATCTTTGCTTACATCAAAGCCGTTTACAAAAACAGAACCGGAGGTTGGCTTAAGCAGACCTGCAAGTATCTTAAAGGTAGTAGTCTTGCCTGCGCCGTTTGGACCTAAATAGCCTATAACGCCTTTGCCTTTATATGAAAAAGAAATATTGTCTAGTATAACCTTGTCTCCATACTTCTTTGTAAGGTTTCTAATTTCTATCTCCATTATCCCTTCACCTCTTTATATTTATACATGAATATGCTTGCAATGAAAAATATTACAATGTAGCAAAGCATTATCTCTATCCCCTCCGAAGTGTATGGTTGATACTGCGTTATAGTAAACTCCCCGCTTTTTGTGGGGATTTTTAACTGTGAAAAATGAACGAAATGCGTTGAAAAAACGTTATAAACTACCTGACCGCCGTAATTAACAAGGAACCAGGGTTCTACTGACAAAAAGCTTTGAAGAACACTGGAAGTTATGGGTAAAACAACTATCAGAAGAATTACAACTGCGACAGTACTAGTTTGAGGATTATTAAACAATGAACTTAGGAAAAACGCAAAAGAAAGAATGGAAAGCACGAAAAGCGCAACTAAACCCACGGACGAAGCAAATACGGTAGGTAAAGCAGAAAAGAAATAAAATGAGCTTATAGCTGCGAAAAAATAATATATAAGGATTATTGAAAAAGACGCCAATAAAGCCGCTAAATATCTGCCCACCAGTATGGAACTTCTTCTTACAGGCTGCACTAAGATGTAGTAACTATAATTTGATGCAAAATCGGTTGATATAGCATTACCTCCAAAAAATGCAGCCACTATTACGACTATAAATGCAATATTCTGCATGAAACTGTAAAGATAATTTGAAGCATTGCTATATTCCGCATCTATGGCACTTACACCAACGTGAGCTTCTATAGCAAATACTGCTATAGATATTAATGCTACAAGTACAGAAAGTGCAAGAAATCTCTTGGTCCTTAAATAAGACTTAAGAGTATACTTAAATGAAATTGCTATTTCAGACATGCGACTTATGTCTTTTGAATGAATTGAACTTTTCATTTAAGTTGTAATCTCTTTTTATATAAATATACGAGAATTGCTATTATATAAACAAACTGGTTTAATTACCAATAATATAAAATACCTCTAAATAAATACAACAAAGGATATGAACTAAAATCAGCTCGCCCCGAGCGGGATTCGGACCCGCGTCAATGCCGTGACAGGGCACTATCCTAGACCACTAGACTATCGGGGCTTGTATTCTTTAAAAAATCAGCTACAACTATTTAAAGTTTTATTTGTTTTTGAAATCCATTTAAAAATTAAGTTTTTATGTGTAGAACCAAAGAATTGGAACTCTTTTTGTAACTCCTTCCGTTGAGATCGAATTTAGCACTTGCCTTACCTAATTCAAAGTTTCCTACTATTCCTATCTTACTTTTTACTTCATACATTACAATAATCTCATCATTTGGATTAAGCTCTTCTTCTTTCCAGGAAATTAACATCCTACTGCCATGCTTTGTTATTTTTCCTTCTTTTTGACCGGCCTTTGCAACTTTCAACGAATTTGGAGGTATCTCGTCCTCTAGTTCTATCCCGTATATTTTCTTCCTGGAAATGTTCTTGAACCTTAGAGCTATTTTTATATCTATAAATCCATCTACGGCCTTATGCTCGATTACCTCCTTTTTGAATACTACCTTTCTGTTAAAGTAAAGAAATATGACAAACGCCAGAACTATTATAAGAATTATAAGATATATAGGGTAATAGGAGACAGAATACTGAAGAGTTATGCTCTGCCCTGGTAGCAGAGAACTAATTGAAGGTTGAACCGAGCCATTTGAAATAACTGCAGAACCATTAGATGAGTATTTTGAGATCAAAAAAAGCGAATTAAAGCTGTTTATGCCCAATGCAATTGCGCTCCTGTTTATAGGCACATTTCCTTCGTTCTTAACAGTTATGGATGCACTTCCCCCAAAAATGTTAAAGCTAGAAGTTTTACTTACCACGGGCTTATAATAAGTAAGTATGCTTATAGGAAAGTAAAGTGTGGATGAATTTTTATTATAATTTGTGTAAACTGATATGTTATATTTTCCAGGAGGAAGAAGATAGTTCAATTTGTTTATTGGAATTGTAAAGTTAAATGAATTCAAACCTAAGTTTGCAATAACTTCGTTTTTTGATGAGGAGTAAACTAATTTTCCGTTACTAGAAAGATTATATACGAAAGGCAGTATCAAACCGGTCTGCCCCAAAGAATTCATTACATTTACTTGGAAATAAATATTATTGTAAGGATAAAATGACTTTGATGAATTTATTGAATAGAGATATATCGAGGTTTTTGTTATGGGTATTATTGCGATGCTTAGATTAAAGTAGTTTGATACTCCATTATCACTATAAGGTATTTGCATTGTTAGTGGATATGAAAAGAAAACATTTTTTGATTCAAAGGAAAAAAGCACAGTTTTTGTCTGGTCGGGTAAAAGCTCAAAACTCTGTGGGAATGCGCCTATACTGTCGAAATAACCTGAATATATTATAGATGCTCTCCCTAAATTCAAAGATATATTTTGTGTGGTATTCTCATTATTGTAGAAAGTAAAATTAAAGTATGAAACCGCATTACTTTGAACAGTTATGGAATTGGGAGTTACCTTCAAAGCATGAACATTTCCTACTAAAAATACTGCCGACAGCAGTACAATAATAAATATCGCCAACCTCTTTGCTGAATTATTCATAATTATAGGAGTATTTTTAGTATTAAATAGATTTAAGCATTTAAATTTTATTGTAAAGTGCTATAAGTTTGTCCACGGTATTCTTTATATCGAATTCCTTTAATACCCCATCAAATTTATACCGGTTTGTATGCTCATATATAATATTGGCCTTTTCCACAAGATCCTTTATGCTATGGGCGTTAAACTTCTCTCCGCATTTTGCGTAATTAAGCAGTTCCTCTTGCGCACCTTTTTCCGGTAAAAGAATGGGTAATTTGTAAAAAGATGCATATAAATCCACAATCCCTTGTGTCTCAAAGGTTGAAGGATTGCAAAGCATGTCTGCAGCAGCATAGTAAAGCGGTATGTCCTTTTCTTTTACAAATCCAGTAAATACAACGTTTTTGTTGCCGATCCTTTTGCTTAATAATATAAGCTCATTAATGTAAGGCCCCGATCCTGCTATAACTACCTTAAAGCCGCTTGCCGACAATGGTTTCGCTGCCTTTATAAGTATATCTATGTTCTTTTCCCTGCTTATTCTGCCAAAATACAGAATTACCTTATCTTTGCTTTTTAACCCTAGCTGCTTTCTTGCCTTTTCCCTCTTTTCTATTCTCATGGAATTGAAATCTACTCCTGTTGGAATGACTTGTATATTTTTTAAACCATTGTTTTCAAGTATTCTTTTTACATACAGTGTGGGTGCGATTATACTATCAGCTTTTGAATAAAACCATTTTAAGTATCGCATAACAACAAATTTGCTCAGTTTTATCGCCGCTTTATTGTTAGTAAAATAAGCTGAGATTGCTTCATCGGAAAAGACCATTGTGTGAAAGGTCCCTACAAATTTTGAATCAAGCTGGATGCTGGCCCTGTACGCAAAAAGCCCTGCTGTAAATGGAGTGTGAGCATGGATTATATCTGGCATTATCTCCATTATACGCATGCTTTCACGATTTATTAAACCCATTGTATACTGGGGGTACTTCTTAAATTGCATCCCTTTTATAACAAACAGCCTTTTGTCTTTCTTTGCAAGTTTAGCTGTTAAACTTCCACCAGAAGCAAAAATGTAAACTTCATGGCCCCTCTTTTGAAGTTCTTCTCTCGTGTTTATTATTGATGTAACGACTCCATCTCTAGAAGGAAGGTAACTGTCTGTATAAAATGCTATCTTGAGCGTTTCCATTTTAATCTGCTGAAATATGCGGCGCTTTTCTTTCCCCCAATGCCTTCTCTATTTCATTCAATTCCTTTGTCCCAATTTTTTTTGGGAGGTCTACTGCGATATCTACTATGAGATTGCCTCTTTGGCCATTCTGGCCATAAAGCCCTTTTCCCTTCAATATTATTGGACCTGTTTCCCCTGCACTTACAGTTATTCTTTCACTTCCCCAAGGAGTTGGTAAATCGAGCTCTATGCCATTAAGGAGGTCTCTTAAGTCTAAGTATAATCTTGTCCTAAGATCATTTCCTGATATGCTGTAAGTATCGCTTTTTCTTATGTGAAAGAACACATAAAGGTCACCATTTTCGCCATCGACCGACGGTTCACCTTTTCCTTTTAATATTGTATAATCGCCCTCTTTTACTCCCTTTCGCAGTGGAACGGAAAGTGTTTCATCTTTCACTACAAAACCTGTTCCATTGCAGTTATCGCACTTCTTTTTTACTATAAAGCCAGTGCCGCCGCATTTATCACATGTAGTAGTGAATACGACATTAGACCCGAATTGGTGTATGTTCCTACGTATTTTACCGCTGCCATGGCATTTCGGGCAGGCCTCTCTTTCTTTTGCGCCGGAACCAGAACAAACTGGACATATGACTCTGTGTCTTATCTTAAAAGTTTTTACAGATGGATTAAACACGTCTTCTAGACTTATATCTAAATCGTACCTTAAATCCTCTCCCTTTGAAGAAAAACCGAAGTTTCTAAAGATATCCTCAAAACCATGAAAATTAAAGATGTCGCTGAAATCACTAAAATCAAAGCCCTGCTGGCCGTTTTCCTGTTGAGAGGAACTTCCTCCTTTATTCATTAATATCCTGTATGCTTCATTTATCTCTTTGAACTTTTCCTCAGCTTTTTTATCGCCGGGATTTAGGTCTGGATGATATTTTTTTGCTAAAGTCTTGAATGCCTTTTTAATTTCTTCTTCAGATGCATTAGGACTTACACCTAAAACCCGATAAGGATCCTCCATATAATTCTAAGGGAAAAGAAAGCTAATAATCTTTAACTTCCGTTGTTTTCTTCCCCATTCTGCGAATTATCACTGCTTTGGCCGCTGTCTTGTGTATTCTGCTGGTTATCGTTTTGTGGGTTCTGATTTTGCTGGCCGTAAATTTTCGAACTTATTTTGTTTATAAACGCTGTTAACTTATCTTTGTCCTCGTTTATTTGTTCTATCGTAACATCCTCTTTTGCCGTATCTTCCTTTATCTTTTTTATTATCTCATCAGCCTCGTTCTTTTCTTCTTCTGTTATCTTATCTTTGAAGTCATTAAGTGTCTTTTCAAGAGAATACGACAAAGCAGAAACATTGTTTTTAGCTTCTATCAATTCCTTTATTTTCTTGTCTTTTTCTTCATTTTCCTTTGCGTCCTGCATCATCTTCTCTATTTCCTCCTTTGAAAGCTTGTGCGGAGCAGATATTGTTATTTTCTGGGTCTTTCCAGTCGCTTTGTCCTTTGCAGAAACGCTTAGTATTCCGTTAGCATCTATATCAAAAGTAACCTCTATCTGTGGCACCCCTCTTGGAGCAGGAGGTATGCCTTCAAGGTTAAAACTGCCTAGACTTATATTATCCTTTGCAAGCGGCCTTTCTCCTTGAAGAACATTTATAGTAACGCTTGTCTGATAGTCATCAGCTGTTGAGAAAACCTTGCTTACTTTTATAGGTATGGTGCTGTTTCTTTCGATTATGGGTGTAGAAACTCCTCCCAATGTTTCTATGCTAAGAGTTAATGGTGTTACATCCAAAAGCACTATGTCCTTGATCTCTCCTGCCAGTACTGCACCTTGGATAGCAGCTCCTAATGCTACTGCTTCCATAGGATCTACTCCTCTTTCAAGTTTTTCTCCAAATATTTCAGTTAGGAATTTCTGGACTATTGGCATCCTGGTTGGACCGCCAACGAGTATTATCTTAGAGATCTTATCCTTGTCAAGACCTGCATCCTTAAGAACATTCTCTATTGGCTGCCTCGACCTTTCTATTATTGGCCTTACAAGGTTTTCTAAAGTGGCCCTGGATATCTTAAGATCCAAATTCTTTGGGGAATTGTTAACAACCGTTATATACGGCAGATTTATTTCGGTCTCAAGAACTGTTGAAAGCTCTATCTTTGCCTTCTCTGCTGCATCCCTTATCCTTTGCATTGCTACTTTATCCTTGCTTATATCAAAATTCTCTTTCGCTTTGAAATCCTTTACTATGTAATCTATAAGGGCATTGTCCATGTCCACTCCGCCAAGCTCCACATCGCCAGAGGTAGCCAAAACCTCGAATGTGCCTGAAGATATTTCCATTAAAGTTACATCAAGTGTACCTCCTCCTAAGTCATACACTAGAACTTTAAGATCTGAAGACTTATCTAGCCCGTAGGCCATTGCAGCTGCGGTAGGTTCATTTATTATCCTCACAACGTCTAAACCGGCTATGCTTCCTGCGTCTTTTGTCGCCTGCCTTTGATTGTCATTGAAATAGGCAGGAACGGTTATTACTGCCTTTTTAACTTCTGTTCCGAGAAAAGCCTCTGCGTCCCTTTTTATTTTCTGCAATATAAAAGCGGATATCTGCTGCGGGGTGTATTCCTTCCCGTTTATATTATACTTGTAATCACTCCCCATCTTTCTCTTTGCCGCGAATATTGTGTTCTGTGGATTTGAAACAGCTTGTCTTCTTGCAGGCTCTCCAACCAAAATTTGATTGTCTTTTGTGAATGCAACGACTGAAGGAAACATCTTTCCAGCTATAGTTGCACCCTCTGCACTAGGTATTATTGTAGGCTTGCCAGCTGTTACGACTGCTGCCTGCGAATTTGAAGTTCCCAAATCTATCCCTATTATCTTTTCCTTTTCTGTCATATACTGATTTTAACTTTCGGATACCTTATTATTTTTCCGTTAAGTTTATAACCTTTCTGCACCTCCTCAATTATCTTTCCTTTTTCTTTATTGCTTTCTTCTGTCGCTACAGCCTCTGCTATATCAGATGAAAAATCCTTACCTACGACATCCATCTTTTCCAGGCCATAATGCGACAAAACAGAGAGAAGGGCCTTATAAAGCGCCTGCACCTTCTCATCATTCTCTTGTTTCAATACGCTTTCAAAATCATCAAGTACTTTTAGTAAATCAATTATAAGCCGTTCATTTGAATACTTTATGTATTCAACCAATTCTTTTTCCTTTGATTTCTTGTAGTTGTCAACTTCTGCAAGCAGATACATATACTTTGATTTATAATCCTCTTCGCTTTGTTCTTCCTGCTTTTCGACATTTGCCTCTTGTGTAGCATTGGTATCTTCTTCCATAAAATCAACTTATATATAGTAATATCTATTTTTATTAATTTTTACTCTTTTTATCCTTTTCCTTCTTCTCATCTTTCTTTTCCGTTGACACTTTAGGCAAAGGTAAAATCGATGGAAGCTGCAGCATCTTTGAAAGAGACATCGCTTCTATTATGCTTATGTTAAGGCTAGTCTGCAGTACTTCTTCGGTTATAGAATCATCAAGCACTTTTTCATCCTGCCATTTATTGTATATTTTATCTATGTCTTCGGAGGTGTGCACTATGAAACCCTCTATTACAATATGGCCCAGTTCATCAGAACTATTTGCAGTAAATTTTGCATCAAATCTGAACTGGAATTTAAGAACCTTAAACTTATCATCTTTTTCAACGTCTAAAACGGTTATATTGTTCGAAATCCCCATCTGTGTTTCAGGAGGTATATTGTCCTCTCTTTTAGCATCGACCTTTGTTATTAAGTAATTTATTATCATAGCATTCTATAAGAGTATTAGTATTTAAAAGTTTCCCCTTTCTAAATAAAAAACTATATATTCATAAAAAGCGCTCTAAAAAAGAATGAACGAGGAAAAAGACGCAGACTATTACTTTGAAAAACTGAAAGAGAAAGGATTGAACAAAGAAAAGTATTATTCACAGATTTTAAGCCCAATACATAAATATGACGTGTTCCCAAACGAAAAAGTATTCATGAACTGGCTAATAGACGGAGACTTCCTGTATCTCAGGGCTATGAATGATATGATATTTGCAGTTTATTCAAATCCCTCCTCTGAAGAAAACATAATAATAAACAAATACATAAAGGAAGAAAACAAGCAGCAGGAGATATCGAAGCTTTCTGATGAATGCACGGAAAACGTGCTTTACCTATTAAAGATACTTACAAGCTTAAAAGGATATAGCACAGAGGATTTGATAAAAATACATGAAGAAATTTTGGACAAGATGGACAAGCTTAAAGAGGGGCTGAACAACATAATAAGCGGTGCATTTGAATACTTCAAAAAGAAGGAAAAACAAGATAAAAAGGAACAATACATAGGCTAAACGGTATTAAATACTGAGTTTATTGAAATAATAATGGGAATTGCTAAGATATCGCTATTATTTTCTGTATTGTCTCTAATACTTGTAGGATTTGGATCATTAGTAGGATACTTTCTTGGTAATTTATTCTTATGGATCTCTATTTTCTTGGTTATAGCATTGGCAATGAACATTTTTTCATATTTCAAAAGCGATTCAATAGCCGTAAAGATGACAAGAAGCAGGATAATAGAAAGATCCGATAATCCAAGACTCTATCAAATCGTTGAAAAAGTTTCACAGCAAGCAAACATTCCTATGCCAAAAGTAGGGATAATGCCTAGCGAAACCCCAAATGCATTTGCCACAGGAAAAGATGAAAATCATTCCGTTGTCGTTGCCACCTCTGGAATATTGAAAATGCTTAACGATGATGAACTAGAAGCAGTGATAGGCCATGAAATAAGCCACATAACGCACAAGGACATTTTGATTTCAAGCATAGCGGCTACTATTGCTACTCTTATTTCTTACATTGGAAATATGATACTTTTTTCTGAGTTTTTTGGGGGTATGGACGAAAGAAATAGCAACAGCGGGATAATACTTATCATAGCAGCTATACTGATTCCAATAGGCGCAATGTTCGTGCAGCTGGGCATATCCCGTGATAGGGAAGCGTATGCAGATGAAGGAAGTGTAAGGTTGCTAAAAAAACCAGATGCTCTAATTTCTTCATTAAAAAAGATAAGCGATGTTAACATTAACAATATGAGGACTATTCCAAACAGAAGCCAAAGAAACAGCCCCCAACCTGGAGCGTATTCTTCTCTATTTATAGTAAATAACTTTTCAAATCATTCGCTTGCAAATCTATTTTCTACACATCCCTCTTTGGAAAAGAGGGTAGCAAACATAAACCATGTAAGAAAAGAACTAAGAATATAATTAAATGTATTCTACCCTGCTTTTCAATTTATCAAAAGCATAATTTATTTTTATTTTTGATTATATCTCATTTTCTATAATTTTAAAACCATCGGAGGGCTCAAAAATGAATATTGGACTTTTACTTGCAACTTATATATAAAGATTGAAAAGATAAATATGAAAGACTGCTCCTGTAGTCTAACTTGGATAGAACGCAGGCCTGCGGAGCCTGATATCTGGATTCAAATTCCAGCAGGGGCAAATATAATAACAAAAAAACAATAATTATTTGCTAGGGGGCAGTGGTCTAGCTTGGTTATGACACCAGCCTAGGGCGCTGGTGGTCCTGGGTTCAAATCCCAGCTGCCCCATTGCCTATTCTATTTTCTTCCACTATGCAGATTCGAGATATTTAAGAATTGATTGCTTTATATCTTGGCTTTTAAACAAAAACCCAGAATCCACTGCTTTTTTAGGGACTACTTTTTGGCTTGAGAAAAGTAAAAGCCTTGCCATCTCTCCCAAAGCTATATTTAATAAAAAATTAGGTATTCTTATTAGTCTTTTTTTGTTTTCTATCTCTCCAAGAATTGAGAAAAAATCTTCCATTTTAACAGGATTAGGAGAAACTGCATTAAATGCCCCTTTTAAGTTTCTATAAACAATAAAACGGATTAAATCGCATAGGTCTTCCAAGTCTATCCAGGAAAACCATTGATCCTTTTCATAAGCTGAAAAACCTATTTTGACAATCTTTTTTAGCTTATCAAGTATGCCTCCATTGCCGATTACAATCCCTGTCCTTATTATCGCTACATTAACGCCGTATTTTGCTGCTTTCATCGCTTCATTTTCCCACATTATACAGATTTTACTTAAAAAATCGGCTCCTACTCCAGAACTTTCATCTAAGACTTCCTCTGTATCTTTCTTGTAATACCCTATAGCAGAGCTATTTAACAGGATTTTTGGCTTTTCCTTTGCTTTGCCTATCGCTTCAACTAAGTACCTTGTCGACGTAATCCTGCTTTTAAGTATCAAATCCTTCTCTTTCCGTGACCACCTCTTGTTAGCAAGGGATTCCCCGGTCAAATTTATTATTGCATCATAGCCGGATATTGAGTTAGCTAAAGAATCTACATCCTGCTGGTAAGGGTCCCATTTCAAGTACTTTACATTTTTATCATCTTTTGACCCACTTCTTGTTAAGACTAAAATTTCATTTTCATTAGAAAGATCAGCAACTAGTCTACTTCCTATAAAACCTGTGCCTCCAGCAATGACTATTTTCATATTCATTTTGTTAATGCTCAATAATATAAGTAAAAAAAGCGTTTATACTAATAACTTTTTATTTTATGTAATAGGAAGGTGATAAACATGGAAAAACTAAAATTAAGCGAATATTTTTCTGAAATATATGAAGATGGAGAATATCCTAGATTCAAGGTATTTATAGACGGCAAATGGGTAAAAACAAAGGATAAATTCGATTTAGTAAGCAGTATAGACGAAAGCAAAATAGCTGAAGTGGGATTAGTAAGCAAAGAAGACGTGGAACTAGCATTAAAGTCCGCTGACGAGAATAAACATAAAATAAGAGATTTGGCAGCGATAGACAGGTTAGAATTAATAAACAAAGTAAGGAAGGAGATAGACGCACACAGAGAAGAGATAATCGATACTCTAATGAAAGAATCTGGAAAGGCATACAGCTCTGCAAATGGAGAAGTAAATGCTACAATAGAGAGGTTAAGACTAAGCATGGAAGACTCCAGAAAGATAATGGGAGAGTATATACCTGGAGATTGGTCAAGTGATACTACTAGAAAGATAGCTTTGGTTATACGTGAGCCATTGGGAGTAGTTTTAGGCATTTCCCCATTCAACTATCCTGTTTACACTTCAGTAGCAAAGATATTGCCAGCTTTGCTTTCAGGAAACTCGGTTATAATCAAACCGCCTAGCTCAGACCCTATAGCACTGCTTATGTGCGCTGAAATATTCAGAAAATGCGGTGTACCGTCTGGAACTTTACAGGTAATAACAGGGAGCGGGGAGATTACAGGAGATAGCTTAACAGAAAGCGATAAGATAAACATGATAAGCTTTACAGGGAGTACAAATGTAGGAAAGCACATATCGAATGTCGCGGGCCTTAAAAAGATACACTTAGAATTGGGCGGAAAAGGCACAGCTATAATACTTGAGGATGCTGATTTAGATTTAGCGGCAAAGGAATGTGTAAAGGGTTCTTTAGAATTAGCAGGGCAGAGGTGTGACGCCATAAGCCGAATATTGGTTCTTGATTCAATAGCCGATAAATTCTATGAAAAGCTTAAGGAACACTTAAAAGATTATAAATTCGGAAACCCCCTTGAAGGAAAAGAAATAAACATGGGCCCAGTAATAAACAAAAAAGCAGCTGAAAGGATAGATTTGATGGTAAAGGATGCTGTTAAAAAAGGAGCTAAGCTAGTTGCCGGCGGAAAGTTCAAAGATTCGTATTATGAACCTACTCTACTTGAGGATGTTCCACTGACTGCAGAAATCGCAAATGAAGAAACTTTTGGGCCTGTAATAACAGCAATAAGAGTAAAGAGCGAGGATGAGGCGATAAAAGTCGCAAATGGATCTAAATATGGTTTAGATTCCGCCGTTTTCACAAATGATTTCTACAAAGGATGGAAGATAATGAAGGCATTGCAGGTAGGCAATGTAACATTAAATGGCGCTCCTTCGCATGGAACTGCTTATTTCCCATTTGGAGGAGTAAAAGATTCCGGAGCTGGAAAAGAAGGCGTTGGCTACAGCATAGAAGAAATGACAAACATAAAAACGATAATCTTTAATTTAGGAGCAAAGGACCTTGGTAAACCATACAGTGGCGAATTCAAGGACTAAAAGTTAATGCTGTTATTTACTTTAAATAAAAAATAAATTAATGCCCGGGGAATGCAGATTAATACCTTTGCAAGGATTAAGCTTATATATCTTAATTTAATGATGTAATTATGGATTATAAGGAAGTAAAGAAGCAAGGCTGGGAAAAGATAATAGAGGAAGTAATCATAGGCATAGTTTTATTCATAGGCCTTGTTTCACTGCTTTACAGCTGGATAGACAGTGTATTTGGAGTTATAGTAGGGATACCAATGCTTACTTTTCTTGGCATCCTAGCGTCTTTTCTAGTTGTTTATGCAATAAGGGTATTCGATAAAGGATAATAGCATGCGGTATAAAAAAAGGTATTTTCTTGTTGAATTAGATGGAGTTTCAAATCCAGATGACTTTGAAAAACAGCTTTATTCTACATTGAATAAAATAGAGCCGTTGCTGGCTATAAGATCAAATTTCAGGATTATAAAAGACCTTACGAAAACTGAGAATAATAAAACGGTCGGAGTAATAGCTGTAAACAACGAATACAAGTATAGAGTCATATTTTCGCTTTCGTTGATTAGTAAGTTTTATAAATCAAACTTGCTTACAATAATGAATAGCGGAAATATAAAAAAGATAAAATCTTTTAAATTTTAGGAGGAAAACAATGGAACCACCAGGGGATTTAATGGGATATGATAGAGCGATAACACTCTTCAATCCAGATGGAAGAATTTTACAGGTAGAATACGCTAAAAGAACAGTTTCACAGGGTTTTGCAGCTGTTGGTCTAGCGGGAAAAGAATGCATAGTTTTTGTCGCAGACAGAAAAGCACACGAACTTGAAAAGTTGGTAATACCTGAAAGCATAGAAAAGATATTCCAGATAGATCTGCACATGGCTGCAGCCATCTCAGGAATGATAGCAGATGGCAGAACGCTAATAGACAAAGCACAGAACAGCGCACAGGAATACAAGATGACTTATAACCAACCTGCTGATATACTGTTAATAGTAAAAGGGATAAGCGCTGAGATGCAGGCCCTTACACAGTACGGCGGTGCAAGACCATTCGGTGTAAGCATACTTTTTGGAGGACTCAAAGACGGTAAAACCTATTTGTACATGCTTGACCCTAGCGGAACATTTTTCCAGTACAGGGCCATAGCGATAGGCGGAAACTCGGAAGCTATAAACAAAACGCTTGAAAAAGAATACAAAACTGACATGGATGCAGAATCTCTGATAAATCTTGGAATGAAAGCGATCAAATCAGACGAAAGTAAAAATTCTCCAGAAAGATTTGAGATTGCTGTAATAGACAAAGACGGCTTTAGGAAACTGAGTAAAGAAGAGATATCTAAGTATATAAAATAATGCATGGTAGACAGAGTAACTGCCAAATTAGAAAAAAACGGCAAAAGGTACGAGATAGAAGTGGACTGTGAAAAAGCCATGGATATCAAGGAAGGAAGAAGCAATGACATTGATTCTGCACTTCTTGTAGACAAGGTCTTCAAAGATATCAAAAAAGGAGAAGTTGCAGGAAACCTGCAGAAAGAACTTGGAACAGATGATATAAGAAAATTAGCTCTCAAAATAATAAAGGAGGGAGAAGTGCAATTGAGCACAGCTTACAAACAGAAAAAGGCAGAGATGCTTAAAAAAAGGATAATAGACAGGATAGCAAGCATGGCCATAGACTTAAACACGAATTTGCCAATACCCAGGCAGAGGATAGAAATTGCAATGCAGCAGGTTCATCATAATTTTGACATAAACAAGCCGGAAAAAGAACAGTTTGAGGAAGTACTGCTCAAGCTGAAAAAAATACTGCCTATAAAATTAGGGGAGTTCAATTACTCAGCAGAGATACCAATACAGTACGCAAACGACGCGATGTTATATTTAAAAAGGTTGACGAACATAAAAGATAGTACAAGAAACGATAATTCACTGGTTGTGAATTTTTCAGTTAAGGCCGGAAATGAAAATGAGCTGCTAAGCAAGCTTAAAAGCATAACACACGGCAGCATAAATATAAGGAAGATATGATAAACGTAAAGAATTTTGACATAGTAACGCCAGGAGAACTCTTATCCGATGAAAGAAACGGAAGAAACGGCACATATGAAGAAAATGAAAAGGTATACTCTAAGTTCTTAGGGATGGTACAGCTTTCTGACAGAGGAATAAGCGTAAATCCCCTTGCTGGGAATTACTATCCAAAGGAAGGTGATGACATAATCGGTGAAGTTACCGAGGTATCTGCAAAATACTGGGTTGTTGACATAAATGCGCCATTTTATACAAGATTGGATGTAAGGGATGTCAATTTCAGAGCAGAGGAAGGTGAACTTGACAGGTACATAGATATTGGTGATTTAGTTTACGCCAGAGTTTTCAGAGTGTACCCAAACAACGCAGCAGACATTTCAATGCGCGGTACAAGGTACGGAAAACTTGAATCAAAAATGATAAGCAAAATAGACCCGGTTAAGCTTCCTAGACTTATAGGAAAAGAAGGCGCAATGATAAATATGATTAAGGATGAAACAAAATGCGATATAGTTGTTGGACAAAATGGGGTAGTGTGGGTAGACGGCGAAGATAAAAACAGGGCTGCTGCACTGTCTGCCATAAAATTCATAGATGAGCATTATGTGGATTCAGACCTTACAGAAAAGGTCAGGAGGTTACTTGAAGATGTACGAGGAAAGATTTGATAAGAGAAAATTCGATGAACTAAGGCCAATGGAGGCAGAAACCGGAATAATACCGAATGCAAAAGGCAGTGCCAGGTTCAAAATAGGGAATACTGAAGCGATAGCAGCAGTTTACGGTCCAGAGGAAGTAAAGCCAAGGCATATTGAAAAAGTAAACAAGGGCATAATAGTGTGCAAGTATGACATGCTTCCTTTTTCAGTGCCTGACAGAGCAAAGCCTGGAATGGACAGAAGGGACATAGAGATAAGCCAAGTTATAACTAATGCATTAAACAGGGCAGTAATCCTTGAGGACATGCCCAGGGCAATGGTAAATGTTAGGATATACATTACGCAGGCAGACGCAGGAACAAGATGCGCAAGTCTGACGGCAGCTTCAATGGCATGTGCAGATGCAGGTTTGCCTATGCGAGATTTAGTCGCGGCAGTAGCAGCAGGCAAAATTGGAGACAGCATATGCTTAGATCTTACTAAAGAGGAAGAAGACTTCCACGAAGGAGGAGCTACAGATGTTCCGATGGGGATTCTTCCATCTAAAGATGAAATAGTTCTTCTTCAGCTTGATGGAAAAGTCACAAGAGAAGAACTTAAAAAAGTAATAGAAATCGGTAAAAAGGGCGCAATGGAAATTTATGAGCTTGAAAAAGCCGCTCTAAAAAGGAGGTTTTTAAATGAAAGTAAAAGTTAGGGGTATTTATTCAACGGCTATAACAAAGTTACTGCTAGATGAAAAGATAGAGATAACTCAGGCTGCTGAGGCCATAAAAAAGGCTCTGAATATAGAGGATGAAAGCAAACCTGACGTGATAATAGAGGACACCGAAACAAAGGAGGGGGTTTACATATATGGAAACGGCAGTGAAAAGATCGTTGAATTGCTAAAAAACAGGCTTAAGATGAGTGTTTTTTACAAGGAAGAGATAGGAAAAATATATTGCGGCATAATAAAGAATACGGATCAAAAGGCAAAATCAATAGTTATATCGCTTCCTGACGATGAAGAAGGAGTGCTTGACCTTAAAAGCTTTTGGGGATACGTTAAGCCGGGCGCAAAGATACTCGTTCAGTCAAAAGGAACCTATGACGGAAAGATAATGCTTTCAACACAATTAAGGATATTTGGAGACAATATAATAATCATAAAGAATGGATTTACAAAGATGAGCAAGGGCATACATTCGAATGAGGGAAAAACAAAACTTTACGACATAGCAAAGGGCCTTAACCTAAAGGAGTGGGGAATCCTGTGGGTACAAGGAGCAGAAGACAAGGATGAAGAAGTTCTTAAGCAGGAATTAGAGGAACTGCAGAAAAAAGAAGCTGAAATAAACGAAAAATTCAATAACTGCACTGAGCCAAGTATAATATACGAAGGGATGAACAAGTACTTTATACTATTCGATAAAACCGACAAAAATGAGCTTGACAAGATAAGAAAAGAGGTAATGCCTACTATAATGAACCACCACAAGCTTAAATCTGCAGGTTACACAATACTTACTGATTTCGCAGAGAACCTTCTTGATAAATACTCAGACAAGGAATTAGATGAAAAAATAAACGAAGTACTTTTAAGGTACGGCCCTGTAAAGGACAAACTATACAGACTTGCATTCACAAGACTCAATGGAACCTCATTTAAGATAGACGGGATAGTTTCCGACTTAGAAATAAAGGACAATGAAGTGCAAAAGCTTACCATAAGCAGCAGAAGCGAATGGGGTGAAAGAACTTATTCAATTCAAAAAGACCTTGAATACGTTGAAATATTGAGAAACGGAGAGAAGGAAAGAATGCTTATAGTTAAGCCAGAGATCTTTCCTAAGTTCGCAAAACTTATAACTTTCGACATAACAGCCAAAAAAGAAGAAAACGAAGTAAAAGTACAAAACGAAGATAGACTTGAAAAGCTTAACAAGAAGGGAGAGATAAGCAACGAGCTTAAAGAAAAAATGAAAGAAGTATTAGAAGAGATGAGAAAATTATGACACTTGAGAACTATAATTATATGCGTGAACTCGCTGAAAGAAAAATAAGGTTAGACCAAAGAGGCCAATTTGAAGGCAGGAAGATAACAATAAAGGACAACATAATAAACCATTCTGATGGATCAGCTTACATTGAATTGGGCGGCACAAAAGTTATAGCAGGTGTAAAAGTACTAAATGGAACGCCATTCCCAGACCGGCCTAACGAGGGCGCTTTGGTAGTGAATTTTGAAGCATCGGAACTGGCTTCTAACTACAACGATGACAGGATAAACTATTCGATAGAAGTAGGGAGGGTTACTGACAGAGGAATAAGGGAATCAAACCTTATTGACCTTACCAAATTGGTGATAGAAGAAGGTAAAACCGTCTCCTTTGTCTACGTGGATATAGTCTGCCTTAACAATGAAGGCAATCTATTCGATGCAGGCAATATAGCTGCGTTAAGGGCACTTTTAAATGCTAAATACAAGATAGAAGGAAAGGAAGAGGTGTTTACACTTCCGTTAGACAGATCTAAATTAGCGATAAGCCACACATTCGCAAAGATAAATGGAACCATAGTCTTTGACCCTACTGCAGAAGAAGAAAAGGCAGCCGATGCAAGATTTACCATAGGAGTAAGTGAAAAGATAAACTCTTTGCAAAAAGGAGGAGATGGATTCTTTACACCAGAGGAGATAGATTTCTGCGTTGGAAAGGCCATTGAATTAAGAGAGGAAAGATTTAAAATATTAATGGAGAATATAAATAATTGATATGGAAGAGTACAATAAGTTTGAGAAGGCTAGACTTGTCGGTGCAAGGGCCTTGCAGCTTTCCATGGGAGCTCCTCCTCTTGTAAAAGTGAACAAAAAAGAAGATACTTATATAGATGTGGCGAAAAGGGAGCTCGAAAAAGACGTTTTGCCAATAACTGTAAAAAGAAATAAAAATCAGTAAACGTATTCTATATATTTAGCCGATCCTATATATAGTAAATGGCATTTGAAGGTTTATCAAACAGATTAAAAGAAGGAATAAAGAAACTCCTTAATTCTACTGGAAATGAAAAGATAGAAGAAGTACTCACAGATATACAGACTGCTTTAATAGAAGGAGATGTAGACAAAAACACTGTAGAGAAGCTGATGAAAAAGATCAGGGAAGACATAAAATCAAATAAAGGCAAAGGACTGGTCACCCGGGAAAAAGTGATAGACGTTATATATAACGATCTTGTTGAGATAGTCGGAAACAATGAAACAAAGATAAACATAGACAGTGTACCATTTAAAATACTGCTTGTGGGCCTGTTCGGTTCCGGTAAAACTACTACTGCGGCAAAGCTTGCAAATTACTACAAGAAAAGAGGCTACAGAGTTTTACTTTTAGGATTAGATACATTCAGGCCTGCTGCTTACCAGCAGCTGGAACAGCTTTCAAAACAGATAAACGTAAAGATAATGGGAGGGGGTGATGACCCTATAAAAGCGATAAAAGGCGCAATGGGTTCCTTCAAAAACTTTGATGTCGTCATTGCAGACAGCGCAGGCAGAGACATACTTGACAATGAACTTGTAAAGGAAATAAAAGAAGTTAAGGAAACACTTAAACCTAACAATGTCACATTAGTTATACCCGCTGATTTAGGACAAAATGCAGCTATACAGGTAAAGGGTTTCCATGAATTATTGGACATAAACAACATAATACTTACAAAAACAGACGGTACTGCAAATGGCGGAGGAGCTTTAACTGCTGCCTACATAAGCGGTGCAAAGGTAACCTTTATAGGGACAGGAGAAAAAATAAACGATTTTGAAGAGTTTGACCCAAAGAAATTCGTTTCCAAGCTGCTTGGATTAGAGGGTTTGGAATCTTTGCTGGAAAAGGCGAAGGAAGAAAACATACAGGTTAATGAGGAAAGCGCTAAGCGCGTTATAAAGGGAGAATTCAATTTAATGGATGTTTACGAGCAGTATTCCTCTGCAAAGAAAATAGGCTCTCCGCAGAAAATAGCTGAGATGATGCCCGGCGTACCTTCCGGCGGAAGGACAAAAGAATTGCTTGAAAAACAGGAGGAAAACATAGGAAAATTCATAACATTAATGGATTCCATGACAAAGGAAGAGCTGGAAAATCCAAAGGTAATCGATGCATCAAGGATAAGTAGAATAGCCAAGGGAAGCGGCACGTCTGAAGAGCTAGTAAGAGAGCTTTTAGAACAGTATAGGAAAATGAAAACAGTTATGAAGATGTCAAATAACCGGCAATTTTCAGGTTTGCTTAGGAGGTTCGGCATAAAGATATGAAATGCAGCGTGTGCGGAAAGGAAATAGAAACGACTTTCTTGGGTAAAATAAAGGGAAATTACCGCAAAAAGGACGGGAAGTTATATCCAGTATGCAGTGATTGCTTCAAAAAAGGATTATAAATAAAAAGATAATCTATAATAGTCAAAAAAGCCCAAACAATTAATGGAATACAAAAGTCCTTCATTGGCAGTCGACGGAGTAATTATAAAAGACAATCAGATCCTTCTGATAAAAAGGAAAAACGACCCCTATAAAGAGAAATGGGCAATCCCTGGAGGATTCGTTGAATACGGGGAAAGAACAGAAGATGCTGTTTTGCGTGAAGTAAAAGAAGAAACCGGTTTGGAAGCCAAAATCGACAAGCTTGTAGGGGTATATTCCGATCCTAAACGAGATCCTAGAAAGCATGTCGTATCAATAACTTACCTTTTAAAGGATATATCCGGCAAAGAAAATGGAGGGGATGACGCAAAGGAAGCAAGATGGTGGGAGGTTAATAAATTACCAGAGCTTGCATTTGATCACAAGTACATAATAAGTGACGCCCTGAAGATTTACTACAATAAAAAATAAAACCTTTTAATGTATACTAGCTATATCTTTTGTTAAAGGGCCCGTAGCTCAACTTGGACAGAGCGGCAGACTTCTAATCTGATGGTTGGGGGTTCAAATCCCTTCGGGCCCAGTTTAATATCGGAATATAGTATATCTCTTCCTTAATTTCACTAATAACATTTTATAGTTCAGCCAACAAAGTGTATTTGAAGGTTGATTTCAATACAATTACGGAAGAATTAAAGAAGTTCTTTAATTTGACAATCTCGAACTCTCGGTTTTCCCGAACCACTTGGATTCACTAATTAGTGAAGTTAGACTGAGAATATATAGGAACAGAGTCTAAATTGGGTTAAAAGAGAATTTCTGAAAAGATTGTACTTTAATATAACCCAGTTATGCGCATGCGTAGGCCCAGCCAAAACATTTAAATAAAAAAAACATAAATTAGAATGCATAAACTCTCAAAAAGCAGGCGTTCCCAGTCAGCATTGGAATACATGATGACCTACGGCTGGGCTATTCTAATTATAGTAATAGTAGCAGTTATCCTATACAGCATGGGTATCTTCAACCCATCATCAAGTGTAACGGCAACAAGCAGTGGCTTTGCACCCTTTATTGTTTCTTCAGTTGTTTGTAATAATTTTGGTCTTTTAGTTTCAATTAGTTCTGGGGCTTTTCCTAATAATGCACAATATGTAACTTTGAATGGAGTTTATGTTACCTCAAGCTCTGGTGTTAACGTTAAGTACAATAAATTATATAATGTGACTCCTTCTGTTCACAGCATAATAATAAAACCGGATAACTCTGCACATCTAATACTACCCGGAATTACATGTAATTCTAGCCGTACTTTCTCAATATCTGCTAAATTGCAGTATTATTACTCAAGTGCGGCAGGTAACGTTTACACTAATACAACAGGTGTTATGTCAGGGCAAGTTTCAAGTTCAAACTTTCTAAATTTTATCAGAGAGCCCCCAAATAGTAATTATGGTGATTATCATGGCGGTTTTATTCTTTTAAGCAATAATACTTATCTGTTTAACCATAAGAAAGGCTTTACAATTGCTATTTGGCTTAAGGATAAAACTTTAAATCTTTCGAATCAAGGTTGCAATGATTTTGGATTGGTGTCTAAGATAGGAAGTGGTTATGACAATGAAAGTTATTTAGTTGACTTAGGTACCTCTTGTACTCATAGCGGTGAGTTTGCAGTGAGATCTTTTGTAGTTAATTCGAGTAATGATGAGGAAGTATGGACTCCTGCAGGAAATGCAGTCAGTCCGAATTATTTTTATAACAAATGGGTTTTATACATTTTTACATACAATGCTTCTAATGAGAATGAAAGTATATACTTAGATGGTAAATTCAATATCTCACAAAAAGTTTCAGGTACTTTGTATACTTCAATAGCGCCTTTAATTATAGGAGCCAGAGGTATAGTTTATAATGGTAAAACTCCAAAATTTGGTTATAGAGTGTTTAATGGCACTTTGGCTAATGTTCAGTTTTATAATGTTTCTTTAAATTCTTCCCAGATACTCCAAATTTATGATGAAGGAGTATATGGCAGGCCCATAAGTTATAAGAATATTATGGGGTGGTGGCCTCTTTATGGAAACGCTCTTGATTATAGTGGGTATGGAACAGATGGAGTGCTTGTTAACATGTCAAATTAAGGATATAATATTCTCTTTTTCTTAACTAAGTCATATGATATTTGTTTTAGTTTTCATTTATAATTTATTTAAGTAATCACTATAAATTTTAATTTAGTTAATTACGGTACATTTTATTTAAAATATAGTTAGGAAGTAAAATAAATCATTAAGTATTTTATCAGATGCAAATGGCCTTTATGGGATAGTTGGAACTTTCTTATTATTAGAAGTATAACTTGTTTAATTTGTTTCTATTTATCTCTGGTTTAATATCACAATAAAATAAAACATTATCAAATAAGAAATGGCTTTACATAACAGCTACGGGCTTTGCAGATATCTAGCAGAAATCTACGACTTGAATTGTATAAGAAGCTATTAAATAAAGTAAGAACAAGTGGAAGTAAAAATTACCTTAAAGCTGTAATTTAGAGCTTATATTTACAATGACTATTAACTATTGTTCATATCTTTAGGAAAAATTGTAAGCTTATTCTCTCTTAATTGCATTTCTCTCGTGTCTTTCGAAAGGTTTAAAGCGAATTTTCTCGCTATTCTTTTTGCATCCTTAACACTTAATCCGCAGATATTAATTGAAACGCATTTTTCCAATACTTATCTCTCATAAAAAGTACTAATCCAGTATAATCACTTGTAACTAGTATCAAACTGAACTTTGGGGCATGTTTATCTGGTGCTATTTTTATTATTTTTTCATTGAAAGCTATGATATTTACCTCAAAATTACCTTTTAAATTCGAGGATAGATGCCTCCTCTCTATTATCAAATGCTCCCTCTTCCCCATATTTAAGTACTATCTCTGATTTTCCATTTGTAACCCTTATACGAAGGTCAATTGGATCGTTTTTATTTGCGCTTTTACTTCTAAGATAAATCAACGAAAACCTCCTTGTTTTGCCAAGAAATTTAGCATGTAGTCTTCTAAATCTTTTGACAATTTCATCGATGCTAAATTTTAACTCCCATCTTGCTTCTATCTCAAACATTATATCATCAATTAATTCAAACTTATAATGTTATTACCCAATGCGATTTTAACATCAATTTGTACTTGCTTATATTTTATTTAAGTCAACCAAAACTGCCTTAAAATGCATTTCCATTTCTTAGAAAATATATTATTAGTTTGTCGTTTAGACGTCATTTTAATGTTAGTTTTCTTCCAAATACATAGACTATCAATGCAGCTGCCATAGAAACTAAAAAAGCATAGAGATAAGAATAAAAAGGACTAAAGAAATATAGAATGCCCATTAGTAGATTGCCAGTGAATAATCCTATGCTTCTTGAGGAGGAAAGATAGCCAAAACTCTTTGCACTTTTTTCTTTGGGAGAAGTAAATGATATTATAGTCGGTTCGAAAGTTTCTATCGCTCCAACCGCAAAACCTAAAACAAGCACACCAAGATAAGCTATAACTACATTTAAGCTGAAAATATAGAAAATGCCTATTACTAACGAGCCTATGCCTGCAAGTGCGTACCCTAAAAGAGAAAGCGAACTTACTATCTTTAGTTTACTCGCTCTGCTACCTAAGTAATAGCCTGCAAATGCAGATATTAAAAGGAATACAAGGTAGGAAAAAACTCCAAAGATATCATTCGAGCTCTGGGCAATTGTAAGTATTGGATAACCTAAACTGTAGTAACTGAAACCAAATAATGAGGTTGCAATTATGACGCCAAGCATCGCTTCTTTGTTTATGGCCTTTTTCCTGCTGCTTAAAAGCTTATTTGAAATAGTTTTGAAACCTTCTTTAACATTCGATTTTGCAATAAAAAGCGTTGATATTACCAAAGGAATTATTGTTACCAGAAACAATACGCTGTACGCTATGCCCAAGTAAATAAGTATAATAAGATAGATTATCCCTACTGCCCCACCTCCCAGATCCAATGCATGCAAAACGCCAAAGGCCTTTTTCCTGTGTTTTTCGTCGGAAGCTAAAGTAACCAGTGCCCTTCTCGCAGGGCTTCTTGAATCCCTGGCCCACCATCCTGCTAAAAAAAGGAGCGGAGATAATAGCAGGTTTGCCGCTATTCCTAGAAATGAAAGTATGGGGATCAGTGAATTTCCTACTATTGCAACTTTCTTCTTGCTGTACCGGTCTGCAAGTACTCCTCCAAAATAAGCAAAAATCGCACCTACTCCATACTGAAAAGCGTAGATTATACCCAGATAATAAACGGGTGCCTTGAGGAAAATGACAAGAAAAACTGGAAAAAGGGCTATCACTGCCTGGTAACCGGCATCGGCAAAGAAAGCCGACAAAGAAAGATATAAAACGTTCCTATTGACAAACCACTTTTCCATTTTTACACAACTATGTTACTAACCTGCTGATTATTATAAGCTTTTAGTATGTTATCAAATGTTGACAGGATTATCCTTGACAACGCTTCTTCCGTATCATATGCAATATGCGGGGTTAGTATCGCATTTTCAAAGTTTCTAAGCATGCTTCTCTCCAATACGGTTTTAAGAACATCGTAGTTTTCCTTCTTCCTTATGATTTCCATCTCTCTGCCTGAAAACTCTTCTCCTTCAATTACATCGAGAGCCACTCCTCCGATTATTTTTGAGTCTAATGCATCTATAACTGCGTCAGTATCTAAGACAGCACCCCTGGCAGTATTTATTAAAACTGCATCTTTTTTCATTAATTTTATGTTATCTTTGTTGATAAGATGGAATGTTCCGTCATTTAAAGGAACGTGTACTGTAACTATGTCTGAATTTATTAGTAAATCATTGAGTTCTACTTTCCTTCCACCGAGACTTTCCAGATAATCGCTTTTACTTCTGTTATAATATATAGTATTCATTTCAAATGATTTTGCTATCCTTCCGACATTGTTTCCTATCTTTCCTGCTCCGATTATGCCTATAGTTTTGCCGTAAAGCTCCCTCCCTCTTGTAAATTTTACGCCGCTGTTGTTTGAGAAGTTTATCTTCCTAAACAAAGACAGTATAAGAAAGAAGGTAAACTCTGCAACTGTCTGGCTTCCGTAATCTGGCACGTTACAAACCTTTATTCCCTTCTCTTTACATACATTAAGATCGATGTGATCGAAGCCTGTTGAACGCGTAAAAATGAATCTTAGGTTAGTAAACTTTGCTATTATTTCTCTTGAAATTTTAGAGTTTATAAATACTGAGATAATTTCTGCATCTAAATCGTCTTCCTTTACTCCATTTATGTTTTCCTTGTATATTTTAACTTTTAGATCTTTGTTTTCGTTTCCAAATTTAGAGATAATAGGGTATTCAAAATCGCTTACGTCAGTAAATATGACCTTCATAAATGATTTATGATTTTTAAATATTAAAAAGTGAGCTATACTAACTTATAAGCGATTCCCGATGGAAAACTGCTAAGCTGAGATAGAAAAGTACAAAGTCGAATATTGCTAAAAATAGGATCAGATAAAGCATAAAAGAAACCGATAAAGATGCTAAGCCTAGCAATGAAGCGAAAGGTAAAACCAACAATGGAAGCACCAAAAGAGAAGTAAGCTGCTGGGCTTCCTTCACTCCTTTAACATGTGAGGATATCAAAACCACTATGGATATTGGAGCAAGAGCAAGGAAAGGCACCGCTGCCAGCATTAGCAACCATGGCAAAGTTGGTAAAATGAAAAGGTGAAACTGCTGGAAGGACAGATAATTTACAATTGAGCCGTAAAGAGCAAAGGCTATAACTGCCATTATAACTGCAGGCAGAAAAGAAGCTAATATCTTTCCAAGCAAAAGCTCTGTTTTACTTAAAGGAGTTGAAAGAAGAGATTCCGCAGTCTTCCTTTCTTTTTCTCCTGCAAAGCTGTCTGCTGCTATCACTGCCGAGGTTATTATCGGCATGGTCATAGTTATCGGCCCCAATATGTTTATCGAGAAATAGTCCATGAATGCTATGCTTTTGAAAGCAGGCAAAGCTGCGCTTATGTTTGGTATTTTAATCGCTGCTGCTATACTAGGAGCTTCATGAACTGCTATATACAAAGATAAAACCGGAAGAATGATTGCGAATGCTAAGGGTATGCCGAACATCGGGCCAAATATGAGAATACTGCTAAATGTTTCCTTTATGTCCTTCCATGTTACTTGATACGCTTTGTTTAATTTCATTTTAACCGCCCTTTGATATCCTCTCCACTAATGGTTCTATGTAGTCTACACCAAGAACGAAGGCCTTGTTCTTTATCAATTTACTAATCAAAAGATTTACGTCCTTGTAGCTGTTTATGTAAAACTTAGCGCTGCTAACAGCTTTGCTTTCCATAGAATCGAATTTATACCCTATCTTTTTAAGCATCGAAACAGCAACCGGCCTTGCAAATCTTATAAGTATACTAGATGATTTCATGATTTCATTATATATATTGTACGTTGTAGTGTCCTCAACTATTCTGCCCTCTCTCATTATTATAAGCCTCGAATTGAACCTTGACACTTCATCAAGTTTCTGCGTTACAAATAGTATTGTCTTTTTCCTTCTGCCGTAATCTAAAATAAAATTCCTTATCCACTCAGATGAGCTAGCATCAAGAAATGCTGTGGGCTCATCAAGCAATAAAATATCAGGATCATTAAGCATTGCCCTACAGAAAGCTATCTTCTGTTTGGTTCCCCTGCTTAATTCTACGACTTTTCTTTCAAAAAACTTTAAAGCATCCATTTCCTTTAGTATCTTCTTACTTTTTTCATATATTTCACTGTCATTAAGCTTGTAAAGATTACCAAAAAACCTAAGATTCTGCTTTACTGTTAAAAAATCATACAGCGCATAATTATCCGAAAGAAGAGCCATTCTATTCCTGATTTCATCATCAAAATATGGCCTTTTCCCATATACCAAAACAGAACCGCTGCTCGGTTTGTAAAGACCTATAACACACCTTAAAAACGTGCTTTTTCCTGCCCCATTTGGGCCAAGGATTATGTTCACACCTTCTTTTGAAGTAAAGGATATATCATCTAATGCAACCGTCTTTCCGAAATTCTTGTAAAGCTTCTTTACTGAAATAGCATTTTCCATTTTATAAAAACCTTAAAAGCTGTTCCAAATTAGTTATATTTGCATCTGCCGTGCTAGACTTATTTCCTTCTCTAGATATAAAGACTGTAAATGAACCTATCTCCTTTCCAGGCAGAATATCATTATCGCTGTCTCCAACTACCATGCCCTCTTTAGGATTTACATTTATTCTCTTGAAAGCCTCTAAGAAAATATCTGGCGCGGGTTTACCATTTTTAACATCATCAGAGCTGACGATTGCAGATACCAATTTATCTAAACCAGTAATTTTTAAGACCTTATCCAAAACGTCCCTTGACATCCCTGTACCGATAGCTGTTTTTATACCCTTGCTTCTCAATTCCTCAAGCACTTTTAAAGTCTCAGGATAAAGAAGCTGGCCTTCATCATTGATTAAACTAAGAAAATTTGCTCTTCTTTTCTCTTTTATTCTTATAATATCTTGTTGATCAGCGTTTTCCTTATATCTTTTTATTATGTCTTTCGAATCTATACCTTTCGTATTTTTATACAATTCGGCATATCTAACGTTTAAACCCTCTGTCTTAAAGGCCTCTTCCCATGCCTTTGCAAGTATCTTTGCAGTATCTATCAAAGTTCCATCTAAATCTGATACTATGCCTTTTATCATTAATTATTATAAAATTTTATACTTAAAATAATGATAAGATTAGAGAAAGATTTAAATACAAAAAGAAATTAGTTTATAATGAGGTAAGTTAAAGCATAAGCTCGATTCTTTATTATAAATGGCAATAAATTTATTCAATCCTGTATATGAAGGTGTTTATATCACACTGCTTTTGTCCTATTTACTAGGAATAGTGCACGGTATAACTCCTGATGAACACACTTGGCCGATTACTTTTTCATATGCCGTCGGTAGTGGTAGCACTAAAAAGGGAGCGGAAGTTGGTGCAATATTCTCTGCAGGGTTTACATTGCAAAGAGCTTTGATGTCTGAAATAATATTTTTTGTTTTTGCATTTGGTTTATATGCCTTTAAGGACTTTATTTCATCCCCCTTGTTCTTTGGAATCGTATACACAATAGTTGGATCAGTAATGTACATAGCAGGCCATTATGTTAAATACGGAAGTTTTTATCCGCATGTAGAAGTTAATGAGTGGATAAGCAATGGATTAAGGAAAAAGTTTAGGCACAAAGACACGGATTTTTATAAAAGAGATGTTAAAACTTGGATGGCTTTTATTCATGGTTTGATAGCGGGCTTTGGTTTCGGTGCATTTGCATTGATAATTTACTTCATATTTGTACCTAATATGCCAAATGCATATGTCGCCTTTCTTCCCGGATTGATGTTTGGTTTGGGAACAATGACAATGCAGTTTACTTTCGGGGCTTTATTCGGAACCTGGATAAAGAAGATTAAAAAAGTAAGTATAAAAGGATTGCAATTCATTGCAAGGTATATATCTTCCAGCGTACTGCTTTACGGAGGGCTGGCATTCGTCATAGCAGGGATAAGCATAATAATATTCCCGCAGATAATTACATTTGGGGTTATAACGCCTTTGCAGATACATAATTTGCATGACTTAGGCATAGGCTTCTTTATAGTAATATTTGTGGTAGTAATAATAGGCTTTGTTTCATACAGAAATGCAATGAAGATAGCATTAAAGAAATATTCAAACGCCTAGATGTCTCTTTAATTTCTTTATCGCTAAACCTCTATGGCTTATAAGGTTCTTTTCATGCAAAGTCATTTTAGCAAAAGTCTTGTTTTTTCCATTTGGAATGAAAACGTAATCCCAGCTTTTATTTGAGTTATTTGCGGTCTTGATTATTTTACCCTTAACTTTTCCTGTAAATATTTTAGTTTTACCTTTGCTATCAACGTAGCAGAGAGTACAAACTGCTAAAGCTCCATACTTCTTAAATTTATCAGCAATATCTGAAATACCCCCGCTACCTAAAGATAAAAGGAACCATTTTATAAGTGGGCCCGGTAACTTGTAATCAAATGCTTCTAGATAAAGAGAAACGTCGTCTACTATCAAATTCTTATTTCCAGTTTCCTTTCTGGCTGCCAGCCCCTTATATTTCGCTATTTCTACCGGGTCTAAAGACTGTATTTCTTCCAGATCTAAAGGCAGCTTTTTTAATCCAGGCATCATTGCCTTTGCCTCAAGGAACTTACCTTCATTGCTTGTTACGTAAAAGATTTCCATATCTCTCATTTATAATATCAACAAACATTTTTGCGTTATAAAACATATCTGTATTGTTAAAAAATACATATAGTGTCTTTGGTCTCAATTTTTCAATGCTTTCAAAGATGTTAACAAGCTGTTTTCGTGAATACTTGTAGTTATACCACGTTTTTCTTCCATGCAGTCTAAGATACACCTTATCTGTTGTCTTAACATAGAAATTGCCGATAGGCGAATCTATGCTCGCTATGGTTATCTTATTTTTTCTTAATATTTTATAAACAACATCGTTGAAAAATGAAGCATGCCTTGCCTCAAATACCGCACTAGATCTACCAGCTAATCCGGCGATTTTAATGATTCTATCAATATTTTTTGCGTCCATTGAAGGAGGAAGCTGAAAAAGGACATTATCGATATTAAGCTTTGATACTCTAAATCCTTCAAGAAAATCCTCAATATACTTATATGAATTTTCGTTCAACCTTAAACGATGCGTAACTATGCGATTCATTTTTACAGACCAAGATATACTATCTCCAATAGCTTTCCAGTATAGCTCTGATTTTATCGAAGGAAACCTGTAAAAGCTATAATTCAACTCTATTGCATTAAAAGGCGTATTTTTAATGTACCAATCCAAAGTATTTTCAATGTTCCACCCATAATTCCATCCGGCTGTTCCTACAAATATCTTCATAGATATTGCTAAAAGGCATATTATTTTAAGATTTAGCGTATTTATTGTGATTTTTTAGACTTGAAAAGGATAAATTTTATCAAAGACACAAGGATATATGGAGCCGATAATCCACGTATTGTCTAAAAATGGGATGTTTCTATTTAGATTTAATAATGGCGAGTTCGGCTCTAAATGGTGCGGGGTATGGAAAGGAAGCCAGAAATACTTCGATTACTTTGCTTTTAAACTGGGAGAGGAATTTCTTTCAGAGGCCAACTTTAAAAAGTTTTCATTTTACAATTCTCAGTTTTCCACACTGCTATTTGAAACATCACAAGGCAGGGTAATAGAAGAAGTAAAGTGCTACGATGATTCCATTTTAGTTTCAGTAACTCCAAGCTTTGATTCTATGATAACTTGTGAAGTCGGGATAAACATAAGAAAAAGAGATGAAAACTATGAAAAAGGGAAAAGATATGGTTTAACGGAGATAAAAAACGGAATAAAGGCAGAATTCAATGGCAAAGCGGCCTATGTTTACTTCCCAAATGGAAAATTTGAGAAAGAAGAGTACTATGGCATACATTCTCCTGGTTTATACGCATTAAAAAGAGGATTGACACATTACTTAGACAATGGAGAAGTACAGAACAAGTATGTACCCGGAAATATTACTTGTGAAGTGAAAGCGAATGAAACCTTTGACATTCTCTTTTCAAGCAAAGATATGGAATTTGATTCTATTTACAAACTTATAAAGAACAAGATAAAATATGCAGAAGAGTACGGTGAGATAATTAAGAGTGAAAGCAAAAAGTTCGATGCTGATGTAATTGATAAGGAATTCGTAATGGATTCGATAGATAGCATTTACTCATATGCAAACTTCAATGATAAGGAATTTTATGCAGGTTTCCCTTATTTCAATGAGTTCTGGCTGCGAGATGCCTTGATAGTTTTGCCTTCTTTTCTTTCGATGGGAAACTTTTCATTTGTTAGGGATTTGCTGTTAAAAATAGCATATAGAATAGATGATAAAGGGTTGCCGAATACAATGAACGGCAGTTTATATCCAAAGGATGTACTTGGCCTTTTCTTAATAGATTTATATGAATACTTTAAATACACCGCTGACACTTCATTGATTGATATTATTGCTGACAAAAAAGAAGCAATAATGAAAATATCAAATGAATGGATAGATAATGGGTTCATACACGACAAAGGAAATGAAACCTGGATGGATTCCATATCAAGAGAATACTCAGTCGAGATACAGGCCATATGGGCAAAGGCCATGTCTGCCTTTTATTCGCTTTTTAAGGATGAGAAGGCAAAGGAGGTAGCAGACACATTGAAAAAAAGCCTTAACAGCCTATTCAAAGAGAACTATTTGATGGACCAAAAAGACAAAGACATAAACAGCGCAAACCAGATATTCGCACTATACTTTGACGTTGTTGACAAAGATAAAAAAGACAAGATTATAAAAAACATAGAAGATAATATGCTTTCCGAATATGGTATTCTGTCAGTATCAAAGAATGACAAAACGTTCGAATTCAACGGCTATCAAACCGGTGCTGTCTGGCCTTTTCTGACAGAGATGTTTGCAGCGGTTGCATTTGAAAACGGGAAAAAAGAACTTGGTAAAACCCTTTTTTCAATACTTAAAGAAAAAAATGATAATGCACAGTGCTCTTCTAGGATAAACGAGATATTTCGGCCGGACGGAAGCCCTAAAGGCTGCCCTTCACAAGCATGGTCTATAGGATTGATCCCCTTTATAACAGAAAGGTACATTCTGGGGATAGAACCTGACATTCCAAGCGGCGAGATAACAATAAAGAAAAGAGACGGTATAAAGGCAAAAAAGGATCTAAACCTTGGAGGAAAAAGAATAGAATTGGAGATAAATGACGGCAGGGTAAAATCAAACTATGGACTGCTAGAACTGTCTGACAGGCTTATTTTAGAGCTTTGACTTTATAAAGAAACTTCTTTATGTCATTAAGAAACTTTTCCTTGCTGCCCATATTATCAATGTAGTAATCTGCGGATGCTATTACCTCTGCTATCCCGTACCCTAATTCCAGTTTCTCGCGCCATTCAAACTCGCTATAAGATGAAAAATCGCTCTCGTTTTTACGTTTTACTATCCTTTTAAATCTTACTTGCTTGTCTGCTATTATACCAAGTATTATAGGTTGGTAACCCTCTTTTTTAACTTCCTCTACTTCCGACATTCTTCTTGAGCCGTCAAGCACTGCAATATTTGCATTTTTAAAAACTTCCATTAATTCCTTTTTAACCAAACCAATAACGTATTTGTTTCCATGTTCTTTTGTCATCCTCTTTGAGAAAAGTCTTATTGATCTGTTGTTAATCTCTAGCCCTCTTCTTCTCATTTCTTTCCTTACTGCATCGCCCATCCCTATAACAGGCACATTTAATTTTTGAAATTCAATCGCAGCTGTTGATTTTCCGCTGCCTGGCATCCCTGTTAATATTATAACTTTTTTCATAAACAATTATTAAATAATATTAGGATAAATACTTATTGAATTATAGGTCCTGTGAAAGAGAATAAATCAGGTATTTAGGGTAGCCTAGATAGGGGATGACATATTCTACCTTTCCGACCACGTGGCTGTAGGGGATATTGTACTCAAAAGGAAGGGAAAAAGGATTCGCATCCCCTTTTGTAGTATAATAGTAAGTTCCGTTTATTTCTGTTTCATTTACTACCCTATGAATTATGTCCTCATTCAACCCATCATAATTTATATGATAAATTATAACATCGCCCACTTTTATTTTATAGGGCGGAACTTTATACGCTATGGCCAAGGAACCTATGTCTATGCCATTCGGAAATGGCCAATTTTTTACAGCCGACATGTTGTAACCGTGTGATTCAAGCCAGCCATAATATGTAGAATTTATTTCTGGTTCCTGGTGGACCATGCTGCCGGACACAACTGCGCTTACATAGCTTATCGGCGTAAAGGCATACACCGAAGGCAAAGCCACGTATACAAATAAAATATAAAAAACGACTATGTAAAAAATGATTGAATAAGGGCTGTTTCCGGCCACTAATTTCCTTGCAAAGGATTCCTTTTCTTGTTTTTTCATTCTTTACTTAAATAATGAATTTAATTCCTTTTTTGCTTCCTTTAAATCGGATTCCGTCTTTTCAATTATCTTTTTAAGTACCTTTTCTGTGTCCTTTCCTTCCGTTTTGATGACAAAAATGGACGATTTTTCCAGCGGGTGCTCCATAACAAAGCCAGCGAAAGTTACTTCATCAAATGAATCTGCCTCTTCTTTGATAAGATTAAGAACAGACTGGGTACCTCCCTGCACCCTAAATTTAATAGATGATTCATTCTTTTCCAAAACCTTTATTTCCATCATTTAAATAACCTCCTTTTATTTTAATAGTTTTCTGTGTATAAATGCATGCCTTCAGCTCTTGATCATTCGCACTTAGTATATCCACAATTTTTGCAGATAAAACAGCCATTCTCAAAAATAAGCGTTTTCTGATGGCATTCCGGGCATACAGTAGCTTTTTCATTTTCCAGGCTATCGTTATTTTTCAAAACACCATGCAAAGTTTCATTCTCTTTTTCAGGGTCTCTATTTTTTAAAGTAAGCTCTATTGCCTTTGCTATCCCATCTGGAATTGAAAATATCTGGATTCCGTTGAACCACAGCGAATTTCCACCTTTTATGCCCTTCAATGTGCGTATAACTCTATTTACATCCCCTCCTGATTGCAAATAAATGCTTATCAGCCTACCAAGGGCCTCTGTAAAACTTTTTTCTGTCTCACCGGACCTGCCCATGTCTATGAAAACCTCTTTTATCTTTCCGTTTTCATCTTTATTTACAGTAAGGTACATTTTGCCCTGCGAGGTAGGCATTCTTATCGTTGTACCGCTTAACATGAAAGGTCTTTCCTCCTCGGCACCTAACTTTTCTTCGTTTTTCTCCACTTTTTCTAAAGGTTTTTCATCCGTTGCTTTCAATATGTCCTCTTTTGATCCTTCTCTGTAAACAGTTATTGATTTGCAGCCGAGTTTCCATGCATACCTGTATATTTTGTCAACGGTGTCTGCATCTGTATCAGCTGACAAGTTTACAGTCGAGGAAATTGATGAATCGATGTGTTTTTGTATGGTGGCTTGCATCTTTACCCTGAAGAAAGGATCGATTTTATGGGCAGTAATGAATGTTTCAGGCAGATCCTCTTTATCTTTTATATTGAATTTCTGCATGTATCTTTTTACAAACGGATCAAAAACTTCAAATTTTCCTTCAGACAATGATTCAGACCTACGAATATAACTTAAAGCAAATATTGGCTCTATGCCTCCGCTTACTCCAGCCATAGAGGAGATAGATCCAGTGGGAGCTACTGTAAGTATGCAAGCGTTCCTTAACCCATCCTTTTTTATCTTTTCTAAGAGATTCTTATCTAGCCTCTTTACAAAATCCCTTTCGAGGTGTTTCTCTGTGACAAACGCAGGGAATGATCCCTTCTCCTTAGCTATGTTTGAGCTTTCATCATATGCTGTTTCTTTTATTCTTTTCATTAAATAGTCAACAAACTCTATGGCCTTGTCGCTGTCATATTTAAGGTTCATGCTTATGAGCATGTTTGCAAGGCCCATTATCCCCAAGCCGATCCTTCTAGCATAAACTGTTTCATCTGCCTGTTCCTTCAAAGCATGCCTATTATAGCTGTAATCTAAAACATTGTCAAGAAAACGAACGCCATAACGTACTGTTTTATCTAAATTCTCCCAGTCTACTTCTGCGTTTTCTGTGAACTGGTTCTTTACAAAGTAATCAAGGTTTATTGCTCCTAAATCGCAAGCGCCATAATTTTCTAGCGGCTGCTCGCTGCAGGGATTTGTTCCCTTGATTGCCATTCTATCATCATATTCTGTTGGGGATTCCCTCTTCATTCTATCCCAGAACATTATTCCAGGATCGCCTGTATTAACTGCTGTGTCTATTATTTTCTTCCAAAGATCTCTTGCTTTTATTTCTTTCTTAAATTCTACCTTATCATTTTTGAAATACAAAGTAAAAGGCTTGTCATTTTCCACGGCCTCCATGAAATCATCATATACCTTTACACTAATATTTGCATATCTAACGCTTTTCTTGTCTTTTTTGATAGTAACAAAATCCTCTATATCTGGATGTGTAACATCCAAAGTTATCATCAATGCTCCTCTCCTCCCAGTCTGGCCTATTATACCAGTTGTAACGGAATAAAGCTCCATGAAAGATGTAGAGCCTGTTGAAAACCTTGCAGCATTGTTTACTGCTGCCCCTTTTGGTCTTAATATTGAGATGTCTATTCCCACGCCCCCGCCGTATGAATACGTTCTAGCCATTTCTTTAGCGGTATCATATATCCCCTCCAAGGAGTCTTTTTTGATGGGAAGATAATAACAGTTAAGCAAAGTAGCTTTGTGGTTAGAGCCCGCACCGAATAAAATTCTTCCGCCTGGAACGAATTTAAAATCCTCTAACAGCCAATAAAAATTTTTTTCTATTTCCTTTCTCTTGTCTTCCTTTTCTACGCTTGCTAATTCTCTTGAAACTCTCTTCCACATCTCTACAGGAGTCTTTTCCGTTCTATTTCCTTCAAGATCAGAAAGAGAGTATTTTTCATAAAAAATCCTCGCTCTTAATTCATCATTATCAAAAAATTCTAAAGTCTCCTTAGGTAAATCTATCATAACCTTCCCCCTCCTCAATAAACTCCTAACTAAAATTATGTAATCAAAAGTATGCAGATGATGTTAATGCACATAAATGACCTCGCTCTGATTTTTAATTAAAGGAGGTGATCCAGCCGCATGTTCCCATACGGCTACCTTGTGGCGACTTAACCCTACTCACTGAACCTAGATTCGGTTACTGCATAACAGCAATCTCATCTAAATCCAACTTGTTTGGTTTGACGGGCAG
>JBMFWF010000005.1:0-62915 GCA_049965555.1 Candidatus Parvarchaeum sp.
CTTTACAATGAGATAAAAAAAATGCGTGCTTCCTACAAGGACAATAATGACAAGGAAGATAAGGAATTTGGTAAAACCTGGGTTTCTTACTTGATTAACCACAATAGATAAGTTTATAAATAGACCTGTTCTTATACATAAGGTAGAGGAATGATGTTAGGGGGTTCTAGTAGGAGTTTATTGTTTATTCAAACTTTCTCTTATTGGATTTCTAAGCTTCATTCTTAAGGAGGAATATGGCAAAATTCGAAAGAAGAATGTATAAAGCTGTATGCTCCGATTGTGGGAAAGAGACAGAGGTTCCTTTCCAGCCACAAGAGGGCAGACCAGTTTACTGCAGAGACTGCTATAACAAGAGAAAAGGAACACAGTAATTCCTATTTTTAGTTAAATAGCAAAACATTAATTATTTATATTTTTTTATTTATATTTTTTATTGATCTTCGAGTGTTCTAAGTTGCGGGAAAGGTATAACTTCCTTTATGCTTTTTGAATCTGTCCCCAGCATCTGCAGCCTATCGATTCCAATGCCGACGCCGCCTGCAGGAGGCATACCATAACCCATAGCTTCTATGAAATCCATGTCAAATTCCTGCGTTTCATCTATTCCTCTGTTCTTTCTTTTCGCTTCTTCCTCAAACCTGCTTATCTGGTCTATTGGATCATTTAATTCTGAAAATGCATTTGCTATCTCCATGCCAGCTATATAAAGCTCGAATCTGTATACAAATCTTGGATCATCAGGCGTTCTCTTAGCCAATGGCGATACTTCAACCGGGAATCTGGTGACGAATACCGGGTCCATTATATTATCGGAGATCTTTGCCTCAAATATTGCGTTTACCGCCTCCCCGTATGAGCTTACCTTGCTGTCAAGTTGTTTTCCTCTCTTTATAATCTCACCTTCACTATCTGTTCCTGTGTTTTCTTTTACCATCTCTTCCATTGTTTTTATCTGGAATTTCGACAGGTCTATTGTTTTTTCTCCGAATTTGACCTTGTAGGTCTTATTCGCTGCATAGACAGATTCCTTTACTATTTCTTCAGTAAGTTCAAGCATTGTGCTTAGATCGCCATATGCTTGATACGCCTCTAGCATCATGAATTCAGGGTTATGCCTAGTATCTACACCCTCGTTTCTAAAGTTCTTGCTTATATCGAATACCCTCTCGAAACCACCCACAAGAAGGCGTTTAAGGTAAAGTTCTGACGCTATCTTCAGGTAAAAATCTCTGTCCAAGGAATTATAATGCGTTATAAACGGCTTTGCGTTTGCACCTCCCGGTATAGGCTGAAGTATTGGCACTGTAACCTCTGTGAAGCGTTTCCTTTCCATTATTTCTCTTATCCTGGACAGCATAATGCTGCCCTTCTTTATCTTTTGCAGCGATTCCCTGTTTATTATGAAATCCAAATACCTTTTTCGGTATCTTTTCTCAGTGTCTTCAAGGCCATACCATCTAGACGGCATTGGAAGCAATGACTTGCTAAGCATCGTTATTTTCTTTGCATCTATTGATATCTCATTTGTCTTGGTCTTTATTATCGTTCCATTAACTCCAATTATATCCCCAGTATCAAGTTCCTCTGCAATCTTTATTGTTTCTTCATCAGCATGTTTTTCCGAGAAGTATACCTGTATGCTGCCTTCTTCATCCTGAATGTCTATGAACTTTATCTTTCCATGGTCTCTCTTTGCCATTATCCTGCCGGCTATTGCAGCTTCTTTTCCCTCAAGTTTTTCAAAGTTTTCTTTTATGTCAATGGAATGCAGAGTTATGTCAAATCTGCTGCCATACGGATCTATACCTTCTCTTTTAAGCTTTTCCAGCTTTTCCAGTCTTTCCTTGTCGAATTTAAATTCCATGGTATTGCACAAATAGGGTCACCAAAAGAAGGAGGCCAACAATCATGGAATAACCGAATATCCCTTTTCTTGTGCTCTTATCCTTTGAGATTAACCCTATGAATCCCTTTTCTATTATCGCTGCGAATATCGATATGCCTAAAAGCATTGCAGTGTAGCTTGCACTTATCTCGTGGTTAAGGAGAAGCGTGCCCAATGCAAATGCAGCGCCCACTATATTTGCAAGTGCAGACAAGAACATGTCAACTATTAGCAGGTTCGGTGCTACGACTGCAACTATCCTTGAAACTGAAAGAACTACGAAAAATACAGCAGCAAACTCCAGTGTCTTTACAAGAGGAAACGGATTGCTTGGTCTTTCTGCTTTCTTATTTATGTCTTCTTTCCCAATTAAGTATATTATTAAAAGGCTAATCATAGAGACCGCAGTTACAGGTATCATGTAGTATAATACTTTTGACGAAAGAGTTACTATATATATTATAAGCAAGGCCTGGATAAGGACCATAGGTATATTTGCTGCAACTACTACATTGTAAACGATTGTTTTTCCAAGTTTTTTGAACCTGTTACCCAAATTTATAAGGGCAAATGTTATAGTAGTGCCTGTTATCAAGCTCCCTATTACTGTTGAAACGAGAAGGCCCGATTTTGAAACTCTAAGTATGGCATACTGGAGAAAAAAGACGGTTCCTACAAGTGCCACAAGAAGCCAGAATTGGAAAGGATTGAAGAAATCATAGGGGCCCATGTATGTGTTTGGAAGCAGCGGAAGTATAACAAATGATATTATCAAAAGGTTTATGGCCGCTATCATCTCGCTTTTCTTTATTGATGTTATGAAATAAAGAAATTCTCTTTTATAGAAACTTATCGCGGTTATAAGTATAACTATAACTATTGCATATTGATAGTAACCTAAACCTACAAGCATTCCGGACAAAAAAAGTATCATTGAACTTATGTATGTCGTTGCACCAGGGTTCCTCGTCTTAGCATTCTTTTCAAAATAAATCGCACTTGAGAATGCGATCATGACTGCGAACCCGGCTATTATAACAGGCATATACTTGAAAATTTCGTAGAATAAGGCAAAAATATCTCCAAGAAGGGCTATAAATATTGATGTTCTGAAGCCCATGAATATCTTTACGCCCTTTTGCATTCTATATTCATTTTCAAGGCCAAATACTGCACCCAATGCTATCGAAAGCACTATGAATTCAAAAGTCAAATCTATATTCATTATTATTCTAAGAAATAACTATTAATAAAGTTTGTTTAGAGTGTTTTATCCATTGTATGTTTCAATGAATTTTTCCGCTGCTTTCTCCCAGGTAATGCTGTCAAGCTCTTTGTATGCGTTTTTTGCAATTTCTTTGTCTATTTCACTGTAATCCAGCAATCCCAGTATCAAATCAGCCATCTGTTCTGTGTCCCAGAAATCCACTGTAAGTGTGTTTTTTATTATTTCAGAAACTCCAGACTGAGACGACACTATGGTTGGAACATTGGAAGCAATGGCTTCAAGAGCTACTATACCGAACGGTTCTGATACAGATGGCATTACAAACACGTTCGCAATCGAATAAAGTATCTCCATTTCTGCGTCGGGAACTCTTCCCAAAAAGATTACTTTGTCGGAAAGATCAAGGTTTATTGAGAGGTTTATCAAATTTGAAAGTTCTGGTCCTTCTCCTATTATGTACAGCAGGGCATCGTCATTTTTCTTAGATACTATTTTGAATGCCTTTATAAGATTGTCTATTCCTTTCTGTACAGACAGCCTTCCGACATAGAGCACTACTTTTCTGTTGCTGTCCCTTCTTATCCCGTTGAATTTTTCTTTATTGATAGCGTTGTATATAACATTTATTTTCCTTTCATCTGCGTTGTACAGTCTAATAATCTCTTCCTTAAGTCTTCTGCTTACAGTTACAATAGAATCCGCATTATCTATAAGTTCTTTTTCTTCCTTGGCTATTTTTTCCCAAGGTTTGCCTGCAGTTCTGTCATATTCAGTGCTGTGTATAGTCGCCACTAGTTTTTTACCAGTTCTCTTTTTTATTTCAATTGCAGCTCTCCCAGTTACCCAATCATTTGCATGTATGACATCAAACTCTACTTTAGAAGAAAGATCCAATGCTTTGTTTTTGTACTCCTCTACTTCATTTAAAACGTCCCTATAAAGGTTTTTTTCACCCGTTTCATTTGAATCTTTTTTAGTGCTTAAGCTATACATGCTTTCAAAAAGCTCGCTTTCAAAGGTCAAGAACTTCACCCCTTTTATTTCACTATGCTCCTTAAATGGAAGTATTACATTTACCATTACTCCCTTCTCAGAAAGTGCCTTTACAATATTATAAGAATGAGTACCTAAACCCCCTACTGAGTGCGGGGGAAACTCCCATCCTAAGAAAAGAACTTTCATGTTATTTCTGCGATTTTGTGTATTATTACTAATAATAATATGTTTTTTATTCTTTAAATACAATAAGATTAATGGACAAATTAAGTGAGCTCCGGAGTTACATACCCGCTGATATATACAAAAGACTGGAGAAAAAGATAGAATATTTCATGCCGCCGCAGTCAGATGCGGTAAAAAAAGGGCTTTTTACAGGAAAGAACTTAATAGTTTCTGCACCCACTGCTTCTGGTAAAACGCTGATAGCAGAGATGGCAATACTTAATTCCTTCTTGTCAGGCAAAAAATCAATTTACCTTGCGCCTCTAAGGGCGTTGATCTCAGAAAAATACGAGGATTTTGTGAATGAGAACAGAGATGTAAAAGCAATACTTTCAATCGGAGATTACAATGAAAAGGATTACAACATAGACAAGTATGATGTGATTTTCGCTTCCACTGAAAAGTTCGACAGCATAATAAGGAACTCACTGCATAAGGTAGGCAATATAGGCTGCATAGTCTATGACGAAGTGCATCTTTTGTCAGATATAGGTAGAGGCCCGACTCTAGAGTTTCTTGTGACATTAAACAAGCTTCTGTTTCCGAATGCACAGATAATAGGTTTAAGCGCTACAATAGGCAATGCAGAAGATGTGGCAGAGTGGCTAAAAGCAGAGCTTATAAAGAGCGATTTCAGGCCAGTTAAACTCTCAAAGAAAAAATACTTCGAAGGGGAGCTCATAAATGGAAACGTTGAAAAATTAAACAGCGGTTATGAAGACCCACTTTCAAATATAGCTTCTTGGCTTTTTAAGAACAATAAACAGGCTTTGGTTTTTTCGCAGAATAAAAGGACAGTAGTTGCGAATGCAAAGACGATAGGGTCTTTGATAGGGAAAAAGCTATCGGATGAAGACAAGAGGAGCTTGCTGTCAGTTTCAAAGGAAGTTTTGAATGTTCTTGAAAGGCCGACAACGCAGTGCGAAATTCTAAGTGACCTTGTAAAGCAAGGAGTAGCATTCCACCATGCAGGTTTGGTAAACAAGCAGAGAAAGTTGATTGAGGATAACTTTAAAAAAGGATTAATAAAATTCATAGTGGCTACTCCAACGCTTGCCATGGGCGTGAATCTGCCGGCCAATACCGTTATAATAAATTCAATACGCAGATACGGAGATTACGGTATGGAGCTTCTTCCAACAATAGAAGTGGAACAAATGATGGGGCGTGCAGGCAGGCCAAAATATGATAAAGAGGGCAATGCAATAATCGTTGCCAGGAATGAAGGGGATCTGGACATAATAGATAATAAGTACTTCAGCGGAGAGATAGAACCTATAACTTCCAAATTTAACAGCGAGATAGCAATAAGAAAGTACACACTTAATCTTTTCTGTCTTGGGATATACGACAATCAAGACAACATTTCAAATTTCTTTGATGAAACTTTTATGCATTTCAGTGGAATTGATGTATACGATAAGATAGAAGACGCAATATCCTTCTTGGAAGAGAATCATTTTATAGAGTTAAAGGGAGATAAAGTTGAGGTCACAAGGATGGGGAAGCTCGTAAACTCCCTTTATATAGATCCATTGACCGGTTCTTTGTTCATAAAATTCATTGAAAGAATAAAGAAAAAAGGGAAAATAGAAGAATTGGACCTATTGCACGTGATATTCTGTAGCGAGGAATTCAGGAATATACATGTAAACCAGAAGGAATTTCAGAAATACGAGGAAGAAAGCTATGAGCTTGACCTTTCTGCAGACGAGAACATTGTAGATTATGATAGGTTTGTATCTGCCATAAAGATGGCCCATGTTATGCAGGATTGGATTTCAGAGAAGAATGAAAAATATATGGAGGAGGAATATGGCCTTCTACCAGGGGAGTTCTACAACATACTTGAGAACACAAAATGGCTTGTTTATTCTTTAAGCGAGATCAGCAAGGCAATACAGCTAAGAAGAAGAGAGATTAATGAGATAAGTATAAGAATCAAAAACGGCATAAAGGCAGAGCTGATACCTTTGGTGTCTGTGCCAGAAATAGGGAGAGTCAGGGCGAGAAAACTTTATTCAGCAGGGATAACTTCATTGAATTCTTTAAAGGAAACAGGGCTTGAACGCTTAAGCTCTCTTTTAGGAAGAGGCGTTGCACAGAAGGTTTACGCATACCTTCATAAAAATGAAAATACTCTGCTAGATAGAAAGATATTTGTTTAAAGGCTGCATGAATAGATTATGAAAATACTAGCCGCTTCAGATATTCACGGAGATTTACAGGCTGCAGAGGCTCTTGCAAGGAAAGCAAAAAAGGAAAAGGCAGATTTGATAATACTTGCAGGTGACCTTTCGATATTTGGAAACGGCTTAGAAGGCCTTCTAAAGCCTTTCAAAGATGCAGATAAGAAAGTTGCATTGATACCCGGCAATCACGACAGCGAAGCAGATATCTTCATGCTAAAGAAACGCTATCCTGACACAATCTACGATTTGCATAATTATTCCTTTAAGATCGGAGATGTTGGCTTCTTTGGCTGTGGACTAGCAAATATCGGTCCGAATGAACTTTCGGAAGATGAGCTTTATAAGAAGATACAGTCCTCTTATAACTACATAAAAAACTCAAAGAAAAAGATAATGGTAGTACACGTTCCACCTTATAATACCAAGCTTGATAAAATAGGAAATAACATGAAGATAGGAAGCACTGCAGTTAGAGATATGATAGAAAAAACAAAGCCGGATGCTTGCATATGCGGACATGTTCATGAAACATTTGGACTTGAAGACAAGCTAGGTAAAACAAACATAATAAATGCCGGACCAAAGGGCAAGATAATTGAGATATAATTGATAATATTAATATAATAAATGTCAGTTTAAACAAATGAAAACAACACTAGTCTATAGTTTATTTGTATTTTTCATAATAGCTATACCTATTACAATATACGCAAATTTTACTTTTTCTTTAGGATTAGCAGGTCAATTTGCATTAGGGCTGCTCTATTTAATTATTTTGGCCTGTTTGTTTTACTATACTTCATCGAGTAGTGTTTATAAGAAGCACAGTTGGATTCTAACTGTAAGTTTGTTCTTGTTAATTTTGTTATTGGCTCTTCTTATCTTTTGATGAGTATTTAAATAATACTAAGATAAATATCGTGCTTTTCTTAAGATATAATGGGCCCATAGTCTAGTCCGGATAGGACTGATGGCTTCGAATGCCTTCAGTTGGAAGTAACCATCTGACAGGGGTTCAAATCCCCTTGGGCCCTTTTTGTTTATAAATAGGAGGAAAAAAGAAATTATTAATCTTATTGCTTAATCTTTTATATTTGAATTAATTGAATTCACTATGGAAGATGAACTAAAACTTTGGATAAGGAGGGACCTATCAGATATATTAAAATTGATTTTGAACAATAAGAAAGAAGGTTTGGCGTATGTACATGCAATAATAGATAGCGGTGACTTTGATTACAAAACTTTAGACAGGAACAATATTGACAACAGAAAATACGGGCTAGAGCATGTACTTCTGAATATTTCTAAAGTTCTGCACGAATACACTGATGAATGTGATCGAATGTCCTTTGGATACAAAAAATCTGGAGAAACAAGGGAATACTTTGTAAGACCCTTTATGCAATATGAGGTCTATGAAGCATTATCTTCTGTTATAGATGACATATCTGAAATGTACCAGGTAGGTTTTGAAAATAACGACCTTTATCCTGTCAGAAAAAAGAATAGAAAAGATATTGAGAGGCAAAGGATAAAGAGGTTAGTGCAGGATATAATTGACACAGAGGCAGAGTATGACTTTGTTTCAAATTTGGAAGACACAGTAAATTACAATAAAACGGTCCGTAGTATCGATTCATAAAAATATAAATACTTGTCCCTACAATCTGATAATTATATGGTTTTAGATGAATCAAAAATAAGTATAAGTAAACTTTTCTTACACGACAAGCCTTTCCTTCTTCTCAAAGCTATAAGTGAAAGCCGGCAGCCAGTCTACGCTACTATGATATCTAAGAAAATAGACTGCAGCTATGCTTACATAGTAAGACTAATAAAGATAATGAAAAGGATGGATCTTGTTTATTTTGACGGAAGCAATCACAAGAAAATAATAAACCTAACGCAGAAAGGCAAGAAAATATTCAAGCTTCTTTCAGAACTAGATTAGTCAGTCTGTTTTGTCGATTGACTTGGCGTATTCCTCTATTTTGCTGAGCATCCTGTCTATTATATAAGGCTTTATAAAACTCGATATTATTTCATTGAGTTTCATGTTTTCCTTTATTCTGTAAAAGCTGTTCCTTTTTTCAACCAATCCAACTGCCATTAGTTTCCTTAAATCCCTAAGTATATTCGCATAAACTATCTTTACCTTTCTCTTGTAAAGTTCCTTGATTATCTCATAGCTGTCCAAGCCTTCCGGCCTCTTTTTTCTTGCTTTAAGAAGTATATCGAGCAGATAAACTATGGCTATTCTGCTTTCTCCAGGGTTTATAAGCCCTAACGAAATACAGAATCTTCTAAGGTTTGTGTTGTAATCATTTGTTGGCCTCTCAAATTCATTTAATGATATTCCGCTTAATGGCCGGTCTCTGAAAAGTCTCTCTCTTAATTTTTTATTTCCTTTATTGTCCATGGATCTTTATTTCTTCGCGTCTTGTGAGTATAACTTATTCTGTAGTTCTACTACATCGTCCTTTGTTGCGAATAGTGAAAGACCGCTGTTTATCTTGTTTACAGTACCTTCCATTTCCGATAGTCTTTTATTTAATTCGTTTATTTTGTTGCTTAAATCCATGAACTTATTCATGTTTGAATTTATTTGATTGAACATCACCTCTATCTTAGAAGTCTGAGAATTGACCCTGTTTTCGCTTTCTTCTACGTTTTTATATACGTTCTCTACGTTTTCAAACAGCTTTGCTGCATTCTTTACTACTGAAAGCGAATTTACCCTGTTGGAAAGCTCGGTAATTGATTTTGAAAGGCTGTTGTTTGTATCTACTATTTTTTCGATTTCCCCCGACATAACCTCTGTTTTGTCCTGAGTTTTTCTAAGCTCTATGACAAGCTCTGCCGGGTTGTAAGAGGTTATTGTTGACAGAGTAGACCTTGCGCTGTTCATGAAATCGTTAATGTGGTTTTGAGTGTCATTTATCCCTTTTTGTATGTTTTCGAATTCGCTGCTAACAGTCTCCATTTTTAGATTAAGGCCGTTTATTTCTACGGTTAGAGAGTTAACTGTATTAATCACTTTGTCAAACTTGCTTTCCGACTCTACCTTGTATTTTTTAAGCTCATTTATGTCATCAGAGAATGAATTTATGCTGGGCAGTGAAGAGTATAGTGTTTCATTCATTTTATCCAGCTTCTCCTGCAGTTCATTGTCTACCGCTGATAAGTTTGAGGCAGTTTCCTTTATATTGCTCATAGCCACTTCATATTGGCGTGAAATTGCTGCGATTCCTTCTTCTATCCTCTTTATATTGTCATTATAATCCTTGTCTTTTAGGTTTATTGCCCTTGCTACGCCGTTAAAGTTCTCTATCGCCTTGTTGACGTTGTCAGAAAGCTCCTCCATGTTAGAGTGTATGAAGTTAAAGGAGTCGTTTAATTTGTTTATTTTTGCCGCCGAATCATTGTAAGCGTCATTCATCTTCTCTATCGAAGAATTAAAAGCTGATATCGCGCTGTTTAAGGCATTTGAAAGGGCAGATACATCAGAACTTATCTTTGAAATCTTGCCCTCAATCTCTGCAGTGTTGTCAATTCTGCTTATTTTATTGTCCAACATTATATTTTGCTGGTTAAGCATATCAATCTTTTTGTATAAATCAGAAATTAATGTGCTTATTGAACTATTGAATTTATCAATTCCCGTAAGATAAGATTCATAGTCTTTTGCCGTGTTTTGATCGTTATCGCTTTCCATATAAAGCTTACTGCTCTTTTTTATATTTAAACTTTTAAATCGTAGTGCTTTTTGCAAGCTCTTCCTTTAGCTTACATGCTTCACAAACATCATTTGTGGAAGGGAAGCCGCAGTATTTGCATCTATTCATTTTTATAGCGGTTTTTGTGCTATGTGTTCTCTTTATTTCCAGCATTGCGTCTATTACATTCCTTTTTGACCCGATGAATTCGCTTTCAATTTCCTTTATCTTTCTAGAGATTAATCCTCTAAAGCCCATGCCAGCGTATGGACAAGGGGTATGCATCGCATTTATCCCGTTTAACATCGAAAATAGCATTGTCTCCTTCTCGCTGAGGAAAAGGAAGGGTTTTATCCTTGGGACAAATCCCTCACCTTTTATAATACCTGAGTAAGCCCCAAGCCTTATCATTTTATCTATGTCATTCTGCACAAGATTCATTATTACATTCTCTGCTTCATCATCCATGTTGTGCGCTGTTGCAACTTTATCTGCATGAACTTCGGAAGCCGCGTAATTTATAAGATACCTTCTAAGCACACCGCATGCAGAACAGGGTATGCCTGCCCTTGTTTTTGTTATTGAGTCCATTGTACGGCCAGCAAAATCCTTATAAGAGTATATTTTGTATTCTACTCCGTATTTATTGCAGTAATCCTTCATTATTTCTATTGTTTTGTCCCTGTAGCCCTTTATGCCCTCATCTATGGTTATTGAAACGATTTCATTTGATTTTTTGAAGTATTTTGAAAGAATGTAGAGAAGAGATAAGGAGTCCTTTCCGCCCGAATTTGCAACTGCTATTCTTTCCCCTCTTTCAATAAGCTTGTATTTTTTAATTGTAGAGAGAGTTATATCCTCAAATCTTTGCTTGAAATGCTCAGCGCAGAGTGTGCCGTTGTTAGTTGATATAACTGCCTCTGAGCCGCATATTTCGCATTCCATTACCCTCCTGAAAAAACCTCAACCACTGTTATTTCATCACCCTCTTTTATCGTTTGGTCTTTTGTATATACCCTGCCTCCTTTTCCTACAAGTATTACTGAATCATCGTTAAGTGAAAGCTTTTTAAGTAGCTCTACTACAGAGCCGTTGTCAATTTCTACGAGTTTTTCTCCGAAATTTATATTATTTAGCTTTATTTCCATTTAATCTATTATGTTATGCATGCTCTTTAAGTCCTTCTTAAACAGTTCCAATTCCTGGGGAATTTCCATTTTTATCGCATCACGCAGGGAAAGCTTCTTATCCTTTTTAGCATTCCAAACCTTGCTGTTGAATTCCATTATTTTATCTCCTATAAGCAAAAGCTTTTCATCATAGGCTTTTGCCTCTGGTATCTCCTGGTAATGTATGGGGTCCTGGCTATAAATTGCATCCCATATTGTTTGTGTTATAAACGGTGTTATTGGTGCCATCAGCAATAGCAACCTCTTAAGAACATAATTAAGCGTATAAATCGCGGATTTTTTTTCATTCTCCGAAAAGCCCTCGCCGTAAGCTCTTGCCTTTACCAATTCTATATAATGCGGCGCGAAAACGTTCCATATAAACTCTCTTATTCTATTTGCAGGAATAAATGGGTTCAGATCTTTATAGCCTTTTCTGCATTCCTCTGTAAGTTTTTCCGTATAATTGATAATCCATTTATCGCTTTCGTTAAGCTGCATATCTTCATTTTCATCTGGCTTTCCAAATTGGTTTATAAGCCTTGCAACATTCCACAGTTTTGTTAAGAATTTAGCGCTTCCCTGCAACCTGCTTTCAGAGAAGAGAAAATTGCTTCCAGGCAAAGCCTCTGAAGCAGCCCAGAATCTAAATGCATCTGCCCCATATTTTTCTATTACAACAGTTGGGTCTATCCCGTTTCCTTTTGATTTGGACATTTTCTCTCCATGCTCATCCAAGCCCATTCCGTCTATCCAAGCCTTCTCCCATGGCAGCTTATCTGTTAGAAGATAACAGCGCAGTATGCTGTAATTAAGCCAGGTTCTTATTATGTCGATTCCCTGGGTCCTTAGGCTAAGTGGGTATGTTCTCTCATAGAAATTCTTGTCAGATAAGTATTTTGTAACATACAGAGCAGATACGCTTGAGTCCATCCAGGTGTCAAAAGTCCTATCATCTCCAACGAATTCTTTTCCCCCGCATTTTTTGCACACAGCGCCTTCCGGAGGGTTCTCTTTCCAAGGTTGGTAATACTTCCCTTCTTCAGGTACATAGGGTTCATTACATTTTGTGCAATACCATAAAGGAATCTCCGTCCCATAATACCTCCTTCTGGAAATTGGCCAGTCTGTAGATACTTTAAGCCAGTTTATAAGTATTTGCTTATGCTGTTCAGGAATCATTGTGAGTTCGTTCGCCAGTTCTTCTAGTTTATTTTTTATGTCGGTAACTTTAAGGTAATATTCATCAAGAGGTATTATCTCTATTGGTGTTTTACTTCTTTCACACATCGGCGTCCTGTGCTGAATGTTTTCAATCTTTTCTACGTAGCCTGCTTCTTGAAGCATTGAAATCATCTGTTTTCTCGCTTCCTTCACTTTCATGCCATTGAGTTTTTCTCCAGCATTTTCATTCATTCTTCCATTTGTGTCTATAATTATAATTTCAGGGAGCTGGAGCTCTTTTATTATCATAACATCATTGTAATCCCCATAACTACATATCATAACAGCCCCGCTTCCAAATTCCGCTTTCGCGTAGCTGTGTGCAATTATTTTTACTTCTTTATTATATATGGGTGTTATAGCCGTTTTGCCGACTAAATCCTTAAATCTTTCATCTTCAGGATTTACAAGTATCGCAGAGCATGCTCCTAAGAGCTCTGGTCGTGTGCTTGCAACAAGTATTTTTTTATCAGAATCCTTTATCTTAAAGTAGAAGTATACCAAGTTGGTGTCCATCTCCTTGTATTCTATCTCTGCATCTGCTATTGTAGTGCCGCAATCTATGCAGTAATTGCTTGGTCTTGTGCCCCTCACTATTCTGCCCTTATTCCACATCTCTATGAACGTGCTTTGTGTAAGCTTCCTATAATCTTTTGAATCGGTCCTGTAAACGTGGTCAAAATCCGCCGAATATGCGAATGATCTCAGTATGTCAAACATCTCCTTTTCCAGTTCATCGAGAGATTCTCTGCAAAGGTCTATGAATTTCTCCCGAGGAGTATCTCTCATTTTTATATCATATTTTTTCTCAGCGTATCTTTCTACAGGTATTCCGTTTCTGTCCATTCCAACCGGAAATAGAACTTCTTTCCCAAGCATTCTTTGAGATCTTGCAATTGCGTCTATTTTTGAATACTGGGCCGCTGCGCCAAGATGCCATGGCCTTCCAGACGTGTAAGGCGGAGGAGTATCAATTGAGAATATCTTTTTTGGAGATGACGGAGAGAAAGCCCATTTAAGAGAATTTACCCTTAGCTCTGCTTCTTTTTCTAGCTTTCTGTTCCAATTCTTATTTTCTTCAAATATCTTTATACTTTCAGCCATTCTAATACAAGATTGTTCTTGTTTTTATCCTTTACTTAAAAGTTATTTCCTGGCCATCAAGTATTATGTGCGAGTTCTTATTAAGCTCATATCCGAACTCTCTTGCAAGTTCTATGTTTGCGCTTAGCTTTTCTATCCCGCCGTGCGATGGTATCAAATGTTGTGGCATCAACATCTTTATAAGCAATTTATGGTCGTTCTTTGATGCATGACCTGATACATGTACATCATCTGCAACATTGACATTTAGGCTTTCAAGGGCGCTTTTCAGCATTCCTTTATTTGCTTCATTTATCGGCGTCGGTATTGTTCTGGAAGAGAATATAACTGCATCTTCATTTGAAAGGTGATACTGGTACTGACCGGTTACAAGCTTGTCCAAGAATGCTCCCTTTTCACCTTGGTGACCTGTACATATAATTACATATTTCCCAGGCCTGTCTGCAACGTATTTAAGTGCGCTATTTATCTGCTCTCTCCTTACAGTGACTTCTGGCAAGGTTCCTTTGTTTATTATCCCAGTGTTTATTGCCGCTTTTATGTACATGTCCATGCTTCTGCCGAATATCATCACGTTTCTATTCATTTTCTTGCTTATCTCAACAATATTCTTTATTCTTGCTATATGCGAAGAGAATGTCGATATAAATATTGTTTTATTGTTCAAGCTTTTCTTGATTACATCTTCAAGCATTATTTTTACTACGCTCTCTGAAAAAGTATATCCATCTACTTCTGCGTTTGTTGAATCAGATATTAAAATGAATACTCCCTCCTTTCTGAGTTCCTCTAGTCTTTCATAATCAGGTTTCTTTCCAAGTGTTGGCGTGTTGTCAAATTTCCAGTCATTTGCATACACTATTACTCCATACTTAGTATGCAGCGCTATCATTGAACTGTTTGGTATGGAATGTGTTATATTCACAAGTTCCAATTTTATGCTCTCAGATATCTTATACATTGTTCCTGTGTTTAGCTGCACAAGATTAAGAGACCTTACCTTGAAATTCTTCATGAGGTTCTCTATTACTTTTATTGTAAAGGGAGTGGCTATAACAGGGCATTTGTACTTTTGACTAAGAAAAGGGACAGCCCAGATGTGGTCTAAGTGACCGTGTGTAAGCACAATTGCCTTCACTTTTTTGCCCTCTTCTAGAAAGAAGCTCCTGTCATCAGGTATTACTCCATTGTCTATAAGTGCTGTAAGGTCATTTACGGTTATGTCATTTTTATCCTCCTCAAAATTGACCAGTTTTTCTATGTCTGCACCCATGTCGGTCAATATTATTTCGCCGTCAACCTCTATTGCAGTCATGCTTTTTCCTATTTTACTATATCCTCCAAATGCTTTTACCTTTATCATATTTCTTTTATAAACTCACCTACGTTTTCATATTTCTTTTTTTTGGAAAGATTCCTAAGAAGTTTGACAGTTCCGCTGCCATACTGCATAGCTTTTTTCCTTCTTTCCGTTATTTTTCCGCTTAGTCCGAGCGATTTACCGATCGAACGCACCGGAAATTTATCATAATTCTTTGCAATTTCTTCTATGTCTTTTGAAATTGCGGCTTCTATAACTTTATCATCCAAGTAAGGGAATCCGATCGATATCTTTAATTTGTTGCCAATCGAATTTAATCGCCATAAATCCAGTGCAGGCATATAAAAAAGCCTGTATTCTCTGAATTCTCCCAGTTCTTCTTTTTTCATTGTTTTATGCCTATGGAATCCGAAGAACAATTCGTCACTTCCTATTCCGCTTATTATCCTCTTAAGCCCCATCTCTTTTGCCTTTTCAATAGACAGGAATTCGGTTATACCCATAATTACATTGTATACATCAAGCCCAAGCGCTTTTAGCTCTTTAACTGCATGAACTAAGTTTTCCTCATTTATTGTTACGTTATACAAAGTGCTGTTCAATTCATCGCTTAAAATGCCTGCGTAATAAATATCCTCGCTGCCAAAAGTGCCTGCAGATATCAATTTTACATTTCCAAGCTTTTTGACAGCTATAGCAGCAAGAACAGAAGAATCAATCCCTCCCGAAACAAGAACAGAATCTGGTTTAAATTTCAGAATATTCTCTTCTAAAGACTTTTCTATACTATATTTTTTAATTTTTTCCTCCTTTTTCAACTTTACTTTTATAGTGTTGCCGAGAAGATTTACGGCTGCACCACCAGGAAATATAAATCTGAAATCAAATACCTTTTCGTTTTTTGAGTCTGAATTTATTTTGTTAATAAGTAATGTTTCGTTTCTATTTTTCATATATTCTCATCTGCAGCTTGTCTCCCACCTTTATTTCATATTTTTTGTCAGCGGGTAGTTCTAAAACATGCTGTGCATCTTCAGGCCCATTATAAAGCCTCCATTTCCTCGCTATTGTTTGATGTAATACTTTCAGGTTCTTGTCGAGCCAAATGACTCTTAGTTCAAATCTTACGAAATTCATGTGTATATCCTTTACGTCTGGCAGAAAGGCGCCTGAACCTGGGCTTGAAACAAACATTAATCCTAAAATCTTGCTTGAAAGTGTTCTGCAGTATTTAACATCTTTTGCTATTAGCTTTCCTTTTTTGTAGAATTCACATTTCTCTTTCATTGTTTTTTCTCCAATTCATGTGCAGTATATCATTGTTTTCAGTTGGTCTTTCGCTGTCCATATTACCGTGTTTAAAATTCAAGCTCTTTTGATACAAAATCTTCAAGACTTACTTTTTCAAGTTTTTCCTTCTCCTCTTTCTTTGCCATGTTCATCGCAAGCAAGAATAATATCAACCCTATGCTGTTTCCGCTTTTGTTGTTGCCAGGTATTATCAAATCAATAAAGGCTGTGCTGTTGTCTGTGTTTGTTATCCCGACTATCGGTATATTTATCTTTTTAGCGTCATTTATCGCTCTCTTATTTGATTTTGGATCGGTTATCAATAGAACTTTCGGTTCAAAGAAATTTTTATAGCTTATATTTGTAAGCGATCCGGCAAGGTATCTACCGAAATTTACACTTATTCCCATCAGCTTGGAAAAATTGTAAACAGAGTAATAAGCGCTGTCAAGCGTGGATACAAGAAGTATGCTTTTCCTTTTATAGCCATTCAGGAATTTTGCAGCAAGCTTTATTCTTTCATCTATAAGCTTTATATTCAGTATAGTAAATTTGTTTGGGATCTTCTTGAAAACGAACCTTTCAAACTCCTTGTTGTTGGCGTTCGCCCCTATCCTTGTTCCGTACGTCTTATACGCTTCCAATTTGTCTATTTTTTTAAATACCATGTTTAATTCAATTCAATTAGCCTATTTATTTTCTCTATCCTTTCTCCTCTATTGATTCCAACTTTTAAATACTTTGCGTTTAGGCCTGTTGCTAGGTCTGCTATTATTGGTATAGATGTTTCCTCCGATCTGTGTGAAACTACCTTGTCTATCTTAAATTTATCAGCAAGTTCCGAATATTCCTTTACTTTGTACATAAGCCCCACTTGATTTGGCTTAATAAGCGTAGAATTTATGTACTGATGAACTTTTTCAAGCCTTTCAGGCGTAGTTGCAGTAAGGTCATCTCCCACTATAATGGAACTATTAAGTAGTTTAAGCACTTCCCCGTAATCCTCAGCAAGCGTTTCATCGACAGGATCCTCTATATAGAATATGTCAAACTCATCTGCCAGTTTTTTAGTTAAATCTATCTGCTCTCCTCTGTCAACTTCTTTCTTTCCGTATATCGGTCTTTTATAGATATATCTTCCATTTTTGTAAAATGTAGACGCGGCAAAGTCTAAGCCAAGTCTTATGTCCTCCCCGCTTTCCTTTATCGTGCTTTCTATTGCTTCCCTAACAATTTTTATTGACTCATAGTTATCCAATCCGCTTATGAATCCGCCCTCTGGATCAACTCCTCCTATAAAACTGTCTGTTCTGTTTTCAAGGAGTTCTTTTACCTTTTTGTATACTTTTAAGGTGGTGTTTATGCTTTCTAAGTTACTTTCAGTGATCGTTGTAACTAGTATCTCTTGTATATCCATCCCTAAACCAGAGGCATGCATACCCCCCCCTATCATTTTGCACACAGGCATGACCCTGTTTTTGCTGCCAAAAAGCTCGTAGGGTTCCTTATTAATGTCTGCACTTAAGCCATATATCAAAGCATAAGAAAGCGAAAGCGACGGCCCACCTATAAATTCTTGTGGGATTTCTTTTTCGATTGAAAATATGTCCTCCAATGCATTTATCTTCTTGCCTACTAACTTTTTCAAGTATTCATTGAAATTTTTTATCTCATCATCTATGCCTTTACTGAATTGGTTTACTTCGTATTTGCTGTTGCTTTCTCCAGCAGGTGAAGAACCACGGAATTTACCTTTCTCAGTTGTAAGCATGACTTCAACCGTGAAGTTTGAATTCGCATTCAGTATCTTAAGCGCCTTTATCTCTTTTATTTCCATTTTTATTGTATAAGTTCATTTTATTTAAACATTTTTTCTACTTTTAATATCTTATCGGAAAAATCAATTTTTTCCCCCTTTCCCTTGCCCTGGATTATAGCGATTGCTTTTTTTACAGTATTCTTTATGCTTTTTGTGTTGTCTATTTGGAAAACTTTCTTTTTCAATTGTAAGGCCTCTGCATACGTTCCGTTCATGGCCTCAAATATAGCATTATCATGTATCTTTTCTTTATTATAGCCTCTCTCTTCAAGTCTTTTTACAAGAATAAGGGGATCTGTTCTAAGCACTATGACAAAGCTTATCCTTTTCGACTTTATGAAGTGGGACAAGTGTGAAACCACAAGCAAATTGTCTTTTTTGTTTTTTTGAAATGCCTGATTAACTTCTTTAAGAGTCACCTCCCTTTCTTTACTTCCCCTTTTAAGAATCTGATTTAAGTCTAACACTTCATAATTAATCTTTCTTGCGAGCTCTTTTGCTAGCGTGTGTTTGCCAGTCCCAGGCGTGCCAGATATTGCTATTATCATAGACTATGGAAATTTTTAATATATTTATATTGGCATCTTTCATAAAATAAGATGGACTCTGTGGAAAACAGATCAAAACTTTATTCCATCTTATCAAGTTTAGATGCAGGAGATAACAAGTCAATAACCCGCATATTAAAAGATAACACAGACAAATCGACATTAAAGGCCATCAAAAGACTTAACAGAGATTTTATATACGAAAAATATGGAAAGGAAGGCCTAGAAAGGTACCTTAGGAGCGTTCTTGATTATTGGGATGATTATGGCAGTAATAACTCTGCAAACAATCAGTACACTAAACAAAAGCATCTTTTATCAGAAATACTTATGTCTCCTGCAAAATTAGTTGCAAAAGCATACGATTACATACTTAGAAAGACAAACAGTCACTTTATATCAACAACCTCAATGGGAACGATGATGGGAGCCGTTGCCGGATTTTCAATGTTTATTGGAGAAACAGCCTATTTCTCATATTCTTTGCGTATCCCCTTTGCAAGTCTTTTTGCAGAAGAATTCATGATAAACCTGCCTACTTTTATACAAGTGCCGGTCATAACTGGTTTGATATCTGCACTGTCCGTCGGTCTTATAGTTGGCGGGCCTTCAAAGGTATTCAATCCTAAAAGGTTGACAATAGAAGAAATAGAAGACGACATAAAGAAGTACAGTAAAGAGTTCCGTGATACCTTCGAAAATTACAATAAAGCCTTATTTACATCAAAGATAGAGCCATCGATGGAGAACATAAACGCAATTTACATGCTAGCTTCCAGCAGGGCATATGTTAGTGCAAGTAATTCAGATGAAAGTTTAAGGAAATATGAAAAAGAAATGTTGCCTTACATCTCAAATGTACTTAAAAAAAGGATAAATTACAGATTAATAGTCCATCACTCTCCAAAAGGGGTCGGCGGGTTTACCTTAATTTATAACTCACTCATCGGCAAACTTATAAAAAATAATTCATACAGCCCAGTTTTCCTTAACACTGAAAGATTAAACGCAGTTCCCGAATACCTTTTTGCTCTTTTCCATGAATTGGCTCACGGTGCAGGCGCAACTACTGAGCAGATGGCAAGCTACTATGCTGAAAAAGCTATGGACTCTGTGAAAGATGATTTTCCATTAGAGGGCTATGATCTTTTCCTTTCAGTTAACAGGCTAGAATCTGCGATTTCCGCTCTTGCCAGAAAATTTAAGTCTACAGATGATTTTGTTTCCGAACTTGAAAAATTAAATCTTCCGCGTTTTGTAAAAGAATCTTTGAATTACAGTTTTAATCCCATTTTCTCTGTAGCATTTCCTGTAAATGAAGCAATATACGGAGGTTTAATTGAATCAAAATTCTCTGGACTTTATGCCTCGGGTCCATACCTTGCTAAAAAGATGGTCGAAAAAGGCTTAATTAAAACCTTTTAATTTATACAAGATTTATTTTTATCGTAGATGGAAGAGGAAGATATTATTAGAATGCTTAACAAGACTGACAAGATTGTATTATCCTCTCTTCAAAAAGGAGAGATGTTTTCAAGTGAAATAGAAATAAAATACGCCTTGGAAAGAGCAGCGGTTATAAACTCCGCCAGAAAGCTTTTTTCTCTAGGGCTGGTAAAAATCGACAACATAGCTACAAATGGACTAAGGCTTACTGCCCTGGGACAAAAATATCTTAAAGAAGGCCTTCCAGAATACAGGGTTTTTGAATTTCTAAGGCATAATAAAATTGTGGAATATAAGCAGCTATTCTCCAGTGTTCCAATGGAAAAAAATGAATTAAATGCAGCTGTAGGTGTATTGAAGAGAATGCTTGCAATAAATATTGAAGGGGGTAAAATAACAGTAAATCTTGATAAATCCGAAAAGGTTGAACAGCAGAACAGCGTTTTGCAAATGGTAGAGAAAGAACAGAATGTAAACTATGATGGCATAAATGATCTCATAAGACGTGGAATAGTTGAACAGGTGAATGAAATAAAGGAAAAATTCTCCATAACACGTACGGGGATAAATGTGCTGAAAAACAGCGAATTCAAGACAGATTATGTGGATAAACTCTCTCCAAACAACATTAAAAATTGGGAGAGGTTGAAATTTAGGGAATACAGCGAAAAACCGGAGATATTTGATTCATTATCGGGGAAACTGAACGTGAAGACTAAATTTATCTCTTTTATAAAAGATGCAATGGTTTCAATGGGTTTCTCAGAAATGCACAGTAATTATGTTGAGTCTACTTTTTGGAACTTTGATGTTATGATGTTCAGGCAAGATCACCCTGATAGAGACATACAGGATACCGTTTACTTAAATGGAGGAAAGGCCAGTATACCTGCAAAGCTAATCAAAAACGTAAAGGATGTTTATGAGCATGGGTTTTTTTCTTCCAAGTACAACGAATCGATAGGGTACAGAAGAAATTTTGATAAGTCTAAAAGTGATTCACTTATAATGAGGGGGCATACTACTGCAACGACATTTAGGTATATCTATGAGTTAATATCTAAAAACAAAGATAAACCGGCCAAGTTCTTTTCAGTTGACAAGGGATTCAGGAATGAAACAATGGACAATACCCATTTACTAGAACTTTACCAGATAGAAGGAATAGTATATGATGACAACCTTTCCGTCTCGGATCTTATTGGCTACATAAAACAATTTTACAAAAAAATAGGAATAGAGAAAATAAGGCTTAAGCCGACTTACAATCCTTATACAGAGCCTAGCTTGGAGATACAGGCTTTCAGTCCAAAGCTCAAAAGATGGCTTGAAGTCGGCAATTCGGGTGTTTTTAGGCCAGAAACTCTTAGGCCGTTTGGAATAAGCAAAAACATAATCGCATGGGGTTTTGGCATGGAAAGAATGCTGAATCTTAAATTAGGTATGGCGGATATAAGGGACCTTTACGGCGCTTATACCGACTTAGATTTACTTAGGGATATAGAATCTGCTAAGGTATTTGGTGAATTCTAATGGTAATGCTCAATTACAGCCTTGATGAAATGAACAAAGCGATCGGGAAAAAACTCAAGCTTGAAGATTACGAGAAAATATCACTTAAGTTCGGATTGGATTTAGAGGAAGGCGAGAACGTACTTAATTTCGAGCTTACATCCGACAGGACAGACATAGTTTCAAAGTATTCGCTCGCACATGTCTTTGCCAGCCAGCTTGGAATAAGTATGAAAAGAAACCTAATAATTGGAAGAGAAAGACCAGGAGTTTATGTCGAGAATACAGAAAGAAGATTTGTTAATGTTCTGCATGTGGTTCTTTATGGCAAAGTAGGAGATAACCTGAATGAGATCCTGGCTATTCAAGATAGGCTGGACAGGAATGTTGGAAGAAACAGGAAAAAAGCTGCAATAGGATTTTTTGATTATGAAAAGATATCTTTCCCTTTAAGATATTGCGAAATTCCAAGAGATGATGTAAACTTTGTACCTCTTGGAAGCTCTTCTTCAAAAAGATATGATGAGATAATAACAGAAGTCAAACAGGCAATAGAGTATAAGGATTTAATACCTAAGAAACCAATAGTGTGGGTTGACAGCTCTAACAAGATAATTGCTATGCCTCCGATAATAAACGCAGATAACTATTCTATAAATGAGAACACAAAAGAATTGTTCATAGATGTCACTGGGACAGAAAAGGAAACTGTAAATGCAGTGACTAAGATATTAATATATAATCTGCAGTTCCTCGGCAAAGTATCAATAATCGAAGCAAAATACAAAAGCAATGCAATATCTACCGATCTTTCACTAAAAATGCATGGCTTTTACTTGAATGAAGATTCAATAGAATCTCTGTTAGGCATAAGAATAGGGAAAGGGCAGGCAGTGAAAATGCTTTCAGCCATGGATTACAGCGTTAAGCCGCTTGGAAAGGACCTTTTCGTTGTCCCGCCTTTTTACAGGCAAGACATTATGCATCAGGTTGATATAATCGATGATATGATGCGGTCATTAGGGGTCGATAATATAAATGAGAAAGCTCCTCATTCCTATACAGAAGGGGCTTTTCTATCGAATCATTACATGCTGCAGAATATAAAAGAGGTACTTGTTGGTTTTGGTTATCAGGAAATAGACATAAATTCGCTTACAAATGAAAAATACCAATTTTTAAATACGTACATAGAAGGAGAGGACTATGTTAGTCTGCTGCAGCTGAAAAGCGGTGACGTTACTATGGTCAGCAAGTACCTCTTTCCTGAACTGCTGAGGCTTATTTCAAACAATCTTCACAAGAAATTCCCCCAGAAAATATTCTCATTGTCAGAAGTAGTGGAGGAAGGAAACTCCGATGTAACCTTCGAAAACAGGCTAAAACTTTCATTTGTCTCGTGCGAAAAAGATGCGAATGTAACTGATACGTTGTCAATAATAAAGAAAGTTCTTTCGGATGCATTCTCTATTAAAGAAGTCTCTACTAATTACATAGACGATAAGTATGCCAAGACATTTATAAAAGGCAGGGCTTACAATTTGCTGGCCAACGGAAAGAAGATAGGGTTTGCTGGAGAGCTTCACCCTAGAGTTATGAACTCTTTTGGAATCGAATTGCCAGTTTCATTGGCAGAAATATACCTTGGAGGGTTTTAAAATGAATTGCGAAATATGCGGAGCATTTGAGGAGAACCTTTTAAAGACTGAAGTAGAGGGCGCTGTAATGAACCTCTGCAAAAGCTGTTCTAAATATGGCAGAGTGATTGAAGCCCCAGTTAATAATGTCAAACGAATAGAGAGCAAGGTAGACAGCGAAAGGGAATTAAGATACGATTATTTAAATGAGATAAAGCGCGGATTGCAGGAAAATGGCCTTTCAATCGAAGAAGCGGCAGAGAAGATAAACTGCTCACCAAAGGAATTGAAAAAGGTGGTTAATGGCGAGATACTTCCGGATATAAAAATAGCAGAGAGGCTTGAGAGGTTATTCAATATTTCATTATATGAAATCAATTTAGTTTCTGATTCAACCTTCAAAAAAGACACTGCAGAACTGTCCTTTGGGGATGTGGTTGATATAAAGAGAGTAAAAAAATAATATAGCAGAGGTAACGAAGCGGTCAAACGTGTAAGGCTTAGGACCTTATGGCTTAGGCCTTCGAGGGTTCAAATCCCTCCCTCTGCATTTCTTTTGTTTATTTAATCAAAAAAGCTTAATGATAAACTTAAATACTAAAATTTGCTTATCTTCTTATATAGCATTAAAATTAAGTTGTGAGGTGTGAACATGGTAAATCTTCCGTTTGATAATTTCTTGAACATATTCAAGAAGAATGTAAATGTGGATTCCTCTAATCAAGGCAGCGATTACGTTGAACTAGAGGTTGAGCAGGGCGATAAGCCGATGGCTAAAATATATGTAAAGTACTATAATCTTAATAAGTTTGAGGATGCCAGCGCAATACTAAATGACATACGTTCAGGATATACTTTGTCTTTCATAAAAGTTAAGGAGATAAGAGAGAAAGGAGGAGTGGATGAATTAAAAAGAACAATCTCCAAATTAAAGAAAAGCGCTGATGCGGCAGAGGCCCAAATAATAGGCGTAGATGAGGATTACCTCTTAGTTGTACCTGATTTCGTAAAGGTTGAAAAAGGAGAGGTATTAAGCAGCCAAGACAACAAAGTCTGATTCAATCGCTGTTATCCGCTTCTTTAGAATAATAAGCCGAGTTTATAGCTCCTCTATCCGAATCTTTTGTTATACTCAGCATAGTAAGCGACTTTATGGGGTTGTCGTCTTCCTTTTCCCCGTCTATTTTTACCGTATTAAATGAAAATGAAAGGTCTTCAAAGAATTCTGCGGCACTTTTATCGACTCCGACCACATTTGGCTTTGCGGTATTAAGTATGTCTTTAACTTCGCTTAAGCTCTTTACTCTGTGTACTTGCACTGAGTTATTTATGATTACTGCGACTATAATCCTGCCCTGATTTATCGCTATTCCCGCTCTCGTCATATATTTTTATAAGGATAAGCTCCTCGAAGAAAAAATTAACTGAAGATAACTTCTCAAAGCTAAGTCTTAGACGCTTTATCTCCTTATATACTTTATCCACGTCGTAAACACTAGATAGAATAATAAATGCAATTCCTCCCGCTTTAAGATGTGTTTTCAGAGACCGTATAAATCTTAAGGTTAGCTCACTGCCCTCTTTTCCGCCGCTCAACGCCTTTTTTATCCATTTACTTTCCTTATTTTCAGGCAAGTATGGAGGATTGGCGTATATGACATCGAATTTTCTGTTGCTTAATGAAGAGAATAAATCTGAAACTACGCATTCAAAGTTTCTAATTCCGTTCTTTCTTGCGTTGTAATTTATTGCCTTTATTGCATTTGGATTTATATCAACAAAGGTAACTCTTTCTGATTTTTCAGCTGCATTCAACCCTATTATACCGCTACCAGCAAACATGTCGAGCACTTCACCATGTGCATATTTTACCGCGCTTAAAAGAAGAAAGCTGTCCTCCGCAGGGGGATAAACATCCTTGAATTCCTTTATATTTACCATATCGAAACACTTATTAACAATCAACTAGATTAAATGATAAATATGAAAGGCATCAGAAACTATTTATTGCTTGCTTTGCTGATAGTGCTTTTAATCGGCTTTATCGTCGCTGGAAAGACTTCTCCAGTTTATAAAGCGCCTGTTGTTAAGACAATAAACTGCAATTCTGTTAATTTGGGTTTTAATTACTCCGCAAGCACGAAGGTAAAGGCGCCTGAAAACACAAACACGTTTTTCACAATAGGAGTAAATAATACAGGCAATGTGACCGAGGATCTTTCCCTGGCCGTAAAGCCTGTAGGAAGTGTGCCGTTTTTAGTCCAAGTTGCCAATTCTACCGAGCTAAATACTAGTACAAAGGGATATACTAGTTTTGGAATTTATTCCCCGTCAAAAACCGGAAATTACTCTGTTGTTGCAAACCTGTCGGTAAGTTATCTCAACTGCGTAAATTACAAGGTAATACCTATAAATGTAACCGTGGTAAACTCCACCAGTTAATGGAAAATCAGGTAATAAAAGACACTGAAATCAAGGATATAAAAGAAGACGGTGCCAGAGTTAGGTTCGTTGGAAAAGTTTTTTCATACGATGATAAAACAGGCATATTCGAATTAGAGAATGAAGGCCAAAAGATGACCTGCCTCCCCAATTATCAGGAAAATGTAAAGTTAGAACCGACGGAACTTGTCCTTGTTACTGGAAGAGGCATAGCTGCAGATTCCTCCTTTGAGGTTAGAGCAGACAAGGTGGAAAAGATAAGTATAAATGATTATAATAATTATAAAAAGTATTTAATAATAAGAAATAATCTATTAAATAGCAATGGAAGCTGAATTCAAGGACGCAGAAGTTTTTAAGAAGATGATGGACACAGTAGGCAGTTTGATGTCCGATGTTTCCATAGATTTTAATGAAGAAGGGTTTGCCATAAAGGCCATGGATCCCGCTAACATAGCAATGGTCCTTTTTGAGGCTAAGAAATCGATTTTTTCAAATTTCAACATAGAAAAGCCTGTGAAAATATCAGTTTCACTTGATGACCTGAATGGCATACTCAGGCTGGCAAAGAAAGAGGACAAGATAAAGATGTCGGATTCAAAGAACCGCTTAATCATAGACATAAATGGTAAGAACAAGCAGCATTTTGGCATACCTTTAATAGATGAGAATTACACTGCACAAAAGGTGCCTCAGCTAAAGTTTACTTCAGAAGTCACCGTCTTGAGTTCGCTTATAAAGGATTCAGTAAAGGCAGCATCTTTAGTTGATGATTCAATCTACTTCACAGTCGATAGGCCCAGGTTCATAATAAGTTCAAAGAGCGAAGAAAAGGAGTTTTCGCAGGAATTGTCTATAAATGAAAATAAAGAGATATTTGATCTAAAGTCAGAATCTACGACAAGGTCGAAATATTCAATAGACTACCTCTCAAAGTTCATGTATGCAGTTGATCCTGAAAAACCGATAAAACTTTCATTTTCAAACAATTATCCACTTAAGATAGATTACGAGATAAATTCCGATGCAGTCATGTCCTTTATTCTTGCAAATAGGCTTGAGTAATCAAAAGGTGTAAAGCTCGTCTTCATAAATGTCTATGTTTTTAAGAAGCGCCGGCAGCGAATCAAAGTCTACCGCAAGTACCTTGTCCCCTCCTTCTTTGTGTATTAGCAAAGAATTAGTTTTGTTCCTTGTAACCAACAATATTATGTCCTTTTTCCTCTTTTCGCCTTCTTTGTCTATAAAGTTGTAAGCTCTAGTCAACTGGTTCTTAACAAATTCTCTTTCTTTTTCAGGAGGGATATAGGAATGGTTCTTGCAGTCTACAAAAAACCTCCTGCTTTTGTCCTGTGCTATAAAATCAATTTGGAACCACCGGTATGTTTTGAACCTTACATCTCTATTTACAGTGTAATCAAATTTTTCAAATATATCTGCTGTGTCGTTTTCAAATTTTTTCCATTGATTCTTGTCTTTCTTAAATCCAGTTCCAAAATACATAAGATATATAAAAGAGGCCTATTAATAAATTGTATTAAGCATCGGTAGTCCAGTGGTAAGACACTACCCTGCCACGGTGGAGACCCGGGTTCGAATCCCGGCCGATGCATTACTTTTTCTGTTTTCTTAGCATCATCTTTATGTAAATCCAGCTCTCAAGGTTATTTATCGGCCTAGTTATTGACCCTCCTCCCAATAAAGACAGAAAAAGAAGGATTGCACATGCTCCTGTTATTATGTAAACAAAAGGGTAGAATATGCCCATGTAACCGATTATAGCGGAGATTATTACTGTAATAATTAATCCCGCCTCTTTTCTATAAAAATAGGTTATTCCGACTCCCGCTATTATCATTGCAAAGAATAAATAAGCTAAGTATGGGTCAGTCTGCATCATTGAATTAAACATTATGTATAGTATATTTGTCATAAAAGTTTTAGTTTTCCTGTTATTTTATTTATTTCATCCGTGTAGTAAGGCCCTATGCCTATTGCAGTTTCAGTTCCGGGAGGAACCTGTGTCTGCCCCGCGTCTTTTACGACTTGGAAGGGCATGCCGCTCCTTTTGAGTTTGTTTTTCAGTTCTTCGAATTCTTCCGGTTTGTTTACTTTTAAAACGATCTTTGTTTCTCCTTCCTCCAGCCATTTTCTTGCGATTTCAGGATGTTTTTTTTCAGTGTTAAGAAAGCTCATAAGACTCGCGTGAGAGCCCTGTGCAACCAATTTTCCGGTTCCCATCTTCACGTCTTTTCTTAGTATTATAACCTGCTTTATATCTTTTTCCATATATTATCTATAACAGAAACATATAAATATGAATCTGATAATAAACTAACAAATGGCAGAAGAGTTAGTTCAGGCTGAAAAGAATTTCTGTATATCCTGCGAGAGAGACATATCCATAATAGACGATTCAGTGGTATTCAACTGCCCTAATTGTGGCACTAAAATTTCAAGGTGCGGAAAATGCAGAGGAAGAGGAGTAAATTACACCTGCAAAGTGTGCGGTTTTGTGGGGCCTTAATATGGGAAAAGTAGTTATAAAAATAAAGGCACTTCCTAAGGATACCTCTTCTAATTTAGATGAGACGTCGGAGAAAATAAAGGCATTCCTTTCAAAATATGGATCTGTATACAAGGTGGAGGTGCAGCCTCTGGCTTTTGGCTTAACAGTTATAATGGTGACTTTGGTAGCAGACGAAGATGAAGGAACTTCAAAGATCGAAGAGGCATTTTCTTCGTTTCATGATGCCAGCCTTAGTATATCTGAGGTAAGCAGAGCGCCGGATTTCTAGTCATTTTAGACTACTTGCTTCCTCCAAAAACAGCTTTTTGAATTTTTCCCTGTCTTTGTAATCTATAGAGCCGCCGGAAGCTTTATCGTGCCCTCCTCCTTCTCCTTTCATTTTTTTGAATATATTGTTAAGCATCGCCGGCAGTTTTATCTCTACACCATTTGCTCTTAAGTTAAGGCGCATAGTTCTCGCATTTATCTTTGTCATGAACACAAGCACATTGCCGTAGTATTCCTTGTCAAAGCTCAGTTCTGTTACAAGAGTAGAGGAATACCTTTTCTTTTTCTGGTCCAATTCATAAAAGTATATCTTTCCATACTTCTGTGCGTTTTCTTTGAAATCTTTTTTAAGTTTTTCAAGTTCTTCTCTTACCTTTTTGTCCGCAAAAACAAGTTTTTGGTTGCCAAGAACCTCAGAAATTGAATTGCTGTTGATCAATATACCTAACGCTTCATCCGCTCCTTCTCTGTTGTATAAGGTTGTCATTGCACCTATCATACTGGCGGCCTTTCCAAAATCATTATCATACATGAACTCATCTTTTCCTATCTTTATTCCGTATTTCTCCGCTGTTTTTTTCACGAATTCGGAATTTTCCTTTCCACCCGAATCTCCAACAAGGCCTATTGCAGAAGCCCAGTCAAGTTCCTTTATTTCCTGTTCAAATATCCTGTAAATCAATAATGAACAAGGAGTATAGGTATTGTCTCCCCATATTTTTGGATTTGCGTAGGCCTTTAAATCTGCGTTTATTATTTGATGATGGTCTATTATGCAGAGGTTCTTGTCCTTAAACAGCGGCAATTGTTCTTCTCTTATCTGCATGTCGCAAATGATTATATTTTTGCTGTATTCCTGCATGTCAATGTCTTTGTAGTCTTCATAGTTTGTAGGCCTGTAGTAATAAACTCCTTTATTTATCTTTTTAAGAGCTGCAGTAAGCAATGCAGCACTTACTATGCCATCAGTATCAAGGTGGTAAAAGACAGTGAAATCGTTGTTTTTTGATACAAATTCTCTTACACTTTCTATGCTTTCTTTCTTCTTTATTTCATCCATAAGAATATCTAAGGGTTATACTACTAATATTTATTGTATTTAATTGCTGAACTTTTTAAGCAGGTTGTCAAGTAAACGGTTGTATCTAGATCCTCCCTCTGCTTCCATAGCAGTTCTTATCCCCTGCAGAGGTATTAATCTATATTTTAAGTATGAAGTTCCTATAGTTGTATCTGTAGGTATATAAATTTCACTTATTCCTTTTGTATAGTTCGGTTTGTGTATTATGTAGCTTTCAAAGTATGTTTCATTCTCGAGAGCAGGCACTGTGATTGCGGCCATAGTCCTCCACTCATCGTCCTTCTTTTTTAATGCGAATTTTATACCAGGCTCGTGGCAGTCTCCTGCCATTGCTATGTCAACTAAGTCTTTTCCGGTGTTCTTCACAGTATTCATAAGGGAGGTTCTTGCATCTGCTCCTCCCCTGTAACCTGCACTGTGCATCTGCAACAGCCCATAACTGTCAAGATATGGGGTTTCCCCTCTTAAAAGATAATCATCTACGTAAACTACCTCTTTGGTACCGTTGTTTTCAAGCTTTGGCCCTATCATCCTGCCCTCGCTTCCATTTCCTGTGGCTCTTTCAAAGTGGTTTCCTCCAACGACATAGGCTTTTTCAAATAATGGGCCCAAGGGCCTTAGATATTTGTCAAGTCTCTTTTCTTGCTGTCCAAGGTCTATATCTGAATTGCCATATACTATTTTATGCAATTCCGACATGAAATTGCTCTTTGCTCTTTCTTTGTCATTATCATTTAGAATGTCTTCAAGCTTTCCCAGAAATTCTTCTGGGCTAGGGGCCCTCGGCAATGACATTTTTGTTCTCTGTGCCTTGTCGTTTCCGCCATCAACCATGTCTCCGCCTACAAACAAGATTCTTTTGTCCTTTGGCACTTGGCTCTTGTTTATTATCTCAGGAACTTTTTCCATCGCTTCATAATCCGATGCAGCATTGCCCACATGCCAATCAGATACTTGGACCATTTCGTACAAAGATCCTTTTGTCTTTTCTTTGTTTATTTTGTATGGGTTTATTCCTTTTTTGATTCCGCCTATGTCAATATGCTCTATCTCAACGCTTTTGTCGTTGTAAACCGATAATAAGGATATGCCGCTGTCTTCAAACTGCGACAATCTTTTTGATACATCTGTCTTGTTAAGGCTAGCCCTCAGTTTGAACTGCTTGTCTATATCCATTAACGGCCCTTGATTTAATACTAATACAGGGTCTTTTCTGCTTTGGTAATCTAAAGCAGTGAATTCTGTAGCAGACCCTCTGCCGGTTATATAGATATCTGCAAGTCTTCCATACTGTGCATCCAGATTGGCGTAATCTATTATCATGTTTATATTTCTGTCGCTTGGTTTTCCTTCATTTAATCCGGCAGTAAGCGCGTTTATTGCATGGAAAACTTTAACTTTTAAGCCATTTATCATTATTTCTGCATCCGGGGTGTTCTCTTCCTTTTCTCCTAAGAAGTTCTCAAATCTCTTGTACACCTTTATATTATTCTCATTTTTACCGTCATTAAGTACCATGTTGATTAAGTGTAGGTAAATATCATTTGCTTTGTCTTTTATGCCTTTTTTATCAGAGGTCTTCCACTGCGAAGCCTTGAATTTATAGCTTTCAGGTATTATCGACATTATCCTTTCTATCTCATCGGGTGTTTTATTATCAAGCTTATTCTGCTTTTTGTTTTTCTTATTTACTTTCATTCTCTCTTCTTCTTTGTTGTTTCTTCTGCTTAGCCTTTCAAGGGCTTCTATTATCATCTTTACGTTCTTGTAATCTGTAACACCGTAAATGTAGTATATCGGTATATTCCTTTTCTTTGCCTCATAAGCAATGTTTTTCATCTGGATCTTTGCAAGTCTTGCAGCCTCTGTTAAGTCATCAACAGAATCAGAGCCGTCTTTACCACGTTTTACTTCGTTATATACCTCTTCTCCATATTTTTCCTTTAATCTGTCTTCAACTAAATCAAGTCTTTCTCCACGCAGTCTGCTGTATTTGTCAGGTATGTACGCCAATCCACCGTTTATCACAATCCCATCGATTTTTCCTTCATAGCTCTTTATTATCTGGCCGACATTATCCAGCAAGTCTTTACTGCTTAATTTAGTCGCAAGTTCCAATTCTGACATAACAAGAAGCCTTAATTTTGAATCAGAAGCGTCATTTGGTTTTATTATTTCCTCAAGAGTTTTATTTCCCATAATTTCATCCCCCTCCTGTTAATAAATTGATTTTCTCTTTTATAAATTAAAGGTGAGTATTACTATGGTATTACTATATTTCGCTGAAGCCTGTGTATTTTCTAAGTACCTCTGGAATAACTATCGTTCCATCCCTCTGCTGATAAGTATCGATTATTGCTATCATAGTTCTTTGTATCGGCAACCCTGTTCCGTCCAAAGTATAAACATAATCTTTGTTTCCTCTTTTATCAACATATTTTATGTTTAATCTTCTGGATATCCAGTCAGTAGTATTGTCAAATGAGCCTACCTCCCTGTATTTTCCCTGCGAGTAAAGGTAAGCTTCTATGTCATACTGTTTTACATCTCTAACCCCCATATCACCTGTAGAACAGCTCACAACTCTATAAGGTATGTTTAACTCTTGCCATATCTCCTCAATATTTCCTAACATTTCTTCATGGAAGCGTTTTGAGTCTTCAGGTTTGCAAAGTACTATCTGCTCGGTCTGGTCGAATTGGTGTAGCCTAAATATCCCCTTCGTGTCTTTTCCATGTGCTCCCGCTTCTTTTCTGAAAGCAGGGCTTACCCCGACCATTTTTATAGGAAGTTCCTCTTCAGGTATTGCTTCATTCGAATACTGAGCTATCATCGGATGCTCAGTTGTAGAGATAAGAAAACGTTCCTCTTCTCCTTCTTCTTCAATGCCTGTAACCTTGTAGAGAGCATCTTCAAATGTAGCCATGTGCGCTATCCCGCTGTAAATGTCTCTTTTTATCATAAACGGCGGTAATATTGGTGTATAGCCTTTTGAAGCGATTTTTTGAATCGAGTACATCTCTAACGCAAGTTCCAGCTGTACAAGCTTGCCTCTTATAAACACGAATCTACTTCCTGCAATCTTTGCGGCCTTTTCCACGTCTAAAAGTTTTCTTTCCTGCCCAAGATCAATGTGGTTTTTTGTTGTGAAATCTCTTTTTTTGATTTCTCCGAATTTTCTTATCTCTACATTGTCATTATCATCCTTTCCTTCTGGAGCTTCAGGGCTTACCACATTGGGCAACCATAAAAACAGATTTTTAGCTTCTTCTTCGTATTTTGCTATCTCCTCTTCCATTGTTTTTATTTGTTGCATCAGCTCTCTTACGTTTTTCCTGTCGCTTTCCTTTTCTTCTGCATTGTCTTTGTTTTCAGCGAATTCTCTGCTTATTGTATTTCTTTTGTGCCTTAGTTCGTCTACGCTGCTTCTGGTCTTCTTTATCAGTTCATTTAATTCTATCAATCTGTCGACAGGATTCTCTATCGGTGGTGTTAAAAATCTCTTCTTTATAGAGGAAATAAGCTCATCCCTGTGATCCTTTACGTAATTCAAATCATAATTCATATTGAAATATTATAATTTATCAATAAAAGCTTTTTTATTTCATTTTAAATAAGCTTTTATATTTTATCTGTAGTTGTTAGTAATTATGGGCCCGTGGTCCAGCGGTTATGACGTCTGCTTGACGTGCAGAAGACCAAGGGTTCGAATCCCTTCGGGCCCATCTATCCTTTTTTAATTCTTCAGGCCCTAAAAAATTACTATATAAAATACATTATAACTGCAGAGATAGTCGCATTAATGATCAAAAATAGGAATGATATCTTAAAAAATGAGGAGTATCTCCCTCTCTCTTTTGTCTGCCTTATCCCTATGATGTTTGCAAGTGAAGCAACAATAGTACCATTCCCCCCTATATTTACGCCCCATAATAAGGGAATAAAGTTAAAAGTCTTCAAAAGAACAGATGCAGGGACATTGCTTATAATCTGAGAGATTAAAATTGCGTATATGAATTGATAAAGCGTTGAATTGCTCTTTGGTAAGGGGATTATAGAACTGAGCGAACCGAATACCATAAAGATAATGAAAAAAATAAGGATAAGGAAGGTATCTACCCTTCCCAGGATTACCAACCTTTTTGATCCCGGTATCCTTATCAATGCAAGTATGGAAATAGAGATTGCAATCATCGCTATGAAAAAATATTCACTATAATTTAGAAGCATAGCTATAACATCTATTATGAAAATTACAAGTGAAGAATAAAAAAGTGGCAAGTGCGGTCTCTTTTCTTTATATCTTACTTTTAATTCGCCGTCGTTTACTAAGAAGAAAGTGAATACAAAAAGGAGGATGGTGGATATTAGGAAAGCAGGCAATACCCCCATAATAAAACTAATAGGATTTTGGTGGTAGCGCAAAAATATTATTATGTTCTGCGGATTGCCAAAAGGTGTCAACATAGAACCTACATTCGCAGCTATAATTTGCATTATTATAGTGTTTAAAAGGCTCCTTTTCGATATTACTCCTATCTCCACTGTTATTGGTATAAGGATTAGAAGAGAAGCGTCGTTTGTCATCGCAATCGATACAAGGAATGTTATCGCAACTAAAAGTATGGATATCTTCTTGACTCTTTTTAATCTTTTAGCGAGTTTTGCCGCATAAAATCTACTTCTCTAGATGCGAGTATACCTGTGTTTGCTATCAAAAGCGATGTTATTATTATGAAGGCTCTTGTGTAAGTTTGTTTTAATACAACTTTGCCTGAAAATATCAAATATACAGATAATACTATTATAACAGTATAAATCAACCCTCTAATCAGAGCTGTCCGGCTTTTTAGCATATACATTTCAAGTTAAGTCTGCCAATGCTCTCATGCTTTTAATAACATTTTTATAGCTGTAACCGAATTCCTCAGCGAATGCGCAAAGCTGGAAGAAGGACTTTACATCGCTAGCGTTTTCAGATCCAGAGGAATACAAGCAATTTACTCCATAGTCATTGCAAAGTTTTCCATTTATCAAAAGGTTCTTGTAAACCTTGAACATGTTTTCACTTTTTTCAAGCGCTGAAAAGCTGAATATAACCACCATATCATTTTCCTTAAGCTTGCTGCATAAGCCTTTGTTCAGAAGGAAGCCGTTTAACTCCAAATCATATATGAATTTCGCTTTTCCTTTCCTAATCACAAAGTCATAGTCTTTTCCAGAATAGGCTTTGAATTCAAAGTTTTCATCTTTTGTAATATTCTTTATGCTCTGGTCTTTTAGAAGTAATATGTTGTCAAAGCCTAGTTGCCTTAACCTTTCTACAATCTCTTTTGAATCTTTTCTTATAACGTCAATTTTCATTAACTATACTAATTATGCACTAAATAAAACTTTATATATAAGTAAATAGAAACCTATAAGATTATGGCAGAAAGATCTAATCCAGTTGCTGATAGCAGGCTGTTCTATAACGTATACGTATGCAGAAATTGCAATGCAAAGATACGCGTTTCAAGCCAAAAAGTCCTTAGGAGGAATGAAGTAAGGTGCAGAAACTGCGGTTCTTCAGCATTAAGGCCTAAACACAAAGAATTAAGAAAGCTGAAGGTGTAGGTATATAATGTCAGTTTTAAGCGTGCTCTTAGCAAATGGAGATAACTTACTTTTAACAATAATAATACTTGCAATATTCGGATTATTTGTAATAGTAAAAAGAAAAAGGTTTGATGTAGAAGGGAAGGTGGTGTTTCTTTACAAAACGAAGATCGGACTTAAAGCAATGAAAAAGCTGGCAAGGTTCAAACGGCTGATAAACATTTATTCAACAATAGGCGTGTTTGTTGCGCTCGCAGGCATAGGCTTTGTGCTTTATCTTTTCCTGCCTTACCTTTACCTTATGATAACAAGTCCAAAGACTACTTTTCCAGCTGTAGCACCTTTGTTTCCGGTTTCTATATCTGTGGGAGGGATTCCGGTTTTAATAGGGGTCCCTATACTTTATATATTAATATCCATAATCGTACTTGCGGCTTTACATGAAGCTTCTCATGGCGTTGTTGCCCTCTCTAAAAACATAAAGATAAAATCCACTGGTTTCGGCTTCCTATTTGGAGTTCTTCCCTTGGCCTTTGTAGAGCCAGATGAAAAGAAAGTAGTGAAGGCAAAGAGGATTGACCGTTTGAGAATATTCGCCGCAGGCGCATTTACGAATGTGGTTTTAGGCTTTGTCTTTTTTGGCGCGTATTTACTGCTTTCCCATTTCATGGTTTCTGCCAATTTAGTTTCATACTCTCCGTATTATCTCGACGTTTCAACGGTTGTAAATAACAGCCCTGCCAGTCTTGTTTCTTTGCCGGTAAACTCGACCGTTTCAGAGATAAATGGCCATCAGTTCTATTCAGAACAACAGGCTTTATCTGATCTTAATGTCAAACCGGGGCAGTATGTTAATTTCACATTAACTAATGGGAAGGTTTATTCAATGAAAACAACGTATAACTCATCAATAAATAATACCTATCATAGTTACATTGGAGTTGGCGGGTTTTTCTCACTTGCAAAGCCTCCTGCTTTTATAATAGAGCCAATCTCTGTCACTGCCTTCCCAAATAATTCTTTTACTTCGCAGTCCCTCTACTGGATAGACGGGCTTTTTCTATGGTTATGGGTAATCTCGTTTAGCCTTGCAATAGTTAACATACTCCCTCTGTCTTATCTTGTAGACGGAGGAAAGATATTCTTTGATGCTTTGGGCTACGTCGTGAAAAATGAAAAGAAAGCGCTTGCAATCCTTAATATAGTTGCCTTTCTTTTTATTCTGCTTTTGGTTCTTTTGAGCCCTATCGGCTCAATAATATTTACGGCCTTGAAATAAGATTTTACATTTAAATCGAAAAGGTTAAATCTTTGATTTACTATATAAAAAAATGGCTACAAAAAAAATTAAGAATAAAGTGAAAAAAGTAAAGGCTAAGCCTAAGATAAAAAAGACAAAAAAAGCGACTGTAAAAAGGGAAAAGAAGATAGTAATCGATACTAATAAACTTTTGAAACTTGAAGAGGCAAGAAAATACGTTGTTGATGTTGCAGGCGAAAAAGGCCTGGAAGTCTTTGAGTTCCTTATTTCCAAGGGAGAAATGGAAGAGAATTTGCTTGCAAAGAAGCTTAAGTTTGAAAAGGCAAATGCAATAAGAAAGTTCCTTTATAGGCTTTACAACAAGAATCTTGTTTCATACAGAAAGGTGAGAAAGAACAACAAAGCATGGTATACATACTTCTGGAGCGCTAATCCGGAAAAACTTGTATTCATAATAAGAGAGATGTATGAAGAAGAGATAAAACAGACTAAAAAATCAATGGAATTGAACAAAGCAGAGGACTTCTATGTGTGTGACATATGCAACAGAAGATATGACGTAAATGAAGCCCTTCAAAATGACTTTAGGTGCAGAAATGACGGCGGCGTGCTTACGCATATAGAGTCAGGAAAAATACTTGAAGACAAGCAGAGCAGGATAGACTTTCTTAACAAGAAATTGCATGCATTAGACCAGCTTGTTAAGTAAACTTATTTCACATTTTCCAGGACACAGTTGTAATTAAGGTTTATCTCATTGCTATTTGAGCAGACAGTAGACGCAGTTGAATTAACAGCTGCACAAGAATAACCGAAACTTGCATTCTCTTTTATGCAAGTGTTGCTTGTTAATGTGTGGTTGGCTATTATGTTATGGCATTCCAATTCACATATCCCAATTGCAATCTGTCTATGATTTTCATATGGATTTGTGTAGAATATGGCAGCGCCTACTACAAGCGCCAGGATGACGATTAACACAGCATAATATCCTTTGTCCATACTTTTTTAATAATATTATGTATAACTTAATATAAAAAAGCGTTTAAAATGTAAAAACTGTTAATAATCATATGGCGAAAAGAGTGTCTGCATTAGTAATAAGGGGAAACAAAGTATTGATGGTAAAACTCAAAGAGCAAGATAAATATATGCCCAGAGCAACATGGGTCTTCCCTTTTATTGATTTAGATGAGGAGAAAAGCCCTAGAAGGGAAATCCTTTCACTTATGGAAAAATTCAACATAACAGTTAATCTTACGGGCAAGGTATTCAAGTATTACCCAAGCGAAAATCCAAAATTATTGTATTTCCTGTACGTAATGGAGCATGTCAATGGAGAACCGGAGGTTCTATCTTTTTTCCAAAGCTATAGATGGGTACCTATGACCGATATAACTGCTTATTCCACCTCTTTTATGGACAACAATGTTTCTAGGTTTTTGGAAGAAAAAGCAAAAGAATACGATGAAAATTAAACGTACATGTTTTGTTCTTCTTTCTCTTTAGGCGCTTGACTTATTCTTTTTAGTAGGCTGTTTATCTGTCCAAGCGTTTTCTTGTATTCAGATATAAGTTCAGAGGTATCTACATGTATATCAAGCATTCCTTCTAAAACAGAAATTAGCGCTGCTGCCGCTATGCCGTCTGGTATCTCAGCATGCGTTTCTGCCATCAAAACTACAAAAGGGATCTTGCTTTTTCTTGCTTTGTGTGCAAAGTAGGAATTAAAGCCCATCATTGCGCCCTCAGGCAGTCTTTTGCAGTTTTTTATCTCCTTTTCATTGTAAGTGCTTGCAAAGTACACATCACTTTTGTCTTTTGCTTCATCAACTGCAAGCCCATCCAATGCTATTATCTGTTCTGCCTTCTTTTCTTTGTAGATCAGCATTATCTTGTCTGCCAGCTCGTTTATTGATTTTAAAGGAAGCGGTATCTGCGATGTTATCATTGTAAACCCTTTTCCTTCCAACAATCTTATCGGAGAGAGAAGGTTTCCGTCTTTGACTACTGCAAATTGCGCAAGTTCATCAATGTCTATCCCGCCAACATCTTTTACGACTCCTTTCTCTTCAAGGAACCTTGCTGCTAATATTGATATGTAACCCGCAGTTTGAAAAGCAGTTATTATTTTGTTTTTTTCTGCCATAAATATTATTAAACATATTCCTTTAAATAGCTGCCACAGTGATTACAGCCCTATAACAGAGAGAACAGGTATGTAACCAATATAGATTAAAGCAGTCATTGCAACTGGCAATACAAAGAAAATAGCCCAGTAAACTTTATTCCATCTCCACACTTTGTAACCGTCTAAACCTATAAAAGATGCCGATCCCAAAGGCAGCATGTTAAATGCTGCAAGGTAAAAGCTTATGAATGTTCCCAAGCCTGTTACGATATAGCCGAAAGCCGTAAGCAGGCTAGTTACATGCGATCCAACGAATACATATATAAGCAAAAATAAAGCCAAGAATATAAAACCGAATGCTATGTCAATCAAAGGCCCGGCAAGAGATATTTTACCGTATCTCTCAGTAAATCCTTTTGGATCCATGTAAGGCTCTCTTGGATCAGGTTCAAATATAGTCGCGCCAGGCAGTGCGAATACAAATCCTATAAGCAACGCCATTACTACAGCAAGTATCAAAAAGAACGGAAACATCCTAAATTGCGCTTCATAGCCATAGCTTTGTGCGACAAACTTATGCATCAATTCATGCATTATAAATGCTGCTCCAAGCACTATAAAAGAAGCTAAGAAGTATAGAAGGAAACCCGTGTTTTCTATCGGGTAAAGAACAACTGCAAATGCGAAGCTTAATGCCAGCCATGCAAGAATTATATCTTCAATTTCCTTGAGAGAAAACCTGGATGCAAAATTTTTGAACCTTTTTCGTTTGTTCTGGTTATAACCCAAGTTAGATTTAAAAGGTATGAATTCCCATGCTTTTTTCTTCCTATATATCCTAACTGATGGGTTCCCCCTCTTAATCACCTTTACTTCTTTTTGCATATTCCTAACCTTAGCATCTCATCATATATATCCTCTAGCTCCTTTATATCTAAATAGAATACTTTCTGTTTTAGTTTATCCTTTTCTTTGAATCCCTGAAGTTTTTCTCTTATCTCCTCCTTTGATTTGACATTTAATTTTCCACGGCTGTCCATTACAGCAGAATAGAGGTTTTTCTTCTTGTGCTGGAAGAGAAGCCTAGCAAAGGCAAGAAAATCTTCGTTTATTTGTATGTTTTTCGGCTTTATCTTTAGTATTATCGATTCAACAGCAGGCCTTGGCCGAAATGCATTCTTGCTTACTCTAGAAACAAGCTCTATGTTGCAGGTATATTGCGTGAACACCGATATCATTGAGTAATCCCTTATACCTGGGAATGCAAGCATCCTCTCTCCGAATTCCAACTGATACATCAATACAGCCAAAGAGTCTTTTCTGCCATTTAAAAAGTATATTATTTTTTCTGTTATTGGAGAAGAGATGGCATATGGCAAGTTCGATATTATTTTGTTTGCATCACTTGGGAAATCTATTGATAATGCGTCATCATTTATGAATTCTACGTTTTTCAATCCTTCAAGCATTGTTCTTGCAGAATCAAAAAGATTTGTATCTATCTCTACAGCGTAAACTTTTTTTACATGCGGCGCTATCCGTTTTGTCAGCCGGCCGTCTCCGCTTCCTATCTCTATGACTATGTCGTCTTTTTTGAGATCCGAAGCTTCTATTATCTTTTCAAACGTCTTTTCATCCTTTAGGAACACTTTTGTATTATTCATACCAATATCTTAAGAACCTGCCCGTTTTTAACAGGAGAATCATTCTTTACTTTAAGTCCAGTTTTGCAGTCTATAGCTCCTTTGTAGTTTTTAGCTATGTCGCTGTGTATCATTGCTGCCACATCCTTGGGAGTTGCATCCCTCTCTACAAGGTATGCATCTGGCAGGACTCTTCCAAAACCGTCAGTGAGCTTCTTTTCGTCTTCCACAGGGAAAACAACCTTGTAACCCTTTAATTCAAATACCAGCCGGTTTAAAGCCTCTTTCACCCCTGTGCTGCCGTATTTTTTGATTATGTTCTCTATTATTCCTATGGCTTTTTCCTGGTCACCGCTTAGATCCTTTAATCTTTCAATTTTTCCGTCTTTAACGCGTATAAATCCATTTTTCTCTGCTTCTCTTATTGTAAGCTCGGCTGCTGCGGAGCATGCCATAAAATTGTAGTCAAATCTTTCCTTAAGTTTTTTAATCCTTTCATCCAGGTCATCAACAGAATCCATCTTATTGCATAAAATAAGCATCGGCTTGTCTTTTTTCATCATTAAGGAAGCCATCTTTAATGCAGTTTCATCGTTTATTTCTTTTATGCCAAGCTCCTTCACAACTTCTTTTACAGTCGAGTACTTTATGTTTATTCCTGATACATTTTTGAATATTACATCCGAGATATCCTCCTTCCCTACATACTTTGATCTGGAGATTATTGAAGCTATCCACTTCTTTATCTCTTTATCGACCATCTCTATATCAATAGCAGGGTCAAAGCCCTTCGTTTTATTTCCACTGCTGTCAGTATTACCGGATATATCTATCACTTCTATTATTGCATCGGCTTCCATTATATCGCTCAGGAATTTGTTACCAAGGCCTTTTCCTTCGCTTGCATCTTCGACAAGACCGGCAACGTCTATTATATTTATGGGCACAAACCTTGTGCCATCAACGCAAGGCGCGTTGTGAGGGTTACATTTAACCTTGAAGTATTTCTCAGGGCATTCAAAACTAACATATCCAACGCCTTTGTTGGGCTCTATGGTCGTAAAAGGCCTATCCTCTATATCCACTTCTTCAAGTGTAAGCGCCTTGAAAAGCGTACTTTTTCCCACGTTTGTTCTTCCTATTATCCCTATTTTCATAAGATAATTATTAAAGTCCCTATTATTAATGATGGGACTAAAAAGCTAATTACATAGCTTATGGTTCTTTGTAAATCAGATTTTTCTGCGTTATAAAGCGTTGAAAAGCAAAGGTTAAAAAGCATTATTACCGCAGAAACTGCAAAATAGTAAACACTGTGCAAATACAATAATAAAGAGATAACTGCAATTTCTATTATTATCAGAGGATAAGAAAATATTTTTTCTGCCTTGATTCTTTTTGCTATGCTCTCTACTTCTTCTTGCGTAGATATCCCTATAATATATCCTATAAAGATTGCTAAAGCAATTATTACATACAATCCAGTTTCTTGTGTGAGCAAAACCATATTTAATTACTATTGCTTAATTATTATTTATTTAAATACATAAATTGAGTGCATTATAATGCTGGTTAGTAAAGTAGCATCTTAATGGAACAGCCTATCAACAATGAAGAAATAAACATAGAAGAGGAACAGGGATTAGTGGCTTCAAATAGTGTGTATGGCTTTCTCCGTTCCGGCTCAAAATTCTTTGTTTCTTTTCTGATTAGTGTCCTTCTTGTTAGGTTTCTTGGCCCCACAAATTATGGTTATTATACCGTAGTCGTCCTTTATTGGGGATTCGCTTCCACTATTGCAGGCTTAGGTATAAGTTCGGCAGTCCAGTATGCAATATCCAAATATCGTGCACAGAATTCTGCGTCTAAACTAATGTGGGCAGTCAGGCATTATTTTATTATAGTAATACTTTCATCTCTTGCTGCTTCAATAGTCTTGTTTTCTCTTTCAGGAGTAATTGCATCGGTATACCACTCACAAGAAGTCGGTTACCTTATAAAGATACTTGCCTTCGGCCTTGTATTCTATTCTCTTTCAGGAAATTTCACAGAGCCTTCATTTATTGGATTCCAGAAGATGAACAATAGCTTTATTACGGGAGTTTTGTATGATTTTCTGCGCATAATCCAGCTTATAGTAGTTTATTTAGGGTTCGGTTTAATAGGGGCAATTAAGTTCTATGATGTAGTATATCTTGTAACTGCAACAGTAGGCCTTTTTCTCTTGTACCGTTCGATTAAAGGTTTTTCAAGTCCTGTCAGGCCAGAAAAAGAAGATCTGGTTCATTTTTACAGTTATAGGAACTTTTCTTACGTTATTGCAATAATATCACTTTCTTATGGGCCAGTAATCGCTTTGTTTTTAGGGGCAGTCTCCCCAAATATATCGGCAGTTAGTTTTTACAGAGTTGGGTTGATAATGGCAGGAATGCTTGGGTTACCCGCTGCGGCTGTCGGATCTGCATTCTTTGCATCTATAACGAAGTTTTTTGAAAGAAAGCAGTTCGATGGTTTTTACAGGCTTCAGCACAGTCTTGTAAAGTATTCTTTTATGCTTACTTTGCCCCTGGTTACCGCTTCTATAATATCCGCACCCAGACTGATTTCTTATCTTTATAAATCCAGTTTTATAGGTGCTGAAACTCCTTTTATAATCCTTCTTATTCCTGTTCTTATATCCAGTATATTCGGGCCGATTACCCAGGTTTTAAGTGCAACAGGAAAACAGAAATATGCAATGTACTCCGTTGTAACCGGAGCAGCAGTAGGCATAACGCTTACAGTTATCTTAGTCCCGCTTCTGTATTCTGTAGGTGCAGCAATTGCATATCTTGCGGTTACAATGTCTACTTTGGCAGTAAATCTTATTTTGGTGTCGAGGTATATCAAAATAAAATTGCCTTATAAAGAACTAGTTAAGGCTACATTATCTGTTTTGTTAATGGGCCTTCTACTATACTTCCTTTTAAAGTTTGTTACAACACTTGCATACCTTCCATTGCTTCTGATTGCTGCTTTAGTTTTCTATGTTTTAATGTTGTATATCACAAAGACAGTTAGCAATAAAGAACTTAGATTTATAATACGGCTGTTTAAAGCAGACAAGTTTGTCAGGATGCTATATAAAAAGTATTAAATTTAGCAAAGCTTTAATAAAATCATGAAACTTAATGTTAAAGCAGTTGACTTAGAGTTTGATGAAAAAGAGAGGAAGTTGTTTGCTGACGGTAAGGAAGTTCCATTCTCCGTACGCAAGGTAAGCGAAATGAAGGATGTACTGTTTAATAAAGAATTCATAAACAGTAAAAACAGAAACGATATACTATACAGAATGTACAGGGCAGCAGGAGTTGCAAAAAATGCAACTGTTTTCTCTGCGCACAATATAAGATACGATGTTACTGTAATTGAGAATTATGATCTGGGCGGAGAGTTCACAAAGACTCTTGGACATTACCATCCCTTAGTCGAAAAGGGGCTGGCTTATCCAGAACTATATGAAATAATAAGCGGAGAGGCAGTTTATCTCTTACAAAAAAGAAATGATGATGGCAGCTTTGATTTAGAATTAGTACATGCGAAAGCCGGTGATAAGGTTATAATGCCGCCTAATTATGGCCATTTCTCAATCAATGTCGGAAAAGGCCTTTTGATAGAGGCTAATTTGGTAAATTCTACGTTTGATTCCGATTATAAGTCGGTACAGGCAATGGGCGGCGGCGCTCTTTTTCTGCTAAGGAATGGAAACATAGTCTTAAACAGGAATTATAAGGAGACTACACTCAAACACAGCGAAGCAGAAAAGCTACCTTTCCTTGATTACTCAAAGAGCATATATGACGAGTACATAGCCCATCCAGAGCATTTTATTTTCTTGAATAAGCCTGAATTTCTGCTTTGGAAGCACGATTCATGGGATATAGAATCCCAGGATTTTTGATTAGAAAGGTTTAATAATTAGTAGTAGTTTCTTTATATATTTGAATTATGGCCGAAGATGATGAACTTAAGAGAATTGAGCAGGATGCTTCCAAAGAGGAAAGAAAGATAGAGCAGGAAATAAAAAAAGAGGAGGTCCAGATAAAGAAAGAGGAAATGGCTCTTAAAAAGGAGGAAGAGAAGATAAAATCACTAAAAGAAGAGTCTGAAAAAATAGAGCATGTAAAAGAGGAAGTATCCAGAAAGAAGGTAAGCGAAGTAGAGATAGAGCTGAATTTATCAGGTTTCAAGACCTTCGGTAATGCTGCTTACAACATTCTTATAAAGAAGAAAGTCCTTTTCTATTTGATTCTTATACTGGCTGTGACAGTTGGCTGGTACGTACACACAGCTAGCATTCCGGCTTTGCTGAATCCAATACAGCCAAATTCTTCGATTATAGGAAATAATTACTTAGGCATGGGCGGTTCTCTTTCAGGCTTGGATCCATATATATTTTATATACAAATGGAGAATATCCTTAAAACAGGTAATGTTCCAGTGGTGAATCATCTGGAGTATCTGCCTTTAGGTCTGCCGTCTAGAACGGATGAGCTTATGGTATCCTTCTTCGGTGCATATTCTGCAAGACTTATCGATCCGATAGTAAAAGGCGCAGTTCCTATGACTTCTTTCATGTTTCTACCTGCATTCTTTGCCATTTTTTCGGCCTTGCTTCTTTTCCTTATAGCATTGGAATTGTTTGGGGATTACTGGATAGCGAGCATAAGCGCATTTATCCTGCCGGCTTTCCTTACCTTTTTAAGCCGTTCTACTGCAGGCTTTACTCAGAAAACCTCACTTGGTTTTATGTTTATACTGCTGACAATTTTCTTCCTTTCAAAATCCCTCAAATCTAAAAGAACCAGGAGCAAAATGATCTATGGACTGGCTACTGGAATAGCCACAGGGTTGGCGACTGCAGCTAGCGGTTACAGCAACTACCCTATACTACTGATACCTATAGTCTACATAGCAATCGTTTTGCTTGGCTATGCCAAAAAAGGAGATTTGCTGGCATACATAATGTTTGCAATCTGGGTTCCTATCAAGGTAAGCTTTGTTACGTTTACTTTCTCGGATGTTATACACAATGTTCTTTACTACCCAATGCTGTTCTCTTACGTGCTAGTTCTCTTTAAATTGATAATTTATGACAGATACAAGAACAAACTGAAGATACCTCTTATAAATAACGGCTTTTCAGTCGCGATATACAGCGTTGTAATCTCTTTGGTTCTGGTAGCTATTACCGGCTTGGATACATTAAAGCATGCCTTCTCAAGGATTGCATCCGAGTTCATCCACCCGTTAGGAGTAGGAATAATAAACCCTGTAAGCCAAACTATTGCAGAGTACGCTCCATTGAATTTAACCCAAAGGGCACAGGATTTCAATTTCCTTATAGGTTCATTAGGTATAAATTTCCTTTTATTCTGTGCAGGAGCAGTATTCCTTCTTTATATTGTACTGAAAAGGTTTAAGCATTGGTATATACCTTTTCTTTTAAGCGTTCCATTTATACTAATGCTTAATGGAGGAACGTTCAGTTATAATGCAACCTCTTACTCATTTTTGTTTATATTCATAGCTTTGGATTTTATACCTTTGGGTTATTTGTTCATGCATAAAAACGAGGCAGGATCAAAAAGAGTGCTAAGCTTTGTACTGTTCCTCACCCTGCTTTCACTTATAATGTTGATAGTCGTATGGACAATGAATTCATCTGCGAACAACTACAAATACGGTGCTGTTGCCCTTGTTGTAATATTTATACTTGAGTTCGCCTTTGATAAGCAAGAAGATGCAAATTTAATCTCTTTGCTGGCGATAATACCATTCTTTTTCTTTGTGGTCACAGTTATACTTTCAAATGTCGAAAGTAGGCTTCTAGAACCAACTGAATTAGCCGCCGCAATAATAATACCTTTTGCAATAGTTTATTTCTTCAGAGGTTCAATAGACATTACGAATAGTTTCTTCAAGAACTCTTTAAGGAATATGACAGTTGTTTCTGCAGTAATAATCATAATAGCAATAGCTTTTGTCGCTGCAGATCTTCATTCAAGTCTTTTGCTGTCATACCAGACTGCACAATCTAGTGGCAGCGGATTGTTGCTTTGGGGGCCCACTTTACAGTGGGTAAGCCAGAATACCCCTGTCAATACCTCTATAATATCTTGGTGGGATTACGGTTATTGGGAGGAAGCAATAGCCAATAGAACAGCTGTAGCCGATGGAAGCAATGCTTATGGTTATCAGTCAATGATTGCAAAGTACTTCTTTGAAGCAACCTCTCCTTACGTTTATTCGACTTATCTTCACTTTATACACCAGCCAACTTACGCAGTGATAAGCGGCAGCGAAGTAGAGAAATTCTCTGCTATATCCACAATTGCTTTGAAACCAACTTCATTTACGCCTATGTCAGAAACTAATGTTACTCTAAACAGTCAGAATGTAGGGAATAAAAGTTACAAGTATTTATTGGACTTTGGAGATGTAAATGGTCAGATAGCTCCTTTATACTCAAATGCAACAATACCCGGTTTACCCGGAAATGCAAATAACGATCTTCTTGTAGAAATTTTAATACCGCTGAATGCAAGCAGTACTGGTGTAATAACAAGTATGGGTAACCCATACGGTATAATATATAATGAGCTTACAACACAATTTTCTAGCCCGCTGCCTTTAGATTACAATTGTGTTTACAGCGTAGGATGCAAAGAAATAACAAATAAAGGGATACCTGGCGGCATGATGCTTTTGAATGCTACAAATTCAGTTGATCTTCATATTGGAGGCATACCTCAAGCACCGGGTGGATATGAGGTTCTTCCAATAAACATGTCGCAATTCGGAAATGGCCCAGGCTTATTGTATATGCCGAATGAAACTCTGGATACTTTATTTGATAAGCTTTATTTACTAAATGAAAGCATACCAGGTTTTAAGTTGCTTTACACGGATAACATGCCAGTAAATTCCTTGCTTAGCATAGAAAACCAGGTGCTTACAAATGTAAATGTTTATCAGATAAACTATACTGCTTTAAGCAAGTACATGCTTACTGGAGAATGTTCAGTTTCCCCTTCTGCTCAGAATTACTGTGATAATTTAAGTTATCTGCCTGCAGTATTTGCAAACTACAGTAAACTTATAAATAATACGCCCATTAATCAATCATGAAAGTCATAGTTTCAGGGCTAACAGCTTCAGGTAAATCAAGTGTTGCTACAAGCCTGGCCCTTAATTTTGGTATTGAGTATTTTTCAGCTAGTTCTAAATTAAAGACTCTCCTACCTAAAAAAGATTTTATGGTTTGGGAATCAAAAAAAGGCATAGAAGCAGTAAAATTTAGGTTAAAAAATCCTCAGTATGACAAGAGGCTAGATTCGTTCATTCTTTCATTTTTCAGGACAAAAAAGGACATCGTAATAGACAGCTGGGTAGCTCCCTGGAAGATAAAGGATAAGGAGACGGTAAAAATATACATAAAGGCGGATGAAAATATTAGGGCAAAGAGAGTAAGCATACGGGATAAAATAAGTTTTAGCGAAGCTCTGCGATTCATGAAGCAAAAGGATCTGCTTACAAAAAAGATCTACAAAAAAATATACGGAATAGAGATAGACAAGGATTTAACTCCATTTAATTTAGTGATCGATTCTTCAGAGCTAGACTTAGAAAGCGTAGTTAGGATATGCTCTGATTACATAATGCATAAGCAGGATAAAGATAGCAGAAAGACTTAGTATTTACCGACGCTTTAAATTTACCTATTTCAGGGTAAAAAGCAAAGCTTTAATCTTTGAACTTATGATTAAATGAAATGAAACTGCCTTTGGAGGATTTCAAGCATGAAATCTTTTCCTTGAGAGAGGAAGAAACCGATAGCAGATACGGCAAAGCTCCAAAGGACAGAAGCATAGAGGAGAAGATAAACTACGGTTTTATACTGCTGGACAAACCGGCAGGTATAAGGTCTAAGACCGCAGCTTACATAGCAAAGAACCTTATGGCAGTATTAGGTGTCAAGAAGATGGGTTACTCAGGGACTTTAGAAGATTGAAGAAATCCCAATGTAACAGGTCTTTTGCCACTGGCCGTAAACAACGCTACGAAGGTTCTCCCAGTGCTTCTTTTTGGAGGGAAGGAATACATCGCTCTGATGCATCTGCATAGTGAAGTTGATGAGCAAGTACTTAGAGGTACGTTCAACAAATTTACAGGGAAGATAATGCAATTGCCTCCTGTTAGATCGCACGTTAAGAGGCAGTACCGGCAGAGGGAGATATACTATTCTGAAATACTGGAGATAGAAGGTAAAAACGTACTTTTTAAAGTAGGAGTCGAATCTGGAACTTATATAAGAAAGCTCATACATGACATAGGGGAAGAACTGAAAGTGGGCGCGCACATGACAGAATTGAGAAGAACAAAAGTTTCAACCTTATCTGAAAAAGACAACTTGGTCACATTGCAGGATCTAGATGACGCAGTTTATTTTTATGAAAAAGAAAATGATGCCAGGCTGTTAAATAACTGCCTTGGAAATATAGAGTCAGCAATAGACTTTTTACCAAAAGTTTTCGTTTCAGATACGGCTGTAGACCCAATATGCCATGGCTCACCTCTTGCAGTTCCAGGCATAGTCAAACTTACTGATTTTGATAAGGATCAAGTTGTAGGTATAATGACATTGAAAGGAGAAATCATAGCACTTGGTAAATCCGTGCTTTCAGCAGAAGAGATAAAAACCGTTAACAAAGGGGTTGCAGTTAAAACTGATAGTGTAATAATGGATATAGGCACATATCCCCAATACAAAAAGATTAATTAGAACTACATATTAATTATTTTGAGGGGTGGTGATCTAGCTTGGTATGATGCTAGCTTCGGGGGTTAGTTGACCTGGGTTCAAATCCCAGCCACCCCAATTATTTAGTTTTGCATCTATCAAAAGACCTTAAAATATGTTTTAAATCTGCAGTACATCTCTAGATCTAACTAGCTCGTTTATGATGTTTTATGTAAAGTTTTCAATATAAATTTATAGATATCCCCCTGAAATAACTGTATAAAAAATTATTATAGACAAATAGAAATAGTGCAAGAAGTCAAGCCAAAACATTTAAATAAAAAAAACATAAATTAGACATGCATAAACTCTCAAAAAGCAGGCGTTCCCAGTCAGCATTGGAATACATGATGACCTACGGCTGGGCTATTCTAATTATAGTAATAGTAGCAGTTATCCTATACAGCATGGGTATCTTCAACCCAAGTTCCAGTGTAACATTCACAAGCAGTGGCTTTAGTCCATTTACAGTATCCTCTACGATATGTAGCCAGGCAGGATTAAAAATAGCAGTAAAGTTAGGGGGTTTGCCAGATACCGCGTCAGCAGCTACAATAACTGCAATATACTTTTCATCTAATACAGGAACTACAGCTTCTACAGGAAAGCTATATAATATAACTCCTGTGACTTTATCTCCCGGTGACTCAGCCGTAATAATAGTCCCCACAGTTGCCTGTACATCAGCAGGTTCTTCATTTTCCTTATCTGCTAAATTACAGTACAGTTTTTCAACAGCGGCAGGAAATGTAATTACAAATTCTAGTGGTACTGTTACAGGCAAATCATCCTCACAACCAATAACCGCATATGTTCCATTAACAATAACTTCTTCCTCCAGTACTTCAAACCCCTTCCAGCAAATGGTAATAGTTAATATGAGCAAATACAATACATATGCTTCTTCCAATCTGGATAACATAGAGTTTACCTACCAAAACGGTACAATAATCCCAAGTTGGAGAGAAAATGGCACAAGCAACAATCAAGTTGTTGTTTACTGGCTTAAATTAGGCAGTTTTAACAGTGTAACAGCCCATATGGACTTCTTCTCCCCATCTTCTAATGTACTAAATACAGTAAACACGGGAGAAGCACCACAACTATCATGTCCTAATCCAAATAATGTAGTAACTTGTTCAACTTACGCAGAGTATGATAACGGTATGAATATTTTCAATTACTACCAAAATTTTAAAGGAGATTATTACCCTGCTGGATGGACCACTAATGATTCTGATACAACTAAATATGTTCAAGTGCATAATGGTTTTACAATAGATTACAGTCCGAATGGAGTTGGGGTTGAATTTTATTACAATAAAGAAAATTTTTCTTTACCTGCTGTTCTTGATTGGAATGGGAATTATATTTCAAATCCTACTCGTTATTGTGGATGGACAATATTAGGATGGTATAACATTACTCCTAGTTATGGCGAAAGTGCTGGATGGGCTCAATGGCAAAATTCTCCAATTTCCTGGAAGTATTATCAATATGGAAACGTTAGTCAGGCGGCTAGCAATTTTTATAATAGCACTGCATTAATAGGAGGTACAGATGTTTTTTCTCTTATCAATACCTTGACAAAAATGAGCTACTTGCTTAATTACACTCCGGAATTAAATGTGAATCCTGAGAGTACACCTTTAAAAACAATCCTTTTTAGAAATGGAGGAGGTTGCGGCCCCGTAAGTGGAAGCGAAGTGAATGTAACTTGGGTGGATATACGAACATATCCGCCAAACGGGGTTATGCCATCAGTGACATTTGGCAGTGTTTCTTAGTCTTAATCCAATTATTCTATTGATTTTACCTGGTACGCCAACTTTAAAATTATTTTAGGCATTACGTAGGAGCGAAGTAGCAACTATTGATATTATTATGGTAGCTAGTATTGCTACAGAGTAAACAGCGTTAGTTATAACCCCTATTTCAAATGCAACAGTTGCAATTGCTATCCCCACTGCCCCTCTGCCGTTTATTATAGCACTGATTTTTATCCTCCACTGTTTTTTCTTCGTCTTCATAATTTTTTCGGAAGAGAAGTAATTCAGTACTATTGAAAAAGCTATGATTCCAAGCGCTATAATTATTATTACTGGTAGAAAATTTTCAAGAGAATGGAATGACGCGACATCTATTCCTGCTATGCTGAAGAAAAGAGGTATGAAGAAGCCGTCGTTCATTCTTTTTATCGTCTTTCTTACTTTTCTGAACAAAGTCCTTCCTATAAGCCCTTCATGTATTATTAATCCAGCAAAGAAAACACCTATTATGTAGTTTATCCCTATCAACTGAGATACTCCTCCAATAAGTAAACCCAGTATTATTATCATTGCATATCCGAAGTGTTCGCTTTTTAGTATCTTTCTTGATTTTTTAAGCTGAGTTCTCAGCTTCTTTTTTCCTTTGTTAAGTATCTTGTCTACGTTTAAGAATATCAGGAGGAATATTATGAAGTAGATCACCACTAATATTGCATTCAATGCGCTTTTGTAGGTTAATCCAAGTAGAAGAAATGCTATTACATCTGTGGTGACAACAGAGCCTATGATAGTTACTCCTTTTGGATCTCTTTCAAGTCTGTATCTCATAACAAGAACCGAAACTATTGATATTGATGGCACTGCTATTGAAAGCGAAACGATGAAATCCTGCCTTAATCCAAAGTGCAATAGAAAAACTGAAAGTAATGTGGAAAGAAAAAGAGGCAGTATAAAGCTTGTAATTGACATTTTAATAGAAGGCTTTAGATATTTTATAACCGATTCAGTTTTCATTTCTATGCCTAATAAAAAGATTATAAAGAAAAGAGAAAGGGAGGAAAGTGCTTGCAATTCTGTGTTATTTTGTATAAAATTGAAAACAAAAGGACCTACAAGCAAACCTGCAATAAGGTAACCTACAACCGCTGGAAATTTAAGCTGTTCAAAAAGCTCTCCTACCAGTATTGATACCGATAATACAATTAAAATCTCTATTATTATATTTAGTGCCATGGTTTTAAATTGTTTTAAACGTATAAAACTATTTTTATACTATTAATAGATTATCAAATAGTAAGCGTTTTATTATAAGCTTATTTTAAACTATCATGCAGAGGTAGCGAAGCGGTCAAACGTGTAAGGCTAAGGACCTTATGGCTTAGGCCTTCGAGGGTTCAAATCCCTCCCTCTGCATTTGTAATTAAAAAAGTATAAATACTAAGCATCTTTATAAAATAGAATTATGTCAATAACAGGAAACGGTTTGCATAAAAGATCAAGGAAAAGGCTGAAGCTTGATATAAAGGAGAGAGGAAAAGTAGATATAAAGAAAGCTTTACAGTCCTTTGAGATAGGGGATAAGGTCATAGTAGACCCGGATTCAAGGGTGCAGAGGAACCTCCCGCAGAGGAGCTTTTTTGGTTCAGTTGGAAAAATAGTGGACAAGAAGGGAAAAGCTTATACAGTAGAAGTAAAACAGCAGGGCAAAAACCTTAAAAGGATAGACCTTTTACCAGTCCATATGAAAAGGCTCTAATATGGAATACCAAATAATTGATGAAAAGTTTTTAAGTGAAACGGAAGTAAAGGAGAAATACTTGGATTTTGTAGACAAAGGGTCTGAAATAGGCAAAAAATTACTGGATCATGCACAGAAGAACATAAAAATAGACAATTTCGATAGCGCATTTGAAGAGCTTTCTGCTTTAAACCTTAACATAAGGGATGATTATTTAAGAATGATAATCGATGTTTCCCCCACTTCTATTGATCAGATAAGGGCAATTATATCCCCTTTAAAGCTTAATGTTAAGGAAGAGGACTTAAAAGCTATTCTAGCGGTGCTAAAAAAGCATTTATAACTTTGAAATAATTCTTTATACTATGGGAAAAGACGAATATGCTTATGTTTTAGAATACCTTCCTTTTGGCCTACAGGACTCAAAGGATAGGAAAGCTACTGCTATAGTTCTTACGGATTCATTGGGTCTTTTACTGGTAGCTCTTAAAAAAGACGTTAAAGTAGAGCCAGGGATGAAGGTCTACATAGGGGAAAACAAGAGAGATGAAGTACATCATATAATTCAGAGGATAACTCCTGATAAACTGAATGGAAATGGCTTGCAAATGCTTAAAGACAGGATACATGAGATTGTTAGCCAGAACGAATCAAATTACATAAATATAATAAATCGGCTAGGTCCGATAAACGTTAGACTTCATTCTCTTGCACTTATACCTGGGGCCGGTAAAAAAATGGTCCAAAAAATCATGGAAGAGAGAAGCAAGGGCGAGTTTAAATCCTATAGTGATTTCGATGATAGAGTAGGCTTTACCTCCGGTATAGCAAAAAGCATAGAAGCAAGAATAGAAGAGGAACTTGAGAATAAGGATAAATATAAAATATTCACTTAAGGGGTTGTAGTCTAACCAGGCAGAATAGGCGGCTCCAGCTTGTCTGGAAAAATGACGCTAAGGATGATTAAGAAGAAACCGCTTGACCCAGGTTCAAATCCTGGCAACCCCAGGTTTTTATGTCACTGTAAATTTTTGTATTTTTAATACTGAAAAGTTCAATTATTTGCAGATTAAAGATTTAAATATAAGTTATCTTCTTTAATTAATTTTTAGCAGTTGCTAGATTGTTTGCTTAGAAACTGCAAATGGAAGAAAAAGCATTGACTAACAATGTGATGATGATAAGGCCGCATAACTTCGGCTTCAATGAACAGACTGCAAAGACAAACAAATTCCAGAAGAAAACCAATTTTTCAGTTAATTCTCAAGCTTTAAAGGAGTTTAACAATGCAGTGGAGACACTCCGTGTTAATGGCATAAATGTGTTTGTTTTTGATGATTTAAAGGAAGTCGAAACTCCAGATTCAATATTCCCTAACAACTGGATATCCTTTCATTCCGATGGAACTGTAGTTGTTTACCCTATGCTTGCTTTAAATAGGAGAAATGAAAGAAGGGCAGATATAATTAGCAATCTTTCAACCATTTATGGTTTCTCCTGTTCAAGAATAATAGATCTTACCAATTACGAAAACGAGAATAAATTCCTAGAAGGCACTGGCAGCTTGGTCCTTGACCGTGAGAACAGGATAGCTTATTCTTGCCTTTCTGAGAGAACCAATGAGGAGGTATTGAAAAAGTTCTGCAGCGAGATGAAATACAAATCTGTGAAGTTTCATGCTTATGATGAATCAGGATTCCCAATATACCATACGAATGTAATGATGGCTTTAGGACAAAAATTTGCTATGATCTGTTTAGATTCAATAAAAGACGAAGAAGAGAGAAAAGCTGTTATCTCGGCCATTAAAGGCTCTGGTAAAACAATAATTGATTTAACTTTTAAACAGATGCTTAATTTTGCAGGAAATGCTTTAGAATTATTAGATTCAAACGGAAATAAAAAGTTAGTAATCTCCAAAAAAGCCGCGGATTGCTTATCCGATCAACAGAAAATGGAAATAGAAAAACACTGTGACATAATAAGCATAGATGTAAGCACCATTGAGGAATGTGGCGGTGGCAGCATAAGATGCATGCTTGCTGAGATATTCCTGCCTCAGAAAAAAGGGATAAAAACGACTGCTAAGAATCCATTTAGGAAAGGCAGATTGAAGCTAAAATAATCTCTAGCTATTTCAGTTTTATTCTGCACTTAGTAAAAACCTCCAATGATCTTTTATAGAAAATATATATTATAACTATCGATATCAATATTATAAAAGGATCATAATATACAAGTAAAATCTGTGCACTATCATATATTGGTGAGAATGCTGCAGATCCAAATATAAAAGCAATAAACAAAGGGATCAATACATTACAGCAAAAAGGAGTAACAATAAACTGAAGAATATCGCCCATGTAGTGTTCTTTTTGTTTCCGTTCTTTCTTGCTTTTATTATGTAATAATTTATTGCTATTATAAAGCTTATCGTGTAGCTGAGCAAAAATGCGCAGATGACATCGAATAAAGGATAAAAAGAATAGAATAATGCTATGCCTACTTTGTCATGTATAAAAAGGTAAGCGTAAGCAGAGAATATTATAACAGGTATTATTGCAAAAAATTTGTTTTGTTTTAAAAGGCTATCAAAAATTTTCACTCCTTTAGTATTTTCCACTTCTTTTTATAGTAACAGATTCATAAAAACTTTTTATTTTTGTATTAAATTATTCAAATATAAAGGATAACTAATTAATTATCGCATATGCCAGGAATAGCAGACTTACCATTGCATTATGGCCACGTGCCGGATTACCTATTGAAGACTATGAAGGCAATGTGCGATTCAATAGTGCATACAATGCTTTATGAATTTGGAGAGGATAAGCTGCTTGAAAGACTTTCGAATCCAATGTGGTTTCAAGCATTAAACAATGCCATAGGCATGGATTGGGATTCCAGCGGCTCTACTACTGTTTTGCTTTCTATTTTAAAACAGATAGTAAAGCCGGAAGACGGGATTGCGGTTTTTGGCGGAAAAGGCAGGGCTTCTCTGTCGATAAAGGACGAGCTTGCAAGCATTAATTCATTCAACATAGAGGCAAATAAACTGATTGAATACAGTACTCTATCAGCGAAGACAGATTCCGTGCTCCTGCAAGATGGTTATAACTTGTATATACATTATCTTTTAGTATCAAAAAACGGCAAATTGCTTGTTATACAACAGGGCATGAACCCCTATACAAAATATGCTAGGAGATATCATTTATTAAATGTGGATAATTTTGAATGCGAGCCCAACTCTGCAATAATAGGCGTAAATGGAACAGCTTTAAATCTTTTAGACAGAAATGTAATCGAGACAAGGAAAGTCGTACTTGAAGAGATAAACAAGGATAAAGACAAAATAACAAGAGATTACAGCAATGCTATTAATGCTTTAAATGGCAATTCAACACTTGAGCTTTTTGAAAATAATGCCGCAGTGTATGGATTTGACCGGTCAAAAAGAATCGATTATTACAAGCCAATAAGCATACAACGGCTTAAAAGAAATTTAGACAGGATAAAAAATGAGAGTTTCTCTAGCTTGTCTGATTCGCTTTTAAGCGGATTGACGGCCTCAACCGCAAGAGGGCTTTACTTAATAGCAGATTTGATTTACAATGAACCTCCCTCTTTTCTAGACCCTGTAAATTATCCTTATGATCCTTTCAAATATGCATTTACAATAGGGGGCAAAGACGGTGTGCCATTTCCAGTGAACAAGAAAGTGGCTGAAGAGGTTATAGAGAGCATGAAAAGAATAGTTGTAAATTCAAGAGTAGACGATAAAAACAAGAAAAAATCAGTTTATAAATTAGAAAAATTACGTAAACTTACAAATATTTAAATATAATAAAATTTCAAATATCGGATGCAGTATAAATGGACCGTTCTAGCAAATACAACGATGGGCGGATTGATGGCTTCTATAAACGCTACAATAATACTTATTTCTTTGCCTTCAATTTTCCGTGGTTTAAATGTAAATCCAATAGCACCGGGCAATTTTACATTACTTCTATGGGTCCTTTTAGGTTACATGGTCGTGACTGCCTCCCTTCTTGTTACTTTTGGCAGGTTATCTGATGATTATGGAAGAAAGAGATTTTATACTATAGGATTTGCAATTTTTGCTGCAGCCTCCATAGCTTTATCCTTTACTCCTTATAACTCTGGTACAAATGGCGTTTTGTTCATAATAATATTTAGACTAGTGCAAGGAGTTGGCGGCGGATTTATAATGGTTAACAGCACAGCCTTGCTTACTGATGCATTTCCCGACAATGAAAGAGGGAAAGCATTGGGAACTAATCAGGTAGCTTTTCTTGCAGGGTCGTTTATAGGTCTTATCGCCGGAGGCTTGTTGGCCCCATTTGATTTTCATTTAATATTCATAGTAAACATTCCTTTTGCAGTTTTGGGTGCTTTTTGGTCTTATTATAAGTTAAAGGAGGAAAAAACTGGCGGCAAGAAGAAAGGATTAGACTGGAAAGGTAACCTGGCTCTTTCTTTGGGCCTTATTTTAGTTGCACTTGGCTTTACGTACGCTCTTACTCCGTACAAAACAAATCCATTGGGCTGGGCAAATCCCTGGGTTATTGCAAGTTTAATAATTGGAGTTTTTCTTATGGTAATGTTTGTGCCTATAGAGAAAAAGATTAAGAACCCCCTGTTTAAGCCGTCTTTATTTAGAAACATACAGTTTCTTTTTAGTTCTCTTGCATTGTTTTTAAGCGCTTTAGCAAGAGGTGCAGTAATGTTTTTGGTCATAATCTGGCTGCAAGGCGTTTATCTGCCGCTGCATAATTTTACAATCGCTCAAACACCCTTTTGGGCAGGCATCTACATGATACCTTTGATGGTTGGATTTATAGGTTTGGGCCCGATAAGCGGTGTTTTAACAGACAGATTTGGCGCAAGAATATTTAGTACACTTGGGCTTTTAATCACAGCAGTGGGGCTGTTCTTCTTAACTACTTTTTCAGCTAATTTCTCGTATCTGCCTTTTGGTATAGTTCTTTTTGTGATAGGTGCGGGAAATGGAATGTTTGCGGCACCGAATACTAAGAGAGCAATGGATGCATTGCCTTGGAAGGACCGTGGGGTAGGCAATGGAATAAGAACCACATTCGCTAATATAGGGCAGATGATAAGCATGGCAATCTTCTTTACTATAGCCATAACTGTGTTTTCATACGCATTGCCTTCTATAATTTCCACAGAGCTGACGTCCTTAAATGTTCCATCCACATTGACTTCACAGTTCTCTGCGATACCTGCTTCTTCTTTTCTTTTTTCAGCGTTTTTAGGCATAAATCCTGTATCTACTTTTTTATCTAGCGTACCATCTTCATTAACCTCTCTTATACCAAGTTCATCGTTAAAGATTATGAATGAAAGTAGTTTCATTCCTAAGTTGATATCCTCTCCGTTTATGCAGGGTTTAAGGACTGCATTATACATTGGTATAATTATACTGATAATAGCGGCGATACTTTCTGCTTTTACAAAACACAAGGTTGCAAAGGGTGCAGAAAAAGTCAGGTAGACATTATTTTATGTTTATTATATTGAGCATTTCTTTCTTTAATGTGTAATTTTCACTGTAAACTCTCTTCTCATTAGAATATGCATTTATTAAGTAATTCCCCGATTCAAGTGTGAATTCTCCTTTTCCATTTCTTAAGCTTTGATTAAAAGAATTTCCATTTTTATTAAAGGATATCGTCAAATTATTGAAAGAGCTATTTATGTAAAGTGTCCCTATATTAGAGGAATTTATTGACCATAAGCTTCCAAGATAAACGTTTTTTCCGCTACTTATATTGGCATATATTAATCCATTACCATAGAATAAGGGGAATACTATTGCATTATTTACTCCCTCCTCCGTGTCGCAGCCAAAATCATATGTATCAGGTGCATTTTGAAAATTATCCCCGTTCCAATAACTTAAGGTCAATTGTGTAGAGCCACTTACAAGTGTTGTGTTTGAGCCGTCACCCGGGCCACCTACTATTATGCCCGCATCGTAAAAGTTGTAGCTGGGGGTGTAATTGAATCCGCTTATTAATATGGAATAGTTTTTTATGCTTTTATTGATTAGTAAGCTTACCTTATCATATTCTATCCATCCGTAACCATCATTGTATAAAAAAATTATTTCTGGCTTACCGTCTTTTGAAAGACTGGAATTTATTCTAAGGTAAATGGTTTGATTGTTTCTCAAAGTTATATTGTCTCCTGTTTGATTTACTGCCTGATAAAAATAATATGTAGAATTCTTAATAGACGGTGAGACAGTGCCATTACCCTCTATCAAACTGCTGTTTAAACTTGCATTTATTCTAGAGTCATTCCACACGTTGTCTATGAAGCTTATTCTCTTTGTTTGTGTATCCATAAGAATAACATTCTGCGCAAAATACGCCTGTGTTCTATTCCCATATTTTAAAAAAAGGTTTACATTCAGCTGAATAGATGCGTTGTAATCCCCGCTTAAGTTAGTAAGCAAATTGTTTGTTGTTACGCTGCTTTGTATCGAATCTGTAGAAATATTATATACATTACCGTAGCTGCTTACTCCATAATCTACTATCCCCATCGGCGCCGGCTCAGAATACTTACATGAATAAAGATTAACTCCGCTGCTTATTCCTAAAGTTGTAAATTGGTAATTTTTGTAAGGATAAAGCATTGCCACTGCTATAATAAGGACAGCAAATACCCACCCAAAAAGCATTAACATCTCTGACTTTTGATCATCCATACAGTAGATAAGTATACTAAAATTTAAGTACCTTTATAATTAGAGAACAGAAAAATGGTTTAAATGATATAGTGTAAAATAACAGTAATTAGAAATATTTAAAGATAAATATATTGTATTAATTCAGAAAAAACTTAAGTTTTAGTGATCTTAATAATTTACAATAATTCTGTAAAAGTCAATATATAGCTTTATTTTCACTGAAAATTTCAATGACTTTGAATAGAAACTTTTATATATGATATTTGATTACTTATAAATACTTAAAATGATTAAGAAAATTTACAATTTAAGCATAAAAAAGTATAAATATTGCATTGGATTATTTAAGATATGATGAAGTATAGGATTTTATCTAAAAAAAGAAGTGAAAATAACAGAATTATAGCATTAGCTGTAAATTATATTTCCCCTTCAATGGTAAAAATTTTACTAAACAAAAAATTAAAAGTAAATTCTATAGTGCAGATAGATGATGACATTGCATACTACAGAAAGAAGTGCATAGGAAAGGTCATAGAAACAAGGAATGCGGACGAAATAACTATAAACACAGACTATTCTATAAAATACACCGGCGGTTATTCAGTCGATGGTAGGCGTGTTTTTCTTGATAAAAATTTCCCAAGGCTAGTGGTAGTAAACAATAAAATTGTCGATACTGTAGAGAGCATAGCCAGACATCACGAGATCACAGAAAAATGGCTTGTAGACTTTGGCCATTCTTACGCTTATTCACATAAATTAGCAACGTCCATAGAAAAAGCCTTCATAAGGTTTTTGGGAATAAACTGGGAAGATTACGATAAAGAAATTGCAAAGTACCTGCGTGAAAACTATAATAGAAAACTTGAAAACACTCCTTTGGATTTGGATCTTTTGCCTTACATAGAATCTAGGGATTCTAAGGCGCTTAAAGAAATAAAAGAGAGCATCAATACTGCGATACTGGATATAGCGCAGTATGAAAGATGAAAAATTTTTTATAACTGTGCATCCTAAAAACTAAGTGGAAGAGTGTATATTCTGTAAAATAGTCAATAAAGAAGTAAAAGCAAGTTTAGTTTTTGAGAATGAAAATTTCATCGCTTTTCTGGACAAAAGCCCAATATTCAAAGGCCACACATTGCTTATACCAAAAAAGCACATTGAAACATTATTTGATTTTTCTGAAGATTATCTAAAAGAGTTTGCAGTTGAAACTAAACGTATAGCAAATGGCGTAAAGAAAGGATTAGATTGCGATGGCATACTTCTTATAAATAACAATGTTGTCAGTCAAAGCGTTCCTCATTTCCATGTCCATATAATACCAAGAGAAAAAGGAAAGCCGTTAAAGGGTTTCATGTGGCCTAGGACAAGATATAAAGATGAAAGTGAGGAAGAGTCTTTCAGAGAAAAGATTGGAAAGGCGATAGAAAGCCTTAAATAAGATACTATCCTTGAGGTTATTATGCAAGCTAAGAAAACGATTATAGCTTCAATTGTTTTTATTTTTCTAGTAATTCTTGCCTTTAATGCTGTTCATGCAGTAGGCTATGGTTATTCAAAAGTTACTTTAACTCAATATTCAGTGAATATCTCTCAAGGAAGTTCTGCCAACATAGGTTTTACTATCTCATTGTTTAATGGAAGTTACTGGGGAACTTCTATTGCAGAGAGCCCTTCTAATAATTATATAACATTTACGCCAAGTGTTTCAAATCAGGATCCAACTTATAGCGGGACTTTAACCATAAGTGTAGCAAAGGGGGCACCGAAAGGAACATATACGTTTAATATCTCAGCTGTAGGCGATGATCCATCTGTTTCTCCTGTTCAATTAACCGTAAATGTTTTGAACTCAACAAGCAGTACTCCTCCAAGCGTAATTCCTCCTGTTAGTAGTACCCCCAAACCAATGAATTACTTTGATTATGTGGGCAGTATCTTCTTAGTGTTAATTATTGTACTTTTAGGACTTGGCCTTTCAATGAAAAAGAAGTTTGCAAAAGCAGCGAAATATACAATGCTTGTCTCGATTGTTTTAAGTCTAGCAGCAGCAGTTTACCTTTTAGCTTATGATAGTCTATTAAGGATATCAGGAATGCTGCATTATGATATTCTGATAGTTTTCTTTATTCTTACAATAATACTTGCATACTTGATTTATGGCAACAAGAAAATGCATAGAAATGCTCTGCTTGTTTTGGGCAGCCTGTCTGCACTTTTTGTGCTAGCAATGTTTTTGGATGCGATTTTGGGTTTGCCTTTAACACAAATTTCTGGTTCATTATCCTATGGCTTCAACTATCTATTTGGATTTGGTGCAGCTGGTACATACTCTTCATACAGCATTTCATTAGCATTCAGTATTTTGCTCTTATCAGTAACTGCGACTTCTATTCTTAGTCTGTTTTCATATCTTTTTGAAAACAGGAAAAAGTAGCTAATCTTTATTTCATTTTAATTTATCTACAAAAAATAAATTCAATTTTTTATCAAAAAATTTGATATTATGCCTTTTTAGCGGTTTTAAAGTGCAAAAAGTATTTAAATTAGAATATGCAAATAAAGTAATTATCTGTATATCCCGGATACGCAGGAGTGCTGCATCGCAGTGCTGTGATTGCATCTTTTCATATGCAGATATATTCGATGCTTTAAAAAGCAGATGAAGAATAGTGAGTGCGTGAATTTCATATTTATGCATGATGATGTTAATGCACCAATTCCAGTTGATCCTGCTGGAGGTCACTGCTATTGGGATTCGAATGAGACATGCAAGTTCATCTGTTAGGTAATAACAGATTGCGTACGGCTGAGGCAACACATAGATAACGTAACGTTAGGAGGAGGATACCCTCGGGAAACTGAGGTTAATACTCCATAGCAATAATTTCTGAAACGATTTTATTGTGAAATGGTTATTTCTAATACCGGAATAATGCGCCTAACGATCGGTCTATGCCTGATTAGACTGTTGGTGAGGTAACGGCTCACCAAATCTCAGATCAGTAGGGGCCATGGAAGTGGTTTCCCCCAGAAGGGTACTGAGACAAGGACCCTAGCACTACGGTGTGCAGCAGTCCCGAAAACTCCACAATGCGCGAAAGCGTGATGAGGGAATCCCAAGTGTTCTTTCCGTTTCGGAAGGAACTTTTGCCACGTTTTGAAATGGCGTGGCGAATAAGGGCTGGGCAAGCGGGTGCCAGCAGCCGCGGTAATACCTGCGGCCCGAGTTGTGACCATTATTATTGAGTCTAAAGCGTTCGTAGCTGGTTTGGATAGTTTGTGCTTAAATCTTTTCGTTTAACGGAAAGGCATGGTATAAATACTTCTAGACTAGAGGCCGGGAGGGGAGATGGGAACTTTTCGGGTAGGAGTAAAATCCTTTAATCCGAAAAAGACCACCAATAGCGAAGGCACATCTCCAGAACGGACCTGACGGTGAGGGACGAAGGCTAGGAGAACAAACCGGATTAGATACCCGGGTAGCCCTAGCAGTAAACGCTGCTTACTATACGTTGCATTTCCTTGAGGAAATGCAGTG
>JBMFWF010000006.1:0-52189 GCA_049965555.1 Candidatus Parvarchaeum sp.
TGTGAATGTTACGCTGGAACTTGGGTTGAAGATTCCCATTGAATAGAGGATTACAGCAACTATTACTATAATTAGAATAGCCCAGCCGTATGTCATCATGTACTCTAGAGCTGATTGAGATCTCTTGCTTTTTGTTAAAAGAGTCAAGTGCTTATTTGTGTGTGTGAACATATATATGAGAATGCTCTGCCTTTTCCTCTTCTTTATTGCTTAAGGCTTTGGATTGCATATTATTTTATATAAAAACAAAGAATATAAATATTTCTTAATTTGAAGGAATTGCCTTTTTTATTGAAAAGTAGAAAAGCACCATTAATCCCAATAAAGATTCTCGCGAATTAAACAAAAAATAAAAACTAAAGGAAGATTACTTCATCCCTTTTATCAGCTTCTGGCCCATCAAATCTGAGTAAGTGACCTGCGCACCTTCTTTCATCTTGTCTTTTAATTCATCTGGTATATCTGCGTCAAAAACTTCATATGATTCCATATCCATTAATTGTGCTTTTCCATCATTGAGGCTTATGACCTGCGCTACTCTTTTCTCTATTATTGGAATCTTAGCCCTGTCCTCGGCAGACATTACAAAAACCCTTTTCTTGCCGTCTATGACTCCGACAGCTTCGACCCTGGCCTTTGCATGCCCGTGCTTTCCTGGAGCACTCAGTGCTATGTCCGTTATTTTGCAGATAAACTGGTCATCTACTAAGATGGTGTCTCCCTTTCTTAATTCATTTATACCGGCAACTTTGAAATCCATACTTCTGTTTACTATTTTTAGCATATAAATATTGCTTTTTTATGGATTACGTAAAAATCCTAAATATAACCACTAAGAAAATATTTAAATATAGTACGTACGATAATCATTGATGGATAAAAAAATAGACTATTCTAAGTTAGCCATAGACTACTCAAAAAAGCACGGGGGAAAAATAGAGCTAAAACCTACTGTAAAAATAAAATCATTGAAGGATTTATCAATAGTCTACACCCCTGGAGTAGCAGCTGTTTCCAACGCAATAAGCAATGACAGCCGCCTATCCTGGAATTTGACATGGAGATGGAATACAATATTTATAATAACAAATGGAACAAGGGTCCTTGGATTAGGAGATATAGGCCCGCTTGCCTCCTTACCTGTAATGGAAGGGAAATCATTAATATACAAAGAATTCGGCGGAGTAAATGCCGTACCTATACCTATAGAAACAAAGGAAGTTGATGAGTTCGTGAATGTCGTAAAAAACATTTCTGTGACTAGCGGAGGCATACATTTAGAAGACATAGAATCTCCTTTCTGCTTTGAAGTACTTGAAAGATTGCAACAGGAATTGAAGGTTCCTGTATGGCATGATGACCAGCAGGGAACTGCAGCAGCTGCGCTTGCGGGGCTAATAAATGCTACAAATTTGGCTGACAAAGACTTAAAGAAAAGCAGGATAGTTATGATAGGTGCAGGGGCCGCAAATATAGCACTATTTAGAATACTCGAAAAATATGGAGTTGATACAGGAAACATAATAGTGGGAGACAGCAAAGGTCCGCTCTACAATGGCAGAGACGACATCGAGATAATAAAAGCAACAAATAAGTGGAAATATGAAATCATGAAAAAATCCAATAAAGACTCAATTACTAGTGCGGATAGCTCCTTTGAAAATGCAGATATTGTTATTGGATTCAGTAGGGAAGGCGCTATAAAACCTGAATGGATAAAAAAGATGAACTCAAAGCCCATAGTATTTGCAAATGCTAATCCAAACCCGGAAATCTCTCCCGAAGAAGCTTACAATGCAGGGGCTTACATTGTTTCTACCGGCAGATCTGATTACCCAAATCAAATAAACAACAGCCTTATATTTCCCGCTCTGTTTAGGGGTGTACTTGACTCAAGATCAAGAAAGATAGATGACTATACTGCAATAGCGGCTGCGGAGGAACTTGCAAGGTTCGCAAAGGAAAAGGGGTTGAAAAGAGATTATATAGTCCCAAGCATGGAAGAAAGAGAAATATATCCAAGGATAGCGGCTGCAGTGGCTGAAGATGCAGTTAAAAGAGGATTATCAGAAATGAAAGAGAGCAGAGAATACTTCTATAACAAAGCAAAGAAAATTATTGGTTTAAGATAAACTAATCATTAACTAATGCACAATTCATTATAATCTTTACAACAAAAATGCTGCGTTATATTTAACTTTCGAATTTCTGTTTGTTAATACGGGGCAAATCATCTGTATTTATAGCCTATGTCATCGTATGAAAGCAATTTTACAGATGAACTGCTTGCCAATACTCTGCTTCCTATAACGTAAGTTATCTCGCTTTCTTCCGCCGCCCTTGCTATTTCATCAGTTACCAAACCGTCAAGAACCAGCATGTATATGTTTTCTAGATTAAGTATCGCATCTTCTACGCCTTTGTAAGGTATCCTGCCCAGGATTTCAAATTTATTGTTTACAAGAAACGCCCCTCTTGTGCCTATTATGTCATTTACCAAAGGAGTTACTTTCTCTTTTATTTCCTGTGGCACATCAACGGGAGTAGACTGGGCTGGTTTTCTAGGAGCTGCTGACTCTCTTTTAAGAGATGGATCATACTCTTCTATAGGAACCTTTGCACGCAGTGCCTGATTTATTTCTTTCTTTGATAACTCTTCTACTTCCGTACCTGATGGAGCCTTTGCTATGAAGTCCACGTGTCCTTGCTGTATAAAAGAGCTTATTATCATGTCTCCGCCCCTATCTCCATCAACGAACAACGTGACTATTTTCTTCCTGCTTAGTTCAATGACAGTTTTAGGTATATTTGTACCGTTCATGCCGATCACATTTGAAAAGCCATGTTTAAGCATGTTCATTACATCGGCCCTTCCCTCTACCACTATTATTTCCTCAGAATCTTCTAAATCCGGGCCGGCAGGCAACTTTTCAGAACCGTACTCTACAAATTCCTTCTGCCTAACCTCTTCATAAAGCTTCTGCAATAGTTCTGTAGTATCCACCTCAGAGGTCTTCATCGCCTCCTCGAGGAGCTGCTGTGCCCTGTTCATTATATACTCTCTTTTTGAAATCCTAACGTCTTCTATCTTATCAACCGAAACAGTAGCCTTTGAAGGCCCTATCCTGTCGATAGTTTCTATAGCTGCGCCTATCAACGCAGTCTCTGCCATACCTAAAGAGGTGGGTATGGTTATCTCGCCATTGGTTTTTCCGCCAGCTGATGAGCTTTCTACGTTTATTCTCCCTATTTTACCGTTTTTCTGCGCTTCCCTTAAATCTAATTCTTCACCAAGCAAACCTTCAGTCTGTCCGAATACTGCACCGATAACGTCTGGTTTATCAATCAGACTATCGGCGGTAAACTTTGCATGAAGGATATACTTAAAAGAAGTAGGTCCTATCTTTGCCATAATTCAACACCTCCTATTCATTCAAAAAGGCCCACTCAGGCCAAATTGTTAATCGTGATTTAAGGTCTAATAGACCAAAGTCACTTTGTATGACTTACTATATTATTATTAGACTTTTCAAGGTTTATATAGCTTTCTTATTAATTCTATAAAGTTCAATTAACTGCAGAAATCGATACTAAGATCGTAGAGTTTTCAGTAAGGCCGCTAAAATAGTATTGGTTTGCAGGGCAGGAAGTATTGATCCTGGGGCAACGTATAGTCGTTGAATTGTAAAAGCCGAAAGGAAAAGTAAGATTTGCATTAAAATTTCCTGTATTTAAAACTTTTATTATCTGCGGCTGCAGCGGCCATTGAACTGTGGTCGTTTGATTTGGAAACAGATTTTCTATAGTTATTGCATCGCATGATGCTACATTCTTTTCATAGCTTAAGTTTGCTATGCTTGTCGGATAGACTATTCCGGATAAAGGAGAAACGCACCCGGAAAGATAGCCTATTTCAGAAGTGCCGCCATTTTTCAGTTTAACCAAGAGGTAAAGTTGGCCATTTGAACTGTTGAATACGCTTGTTATGTTTACTATGTCTATTGGATAAAATGATTTTGATATGCTTGTAATAGACCAGCTTGTTATCCCTACCGATAATTGCTTTGCATTCCCAGCCGTTAATGCATAGTAAATCAAAAGGAGTGTAAATAATAGGATGACAGCAAAAACAATGTAAGTGTCTGCTCTTCTTTTATTTTCTTTGTCCATTAATTTACATTGCTGTATCTTATTAAATAGATTTAAATATGAAAAGATTTATATATGATAAAATTTTCATATAAAAATGATGCAGGACATAAAAAAAGTAGTAACCACAAAAAGTTATGCATTGATGTTTTCAATGATGTTTGCTGCGGTCTTTATTCTCTACTTTTACCTATTGGAAAGCTCTGCAACAGGAATAATAGATTTTGGATCCTTCTATATTTACTTTGATTTGATTTCAGCCTTTGTAATCTCTTTTTTAATAAGCTTGGTTATAACTATGAACGTTTATTCTTACAAGTTAAAGGCAAAGACGAGCAAAAAGCTGACATTGAGTTCGGTAGTGGGGGCAATACTTCCAAGCAGCTTGTGCTGCACTAGTATTATACCTTCGTTGCTTGCTGTACTTGGATTTTCAACATCATTTATAGTCGGAAACACTGGAAAACTGCAGTCAATATTTTCGATTTATGGGCCGCTATTCATTGCGGCTGGAGCTGCAATAGCTTATATTGGCCTTATGCAGATAACGAAAAACATAAACGCAAGCTGTAAAATAAATCTTTCTAAAGAGAAAGACTGCTGCGAGGTTAAAGAATGAAAATAAAGGTAAAATATATTTTATATGCTGCTATCATAGTAATAGCATTAGTTTTTATATTAAATTTCTTCGTTTTGAATCATGCAAAACAAAGCAAATACCTCTCAGTTGGCGAGACTGCCCCCAATTACACTTTCCAGCTCGCAAATGGGAGCACTCAAAGCCTAAACAACTATGAAGGTAAACCTCTCATTCTTTGGTTCGTAGCGACATGGTGCAGCAGCTGTGCAGAAGGTAACACTGCAGTAGCAAACAACCTTGCATTTTTCAAAGAGCACAATGTGAAGATATTGGAATTAGAGCAATATGATGACCTTGGGAGCGCTGGAATGCCTATCTCCAAGTTCATTTCAGAATATGGAAACAACAACACTTACGTAACCGGAGGAATTGCAAGTTATAATATGACCCTGGCGTATAACACTCCTCCAGAATTCCAATTAGATATCTATTATCTGATAAGTCCTAGCGGAAAGATATTATATATCGGAGAGGGAATTGCAAACGGCATAGGAAACCTTGAAAGCGTAATATCCAAGGATGGTTTATGAAAAACGCGACTGATCTCTTCTTTGATGCATTTGCGAATAAAAACAGATTTGATATACTTATGCAACTGAAAAACAAAGAAATGTGCGCAGGAGACCTTCAAAAAATTTTGGGACTGGAACAGACCAACTTATCACATAATCTAAAATGCCTGATGAATTGCAAGTTTATAAGCGTAAGAAAAGAAGGAAGAAAAAGAATTTACAGAATAAACAATGAAACCAAAGAACTAGTTGATGATATATCGAAGCATGTTAAAAACTATGAAACTTATCTAAAGAGATGTGGCATATTGAAGGAGGAAAAAAATGGAAGAATATGAATATGCAATAATAGGGCATGGTGCTGCTGCATTCGCTGCAGCATTGAAAGCAGATGAAATGGGAATAAAGACAGTAATGATAGGAAAAAATGAAACTAAGGGAACTTTGCTTGGCGGAACATGTGTAAACGTAGGATGTGTTCCAAGTAAGCGGCTTATAACAGTGGGAAACTTTTTAGACAACATTAACAAAAAGAGATTTGAGGGTTTATATTATTCCACAAGAATAGAAAACTTCAATAAGATAATGCGAGACAAGGAATTCCTTGTTGGGAGCATGCGCTTCTCAAAATATCAAAAAGTGCTTGGAAAACTTAAAAATGTAAAATACATAAATGGATTTGCAAGCTTTAAAGATAAAAATACAGTAATTGTCAATGGGCAAGAGATAAGAGCAAAAAGGATATTAATAGCTACGGGCGCAAGAGCAAAGATACCTGCCATAGAAGGCATAGAAAATATAAGGTACCTCACAAACGAAGAGGCCCTCTCAATGAAAAAGCTGCCAAAATCAATGATCATTGTGGGAGGAAGAGCACTCGGCCTTGAATTTGCAGAGATGTTTGTACATTTTGGAGTGAAGGTGACATTGCTGCAGAGAAGTGATAGAATATTGCCAAATTGGGAGCCGGAAGTAAGCTACTACCTTGAGCAGTACCTTAAAGAGGAAGGAGTAAACATAATAACAAACGTTAAAATAGACAAAGTTTCAGGATCTAAAGGAACGGTAAAGGTTTACTTTTCGGTTAAAGGAAAAGAACGGAGCATAACAGCAGAAGAGATGCTGCTTGCAACAGGAAGAATGCCTAACATAGAAAAATTGAATTTGAATAGAGCAGGAGTAAAATTAAATGAACTTGGTTTTATAAAAACAGACAAGTACATGGAAACCTCTGTTAAAGGAATATATGCTGCAGGGGATGTAACTGGGGAACCAATGCTCGAAGCATTAGCAGCAGCAGAAGGTAGTAAAGCGACTGTAAATGCATTCGGCAGCAAAAAACTGGCAATAGACATAAATTCTGTTCCTTCTGCAGTCTTTACATTTCCTGAGGCAGCAAGAGTAGGTTTAACAGACGAGGAAGCGAATGGTAAGGGGATAAGATGCGCTTGCAGGCCCGTAATGTTCAAGGATTTGGCAAAAGCAGGTATAATAAAGGATACTAGGGGATTAATAAAGATGGTTATAAATGCAAAGACGAAACATATATTGGGTGTAGAGATAGTCGGAGAAAATGCTGCGGATTTAATACACGAAGCCGTATTGGCGGTAAAGTTCAAGCTTACGATAGATGATATAATTGATACTGTGCATATGTTTCCAACTTTAAGCGAGATAATGAAGCTAGGTGCTTTGTCATTTTATCACAATGTAGAGGATTTAAGCTGTTGCAGCGAATGAGAGCTCAGTTTACTACGTCTTCTAACAGCTCGATATAAGGCTCATCACTTGATATCCTTATTTTCGAGTTTAAAGGGATGAGCATCTGATCATCACCATGGCCAAATGGAAGGCCATATAAAGAGGGCTTTTTCAAATCTAACATGTAATCTTCTATTATTTCCTCCATAGAAGGCAAAACTTCTTCTGATTTCGGTATATCTGTAAAATCACCAAATACGAAGCCATTGAACTTATCCAGCGCCTTGGCCAATTTCAGCCTAAAGAGATACCTGTCAACATCACCAGAGGTAGTAGCTATATCCTCAAAAAAAGCTATCTTCCCCCTTGTATCAGGCATGTAGTCAGTTCCTATCAGCGAAGCAAACAAAGATATATTAGTTCCCTCACTTATTCCTTCAATCTTTCCAGGCACTATATACTTGACTACCCTATTTATATTGCTTGCTATGTCTTTTGACTCTCCTTTTAAGACTGAAAGCACATTTTGAAAAGAAGGCTTTCTTATTTCATCTGCATCTACGCCCGGCATTGGCCCATGAAATGTAATCAGACCAGTTAATTTATGTATTGCAAGGTGTAAAGCAGTTATGTCGCTGTACCCTATAAAGATCTTTGGATGTGATTTTATAGAGTCGTAGTCTATCTCTGGCAGTATCCTCATTGAGCCATACCCTCCTCTTGCACAGAACACTGCATCTACAGAATCATCTTTAAATGCATTGTTAAGTTCCGCTGCTCTATCCTTATCAGGAGCTGCTAAATCAGCTCTCTGAACCAATCTTCGTAGGTTCTCTCCTAAAGATACCCTAAAGCCGAATTTCTTGAGAAGAGATATGCTGGTTGACAGCACCTTTAAATCTGGAGGACTGGCAGGAGCGATTATCTTTATGTTTGCATTTGCCTTTAACTTTGGTGCTTTTATTGCCATCTTATAAAGAGAAGATTGTAAAATTAAAGCTTTTTATAATAGATATTTTCTTAAAAGACTTTAAGATTATATGCAAACCTTAATACTAGCAGCGGGCGAATCATCGAGATTTTGGCCTTTCTCCGAGATTTGCCACAAGTCGCTTTTGAGAGTGGGAGACAAAACACTACTTGAACAGACTTTAGAAGGCTTGAAAGGCAGCGAAATCATACTTATTGTAAACCCAAAAACGAAATTGAGCGATGAAATCACAAAAAACAAGAACATAAAAATAGTCATGCAGGAAGAACCGAAAGGGATGGCCGATGCAATAATAAGATCAAAGGCTGCAGTAAAGGGCGATTTCCTGGTCATAATGCCTTATTATGTAAACATAAAGGATTACATCCAAAAATTAAACAAACTAACCGCACCTGCAGTAGCAGTAAAAAAATACGTAGAGGGGGATGAAAAAACGCATGGCATCGCAAAAATAGAGAAAAACAAAATAATAGAGATAAGAGAAAAGGAGAAATTTGAAGGAGCAGATTATTCTATTGTTGGGATGTATAAACTCAATAAAGACATAATTGACCAGCTGGAAAGAACACAAAATTCAGAATATAAGTTTGAGGATCTGCTTGATAAAATCGCAAAAACAAAAGGGTTAAATTACTTTGAAGCGGAAGACCTGCCTTCTTTGAAGTATGTAAGTGATTTGCTGTCAATCAAAAAATTTGTTTATTTTAACTTAAAACAAAAAAGCAAAAGTAAACCTGCAAAGAAAAATAATATATTCATTGAGAATTCTGTTATACTCGGAAAAAATGTGAAGATTGGCAATAACGTGTCAATAAAGGGTGAAACTTATATAGGTGACAATTCATTCATAGGAGATAATTCATTAATAAGAGACAGCATAATCGGGGAAAACACGGAAATAGGTTTTGGAACGGAGATTGCAAGATCTATAATAATGGATAATACGCATATACACAGCGGCTTTGTAGGGGACAGCATAATAGGGCAGAACTGCCGACTAGGGGCTAATTTTATAACCGGAAATCGAAGGATTGACAGAAAAGGCATAAAAATAGATATCAAAGGAGGGTATGACACGGGATTAACTCGTTTGGGAGTAATAATGGGTTATGATGTAAAGACAGGCATAAATACCTCGGTTATGCCAGGCACCTTAATAGGAAACAATTCAATTATAGGATCAAATACCGAAGTTAAAGGAAAGGTGGAATCGAATAAACTGGTTTACAGTAAAAAGGAAAACGTAGAAAAAGACATATGAAAACAGTAACTATAATAGGCGGAAGCGGAGCAAGAAACACATTGAAAGCACTTAGAAAGATAAAGAACATAAAAATAAACAACATAGTGACTATGTTTGATTCAGGGGGCTCTACAGGTTACTTAAGGAAAAAGTTTGGTATATATGCTCTGGGAGATTTAAGAGACAGGATACTTGCAGTTTCAGAAAATGAGGCTTTAAGGGATATAGGCTCACAGAGAATAGAGATGGAAGGAATAAACCACAATGTCGGGAATCTACTGCTCTACAGTTTAGTAAAAGAATACGATAAAAATTATTTGGATGTTGCCAAAAGCATATTCAAGACCCCTAAAAACATAGACTTTATCCCTATTGTTGATGATATAAAATGCTCCGCAAATCTTGTCATAAAAACCGATAAAGGGGATTTAATAGGAGAAGACAGTCTTGACATAAATTCAAACAAAGAACTAAAGATAAAAGATGTAAAACTTGATAAAAAAGTTACTATAAGCAAGTCTGCAGCAGAGTCTATATTGAAATCCGATTTCCTTATATTCGGCCCTGGAGATGTGTATTCATCAATTCTACCTAATACTTTGGTGGACGGCTTTGATGATACAATTGCAAAATCAAAAGCGAAGAAAATACTTATAGTAAACATAATGAACAAAAAATCGGAAACCAATGGATTTAAGGCCTCCGATTTTGTAAAGATTTTTGAGGACAGAGGAATAAAGATAGACTACATATTTGTAAACAATAGGGTTATGCCAATAAAGAATATAAAAGGAAAGTATGGGAATTTTTCGGGCTGGGTAGAAAATGACATTCTGGGTAAAAATGTAATATCCGGAGATTTTATAAATGAAAGCATACCATACGAACATGATCCGGAGAAAATACTACTTTCATTAAAGCGAATTATAAGATAAAAGTGAGTTATTAAGCTTATTAACTCTGGAATTTAGCTATTTATATGGCAATAAGTGTTTATGTCTTTAAAGAAGGAAATTATTACAGAAACCTATATGATATAATAGAAGATAACAAAGAAAAGGCAATTATAATAATTACGACAAACAAACCAGCAAATATGATTTTAAATGAAATAAAACAGGAGAAAATAAAGGTACAAAACATCTTCTTTATAGACACAATATCAAAATATTTGGGAAAAACAGATATTAATCAAAATGATAATGTAGTGTATATCGACGATCCGGCTAACTTAACTGAAATCGGGATAGTAGCTAAAATAAGCATAGAAAAAATAAAAGGAAAGAAAATGCTCATATTTGATTCATTGACAACCTTGTCTCTTTATAATTCATCTAAAAACTTAGTCAGATTTTATAATTTCTTCTTTCAGCTATCAAGATTAAACCAGATAGAGACAATAGTTATAGCTTTAGAATCAGATATTGACAAAGAAGTATTAAATAATATAAATGGCCTAGTTGACGAGGTAAAGACATATGGCAAATAATCTAATAGCCATCCTTATAGTGTCATTTATAGTGCTTGCAATACAGATATTCTCATCCTTCGTTGCCTATGACATATACAAATTTAACAGAAATAGGAAAGGCTGGATAGGAGTTATACTTGGAAATGCATTTATTGCCTCGCAAGACTTCATAGTTATTTTATACCTTAGATACTCAGATATAAACAGTTTAAATATAATATCCGGATTCGCATTCATATTGCTTCCCTTAGCGATATCCATATTTTTGCTAATAGGTTTCTTAAGCATGAGAAATAGCTTTGTAAAATTCGATTTGCTAAGCCAAGAAACGCTCTCAAAAATCAGCAAAGTCAATAAAAAACAAAAAAGAAATAAAATTAAATAAATAGCAATGACAAATATAAAAAAGCACTCTTTAATTAGAACTTGTATAATTGTAGATTAAATAAATAGATTTAGCGGTTTAAATTAAACCTTGCTGGCGATTTCCTTTCCGACTTCAGAGCATTTTGCTGTTCCGCCTAAATCATATGTCAGCACTTTTCCTTCTTCAAGAACCTTATAAACGGCATTTTCTACAGCTTTCCCGGCATCTTTGTAACCCATCCAATCAAGCATCATTTTAACTGACATTATGGTTCCTATTGGGTTGACCTTATCCATCCCAGTATACTTGGGAACAGAGCCGTGTATTGGCTCAAACATTGCGTATCTTTCTCCAATATTTGCAGACGCGCCCGTACCTATCCCTCCAACAATCATCGCGGCCTCATCTGATATTATGTCCCCAAAGAGGTTTTCTGTAACTAAGACATCATAAAATTCGGGTTGCTTTATAAACCACTGAGTTATCGCATCGACGTGTGCATCATCTGCCTTAACATTAGGGTGTTTCTTTGCTTCTTCATAGAATATATCTTTGAACATGCCATCAGAGACCTTAAGGACGTTGCCCTTGTGGACTAATGTAACGTGTTTTTTTCTGCTTTCTGCCAATTCAAACGCGTATTTTACTATTCTTTCGCACGCCTTTCTTGTTATTACTCTTATCCCTATCGTTGTTTCCTGATTTACTCTAAAATCCAAGCCAGAGTACATTCCTTCTGTGTTTTCTCTCACTATAACCATATCAACATTGGGCTTGATACTTGGAACATTGGGTAAAGTTTTATTTGGCCTTACATCTGCGTATAGATCAAAATATTTCCTTATTCCGACGTTTGCACTTGGCAATGAATTAGCACCCTCTGGAGTAGTAGTTGGTCCTTTCAGTACACAATCTGTTTTTTTAAGTAGCTCAAGTGTTTCCTTTGGGAGGTTAGTACCATATTTGTCTACACAATTTAATCCCGCCTCTGCAGGCACATATTCAATGTCAAGATTGAACTTATTCTTTATGGCATCCATTACAAGAATAGCAGCATTTACAACGTCAGGCCCTACTCCATCTCCCTTTATAATTGCCACTCTCCATTTCTTATTTTCCATCTTTCAGCATCCTCCTTATAACATAATTCAATACTCCTTTGTCTCTGTAATAATCAAGTTCTATATCAGAATCGATTCTTGCAATAACTTCTGTTTCTTTTCTATTTCCATCTTGTGTATAATAAACCATTTTTAACTGATCCCTCGGCTTAAAAGTGTTAGGTATCTCTATGCTTACTGGCTTTGAAAAATCTATTTTAAGAGAGAAAGCATCTTCTCCCTGTTTAAACTGTAATGGAAGAACGCCCATTCCTACAAGATTGCTTCGGTGTATTCTCTCGAAGCTTTTTGCCACAACCGCTTTTACGCCAAGAAGCATAGGTCCTTTTGCAGCCCAATCTCTAGAGCTGCCGCTTCCATATTCTATGCCTGCAAAAACTATTAGGGGCGTATTGCTTTCTTTGTATTTCATTGCAGCATCATAAATGAACATCTTCTCCTTTGAAGGCATGTAAATTGTGTAGCCTCCCTCGGTTCCTTCCACAAGCAGGTTCTTAATCCTAGTATTTGCAAATGTACCTCTCATCATAACTTCGTGGTTTCCACGCCTAGAGCCGTAAGTATTAAAGTCCTCAAGCTTTACGCCATTTTTCAGAAGATACTCCCCTGCCGGGCTATTTTTCGGTATGCTGCCTGCTGGAGATATATGATCTGTCGAAATAGAATCACCAAAAACTGCTAGAACAGCGGCATTTTCTATTGATTTTATATCATTTTCTCTTTCAGGATCCAATTCATCAAAGAAAGGCGGTAAACGAATATATGTACTTTTATCTTCCCATTTATACAATAAGCCCGTTGCAGATGGCAATTCATTCCAATACGGATTAACATCCTTTAGATTATCCTTGTATTTTTCCTTGAATTCTTCGGCAGACAAAACTGAGCCGACTATCTTGTTTATCTCATCATTTGATGGCCATACATCTTTGAGGTAAACCTCTTTTCCGTCATCGCCTTTTCCCAATGGCTCTTTGCTTAAATCTTTTAATATAGAACCGGCTATCCCGAATGCTACAACTAGTGGCGGAGACATAAGATAATTGCCTTTGACTTCATTGTGTATCCTGGCTTCATAATTTCTATTACCTGATAATACACTAGCAGTCATTATACCATGCTCTTTTATCGCAGCTGAAATCTCTGGAACTAAAGGACCGCTGTTTCCTATGCATGTTGTGCAGCCGTAACCTACCAGTGAATAACCCAATTGATCTAAGTATTTATCTAGGCCTGCCTTTTCCAGATATTCTGTAACTACCCGTGAGCCAGGTGCAAGGCTAGTCTTTACTTTACGGTTTATCTTCAACCCTTTTTGAACAGCGTTTCTTGCCAATAACCCTGCTGCTATCATGGCAACAGGATTGCTTGTGTTCGTACAACTTGTTATAGCAGATATAACTATATCGCCATCTGAAAAATCTTCTTCTTGTCCATCACTGAACTTTATCCTTACTTTTTTTATTTCTTTTTTATCCTTGTTGAAGTCTATTTTTTCAGGTTCTACAATATTGCTTTCTGTTCCTAAACGGATTTCTTCTTTGCCCAACTTTTGGGCCTTGCCATCATTTATGAAAGCTTCTATGAAGGTAGAAGGCACATTGGAAAGAGGCACGGCCTGTTTTGGATTACTTGGCCCAGATACGGAAGGTTGAACACTTGACAAATCTAATTCTAGCACGCTTGAGAATTTCACTTTAGAATAATCTAAATTAAACATCTTCTGCTCTTGATAGTATCTTTTAACCATCTCAATGTGATCTGCTCCTCTTCCAGTCTGTTTTAGATAACTCAATGTTTCATCATCTACTGGGAAGAAGGATATAGTTGCACCATACTCCGGACACATATTCGAGATAGTGGCCCTATCCGGCAAAGACAAGTTCTTTACACCCTCTCCATAAAACTCTATAAACCAACCGACAACGCCGATTTCCCTAAACTTCTTTGTAAGAGTAAGTGCCAAATCCATTGCAGTTACTCCTTCATTTAATTTACCTTTAAGATGCACGCCCAGGACTTTTGGAGTAGTAAAAGAAACTGGTTGATTAAGCAATGCTGCTTCTGCCTCTATCCCCCCAACGCCAAAGCCGACGATCCCTAAACCATCTATCATAGTAGTATGCGAATCTGTGCCGACCAAAGTATCTGGGTAAGCAACACCTGATTTGCTGTCAAGATGCACTACTTCACCAAGATACTCTAAATTGACTTGGTGGCATATGCCGGCAGAAGGGGGGAATACATTAAAAGATTTAAAAGCCTGGCTGGCCCATTTCAAAAGCTTGTATCTTTCCTTGTTCCGTTCCACTTCTTTTTCTTGGTTTATCTTAAATGAGTCTTCTGTACCGAATGAATCTATCTGGACTGAGTGATCAATTATAAGGTCCACTTTCATCAATGGCTCTACCAAAGCAGGATCCTTTCCCTTTTTAGATACATAATCTCTGATTGCTGCGATGTCAACTACTGCCGGTACACCTGTAAAATCCTGCATTAATACCCTTGAAACCTTAAAAGGAACGTCATTATCATTTGGATTTGAAGGATCCCAATTTGCAATATTCTCTACATCCTTTTCTTTGATGCTTTTCCCGTCTACATTTCTAAGCAAAGATTCCAGAACTATTCTGACAGAAAATGGCAGCATTGAAATCTTATAACCTAAGGCCTCTAATTTAGGCAGGGAATAATATTTTATCTTTCTGCCGTTTAAATCAAATTCTGATAGTGTATTTTGAAGATTTATTTCCACATTAATTAAAAGTAATTGTTAAATTTAAAGGTTGATATAAAGAAAGTTTAAATATTCAATACAAAAATAAATGCTGCAAATTAATAAATCGCAGGCTAACCATTTAAATTTATGGTTATATCCTCGTAAGGGCCATTACCAAGAGTTACATTTCCTATAACTCTAAAAGAAGAGGATAACTCTAACAGATGACCTACAGGACTGCTTCTATAAGATATGTATATATTGCCATTCGAAGCAACAGCTACACCAGGTACTTGCAAACCGTATATATTCGGCAAAGTTATGTTATTTATAATTTTATAATTATTAGGATTTATAACAAGCAGCGAAGAATTGGGAGAATGAACAACAGTAACATACATCAAGCCATTATTATAAGTAATTGCCTGAGGATTCGGGCCAGTTGTTATATTTTTTATATAAACATTGTTAGTGGTATTTATGACTGAGATTGTATTACTCTGCCAATTACCAACCCACATCGTATCATTTAATGGCTGCAAAAATACAGGGTAATAAAACCCAGTAATGTTCTTTATTATCTTTCCCTGTGATGGAGACACGACTACCACTTCATTTTCATCACTGGTTCCGCAGGAAGACCAACCATTTTCTGTGCTTATGTATATGTTGCCTTGTTTGGAGATGCTCAACGTAGATATACAATTTGTTGGTATGGGGAGTATATTTTTAATAGACTTGGAGTTTATACTATAAGTTATTAAATCGGAAGAAGTACCGGTGCCATTTAATAGATATAGATAACTGCCATTTAAACTGTAGATGCCTTGCCCGGCATTAGGTATACTAATATTATAGACTTGGTTAAAATTATACATGTTTACAATTGAAAATGAACTAAGAGAACTCCTAAAAAGGATATCACTCCCATTTGGGGATTTCATGACAAAATAGGGGGACGGTGAGTTAAAAGATTTAACAATCGTATTAGAAAAAGCTGAAACAACTTGTATGCCCTGTCCATTTGAAGTAAGCGCATCAACAATATAAGATTCTGGAGAAGATGCCTTGCCAGTTATATAACCATTTGAAAAGTACGGGCCTTTTAAAATCTGGTAAGGTTCTAGATATTTTACATTGACCCTCGAAGAATAAGGAGAACCTACAGAATTAGAACAAGCCTGGGGCACTAAAAATTCGTTGGTCCCAGCAGGCATTATAACCGAGCTTTGATTGGTAACAAAAAGTTTGCCGGAAAAAGTTACATTTAACTGAGTTATTTCTATAGGATAACCAATTGAATCGCCAATAACTAAAAACAACCCTTGATTAGGAATACAAGTAGCCGTCACTGAACCAAGATTACTAAACCCAGTTACAGTGGAGGATATGCTTGAAGAAGGACTGAAAATGCCCATGCTGTATAGGATTACTGCAACTATTACTATGATTAATATGGCCCATCCATAAGTCATCATGTACTCCAGAGCTGACTGCGATCTTTTGCTTTCAATAGGCTTATGCATATTTATTTTACATCTTTCTGCATATAAAATAATATATACCTCTATTTTTCACTATTGTCAGTACTTTTACTAACTAGGGTTTTAACAGTATCAACATCGCTTTTTTCATTAGAATTTGAAGCGGCATTTTTATTAGGTTGATTTGTGACATTTTCATTTTTATTTTGAGGCTGGCCTGCCTTTTGGAATTTTATTATATCATACTCTTCTTCATAAGGCTTAACTAGTTTTTCATATACTTCTCTTAGTTGAAAAGGCATGTAAACCAAGTCTTTCCTTTTGTCCGTAGAGATGTCATATTTATGCGTATGATGAAGCACTTTAGGGGGGCAGATTTCACTGCATAAGCCGCAGAATATGCACTTATTAAAATCTATAGCTGGAGCTTCGCTCCTTGCATTTGTATGGAACCCTGCTTCTTTAAAGTCAACTTTCTGCATCCTTATTGCATCTGAGGGGCAAATTTTAAAACAAAGCTCGCAGCCTATGCAGTTTTCTAAATCTAAACTCAGCATCCCTCTGCTTCTCTTTTGTATAGGCAAGGGCTTATCTGGATAGGGGTAGGTTGCCCTTTTCGAAACCGCTTCCTTTATACCATAACCGAATACGCTGAATGTTTCTTTTATTCCCATTATAACACCACCAAAAGCTCAACCAATATTAAGTTAAGCACAGCCAACGGCAAAAGCCAGTTCCAACCGAATTTTATAAGCTGGTCAATCCTTGGCCTTCCCAAAACCCACCTAGGGGTCAATATAATCATTAAGACAATTGCAGTTTTTATTATAAACCAGATTATGCCGGATATAAATGGGCCGTTCCACCCTCCTAAGAAAAGGTAAGTTACAAGCATTGCAATTACTGTCACCCTTACGTAATCGCCGATTAAAAAGAAGCCGTATCTGATTCCGCTATACTCTACTTTCCAACCAGCTTGCAATTCCTGCGAAGCCTCTGGCACATCGAATGGCTCTCTTTCTATTATCGCCAAGCCGGCAATTATAAAAACTACTAGTGTAACGGGAAGATAAGCTGCATACCAAATCGATGATTGTGCACTAACTATTGAAGTAATGCTGTAGCTACCTGAAAGCAATGCAACGCTAGACAAAACAATTATCAACGCAAGTTCATAGCTTATTATCTGCGCCGCCCCTCTAAATCCTCCTATAAGTGCATACTTGTTGTTTTCTCCCCATCCTGCGACCAATAGAAGCAGCGGAGAGATAGCTAATAAAGTATAGATAAAGAGTAAGGAATAAGGTATTGATATAAACTCCAAACCTGGCCCGCCCAAAGGTATTATCAATAACATCGCAAAAGAAGCAGTAGCCAAAGCTATCGGTGTAAAATTAAAAGACAGCCAGTCAATATTCGTGGATATGAAGCGCTTTCCAAGCATCTTAGTCAGATCGGCAAAGTTCTGCAAAAGACCGAAAGGCCCGACATAAACCGGACCATACCTTGATTCTATCCTTGCAGCGTATTTTCTGTCAACCCATCCTATAAACACTGGGATCAAAGCAGTCACTATAACCGCTAAAATGGCGATTATTATGAAACTTATTATGTATGATAAAGGAGAGAATACAAAAGAGGAAACAATCGAATAAACATAATCGAATATCATCTGTCAACCTCCCCCATCACAGGGTCCATGCTTGCTACTATAACAAATGCGTCTGCCACCCTTATGTTAACAAGCAATTCCTCCAGAGCATGTATTGCAAAGAAAGTAGGGCTTCTTAATTTCAACCTATAAGGTTTGTCTCCGCCGTCCGTTACCAAGAAGATGCCCATCTCTCCCCTAGAACTTTCTTGTTTTATGAACGTGTCTCTCTTTGGTATACGCAGTATCCAAGGAACTGCAGCCTTGTACGGGCCGGAGGGCAGATCCTTAATGCATTGCCTTATTATCTTTATAGATTCAAGTATCTCCCTGACCCTTACAACGAATCTAGAGTATGTATCTCCTTCTTTCTCAGTAGGTATATCAAAATCTACTTTGTCATATGCAAGATATGGAGAAACTTTCCTTAGATCCCTGTCTATACCTGACGCCCTCGCAATAGGCCCAGTTATACCATATTTCTTTATCATGTCCTTTGTCATTACCCCTATGCCTTTTGTCCTTGAAAGAAATATTAGGTTTTTAGTAAACATTGCATTATATTCGTGGTTTACCTTGTTTTCTATTTTTGACAATGTACTTAATATCTCATCTTCTATTCCTTGTGGAAAATCATAGAACATCCCTCCATTGCACATATACATTGGAGCAAGCCTTCCTCCGCTTATCTTTTCAACTATATTCATCAAAAGCTCCCTTTCTCTAAGCGCCCAAATAAAGCCGGTCATGTTTCCGATGTCTTCACCAAAGCTGCCGATAAAAACAAGGTGGCTCATTATCCTCTGTATTTCAGCCATTATGGTCCTCATGTAAACCGCTCTTTGGGGTATTTCTATATTAGCCGCTTTCTCGACTACTGAAGCATATAATATCTCCATGTTAAGGGCCGATACGTAATCAAGCTTGTCCATTATGGGGTAATAATTTGCAAAGTATCTCATCTCAGCAATTTTCTCGCTGGCCCTATGAAGAAAACCTATCTCAGTCTGTGCTTTTATTATTGTATCGCCTTTTATATCTAGTATCAGTTTAAGTACCCCGTGCATTGCAGGGTGTACAGGACCGATGTTTAACCTTATACTGTTTTCCTTTTCCATATCAAAATTTAAGGTCTAAACCCGTCCAATTCCTTATCTCATCATCAACCTTGAAATCCTTCCTAAGTGGATGACCTGGCCAGTCTTCTGGCAGAAGTATCCTTCTAAGATCAGGATGACCGTTGAAATCTATGCCGAATAAGTCATAAGCTTCCCTTTCTTCCCAGTCTGCTGAACTGAATATGTCAGTTATTGAATCTATTGAAAAATCCTTTTCAGTTATATTTACTTTCAGTATAAATAAATCTGCATTTTTGTAGTTTGAAAATATGTAGTTTAACTCAAAATTCGGAGAGTAGTCGACTACTGCAAGTGAATACAGAATATCGAAATCTTCTTTGATCTGCCATGCCAGCTTTTTGAGTAGTTTCTTGTTTTTTATGCTTATTACTGACAGCCCTGGCTCATTGCTAAGAACCTCCAGATCCCCTTTAAAAGCACTCTTAATTTTATCTAATGTTGCCATTTATTTGCGCCTTTGACCTGTTTTCTTTTATAAGTTTCTGCAAGACTCTCACAGCATCCAAAAACTCTTCTGGTCTTGGAGGGCAGCCCGGGATAAAAGCATCAACTGGCATTATTCTGTCTATTCCCTCTATAGTATTATAACTGTCATGGTACAAACCGCCACTTACATTGCATGCGCCTACTGCTATCACATATTTTGGATCGGGCATCTGCTCATATACATTCAAAAGCCTTCTTGCCATCTTCTTTGTTATTGTACCGCTGACAAGTATAAGATCCGCTTGTCTTGGAGAATCTCCTGTAAAAAGCACGCCCAGCCTGTCAGAGTCTACCTTAGTAGCCCCGAATGTCATCATCTCTATTGCACAGCATGAGGTTCCAAATGTCAATGGCCAGAGAGAATTGCTTCTGCCCCAATTTAGAACCGTATTTATGAATTTCTCGGCCTTCATGAATATAACTTCATATAAACCTGGATAAGAAAAGGCATTTGGTTCTTCCATTAATCCTCCGAGATTTCCTCCTCTAATCTCAATAGATATCTTACAAGGATAACCATGTAAAAAAGAGCTATAAGAACGGGTATTGAGATATACGCAGTAAGCGATTTAGCACTTTCAGCCCATAAAAAAACGAGTACAGACATAGCTTCTAACACCACAAATACAAGGGCATAAAAGAAATACTGGAAGCCAACGTTTCTCATTCCTGCAATTGATCTTTCTCCGCTTTCTATCGGAGCGCTGCCTTTCCCGACTGCTTTGGTCTTAGGACTAAGATAATTAGATAATTTTATGAATGAAATCCAAACTATAACTGCTACTATTATAAGCAAACCAAATAATGCAAAACCTATTGCCATATTATTATAATTAAACTTATAATTAAAAAGACTTTCTAATAAAGAGTAACAAGAATTATGCCCTATTCAGCATATTAAGCTTATATATTTATGACATGATTTAAAATTTAATGAGACCTGAAATCGTTATTTTAGGAGCATTTATTCTGCTTTTAGTCGTTGGCAGCGGACACGCTATTTCTGTGTCTGCTTCTTTTAATGCTTTAAACAGCAGTTTATCTATAAATCAGTACGCATATTTCAATTTATCTGCTTACTTCCCACTTGGAACAAACTACACGATTTTTCTTAATAATACTTCTATACTTCAAGGAAATATTCCTGCGAATTATAGTGGGTATAAGATACTCCATTACAACATAAGTAATATGCCTTATGGGAGGTACTATCCGTCAGTTCGTTTCTCTGCGTTCAATTTTCACTTGAATTCCACCTCTAGTATAAATATAAGGCCTTCTCCAAATTTCTCTTTTATAGGAGATTACAAAACTACGGAGATAATTAAAAATTATTCATTGATAAAAATAGGGATTGAAAACAGCGGTAACACTCCTTTGCAGATGAACTGGTCTATACCAATTTTTAGGAATATCTCAATATCACTTACATTTAATCAAACATTTAGATTGAACCCAAGTTCAAACATAACAATCCCGATAAATCTGTCACTGCAGAAGGGATATCAAAACAATATATTAATACCGTTTACCGGAAAATACAGAAACTATTCGATTACAAAATCATACGAAACAGTTCTAATAAAACCTGTAATCAACATGTCTTTCTACAATTTAAATGTCACTCCTATAAACGCAACTAGAGAACTTTGGGTTTCGGACATCAAAAATTACAACAATGTTCCATTAAATATAACTATAGAATTTTCACTTGAAGTAAATGGAAGTACCTTCCAGTACAATGTTCCTTATGAACTGGGAGTAAACGCAACTAAAATAGAGGTGATGCTTCCGAAAAGCACTGTCGAAAATGTAAAGATATTATATGAATCTGGAAATTTATCTAAAGTAAATCAAAATATATTTACATTACCTAAGCAACCAAGCAGCATTGGAATTTTATCGATAGTAAATACTCTAGGTTATGTAATATTGACAGCAGTGTCGATATTCATATTAATATTAATACACTTAAGATTTAACAGAAGAAACAAAAAGAAGTAAAATGGAATTCATAAACAAAAGCAACATAAGGTTCTTTGCATACATATTGATAGACATAACGGCTTTGTTTATAGTAAACTTTTACTATCTAAATTCTTCGCAGTTGTTTTCGTATGCGCTGCTTATATTACTCGTATCTTTCCTTATATTTTTAACGAAGAATTTGATAGCAGGGCTTTTCCATGTAAAGGTAAGCGGAAACTTCTGGATCGCTGGATTTATATTTTCTATTATAGCAACATTGGTTGCATCTAGCTTCGGCATACCGATTCTTATGCCCGTAATAAGCTACAATAATTATAGCAGAATGAATACCATAAAAGGAATGAAAAAAGGGGCGGTCAATGTACATGAAAAATGGGAGATAACTTTCCTGTCTTCTTCCATACTTCTATTTGCTGCATTCACATTGATAACTTTATGGCATTCTTTAAATGAAAAGGGGTTTTTAATGTCGGGGGTGGCATTAGCAATGTTTGTTTTGATTGATTTCTTGCCAGAAAGAAGATTTAATGGTGCAAATCTCATTTACCATAATTCGGTTGTTTACGCAATTACATTCCTTTTCCTTTTAATAATTGGAATTCTAAGTGTCATAAACTATTTAGCATTCGTGATAACTTTCATAGTGTTTATATTGTTTATATTTATAACCTACATTACCAAACTTTGGTAATTTGAATTTTATAGTGAACTGCCCCAAGTTTTTGCATGGAGCTTCACGCTTCTTTGGAAAAGGTTGTTATCCTCTGCGTGCATACTGCCCGGTTCCCGAGCAACTATTTTATTCTCCTTCGGTCTTACATTGCACGAAGCTAATTTGTGCAAAAGAGCTTTCCCCTTTCGGGTAGGTGTAGCACTTTCAGCCTCCACCAAGACCTGCCTTTTACATATAATATTTGATTTTCCCATATTTGTACTTTTCCTTACCTCCTTTCATCCTACATCTTACGAAATGGGAATTCTTGGTGGAGTAGTTAAAGTTAGTTTTTATAACGCCGTTATATTTATAAAGAACAAAATTCTATGAAAAGTATGTCAGAATTATTCTGCTCAAAAGTTATATCGGAGATAATACCCTCATCTAGGGCAATAATAGCAAACAAACTTCTAGAAAAGGGGATGACGCAAAAAGAGGCATCAAAGCTATTGGGCATAACACAGCCTGCAATCTCACAATATAAAAGTGGCTTGAGAGGGCTGATAACAGAAAAGATGATTAAAAATGAGGAGTTTATGGCGTACTTAAATGAGCTAGCGGATAAGGTTTACACCAATAAATTGGACATAAATATTAAGACCTGTCAAATCTGCAAAGCAACAAGGGACTTTGGAGTAATAAAGGAGAATGACATAAAGGAATTTCTTTGCCTGCTTCAAATTGCTGGTTCAAATTAATATGGAAAAGATGGAGATAAAAGGGTTAGAAGTGTCTATCAACCAGAAAAAAGTGCTTAATGGAGTAGACCTTTTGGTACAAAGAGGAAAAATACATGTTCTTATGGGGCCAAACGGCAGCGGAAAAAGCACGCTGGCAAACGTGATAATGGGAAACCCTAAATACACTATAACTGCCGGTTCAATAAAATTGGATGGAGAGGATTTACTTAAGTTAAAGGTAAATGAACGCGCTAAAAAGGGAATATTTTTGGCTTTCCAGGAGCCAGTAGAGATTTCGGGAGTAAACACTATGAATTTTTTGATTACAGCGTATGCAAATCTAAAAGGGAAGGATCCCGAATTGAGAAAAGAAATCATAAAAAAGATGAACGATCTTAATCTCCCGGATTCATTTCTAAAAAGATCACTTAATGAAGGATTTTCTGGCGGAGAAAAGAAGAGATTTGAACTCCTTCAGGTTATGCTTTTCAAACCAAAAATTGCCATACTAGATGAAATTGATTCGGGGATGGATATAGACAGCGTAAGACTGCTTGGAGAAATAACCAAAAAACTATCTGAGGACACAGGATTTTTGATGATAACACATAATGACCATATCTTGGATTATGTAAAACCAGACGTGGTAAGTGTAATGAAAGATGGCAAGATAATAAAAAGCGGAGATTACAAGCTTATAGAACAAATAAGAAAAGAAGGATACCGACAGTTGATTTAAAATGGAAAAGATAGAATTTGATTACAGCAAATATGACTTTAAAAACTCAACTGCAAAATACAAGATATTATTCAACGAAGGTTTATCAGAAGAAGTTGTAAGAAGGATTTCAAAACTTAAGAATGAGCCGCAATGGATGACAGATTTCAGGATAAATGCCTATAAATTCTTTGTAAGAAGACCTGTGCCAGAATGGGGTGCCGACCTTTCAAAGATAAATTTTGAAAATATAACTTACTTTGCAAGGGCGACTGATAAGAAAACAAATAGTTGGGATGATTTGCCGGAAGACATAAGGGATACTTATGACAGATTAGGGATACCTGAAGCTGAGAAGAAATCACTTTCAGGGGTCGAAGTAATGTATGAAAGTGAGGTAGTTTACAACAGCATAAAAAAAGAACTTGAAGAGCTTGGCGTAATCTTCTGTGATACGGATACTGCAATAAGAGAATACCCTGAGCTAGTTAGAAAATACTTTGGAAAAGTTATTTCTCCTAACGATAACAAATTTGCGGCATTGAATTCCGCAGTCTGGTCTGGGGGGAGTTTCATATACGTTCCAAAGGGCGTAAAGGTACCAATGCCATTGCAGGCTTATTTCAGGATAAATGCCGCAAACATGGGGCAGTTTGAAAGGACATTAATAATAGCAGATGAAGGCGCTGATGTAACATATATTGAAGGTTGCACAGCGCCAGTTTATTCTAAGGACTCATTGCATGCTGCAGTGGTAGAAGTCATAGCCCATAAAAACTCACATGTAAAATATATAACAGTACAAAACTGGTCAAGTGATGTTTACAATTTGGTAACCAAAAGAGCATTTGCATATGAAAATGCATTTGTAGAATGGATAGACGCAAATATGGGCTCAAAGGTAACAGAAAAGTATCCTTCGGTTTACTTGATGGAACCGGGAGCTAAATCAAATGTGCTTTCAGTTGCATTAGCAAATAAGGGCCAGCATCAAGACACAGGAACAAAAGCCGTACATCTAGCACCAAACACAAGCTCTGTTATAAGATCAAAGTCAATATGCCTTAACGGGGGGAGAACGACATATAGAGGCCTTGTAAAAGTGAAAAAAGGAGCAACAGACGTTAAGTCAAGCACAAGATGCGATGCATTGATATTTGATGATTTTTCAAGAACTGACACTTATCCCTATATGGAAATAGATGAAGAAGAAAGCACGATATCGCATGAAGCGTCGGTTGGCAAAATAGGAGATGAGCAACTGTTCTATCTGGAGTCAAGGGGTTTATCGGAATTGGAGGCAATAAACATGATAGTTCTTGGTTTTATAGCAGAATTTGTAGAGGAGCTGCCAATAGAATTTGCGGTTGAATTTAACAGATTAATAAAAATAAATATGGAAGGAGCAGTCGGTTGATCCTTTTATGAAAGGGAGCAAAGAGCCTGATTGGCTTTTAGAATACAGAAAAGAAGAGAAAATAGCCTCGGATAAATTAAGCCTAGAGGACAGAAAGATATTCTTAAAATACGCAGAAAGAGAAAGCGAATTTTATTTTAATGAACTTAAGGTAAAAAACGACGGGCTAAATAACTTACTGTACTATGATAAAGAAACTTTCAAAGACAAATTAGAAATTGAAAACTTAAAAGATCTAAAAGAGAAACCTGAGGAATTCTATGAATTTAAAGATAAAGACAGGGTAGAAGCCATTATAAATGCAAATTTTGATGAGGGGATTATAATAAAATTTAATGATAACATAAATGTAGGTAAGCCCTTTAAAATAAGACAGACTGTAGAATCTGGGAGAAAAATAACAAAAATTATATTAGTGATAGGGAAAAACAGCAAACTTTACATTGCAGATGAAATAGATTCGTTCAAAAATTCTTATTCTGGCCAAAACCTATACATAATTTTAAAAGAAGATTCTGAACTCAACTTTATGCTCTCAGATAAATCAAGAGGAGCAAGTATTACGAATATTAATTTAATTACAAAAGGAAGGGTTAATTTTCTGTCTATATTGACAAATGAAGCAGTAAATCGAAATAGGTTATGGATAAAAATGCTTGAGCATGCTGAGGTAAATATAAAACAAGGGCTAATAGGCAATGGTGAAAGTTATTTTGACATTGAAAGTGAGATAACACATTCTGAAAAAAACACTAAAAGTAATGTTAATTACAAAGCCGTTTTGGACAACGACTCAAAGGCTGTTTATAAAGGAGTTATTCGACAGGAAAAACTAGCAACCAATTCATATGCTTACCTTTCCGAGAATTCCTTAATACTTGATAAAAATGCAAAAAGCATTTCAGTGCCTAGTTTAGAGATTGAAACAAATGAACTTAAAGCGTACCATTCGGCATCTTCTCAACCATTAGATAAAGAATTGCTTTTTTATGTAATGTCTAGAGGGTTGAGCAGAAGCTCTGCCATAAAAATTGTAGCAACTGGATTTGTAGAATCGGTATTTGGCAGAGCAGAAAATACAGTATTTATGGACGAATTAAAAAATTCAATAGAAAACAAAATGGAGTATTTAGGTGATAAACTTTAAAGGTTAAGTATTTTTAGTATAAAACCCAGATTATAAGATGGCAATAATATTTGATTTGGATGGAACTCTGATAAACAGCTTAAAAATACATTCCGAGCTGATAAAAAAAGCCATCGACAAACTTGTAGGCAAAGATTCAGTAGATACCCTATTTATCAAAAAAAACATAAGGTTTCCTTCAAAAAAAATGCTAAGCATAGCGTCTGAAAAGTATGGTTTGAATCTAACGGATAAACAAATGGAGCAGATAATAAAACTAAAGGATAAACTTTTCACAGAAGAATACATAAAAAGAATAAAGTTTTATCCAGGGGCAATGCAGCTCATTAAATTCCTCAAAAATAAGAAAGTAGACTTCTGCATAGCAACTTCAATGAATAACGAAGAACTAGCGAAAGTAGGGCCAATTCTTAATCTTCATTCAATTGCAAAAGTAGTAAACTCGCCTGCGTTAAAATATGAAAAACCAGACCCTTACATAATAAACAAGGCATTAAAACTGATTAAAGCGGAAAGAAAAAGAACCGTTTATATCGGGGACGCAGAAACAGATTATGAAGCAAGCATTAATGCGGGTGTAAGATTTATCGGAGTGAACAACCCTCTACTAAAAAAACTTGGATACAAATACTTCAAAGACTTAAAATCGATTTTACCGTTCATAAAGAAAAACTATTTGGATTTTTTATGATTTTTAGAGTTCACCCTCACGTAATATGACAGAGGATTCTTTATTAATTTGCAGGTTTGGTCTGGGAAACAGACATTGAAAAACTTGTAATATCCCTTAGAATCGCAATTTGGAGGAGGGTAGGACTTACCAGAAAATGAATATTCTATTTGCTGCAGGATTAAATTCTGCTTTAAAGGCGGCTTGTTTTTGTTATTCCATTCCAAAAGAAAATTTGTTATTTCCTCCTTCGTCCTGCCTATGCTTCTTAGAAAATTTACAAGAATGAATACGCTTCTTTTTCTTCCATCGGAAAGGCCGTTTAGTATGAGTTTTATACAGGGAGGAAGCTTTTCAACATTAAGAGGAAGAGAAATCGGGACAAATGACTTTGTCTCTGTTGCCTCCTCTTTTTTATCTTCCGATTCGAATGCATCATATGCCCTTATAAAAAGAGATGAAGCCTCATTTTTCTGCGGTGACAAATCAAAGAAATCTAAGCTAGTATCGACATTTTCTGGCTTCGCCTGTTCTACAGTGAAATCTTCAACTTTGTTTTTATTTATTGGAACGGAAACGAACCATTTCTTTTCATTCAAAGAGTACTGCATCCTGAACATATGCCTTTCAGAGATAAGCACAGTATCAATGTCTATTATAGAATAAGGATCAAATTTACCGTTAGAATAAAACTTTTCACTTTCTGTGTTTAACTGGTTTGCAATCTTATTTATTCCATAGTTCTTTACTTCGCTTTCAAGCCTATCTCTAAGCTCATTTTTAAGAAAAATAGAGATTACCATAGGCGCATCAGGGAACAGCCTTTTTGTACTAACTCCGTTTATTGATTCTGGAAATGTTTCGTACGGCACTAAAACATGGAAACCACTGCCACCGCTGAACTTCACTGACGTACTTCTTACCCCTTCGTTTTGTATTTTATCTACTATCATTTTAGTAAAAATCTTAGAGATATCAAGTATCTTGCAATCAACATCAATTAAAAGATCCCACCCTTTTCTCATGTCATCTAACTGTTCTTTTGGAAGCTCTTTATCTAACAAAAGAGGATTGATCCAGCGCTCTTCACTTACATGAAAACTTGTAGCTCCCGTCTTTATTAGGGTTTCGACATCGCTAGGATACTGAAAAAGCATTGGCCTCTTTCCAAATTTATCGTAATACCTTGCCGCGCATTCTCTGTCCTTAACATTTAAAAGCCTATTTACTACATTATCATTCATGTAATATTTTAGTATGTCCGAGGGTTTCATATTGATATTATACTTGCACTATTATTATAATTATATATCAGGAATTATCCAATTTTTAGGAAAGATTTGCTATAAATTATTTAGGAAGGTGCAACTTAACTCTGTCAAGTGTAATTATCACAGGCCATTAGATTAGTAAAAATGTGCTTCGATGCGGGCTGTGATCTTTTGCTTTTACTTATAAAAGCAAATGCATATCTGCGTGTAAATTCATAAGACTTCTCTTTATCTGCTTTATTTAAGACTTTGTTTGGCGGATAATTTAAAATAAACTTAATATACAATGTTTAAAATAAGGATAGTGGCAACCTAAGAAATCTGATAATAAGATAAACCCTTAACACAAGATTTAAAAAGCTTTAAAAACATTAGGTTTCTTTATATTTCAATCATATGGAGAAAGAAAATGTAGAAAAAGCGCTGGCAGAAGTGTTGAAAGACATAGAGACTGGAAAGAAAAAGTTCAAGCAGTCAATAGATTTCATAATGGTGCTTAGACCTAGAAAAAACAAGTCAGAAACGCCATTGGATTCCGTCATTTCTCTTCCAAATAAGGTAAAAGAAGTAAAAACCTGTGCTTTCGTTGACAAGGACATGATAACAAAAGCCAATGGAATTTTCTCAAAGACTATACTAAAGGATGATTTTCAGACCTTTGATAAGAAATCAATAAGGAAACTCATCAAAGAAAATGATTATTTTTTTGCAGAGGCATCAATAATGGCACAGATGGCTGCAAAATTCGGTAAACAGCTTACAGCAGCAAATAAGATGCCAAATCCAAAGACAAATACGATTATAACGCCGGATATGGATTTAAAGGCTCAGGTTAAAAAGGTTGAAAACCTTGTTAAGATAAACACCAAAAAAAGCAATGCAATAAGCATTAAAGTAGGAGATCAAGATTCAAAAAAAGAAAGTATAATCGACAATGTTATGTCAATATATTCATTTGTAAAGTCGAATCTATTAAACGGTGATGCAAGTATAAAGCACATGTATTTGAAACCCACTATGGGCAAGAAGGTAATTATATGAAAAAATCAAGAGGATCGCTGCAAAAGGAGAAGATGGCTGCAGAACTTAATGAAAAAATCAAAAAATACAAAACAATAGGCTTAGTAGAGATAGCAGGATACCCCTCAGAAAGCTTCGAAAGAATAAAAAAGGTCTTTAGGGGAAAAGCTGATTTCGTATACGCAAATAAAGTCGTTATATTCAATGCATTGAATAAAGCTGGATATAAACTTGCGGAAAAAGTAAATGAGGTAAAAATGCCGGTGCTTTTGCTTTCGAATGAAGATCCATTTGACATTGCAAGTGAAGCAATGAAAAACAGCACATTCACAAAATTAAAGGCAGGAGAAGTATCGGAAAATGAAATAATACTTCCAAGCGGGCCTACTCCTTTCCCGCCAGGTCCAATGCTTTCCCAGTTTTCATCAATAGGGGTTAAGACAAAAAATGAGGGGGGTAAAATAAGTATAATATCCGATACCACGGTCGTCAAAAAAGGGGAGAAGGTAAACGAAAAAATAGCCGGGATACTTTCAAGCATGGATATAAGGCCAAAGGAATTGGTCCTTTCTATTGCATATGCTTATGATGGCAAAACAATCTTTAAAAAAGAATTAATGTATACAAAGAAGGAAACCTACATAAATGAAGTTTCAAAGATATTCAATGCTGCACTCCAAATATCAGTAAATTCTGGTATAATCAACAAATACTCTATAAAACCATTGATTAAAAAGATTTATATAGGAGTAAGATTTTTATCTGTAAATAGAAATATAGTCTCAAGTTCGAATGCAAGAGACATATTGGCAAAGGCTATTAACGAAGCCAATGCATTAAATAAAGTAATGGGAGGCAAATAAATATGGAGTATGTATACGCTGCAATGTTATTGAATAGCTTAGGTAAAGAGATTACTGAGGAGTCACTTAAAAATGTGATTGCCTCGACAGGTGTACAGCCTGATGATGCTCAAATAAAAGTAGTAGTTTCTGCATTAAAAGGTGTAGACATAAACAAAATAATAGAAGAAGCACAGAATGTGCAAGTAGCTCCGGCTCCGGCTGCACAACCGAGCAAAGAAGCAAAGAAAGAAGAGCCACATAAGGATGAGGCAAAGAGTGCAGAAGAAGCAGCAGCCGGATTAAGTAGTCTTTTCGGCTGAAAAGGCTGTCTGCATAAGAGAGATAGAAAGATAAATAGTCTAAATTACTAGATAAACGTATGGTAGTATTAGTTACCAATGATGACGGCTACAAGACAGAGGGATTGCGCACTTTATATAGGGCAGCCAAAAAAGTCTTTGGTAAAGAAGTAATGGTTGTTTCTCCTGACAAACTACAAAGCTCTAGCGGGATGAGCTTTACCTTTCACAAGCCTTTGCGAGTGGAAAAAATAAACTACAACGGAATGCCTTGTTATACTGTTTCTGGAACGCCTGCTGATTGTGTTTTTATGTCAATTTACCATCTTTTCAAACGAAAGGTTTCAATGGTGCTGTCAGGCATAAATGAAGGAATGAATGCGGGATTGGAAACCGTATATTCATCTGGTACTATTTCTGCGGCAATGTTTGCTGCTATTTCGGAAATACCCAGCATAGCATTCTCAAAGAATCTTTCTACGAACATGGACCAAAATGAAATTGACAAAAGCATGAAAGATTCATATGAAAATGTAGTTAAGATACTCAAAAGCATAAAGACAAAGGGATTCCCAAAAAAAATTGACATGATAAATATAAACCTACCCCTAAAAATAAACAAAAAGACAGAGATAAAGATAGTCAAAACAGACAAAAGGGTTTTCGACGATGTTGTTATAAAGAACAAAGACCCAAATGGGAGGGATTATTACTGGCTTTATGGAACGCTTAGAAAAGATTTGGACAAAAATGCGGACTTATACAACTTATTTGATGGAAAAATAACTGTCACCCCCATAAAGCTTTCTACCGTAGAAGAAACCCATCTTAAAACTTTGAGTAATATATTTACATGAATATAGTTTATTATTCTTGAGTGTTCTAAGAAGATATGGATAGAAAAAGGAAAGCTTTGCTCTTAGCTGGAACAATTGTAGTTATAATTCTTGTGTACTTTCTTTTTTTCTACAACAGCGCAAAAGCAAATTCTATAAATGATAAGCAGACTTCTGTTAACATTTTTTACAGCAGCTGCAGCTCATGCAGCAATGGTGCTCTAAACATCATATATAACCTATTCAAATCGGACAAATCAGCACTAAAAACAGAAAACCTCTCATTTAACAGTTCAAAAGGAGTTTCAATGGTATCAAATTATTCGATTACTGCCCTGCCCACAATGATACTAAATGAAACAAACAGTTCAGAAAACGTACTCGACAGCTTAGTTTACTTAAATGTAGTTAATACAGAGGGAAACAAATTTGTACTTAACACTCCTTTCTTGGCAGGTCTTACAAAAGGAATAACTTACTTTGATCTAATTCAAGGAAGAGTCATAACAGCCTTTGACATATTTAACCAATCAGAGATATACAACAACACAAATAAAAGCGTTATTAATCCATCGCAGATTCTTTATTTGTTCAATGCAACTAAGTATGCCTTAAAGAACAAAACACTGATAAGCTTCGTTTACAGCAATTCAAGCTTCAGCGCGGTGCAGAGTATGATACTATACAAAGCACTCAGTGCATTCGGAAACTTCAGTAATCTAAATTTCACGACTTCTCCTTTAGTTTCATTTTCAACTGGAGAAACGCTCGGTAACACCCAGTTCTATGAAATAAACGGCAGCGAGTATCAAAGCCCATATTTTATCATAGAATCTTCAACGCTGCAAAATCTTGGTTCTAGCAAATATGTAGATACACTTGAAAAAGAGCTGTTTGAATTTGACCAGAATTCTGCCTACCCTTTTTTCAGCAATCTCGGCAACTTCATGCCATTTATTGATATAGGCGGCAGATATGTGGAGGTGTCATCTATGATAAACCCCCGGGTTTTTGAAAATGATAATATAAATAAAATAGAACAGCTTATAAAAACAAATCAAACTGTGGGAAGAGCATTTAATGACAGTGTTTATTTCATGCAGACTCTGCTATGCAGCTACATAAATTACAGCAAAAGCCCTTGTAATTCAATACAAATAAAGGATGACCTAAAACAAATAAATTTACTTACTTAATCCTGCAACTAAGTCATCTATAACGGATTTATAGTCATCAGTTTTAAGTATGCCTGATGCAACAAGAAGGCCATCGCTTCCAAGTTCCACACTTTTTTCTGCGTCTTCTTTCCCTTTAATGCCTGCACCTATCAATGCAAGAGACTTTGAATTTTCCTTTATCAAATTACAGAATTCCTTCACTACATCCGGTTTTGAATTTGAAACGGATACGTTACCACCTATCAGTTCTGGAGGCTCGTATGCTATTCCCGTCGGGTTCATCTTTAATACTTCCTTCGCTTCTTCTAGATTCTGGACACATACATAGGTTTCCATGCCTGCATTAGTGAACTTGTCAACTGCCATCTTCAGAGCATTATAATCAATTTGCCCATCTTTTGAATGAGTATATCTCTTTTCAGAATGATTTAAAAGTGTGCCTGCTGCGCCTGCTTGTTTCAATTCAAACCAAGTTACATGAGCAGTAAAAGCTCCAGGATCGACCTCGTCTGCCCCTTGTGCTATAGTCTTTGCTATCTTTGCTATATCTCTCAAGATTGTAAAGGGAGGTGCAACTATAATGCTTACACCGGAAGTTTTTGATAGCTCACTAGAATATTTTGCTATGTCCTGGCCGCGAGTGAATGCCTCTTTGTATGCCTTATAATTTATTATTAGAGTTTTCATATTCATCAATAAAATAACAACCTTTTACTACATAAAACTTTCCTTTACTTATTTTTACTGTTATTTTTTTCCTTATTTTTCTGTCATTTATTATTTTGTATACACTATCTTTCATAAATTTCCATGAATTTGCAAAACTTCCCCCCACTATTATTATTTCTGGATCCAATATCAACATCATAGAAGAAAGGTACAAGCCAAATTTTCTTCCGATTTCACTAAATGCTTTCAGGGCCCTTTTATCTCCTTTTTCTGCAAGCTTGTGCAAGCTGAAACCGTCCATACCATAAATCTTTTTTATGCTTTTTCCTCCTATCTCGCTTTCTATGTCCTCTCCGGTATCATAATCATAAACTAGATGACCCGATTCGGTGGCAAATCCTCCTCCTTTGTATATCCTGCCAGAGTATATTATTGAGCTTCCTATCCCAGTTCCCCATACTACAACAAAACCGCTTTTATATTTTTTCAAGCTGCCGACATATAATTGGTATATACCAAAACAGTTTCCGTCATTTTCTACTGTTACTTTACTTGAAAATCCCTTCATGAAATCAATAAAATTTAAACCTAAAATAGGTAGATTTGGTGAGAATATTACCTTACCAAAATCATCAATCCTGCCAGCTATTGAAACATTGATTATGCCATTGGAGAATTTCAAGTAATTCTGTACATTATCATTTAATGCTTTTAGAAACTGATCTCTTGACTTAGGAGTATCTATCCTTTTGCTTTTGATTATATGCCTCCGATTATCAATTATCGCAAATATAATTTTTGTGCCACCTATATCTATACATAACTTGCCTTTTGCCATTAATCTTTCAATATGTTTTTTATTTCCTTTATTCTTTCTACAGGATTATCACTTTGCCATATATTTCTACCTATCGCTATTCCACTGAATCCTGCGCCAATTGCTTTCTTGACATGCTGCTCTATGTTCTCTGTATCTAATTTCTTGCCGCCTGCTAGGAAAACTTTTGTTTTATCAGCAGATTTCACTACCCAATCCAATTTTGAGTCATCATCTGGATACTTCAATTTGACAATGTCTGCCCCCATTTCAAAGGCCGCTCTTGCGGCATAAGAAACTATTTCTGGAGATTCATCATCCTGTATGTTTTTACCTCTGGGATATGACCACATTATAACTGGTAGACCAATTGCATGTGCTTCTTCTTCTATTTTACCAAATTCTCTTACCATATATTTTTCATATTTGCTTCCCCAGTATACTGTATAACCAACTGCAGCAGCTCCCAATTTGACCGCTTCGGAAACACTAGTATTCTGTGTTGAAAATGGCTCTCCTCCATACAATCTTGTTTTGCCGTTTAATTTAAGAATAAGTGGTATGTTTATTTCCTTTTTATTATAGTAATGCATTGCACTTCCCTTTAAAAGTATCAATGCATCCACCTCTGCCTTCTTTGCTAGGTCTATTATGTACTTAGGAGAAACATTAAGCTCATTAAAATCAGTTGGCCCATGTTCAAGCCCATGGTCATAAGCCAGAAATACTCCCCTTAATGGAAACTTTTCCATACTACCTATAAACATTTAGTTATTATATAGTTATCTTGCTTTTTGCTATCCTTAATTTCATATTTTCTGGAGGATATCTGCCTGTTATCCCTTCTTTGGCTCCGTATTTCTGTATAACGTTGCTTGCGTTAAAACTCCCTGCGGATATTGCTTGCTCTATGCTCTTACCATCGTCTATAGCATTAACAAAAGCAGATAAAAACGCATCTCCTGCACCGACAAAATTTATCTGTTTTGCTTTGAAAGTATTGGCTATGTAAAGGTTTTCTTTGGATGAAACAAGCGATCCTTTATCCCCTTTTGTTATTATGGCCATTTCATTTACATATTCGGATAGTTTTGAGAGATTGTTTACATCGTTTGCATACCCTACAAAAGTTTTAGCTTCATCGTCATTCATACTTATTATGTCTACATACTTTAACAGCGGAGCCATCTTCTTTAACTTTAAATTTAACTCAACAGAACCGGGATTAAGAACTGTTTTCATGCCATTTTCTTTTGCAAACTTCAAAACATTTAAAAGAAGTTCGGTATTTTTACTTGGCAGCGGGCCGATGTAGAGCCACTTTGACTTAAAATCAAGGCGTATGTCATCCAGTGACAATGTGCTTTCTATGCCACGATGTATCAAAAGGATCATATCTCCGCTTGAGGATACAACTATGTTTGAAAATGGTGTTTCTCCATTGGATACCTTTATAAATTCTGTGCTTATCTTCCGCTTATTTAAATCATTCATTACGAATTGGCCATATTCATCATTACCAATCTTTGCTATAACTGCCGATTTTTTACCAAAAGCAGAAAAAGTTGCTGCTGCGTTAGTAGCGCTTCCGCCGCTGAATTCAAGAACTTTATTTACATCTATCTTCTTATCAGTGGGTATCTCAAGAAAATGCTTGTTCACACCCGGTTTAAGTAATGCTTTGTCTAAAAATAAAAAGGTATCTTTCGTTGCAGAACCTAAAGTAACAAAATCGAACATATTTATATTGTTGTTTTCAAGCAATAAAAATATTTGCCGTAGACAGTTTACTGTGGTTTTTTGTCCTTATCTTGCATGCTTTGAAGCCTATTAGTCAGTTCATCTATGGACTTAGAAGAAGCTTTCAGCCTAAAATCTATTATCTCTGATTTTTCCTTAAGGTCTTTTAATATCTCATTTTTATCTTTCTTAATGAGTATCTGTCCTGACAATTGGAACAGTTCGGATCCTTCCTGTGTTTTTTCGACCTCTTCTATAGTACGTTTTAATTCATTATATTGAAGCTGCAAAGTCTGTTTCTGTGTCGTTTCGACCTGCAAACGTTGCCTAAGCTCCTCAAACTCCTCTTCATTCATATTGATTTATGCTCTCCAGCATTTTTATTGACTGCATAACACTATTATTTACTCCAATAAGCATATTTATGTCATTTGCATTTATTGTTATTTGCAATTCATTTGCTTTTAACCTTACTTGTGTCCTCACCCTTGTATCATTCGCAACATTATATAACAGCGCATGAAAAAGATTGGACATTAGAGTTTTATCAAGCTTTAATCCTATATTCACAGTGAAAGGATTACCTTGCTTTGACATGGTGCCCTCCTTCGGGCTTTTTCTTTATTAAAACCCTGCCACCGCAATAAGGACATCTAACTATATCTCCCACTTCAGAGGAGTCTACAGTAGCTCCGCAATCAAAACATTTGTATTTTGACATTTTATATCACCTTTGAACTTAAGTTATAAGCGTTGTCTGCAATCACTAATCCGCAGTGTTTGCACTTCCATATACCCGAAGCTTGACGCCTTATCGAAAGCTTTTTACACCTAGGACAAGCATATTTTTGGGCTCTCTGTTGCTTTATTGCATCAATCCTTTTCCTTACGCCTACACCGTATTTGGCAGTTCTCATATCTCATCATTTATTACTTTTTTATATTTAAAGCTTAGTTTATTATATTATAGGTGTAAAAAGCATAAAATAAGGAGTATGGAAGGAAATAAATTTAGATATGCTATTTTGTTGCTTGCAATAGTTATGGTTTTAATTATGGTAGGAAAGGCCAACGCACAGCCATACTCACAAGTAAATATATTTGACAACGTCACACAGTCGTCAAATTTTTATTCATATTCAATGGTGCAGTACACATTAACATTATACAATACATCCTCTTCGGAATTTAACATAAGTCTGCCTTCAAATATAGAGAATTTAAGTGTTTTAAATGGGCTAAAATTCAAGGTTTACCCCAATACAGACTGCCACACCTTTTCAGTTTCAAGCAGCTGTATACTGGTTCAGATATACAACATAAAGCAAGGAATCCCGATAAACTTGCGTTATGATTACTATCAAAATTACAGCAATGCAAATGGCACATTTAATTCGACGATATTCTTTCTTCCCTCAAGTTTTACAAAATCATTGAGTATAAAAATGCTACTACCAAGAAATGCTTACATACCAAGCAATGCATATGAAGTACCGAGCTCAACGATAACACCTGTTGGTGACCATTTTGAAGTGTCGTGGGACCTAATAGATCAAAGCTATCCAAATATAAGTGGGTATTACATAGACCTGCCTTTTACAATTGAATATAATTTAAAATTCATAAATAAAACGCCATTAAATCAAAATTATTACCTTTATATAATTATAGCAATCATAGTTTTTGCTGGTATAGCAAGTGGGTATATTTACAAGACTAAATACAAAAAAATTACCTTGAAGAAAACAAAGAAAAAAACAAATAAAAATTTTGTTCTAGGTTTATTGAAACCTGATGAAAAGGCTGTTTTATCGGCCATTGACAAAAAGGGTTTTACATATCAAGCAGACATAATAAAGAAGACCGGTTTCTCAAAGATAAAAGTTAGTAAAATACTTACAAAATTAACAAATTATAAGCTTTTAAAAATAAAACAGGAAGGAAGAGTAAATAAAGTAAAGAGGCTGTAAGCATGTTTAACAAAATGAAGGGCTATAGGGCAGAAAGAAATGTAAAGCTAAATTTCTTAAAAAGAGGCTGGAAAGTCGTAAGGGCCGGCGGAAGTTTAGGAGAGTATGATATAATCGCATTTAAAAATGGGATATGTATTTTTCTGCAAATTAAATCAACGAACAAACGCAAATTTTACTATTATGGCTATATGGAGGACAAATATGCCGGCTTTCCATTTAGACTTGTTGTGCATTTCAGCAGAGGAAGAACCATTATACTCCCTCCAAAAAAGATAATATCTGAAGATGAGGGCGAAGACATAGATACTTTTATAGAAAAATTGGAAAGTTAACTGTTTCCAACAGTTTCCAGCAAATACTTTAATATAAAAAAAATTAAGATGAGGTATGAGTTTTTTTATTAAAAGGCAGTTTTTGCATACTCGGACTCAAAAACTGCTTTTTTATTTTTTTAACCGTTGAAGGCTAATTTTATTCCAACTACTACTATAACTAGTATAACTCCAAATATTATTACTGTCCTTGGCTTTATAGTTATCTTGCTCTTGTAATCCGAATAATACTGAACTAATCCTCCAAATGAGGAAGGCATCCTAGTCTGTGCTTTTTTATTTAACATATTTTTATATTTTAAACAGCATTGCTATTAAACTTTTCTATATGCACTATCTTGCTTAAATCAACTCTTGGCCCGCTGCCTTTAATCCCTCCGTCTTCTTTTATATAACCAATAGGGATAATGCCTCTTACTTTGTATTTTTCAGGTATGGCTAAGAGTTTTTTTACTTCATCTTGCTGCAGAGTTGCTATCCATGCACTTCCCAGGCCATAGCTGCTTGCCATAAGTAGAAGGTTTTCTATTGCCAACGCTGCATTTTCAACACAAAAAGTTTCGCTATCCTCTTCATCAAATACTGCATCCATCTTTGACTTATCGCATATAACTATTATTATTATCGGCGCAGAATCTATGTGAGGGGTGAGGGAAATTTTGCTTATTTGGCTTTTTACATCTGGATTTGTAACTATAATAAATTCATACTCTCTTATGCCTCCTGCTGTCGGGGACCTGACTGCAGAGTCTATTAACTTAAGTATCACATCCTCACTTATTTCTTTATCCAAAAAGGAATAGACGGTTTTCCTCTTAGTTATAGCATCGTATACATCCATAAGTTTTTAAATTAGCCGGTTATATATAAACATTAAAAAACTGCTGTTAAAGGTTCTACTTAAAACGGAAAATTAAAACTAAGAGTAATTCTCTATAACTTCTGCCACTATCTTTGCTTTTCCACCAGTAGGAGTTGCAAGTACTTCATTGCATACTAAACACCTTACTTCCGTAGAAGCCTTCGTAAATATTACCTGCTCGTTTTTACATTTATTGCATCTCACTTTCGAAAATTTACCTTCCGACGGCCTAAATATTATTTCTTCCATTTACTTTATCTCCAATTTCTTTGCTTTTTTACCCCTCTTCTGGGTAGTCATTTTACCGCATTTTGTACATTTATATCTTAAGTCTATCCTCTTAGACTGCTTTATACCAAGCCTCTTTGCATGCTCAAACATTGGATAGGGAGTAGAACCGTAACCATGTTCAAGATTCCAGCCTTTCCTGCGGCTGCCTGCAGTCAATGTTCCCCTCTGGCCACCCTTTACTTGTACTACTTTTTGCAGAGTATGTTCTTTGCAGAATCTGCAGTATCTTCTAACTTGACTTGGTAATTTCATTTAGTTTCAATAAATAGCTTAGTATTTAACTTTTTCTATATTTAAAATTGCAATAATTTTAAATTTAGCCGCTGTTTTACTAGCCTATGCAAAAGACTATACCATTAGTTATCTTAATAATGCTATTATTTTCAGTATCAATAACGCATGCATATAAAGGAATAAGCCTGAATTTCCAAGAGGTACCTCTTCAAAACCAAGTTTGTGATTACTTGACGCCGCAAAACCTAAGGACTGCTTATAATTTTTTGCCTTTATATAATATCAACATAAATGGAAGCAATCAGGCTATAGCTATAGTAGTAGCGCACGGCGACCCGAATTTACAGCAGGATGTAAATTCTTTTGATTCATATTATGGTTTAAATTCTCTTACAAATGGATCCAACCTTGTAATAGAAGAGCCATTTGGAAGCCCTAATTCTTACCCGACTAACTGGACATATGAAACTGCCTTGGATGTAGAAATAGCCCATTCTTTGGCACCCGGTGCAAAAATATATCTAATTGTAGCTCCGAATGATTCATGGCTTTTCCAGACTGTTAACTACACAGTAAACAATGTTCCTGCAAACACTATCTCTCTTAGTTGGGGGTCATCTGAACTTGAGTACAATCAACAGTCTATAGACTATCTAAATTCTATATTTCAATATGCACAGACAAAAGGCATAAACGTATTCGTAGCAAGTGGCGATACTGGAGCATATAATTCATATAATACCCCGAATGTAAACTTTCCAGCTTCCAGTCCAAATGTTGTAGCAGTAGGAGGCACCACTCTTTCTATATACTCGAATGGGGATTACAAATCTGAAGTAGGTTGGAATGGAAGCGGGGGTGGCCAAAGCCAGTTTTTTGCCAGGCCTTCATTTCAACCAGATATAAGCTCGTATAGAATGGTACCAGACGTTGCATTTGACGCTGGAACACCCGTTTGTGTTTACGTTAATTCTGGGTGGACTGCACTCTATGGAACTAGCTTGGCTGCTCCTTCTTGGGCAGCAATTGATTCATTAATAAACCAAAACCTACAGGGTGACGAAGGGTATCTTGACAACCATCTCTATAACATATTCAACAGCATTGGAAGCATTGCCTTTAACAATATAACAAGCGGTTGCAACAATTTATACTGCGCGGATGGAAAGTATAATGAAGTAACTGGATTGGGTTCTCCTAAAGCATACCAGCTTGTAGAAGCTCTTTCAAACACTACTTATGAGGTATATTTTAATGACCCTGAAAACGGCATTTTCACCATAAACGGAAAAAATTATACTCAATCAACTACTTTAAAATTCGCATTTGGAGAGAAGGTAAGCATCGCTGCATATTCCCAGAACACTAGTTCGGATACAGAAATTCTATTTAACTCGATGTCTGGAATCATAAATACAGATAATCGAACTACATCTTTTTTTGTAAACCAGTCAGGAACAATCAATCTTAATTTTTCCATTTATTTCCTTATAAATGAATATAATTATAACGGAATAAACAATAGAAGTGAATACATAAAAAATAGCAGTACATTGACAATATATACGCAAAAACTGGAAAATTATTCGCAGTATCAAGAGGTGCTATTGGGTTTCAGAATTGATAACGGAACATTGATACCGGCAAATGATTATGCAATAAAAGTACTGTCGCCCTTCAATGTAAGTTTTTTATGGATAAAAGATCCAAAAGTAACTTTTAAATTTTTAAATGGAACAAATGGATTGATAGCAAATGTTTCATATTACACTGCTGAACCACTATCAAAAACAATTGAGAAAGCTTATTCAATAGTAAGTAACGGAGGGCATATTTACTCTTACAATGGCTCCGATTTTTATATAAACACAAAACCACAAATTATTGCTGAAAACAGATATATAACTCCAAATGTTACAAAAAGCTTTCAAAACGTCATAACTGTAAATTTCATAAAAGAGTACAATTACACAATAAACTTTTTATCAAAGCAAGGAGCATCAATTAAGCCTTCTTACTTCTACCTTTCTTTTGGGAATATAACAGAAAGATACCAGGATTACTATATCTGGGCACCTAGAAATAATCAAATCACAATCAAAAATGTAAGCTATGATGGTGTAAATCTGGATATATACCAGAAGATTCAAACGGATTTGCAAAGTGAAATAAACTTAACGTTGCCAGTCTCAAACATAAACATAAAGGTAGTAACTATACTTGGTATACCAGTAGTGGGCGCCAGCGTAACTATAAAAGTTGACAATTCATCTTTCAAAAACTACACAAATGTTCTCGGTAGCGTTACATTCGCAAATTTACCCCAGAAAACTTACAATGCAACGATAATCGCTTATAATTCTAAATTCGTATTTAATGGCTTAAATGCACTTTCAAATACTCTGTCGATTACAGCAGGGTTATATGAATTGTATATAATTATTGGAATAATAATGGTGATTTTGATTATCTTGCTCATATTCGAACAGATAAGGCGCAGAAAATACGCTAAAAAACATAAATAAAAGCTTGCAAATAATAATATAGTAGTACAATGGAATTAAAAAACAAGGAATACTCTGTTTCCAGGGAAGAAGGAGAGATAGGGCTTACTTACAAAGTCCCTTTAGATGTGCTTTACCCCAATCCAGAAGATAATGAAGAGATATTTGAAAAAATAATCAACGCCATAATAGAATCGGGCGATATAACCCTTCTTACAATCGTAAGCGACAGAAATTATATATATACAAAAGATCAGACGAGTTTTTTAAATGACCTTGCAAACAAGTATAAGGCAATACTTGAATCTGACCTTTCAAAACCTTTTGACAGCGATATACAGAAAAATTTCCCTGAAGAAGTCTCCAAATTCAATTATATATTGTTTAACAGACTAAAAAGAGATCCATTAGGCGCATATGTTCTTGGATTAAGGTTTTTAAGGGAGTTTAAAGTAAAAGAAGAAAATAATGGTTCTCAGTTGTTTTCAACTTTCTTGGAAAAATTCTCGGAGTTAATATCAAAGATAGGTGAAATTAAACTAGTAAACAAAAACTTGAACCTTATTTTAGGTTATAAGATAGGGGACCGGCAGCCGTATAGAGCGATATTCAAGCCGCTTATAAGGCCAAATTTTACATATACGAGGATAATGTCCGAGCCGCCACTTTCTGCGGTAGAACTTGAGAATTACAGATTGAAAGATGAAGACCAGACAGAAGTAACTATATACCGTATACCTGGTATGTCACAGTACCTGTATCATCTTTCGCCACCGGAATTGCTGCTTAATGTAGAAGAATACGACATACTTGATCAGGTAAGGAATAATTTAATAGATTATAGGCCACAAGAAAACGAGTTTACTGATCCTTTGAGGATGAGGGATGTTTTCTTCAAAATAAGCAAGGATATGATTGCGGAGATAAGCACTAAAAACGGTTATAGCTTAAGTTTCAAAGACATAGAAAAACTCGCAAGGATACTAGTGAGATTAACAGTAGGCTTCGGAATGACTGAGATAGTTTTGTCGGATGACATGGTTGAGGATGTGTATATAAATTCCCCTATCAGTAAATCTCCTATTTTTGTCAAGCATTCAAAATATGGAGAATGCGCTTCTAATATTATACCAAATGCAAAAGAAGTCGATGCTTGGTCTTCTAGATTCAGACTAATGTCCGGTAGGGCCCTTGATGAAGGCCATCCTGTACTTGATACAGAGCTGGTAACAGATATGTTTAGATCAAGGGTTGCGATAGCCCAGCGTCCTCTCTCTCCTGGCGGTATAAGCATAGCATTCAGAAGGCACAGGGAAAAGCCTTGGACTATGCCTCTTTTTATAAACAATAATATGATATCTCCTTTTGCAGCGGGATTGCTTTGGTTCTGTGTAGAAGGCGCAAGAACAATACTGATAAGTGGTACGCGTGGTGCTGGTAAAACATCTATGCTAACTGCACTGATGCTGCTTCTAATGAAAAGGTATAGAATAATAACGGTTGAAGACACATTAGAGATACCTACCGATTCATTTATTAAATTAGGATATGATATGCTATCATTAAAGGTGCAAAGCGCAATAACAGGCGAAAGGGCAGAAATGAGTGCAGATGAAGGTATAAGAACGACACTAAGATTAGGAGACAGCTCATTGATAGTCGGTGAAGTAAGAAGCACAGAAGCAAAGGCTTTGTATGAAGCAATGAGGGTAGGTGCACTTTCAAATACAGTAATGGGCACGATACACGGTGAAAACCCTTATGGTGTGTTTGATAGGGTTGTAAATGATCTTAATGTTCCAAGAACAAGCTTTAAAGCAACTGACTTGATAGTCTCTGTTAATAAAATAAGGACAGAGGACAGGCTAAGTGAAAGAAGGAGGGTCCTGAACATAACTGAGGTAAGAAAAGACTGGACTGAAGACCCGCAATATGAAAACGGATTCGTAGATTTGGTAAAATATGATATACATAAAGACAGCCTTGACCCATCAAACGATTTGCTGGAAGGAAACAGTTATGTTATAAAGGAGATAGCATCAAAAGTAGAAGATTGGGCAGGCAACTGGGATGCTGTGCTTGAAAACATAAGAGCCAGAGGAGACGTGTTGAATGCCTTATCAAATTATGCAAACAAGGTTAATAATCCATCGTTATTAGAGGCAGAGTTTACATCCGCAGCAATAGATCAGTATTATGATATAATAAGCAAATTAAGAGAAGAGTATGGGACTGCAGAAAGGAAAAACATTGTAAATTTATTTGACTTATGGCTAAGAAGCAAAAAGTAAAGGAGGCTGTGCCTTCTATAAAGATAGATAAAAACTTTATAGATACTTATTATACAAAAGAAAACCTTGTTCCAAGCGATTTATATAAAAAAGATGAGAATGTCAGAGAAGAATTAAGATCCCTTGAATACAAGATATTCAAAGAGAAGAACCCTACGAATTTTTCGAAAATAATAAACTTTGGTGCGAATACAATAGGTAAGGTAATAAAGTTTAACATAAACAAAGAACAGGAAAAGAAAATAAACACTCTGCTTTACCTTCTTGGATATGATTTTGATGCAAAGCAATTATACGGATTCGGTATATTCATGCTTGTAGCTCTAATGTTTTTAGGCATAATACTTCTTGTTTTGGGCCAGATAATAGCAGGGTTAGTACTTATGTTTTTAGGCGTTATCTCATTTATAGGAGTGCAGATATTTCCCCAGCAACAGATGACTATTAGATTAAGTAAATCTTCAAGCGACCTAGTTACAATGATCCTTTATATGGTTATATTCATGCGCCAAACTCCTAATCTAGAAGGAGCTATACAATTCGCTTCTGATAACCTTACAAGCTATTTAGCTCTCGATTTAAAAAAACTTATATGGGACACAGCCGCAAGAAAATATAATAATATAAAAGAAGCTTTGGATGACTATTCGAAAAGATGGGCCAAATCCAGCCCGGCATTTACAGATGCACTATTCCTAATAGAAAGTTCTACTTCGCAAGAAACAGAAGAAGCAAGATTGGGATTACTTGATGAAGCTTCTGACAGAATATTGGGCGGAACTTTTGAAGCTATGACAAAATATGCTTCATCCTTGAAAGAGCCACTAAACACAATATATATGATAGGTATGGTCCTTCCTGTTTTAGGTTTAGTATTAGCTCCAATGTTAATGGCCTTTGTGGCGGTTCCAGACTTTGGTTTGCTGCTTGCATTGATGTATGATGTCGGCTTACCTCTAATGGTTTATTTCCTTATAAGAAACAAGTTATTAACAAGGCCGAGCGGATTCGGTGCGCCAGACATAAACAACATACCAAATATACCTAAGGTCGGAAATTTCTTTATAAGCATGGGCAAAAGAAAAGTTAGCGTAAGCGCGCTTTTACCAGCCATATTAATATTTATCCTCTTCATGCTACCCGTTTACTTCCTTTATCCATTGCTTTTGAAATTCGGGCCGACACAGATATATGTTTCAATGTTTATAACTGCAGCGATAGGATTTTCAATAGTGGTTTACCTTAAACTTTCTGTTATCCAACTTAAAGAAACAGAAGAAGAATTAAATTCAATAGAGTCCTCTTTTGGTGCAGCAATGTCACAGATGAGTTCTTTCCTTGCACAAGGTTACCCACCAGAAGCTACACTTGTAAAGGTAGAAGAAAACATGAAGGATACGCCAGTTTCTGAATTCTTTGATGTAACGATTAATAACATTAGAAAGATGGGGATGTCTTTAAAGGACGCATTTTTCAATGCAACCAACGGATCTACGCGATTTTTCCCATCTCCAATGATCCTAGCGTCTACAAAGATTTTTCTTTCATCGGCAGCTAAGAGTGTAAGAAATGCTTCAGTGGCGACTGCTTATGTTTCAAAGCACCTTGCAAATCTACGTAGGATAGAAGAACAGGTACGTTCAATGCTAGAAGAAGTTACTTCTGGAATGCGAGTAGAAGTCGGATTAATAAGCCCTGCAATGGCGGGGATAGTAGTTGGATTGACTACATTAATAGGCACTGTACTTACTTCGCTTTCAGGCAGCATAAATTCGATACAAAGCGCCGCAAGCACATCATCAAGCGGCAGCGTTTCATCTGTAGTGCCTTTTGCATTTAGCCTATTTAATTTAAGCGGCGGAGCTATACCTTTGTATACTTTTCAAATCATAATAGGAATATATATTGTAAGCTTAAGTCTGATAATAGGATATGCAGTATCAACTATATCCCAGCCCGGTGATAGAATATTAATGAGAGACACAATGGCATCGATGCTTCTTATTTCAATAATACTCTACATATTGATTGCATTTATAGTAACGCTAGTGTTTGCATCAGTAGGGGGATTAGTAATAAGCGCAACACACATTTGATTAATGCCTATTTTTAATCTCATTTAAAGAGACTAAATCGATTATTATTTTTGCTGCTAGTATCTCTGTTATGTTGTTGTCATTTATTGGTCTAGTTTCCATAACATCCATGCCTACCAATGCAGAATTTCTGATTATTGCAGAAGTATAATTAAGAAAATCGTTATAGGATATGCCATTCGGTTGTGGAGTGCCAACACCCGGCGCTATCGAAGGATCAAAAACGTCCATGTCTATGCTAATGTAAACTTTTTTACCTCTTATTAAATTTATTAATAAATTCAGATTTTTATCATCATTCATCTTGTCCTTTGTTATAACTAAAAGCTTTCTTTTTATGAGTTCTTCCTTTTCCTCTAAATTCAAGCTTCTCACACCTACCAAAGAAACATTATTTCTAAGATTAACCAATCTTGCATTACTGGCGTGGTTTATCTCCAGCTTTAAGAAATCTGGTTTAAAATCGGCATGTGCATCAAATATTACAAATTCAACGTCCTCTCCAAAAGCCAATGAAGCGCCATATGTTGCGGTATGCTCTCCCCCTATCAATATTGGTATCTTTCCTGCGGAAACGAGATCTGAAGTGCTTAAATTTATTATTTCCATAGCATTTCGTATATCCCCGCTTAATTCCAGCTCATTAAGAGTAAATATCTTGTCTTTAAGCTCATAATCAAGCTCAAAATCATAATTTTCAAGTGAACGAGATGCCTCAATTACAGATCTTGGGCCGAATTTTGTTCCTTTTAAGTATGTTGTCGTTACATCCAACGGCACTGGCATTATTACATACTTAGCGTCATTAAAGCTGACTACTTCTTCCAAAAACGAATCCTTACCTTCATTTAAAAGCATACTACTACAACACAGCCTCAATTTTTAATGCTTATGTTTTTTTGCTGGCCGTACATTTCTACTATGTCCTTCACAGTATTTGCATCCTCAGCCTTCTTGTCAGTACGTATGAAAGACACTGCTCTTGGGAACCTAAGCGCATAACCTATCCCATCCTTCATACCTGCCGTATGCGTTGGGCTCCTTGTAATTTCATCGGCCTTTACTGCTATCACGTATTTTGGAACCACCCAAACATCAGGTTGCATTATGCTGTCGACTCTTGCAGGTTTATTGTCTACCTTTATTTCATTAAGTATTCTGAAAAGCTGCCTAAACTGTTCTTCCGAGAAACCCGAGCCAACCTTTGTTATGCTTTTAAATTTATCCTCTTTTGAGTCATATACACCTGCTAATACTGCACCTAATCCGAAACCTGCCCTTTGACCTCTTCCTTTGAAATATCCTAATATAACAAGGTCTATTGTGTCATTCAATTTTGATTTATATGACCTTTTCATTTTTATCCAATTAAAGTTCCTAGCACCTGCAGAATATGGCGAGTCTAAACGTTTTGCAACTATCCCCTCTAATCCCTGTTCAATTGTAAGGTCAAAGAATTTATCTATTTCATTTTCATCATCAGTTATTATCATTTTTGTCTTGGATATTGTCTTTGTATTTGAAAACAATTTATCCAATATCTGCCTTCTTTCTATGTAAGGTTCGTTTATAAGGCTTTTTTTATTGAAAAGCATTATATCAAAAACGAAAAGCCTTAGCGGCAATTCCTGTGAGATTTCCTCCACGTTGTGTTTTCTTTTCCTTTGTATTGTTACCTGAAAGGGATATAGTACATTTGTATTTTCATCATAGGTTAAAGCTTCCCCATCTATTATTAAATCCTGACAGTCTATCCTCTTCACTTCTTCTACTATCTCAGGCATAAAATGTGTTATGTCCTCTAAGTTTCTGGAAAAAACTCTCACTTCTCCATCTTTTTTATGCACCTGCGCCCTAAAGCCATCTAATTTCTGATCTATTGCGCATTTTCCCATTCTTTCCAAAATTTCCTTTGAAGAACTCAATCGTTCTGCTAATGCTGGCCTTATTGGTTTCATGGCGTTTATCTCAAATTTATTTATTCCCTCTTTCCCTCTTGAATAAAGGACTTCTGCTACATAACCAAGATCAGAACAAAGATTAAATGCTCTTTCTATGTTTGGTTTGAATTCTCTGCTGCCAGCCCTTGCCTTGGATAAAGCCTCCATTATAGTTGCCTCTCCAACCCCCAGACGCAATTTTCCCATCACAAAGCGTATAACAAACTTGGATTCTATTGGAGAGAGGTTTGATATAAGCTCTGACAATTCTTTTATCTTTTCATCAATGCTTCCTTCCCCCGAAGTCTTTGCTATCTTTAAAAGTTTGTTGTATACCTCTGTAATGTCTGTTTTCTTGCTATTAGAGGTATTTGATTCCTTTTCTGCTACTTCGCCTAAATCCCCTATTCTTTTGTATTCCTCTAATATCCTAGAAACTGGTTTATTATATGCAAGAGCTATGGCTTTTTCCACCATCTTATCTGCTATGCCCAATTGTACGTCATAAAACGGGGGCAGTAGTTGCTCCTGTATAAAATTTACAGTATAATTTATTTCCTCGCTTTTTGTCTTTGAGAAGACCTCTGAAAGTATATCTATCATCTCAAGCCTTTTCGAGGTCTTTTCCAATTTAAGTAAATAATTACAAAGCTCTTCGAACCTCATACATAATAATTTAAATTATGCTTACTTAAATCTATTCATGTCTGATGAAAAATACAAAAACCTAGACACAGATTTATTGATAATTGGAGCAGGGGGCTCCGGATTAAGGGCTGCAGTGGAAGCACTGAATGATGGTATAAACGTAACAATCCTATCTAAATCCCTACTTGGAAAGGCCCATACTGTAATGGCGGAAGGAGGGATAGCCGCTTCTCTCGGAGATGTAGACCCGGAAGACAACTGGAAAGTACACTTTAAAGATACAATGGTAGAAGGTGTTTACCTTTCAGACTGGAGATTAGTTGAAAAATTAGCAAAGGAAGCGCCGGATAGAGTATATGAACTTGAAAGAATGGGAGCGCTATTCGATAGGACCCCAGAGAAAAAAATAATGCAAAGGGCATTTGGTGCACATACTTACAGAAGGCTATGTCATGTTGGTGATAAAACAGGATTAGAACTTTTGAGAACATTGGAAGATAAGATATTACACAGTAGCAACGTAAAGGTAATGGATGAAGTCTTTGTAACACAATTGATAAAAAAGAATGATAGGGTTATAGGCGCAATTGCCTTGGACATGAAAAAAGGCGAATTTATTGCAATAAACTCAAAAGCCACAATTATTGCAGGCGGAGGTTGCGGCAGAATATATGAAGTTACCTCCAATTCATGGGAAAGCACGGGGGATGGCATAGCACTGGCATTTGATGTAGGCGCAGAGATGATGGACATGGAGATGATGCAGTTTCATCCTACTGGAATGGTATGGCCGCCAGGCGTTAGAGGCTTACTTGTAACTGAGGGCGTGAGAGGAGAAGGAGGTTTGCTTTACAATACAAAGGGAGAACGGTTTATGTTAAGATATTCTCCGCAGAAAAAAGAATTAGATGCTAGGGATGTGGTTGCAAGGTCGATATACAATGAGATCCAGGAAGGAAGAGGCACGGAACATGGTGGCGTATTTCTAGATATCTCATATAAAGGAAAGGATTTTATAATGAAAAAATTGCCCGGAATGTATATGCAATTCAAAGAATTTGCAGGAGTAGACATAACAAAAGAAAAAATGGAAGTAGGCCCTACCACACATTATTACATGGGGGGGATAAAGGTAGATCCTGAAACAAACTCAACAAACATAAAAGGCCTATTCGCAGTCGGAGAAGCTGCTGCAGGAGTACATGGTGCTAATAGATTGGGAGGAAACTCGCTGGCAGATTTGCTGGTATTCGGGAAGTATGTTGGGATAAATGCTGCGCAATATGCCAAAAAATCAAATTTAGAGAGGGTACCCGAAGAAACAATAAAAAGCGAGATAAAGAGAATCAATGAGTTCATAAATCCAAATGGAACTAACCCTTATTCTCTTACAGAAAAACTTAGAAAGACTATGTCGGAAAATGTGGGCATAGTAAGAAATGAACAGAATATGCAGAAAGCCCTTTCAATTATACTTGAAATAAAAAAAGAATACAAAAATATAGGGGTTGGAGGCAACTTACAATACAATCCTGGATTATTACAATGCCTCGAACTTCATAGCATGCTTGAAATATCGGAATTGCTTGTTAGGGGAGCAATAATGAGAAAAGAAAGTAGAGGGGCGCATTATAGAAGCGACTTTCCAAAAAAAGATAAAAATTGGCTAAAAAACATAGTCTTCAGGAAAGATGGTGACAAAGTTGAAAGCTATACATTTTCACCACCCGAAATGCCCCCTTACCTTAAAGAGATATTGCCAGAGGAGAAATATGAATAAAGAAGTAAAAATAAATGTGTATAGGTTTGATCCGGAAAAAGACAAAGAAGGAACGTTCCAAGAGTTTACAGTTCCAATAGAAGAAGGGATGGTTGTTTTGGATGCAGTGCATTATATAGAAAATAATATAGACCCCACGCTAGGGGTAAGATGGAACTGCAAAGCTGCAAGATGCGGTTCATGTGCCGCAGAAATAAATGGAATACCGAAATTAATGTGCAAAACACGGATAGATTCATTGGGAGATAAAATACACGTGGCACCGATGAAGGCATTCCCTATCATAAAGGATTTGGTGACAGATGTTTCTAAAAACTGGGAGATAGCCAGGAGAATACCTGAATTTACTCCCAAAAAAGGGTTGAAAGAGCCATGGCAGATAGATGAAATCGATGTAACGAGGTCAAGAGAATTCAGGAACTGCATAGAATGTTTTCTCTGCCAAGATGTCTGCCATGTTATAAGAGAGCATGACAAGAATTACATAGGGCCTAGGTTTATGGTAAAAGCAGCATCATTAGATACGCATCCTTTGGATTCAGTAAATCGTTCAAAGTTTCTGCATGAGGAAGGAGGAGCAGGCTATTGCAACATAACTAAATGCTGCCAGTCCGTATGTCCTGAGCACATAGCAATAACAGACAATGCTATAATACCTGAAAAAGAAAGCATAGTTGACAGTTATTATGACCCTATAACTATGCTATTTAATAAAATAAGGAGAAAACATGGAAAGTGAAGCAAACTTTTTTAGCACAATAAAAAAGATGGTTCCTGAATTGTTAGAACCTAATTGGAGATTATGGTCATTTTTGGCGATATTGCTTTTCGCCATAGTTGCTTTGTTTGTCTTCCCAGTAAAAGAGTACAAAGGATTGATAGATCCCTTCTATTCTCCGACGATACTAGTTGTTCCGGTAGTAGGGCTGTTTAGGTTAACATGCTATGCATACCGTAAAGATTACTATAGGAATATTTTTAACCATCCACAAAGTTGTGCCGCTGATGAAAGGAGAGATCCTGCAAGCAGAGGGTATTCTGGAGAAACTACATTATTTGCATTTAACAACCTGCACAGGTACTTACTATATATAGGTATAGTACTTCTTCCATTTTTTTACTATGACTTTTATGTTTCAGTAACTTACTTTGGAGGATTTGTATTAAGATTCGCCAGTGTACTTTTATTAACGAATGCAATATTATTAACCCTTTGGGTATTCTCATGCCATGCCTTTAGACATGTATTTGCTGGCGGAAATGTAAAATGTTATGACTGTGCATTAAACCCTAAGGCAAGAAAAGGATTCTTCAACGTTCAGTCTATGTTAAATAAACATCATGAAGAATGGGCGTTTATAAGCTTAGTATTCATAGTACTAGTAGATTTGTACCTTAGAGCATTAGCAGCAGGCTGGCCAGTTGACTTTAGAATTTTGCAGGTGGTATAATATGCACTTTCCCGACAGATATAGGTACCCTTTATTTTTCATTGGATTGCTTTTGATGATAGCTGCTGCTTTTCTGTATAAATACAATATTTTAACATTAGA
>JBMFWF010000006.1:52289-54524 GCA_049965555.1 Candidatus Parvarchaeum sp.
ATAGAAGAGATAGCAATTGTCATAGGTACAGTTCTTTTTGTCTTCTCTATAGCCTCCGCCCTTATTAAGTAGTAGGTAATCTGGATTTTCTAGGCCTTGGAAGCAATGACAGAAAAAAGTACTATTACTATCATTGACAAAATGTGTTAGTGATATAACTATTTTATTCTGAAAGATATACTTATTTACCTTTGTTCTACAGGCAAATACTTCAAATCTATTTTTCCAACGTATTCTTCCAATGGCCTGAAAAGCTTATTGTTTCTCCAGTATTCTATTACGTGAGAACACCAGCCTACGGTTCTGCTGGATGCAAAAACAGTATCAAATAATTCCGGCTTTATATTAAGATGCATATATAATGGGCCGGAAAAGAAATCTACATTCGGCCATATGCCGTGACTTTTCCCTAACTTATCTATCATCATTTTCTCTGCTCTTAAAGAGATATCTATCAACCGGTTTATCTCCTCGTTTGAATTGCCTTTTATTTTGTCTAAGTAAGATTTAAGGATTTTTGCTCTAGGATCATATGTTTTGTATACTCTATGTCCAAAACCCATTATTTTCCTTTTTCCGGCTAACGCTTCTTCTATGTAATTTTCTGTGTTGTCTGGGCTGCCTATCTCCCTCATCATCTTAACCGCCGCTTCATCTGCTCCTCCGTGCAAAGGCCCTTTCAATGCAGCTACTCCTGCTGTAACTCCTGCATATATGTCCGCCAAAGTAGAACAAGCAACCAAAGTTGCAAATGTAGACGCGTTTGAACTATGCTCTGCATGAAGAATAAACATCACATCCATTAGCTTTTCAGCGTCCTTATCAGGTTTCTCACCAGTGAGCATGTAAAGGAAATTTGCAGAATGGTTTAATGACTCGTCAGGTTCTAATATTTCTTTGCCTTCCTTGATTCTGCCTATTGCAGCTGCTATTGTAGCTGTCTTCGCTATTATTTTTATAGATTTTTCAATGTTTTCATTTTCATTTTGACTATAAGGTTCACTGTCCTCGGCGGAAAGAGAAGACATTGCTGTTCTTAAAACATCCAATGTCTGTGATTCTTTTGAAAACCTACGGATTATCTCCTTAGTATTTTCAGATATTCCTCTTTCTTCTTTCATCTTTTTAATGAAATTAGTGAGTTCTTTTGAATTTGGCAATTTCCCGTATAATAAAAGATAACATACTTCTTCGTAAGAAGAGTAATTTGCTAGGTCTTCTATTTTATAGCCTCGATAATAAAGCTTCCCTTCTTGGCCATCAACTTTGCATATCTCTGATTTAGTAATGTAAACTCCTTGCAAACCTTCCTTTATTTCAATATCCTCAGCCATTTTATACCTCCAAACCTTTTAATAATGGTTCTATATCGGTTAATGGATTCCCATTTTCATCGGCTATCTTTTGCGATAGAGGTGAAGGAATCTTTCTTGCCTGCAACCTGCTTTCGAATGTATCCGGATCTTCATTTTGGAAGAAGATACCTGTATGCATATTGTCAGGATCTTCGCTCAGCAACATTTTTATTGCATTTAACTTCTTTTCATTAACCTCTTCCTTATTAGATGGGTCTTTAACATAGCCATCATAATCCGACGGTAATGGCTTTAAATGTGTGTTAAACCACGGCGCAGATGTAAACTCTGGATTGTATGTCGGACAGCCTTGCATTATATCCACTAATGCTAAACCTTTATGCTGTATGGCTTTTACCATTATATCGGCGAGCTCGTTTACTTTAAAGCTCTGTGCCCTTGCAACAAAATTATAACCTGACATTATTGCAAGAGAAAGCGGGCTCAATGCGCCATTTATATTGGGTGCTGGAAGTGATTTTGTCTGTCTTCCTTCAGGCAAAGTAGGGCTAGCCTGGCCTTTTGTTAATGAGTAAACCCCATTGTCATGTATAAACAACTTAATATCCGTATTCCTTCTTCCAGCGCTTATGAAGTGGCCTACACCTATGCCATAAGTGTCTCCATCCCCGCTATCCAACAAAACTGTCAACTCTGGATTTGCTAGCTTAATGCCTTCAGCAAACGGTATGGGTCTTCCATGCAAAGTATGAACACCATTTACGTTTACTAGATGTGGAAGCTTGGAAGAGCAGCCTATCCCTGAGACTATTACTGTCTTATGCGGGTCTAAACCTGCCTTGACTATTGCATTCTTAACTGCTAATACAATTCCTGAATCACCGCAGTTATGCAAAGTTGCTGAATTGCTTACATAAGA
>JBMFWF010000007.1:0-47799 GCA_049965555.1 Candidatus Parvarchaeum sp.
CATCAGGAATGCGGCAACGGCGAACATGACCGTAAACAGCGCAAATCCGATGCCAACTTCAAACGAATTCATGCCAAACGCCAGCCCCAGCGAGCCGATGGATGTCTGGTAGAACTGCAGCAGGAACCTGCCAAAAAATGCAGCCACTATGATTAACCATTCAGCGCCGCTTATCACGCCAAAATCCAATCCAACCTTTTTCCAGTTTGCTGCCATGGTTAACTTATTGGTCAATAAGGTATTTAAAGATATCGACTGACTATTCAGTCAATACTGACCAACCGATAAGTAGATATAGCTGCATGTTAATAGTTTGCCCATGGACAAAGAAGAGGCAATACTGGATGCCGCTATAAAGGTATTTTCCAGGTACGGCTACCAGGAAGCAACCATCGACAGAATAGCAAAGAGGGCAAGGGTAAGCAAGGGGACTGTATTCTTCTATTATAAGAGCAAGGACGAGCTTGTGAAGAGGGCAGCACTCAGGTCTGTTCCAGTCGAGGAAATTTCCAGTGTAAACAGGAGGAGCCATGACAGCGCCAGGGACCTTTTGACCGATTTCGGCATGTCGTTATTCGGATGCCTTAATACAAATTGCTTTAACTCGTTTGCATACCAAACTATAGGGATAACTCTTTGTCCTGTCTTCCCATGGACGTATAGCTTGGCCCCATAAGAATTGAACTCAACATTTTGAATTTTCAGATCCAATATCTCTGATATCCTAGCACCAGTCTCATAAAGCAATTCGATTATAAGTTTCATCTGTGGATTGACAGTGTTATCAAGGATTCTTTGATATTCTTCCGGAGTTATAAGATATTCTGGCATTAAACTATTCTTAGGTTTGATAGGTTTAATTAAATCAAGATCTATGTGAATGTTATACGTTTTGTTTAGCCATCTTAAAAAATTCTTAAGTACTGCCACATTAGAATTCTTGGTCCAGTCTTTCCATTTACTATTTGTATTAATAGAGATTATTATGTCCTGAACTTTGTCTTCGTTGATTGTCCTAATATCATAATTAACGCTGGTAAAGAGGGGTTTCAATGCCACACATAGTCTGTTCAACCTATTAAAAGTTAATCCCTGTCCCTGCTTAAATTTCAAAAACTCTAAAAGAATAGATTTATTCTTGTTAAGAATTTTATTGCTGTCTGTTATGCCTTTTATTTGATTCTCAAATATCCTTTTCCTTTGCTCGTCTTCCATGTGTAACACCTCACTTTAAAATGTATTTAAAGACGACAAAGGATATGAACTAAAACCAATTCGCCCGGGGCAGGATTCGAACCTGCAACGCCTTGGTTAACAGCCAAGTGCTCTGCCGTTGAGCTACTCGGGCATCAATTAATAAATATTGATTTGGGAGACATATATTCTTTTATTTTAAGCAATATAAATTTATTGAAATCTTTAACATTATATTTTTTATCATAGCAAACATGTTTTCCAGTGATAAAAACTCCTTTGTGTGCCTTAATAAAATTTTTAAGTATCTCGATATCAGAAAAGACATCTGGGCCACAAAATGCTTTGGTTTTCGTTTTAGGCACGTTTTTTATTTGAATAAACAAGTCTGCTCTTTTTTCATTGTAATTAACATCAAATGAGTATATTTCTATGTCCTCCGACTTAAGTTCTTTTATCAGCTTGTCTAGATTCTTTACATACTTTGAGAGGAAAACATCCCTTGGTTCGATTATCTTAGTTGTAAAGACAAATAATTTTGTTCCACGAGATTTAACCTCTTTCAAGACTTTTTCTCTAATGTCCTTTTTCACAAAGAAATCAAAAGAAGGAGAAAGGTAAAAACGTTTTATAGAAAGGACAAACTTGGATAGATTTTCTTCATTCACTGAAGCGCATATATTTCTTTTTGGATTAGTTGGATCCAAAAGAAAAATCGGAAAACTTGTTTTATCCGGAGCTTTGCCGATACTGACAGGCATTTTCCAGGAGTTGACTGCTTTAATTAAACCAATAAAACTCCCAAACTCCTTTATCATTACTTCCAGTGAATAACCAGAAAAGCCATGCATGTAAGTTTCTGAGCCGTAACAGTTATTCGCCTTGCAAAAGGCCTTTAATATTATGACATCTTTTTTCTGCGAACTTGACAAAAATGAATTTATATAATTTGCATGGAGGACTGATAGATCTATAGAATTTTTCACTGAGTTAACGTCGGAAAAGCGAAGTACAGGTACAACTTCTATCTTTATCCCATTAAAAACGCCTCTAAAGTATTTCCTCGTGCCAAAAGTGGGGATAAAATTCTTTGGAACCAAAAAAGATAAAGCTTTCATTTCATCTTCAGAATTAAAAACAGCGAATATGTCTATGTCACTTTCCTTCTTTATCCAGGTCCCTTTTGCATAGGAACCGCCAAATCTGAACTCAACGTTTACTCCATTATGAGTTGCATTTTTATTCAATAAATCCATTAATTCCTCTGCGTCTCTATCAAGTTTGGCCTTCTCTTTTTCTGATGGTACGAATACAGAATATGCCCTATCAAATACTTTTTTAAACTTATCCATAGCAATATATCATTTGAAAGGTATTAATAAATTATATAGTGCATAAACTTATCAAAGAATAAAACATTGAAATGGAAAACATATCGGCAAAATTAGAGAAGGCTCTGAAAGAAGTCGGATTTACAGACCTTACAGAGATACAAAAGATAGTTATACCTAAGATTAAAGAGGGGAAAAACATCATATTCAGAGCACCCACCGGCTATGGAAAAACTCTTGCAGCGTTTTTACCTTTGCTTGATAAATTGAATCCAGAATCAGATGGCATACAACTTCTGTATATAACACCTTTAAAGTCACTTAACCGAGATATATTCAAAAATATCATAATGATAAGCAATAAAATGGGGATAGAAGTTGACATAAGACATGGAGATACCACAGCTTATGAAAGAGCAAATCAAGCAAGGATGCCGCCGCATTGCCTTATAACCACCCCTGAGACTATTCAATCGATATTGCTTAGCAAAAAATTAGTTGAAAGCCTAAAGAACCTTAGATATGTCATTGTAGACGAAGTACAGAGCCTCATGGAATCCAAGAGAGGAACGCAATTTTCAGTTGGTCTTGAAAGACTTCGTAGAATTTCAAAATTTCAGATTGTTGGCATAAGTGCAACAATAGCCGATTTTAAGGAAACTAAGGAATACTTATCAGCTGAAGAAAGCGTTGAATTCCCAGGCGACAAAAAATATGACATCGAAGTTGCTTATCCAAGCTTTAACAGTGAAGACGAAGAAGTAGCTTCAAAGGAGAATGTTAGCAAACTTGTTGCAAACTCTTTAAGGTATATAAGCGATGAAATAAAAAAATCAAAATCAACAATAATATTTACTAATACCCGAGAAACGGCTGAACTCTTAGGGTCCAGATTAAGCAAATTTCTAAAAGATAAGAAGATGGAAGTGCACCATAGCTCACTATCAAAGGAGGTTAGAACAGAAATAGAAAATGCGTTTAAAGTAGGAGAGATCGACTTGATGATAGCTACAAGTTCTTTAGAACTTGGTATAGACATAGGAAATGTGGATCTAGTAATACAGTATATGTCTCCAAGACAGGTAGTGAAGCTTATACAAAGGGTGGGGAGATCTAACCATAACCAAATGGGCATAGCAAAGGGAAAGCTTGTTACAATAAATATAGATGATTATTTGGAAAGCAAGGCAATAGATAATTGCAGATTAAAAGGAAAGTTAGAAGTCATTTCGCTGCCGAAAGGCAGTCTGGACATACTTGCACACCAGATAGTTGGTTTGATAATAGATGGCGTACAAAAAAAGGAAGAGATATTCCAGATAATAAAAAAGAGCTATGCATACAAAGAACTTAAAAAAGAGAAGTTTGAAGAAGTGGTTGATTTTCTCATAAAACATTACATGATTAGATATTATGGAGAAGGGCTTATAAGAACAAGAAAAGGCCTGCTTTTTTATATAAACAACATCTCCTCGATACCTGACAGGAAAAGCTACATTGTGATAGACAGTCAGCTAAACAAAAAGATAGGGGTATTGGATGAAGAATTCGTAGCAGAAAACGGTAAGGCAGGAAACAATTTTATAATGCGCGGAGAAAATTGGAAAATAATAAAAGTAGAGGGTCAGAAGATTGAGGTAGTAAGAACAAACAGCAGTATAGGAGCTATACCTGCATGGGAAGGCGAATTGATGCCGGTTTATAGGTTCGTAGCTGAAGAAGCTGCAGAATTGAGGAATGAATATTCGGAAAAGTTTTCGGTTTTAAAGGAACAGAAAGAAAATTTTGTGATCCCTAATTCAAAAAAAATAGTTATAGAAAAAGTGGAAGATTATGTTATAATACATTCAACTTTCGGTAGCATGACAAATGAAGCAATTGCAAAGGCCATTACTTCTAATATAACGGAAATAACCGGTGAAAGCGTTGTAAGTAAAATCGACCCGTACAGGATAATGATAAAAACTTTGATTCCGGGGGAAAAAATAAAGGATATTCTTGTAAACTTAAATGACATCGAACATAAGATAAAAGAAAGCATAAAAAGAACCTCTTTGTATGAATATCGGTTCCTTAACATAGCAAAAAGGTTCGGTGTTATAAACAAGTATGCGGATTTTACAAAGATACGGCTAAGGAGCCTTGTAGAATTGTATGATAATAGCGTGCTGGAAGAAGAAACATTTAATGAAATTTTTTCAAGCAAAATAGACATAAAATCAGCTGAGGATGTGCTTATTAGAATAAAAAACGGAAGGATAGACGTTATTGTAAATAATGGAGAAGCCTCGCCGCTTACTTATGAAGGACTGGAAAGCAGTTACGGAGGGTCTATAATTAAACCGGATGAAGCAAAAAAGGTTCTTAGACAGCTAGTCCTCGAAAGAATAGAAAATACAGAAATATTCATGCAGTGTATGAACTGTGGGTACAAAATAGGTAATATTCTTGTAAAAGATACGGAGGGGATAAAATGCCCAAGGTGTAAGGCGAGATACATTGGATTCTATAAAATAAGGCAAAAAGATATCTATGAAAAAGTGTTAAAGAAGGCACTTAAAAACAAGAAATTAAGCAAAGATGAGCGACTTCTTTTCGAAAGCGTTAAACAGAATGGAGCGTTGTACCTGGGATATGACAAGAAAGCATGTATTGTAAGCTCCGCTTACGGCATAGGTGCAAAGACAGCTAGCAGGATTTTATCCTCCTATAGCAAAAATGAAGATGAACTTATAGACAAGATAATTGAAGCAGAGAAAAACTACATAGAAACTAAAGAGTTTTGGTCTTGAACCTCATACAAAGATGTCATCTACATTGTGGTCTTTTCCGTGAGAAACGCATATTAAATCTGGCTGTAATTCCTTTATTTTGTTAATGCTGTTTATAAGAGAGATATAATCCTCAAAAAAAGGAGGTGTTTCCAGTCTTTTATCAGTTCCCTGTAATAGATCCCCAACTATTGCTGTTTTTGAATCCATTAGAAATATAGATATGGAATCCTTTGTATGACCGGGCGTTTCGATTATTTTTGCATTTATACCCATCTCTTTCGGAAAAATCCCTTCTTTAAGTTTCATGTCAGGTTTTATGTACTTGGGTTTCATGAATTTGGCCATTATAGGCAGCAAGCGTACGAAAAATTTGTTCTTAAGTGATTTTGAGTTTGACACCGGCATTAAAAGGCCTTTAGTGCCATCAACATACTGTATGCCTTGTTCGCTTATTCCTATATGTGCATTGCTCATCTTCTGCAAAGCATAAGCACTCCCAAAATGATCCATATGCGAATGTGTCAACAGGATATATTTTATATCACTGACTGATTTCCCTATGCTGTTTATGTATGCAATTATTTTCTTCTCACTATTTGGCAAACCGGTATCCACTAATATCAAGCCGTTTTTGGATTCTATAAGAAAAGCTTTAACATAACCTAAATTTATCTCATGTAACTGGTCGTTTATCTTTACCCCTAAACTTTTTTTAGCCATACTTAAATAAAAATTTACATGAATAAATGTTTATTTATGGGATAAAAGCGCTCAGAAGCTACCCTAATCTTCATTGCAAAGCTCAGCAGGTGTTCATTTCGTCATTGCGCCGACTAATTAAGATTTATCCTCGGAATTGTAGTTGAACTATTTGAAGAATTACTGGATGTAAAAAACGCCAGTATAAATGTAGAATTCGAGTTTATTGATGAAAGCTTCACGTTTGATGGCAGCAAAGGGATATTTGAGCCCTCTTGAATAAGGAACCAAGAAGTACCCAGGCTTGCATTTGCGCACAATGGCTCAATAAACTGCTTTGAAAACAAGCACTTTATATTTCCATTTGAGATATTATATGAAATGTTCTCCTGATTGAGCATGCTTTCTGTAAATTCTAACATATTCGATATGTTATCTGCAGAAAGAGTTGAAACAGGTACTGCAGAAGAAAAAGCAATTACATTGTCAGGCACACCCTGCTGCACTTGTATAGTATTACCAATATAGGATGAATTTGGGCTTAATACGCTTGAAGGTACAACGATATAGTAGCTTATCGGAGCAGAACTTGAAACGTGGGAAAAAGAAGAGAAGGCAAAAATAGACAAAATGAACACTATTCCTATAAACAATGCCGCTATCTGTTTTAACCTTTCATTTACCATAAGATTTATATTTGACTTTATTTGAACCTATTTAATATAAAAGCTTTATTTTATTAAAGCGTAACCTATAAACGCTACTATAAGTATTATTATCAACCCTATCAAGAAAGGAATTGGAGAAAACGCAATCAAGGCCAAAAGAACGGCGAAAACAAAAAAGCCAAATAATGCTCTTGAATAATTTCTCTTCTTTGAATAAACATAGCCATAGCCGAATGCAAAGAAAACAAATGCGGCTGCAAATGCAAGAGCGCTTATTATTATCAGTGAAAGATAGCTGAAAACTCCTGAATTAACTATAACAGGCGCAAATATAGTTATCAAAATGATTGGAACTGCTGCAGTTATAAGAAGCTTAAGATTTTCATCTTTTTGAAGAAACGAGGGCATCAAACCATCTCTTGAAACATCATCCAAAGTTCTATTTGAAGCATTAATTAAAGCAAATGCTGTTAATAAAATCACTATTACAGATAGTGCAACTATAACATACTCAATGCCTATTCCAAATGGTGCTGAGAGTATATTTGCAGTGAATATGTTAGCAGTAGGAACACTCAACAACATTGGGTAAATTAAATTACCAACTGCAGCGGAATTTTCTGAAACATAAACAAAAGTCTGAACTAAGCCGAAAAGGATTATAGCAGTTATGATTATTGCCAACAAAGCCTTTGCAACGTCTGTTCTCTTTTCGCCCTTGTAAACGATTGATGCTCCTTCAAAACCACCATACATCCACAGTAGTATAAGAAGACCGAATAAGAATAGTGGCGCGGAAACTGGCAGCCGATACGAAAGCTGTGCTCCAGCAGGAGCAGCCGTCTTACTTGATAAGAAGGCTATTACTCCAAGTGCTATAAGCAATATGATAAAGAATATCTTTAAAGCTCCAGCAAAATTTAAAGTTCTTCTTGCTTTATTGTAAAACATTAATATCCACATTATAACGAAAATTATATCCACTATTGCTATCGAAGTAAAAGGGCTTAATCCAAAGAAGAGGGAAAGCTCACCTACGGAAGCTATCCCGGCTGCAGTTATCGTTATTATGAAAGAAACTAGTAGAAGAAATGCAAATATAAAAGAATACTCCTTTGTAACTGTATTTTTAAGAAAATTATAAGGATCATGATTGTGTGTTATGCTTATGTCATATATTAACATCCCAATCATAAGAGCGATGAAACCTGCACCAATTACAAGATATATTGAAAATGCCCCACCATAAAGCAACGCAACAAACAATGGGATGACCAATATTCCTAAACCTATTACTCCTGCCAAGCCATGCAGGTACAACTCTAAAAATGAATGCAATTTCTCTTTCTTTTTAACGGTCTTTTTTACAGATTTACTACTGCTGACCTTAACCTTCCTTTTTGTTTTTCTCTGCATATTATAATAATAGTTATATGCTATTTAAATCATTTGTATTTGCTTTCTTTTTTACTTGAATCCGTCAACAGCACAAATTCGGCGTTTTTCCTGAATTCAGTTAAATTCTTAGAATTAAGGTAAGTCATTGACGACCTTAAACCGCCCATAAGGTTATTTACTATCTTAAGAACGCTGCCTTTGTAAGGTATTAAAGTTTCTGTTCCTTCTGGGGTATAACCTTCAAGGTCCGCCGCTTCTTCCGTTTTTAATGATTTGTCTGAAAAAGCATTTATTGACGCCATCCCCCTGTAAAATTTGTAATTTGCATTCTCCTTTGTTATTACGACTCCTGGACTTTCATCTGTCCCTGCAAATAAGCCGCCAATCATTGCAGCATCTGCACCTGCAGCTATTGCCTTTGCGAAATCTGCTGACTTGTTAATCCCCCCGTCTGCGATTATATTTACACCGTTTCCTGCGCATTCGAGTATAGCACTTAATTGAGGATAGCCAACACCTGCCACCGGGCGGGTAAGACACGCTCCTCCAGGGCCTATGCCTACCTTTACGCAATCAGCCCCTGCCTTTTTAAGGTTCAATACCCCTTCTTTAGTAGCAACGTTTCCTGCGACTATGCTTACTCCTAGCTTCTTAACCTCCTTTACAACTTTTGCAGTCTTCTCCAAGTAGCCGTTAGCCACGTCAACTACTATGAAATCTGCATCCGCTTCGACTAGGGCCTTTGCCCTCTCCAAATAATCGCTCCCTATGCCTATGGAACCTCCAACGATTAATCTGCCATTTCTATCCTTCGATGCCTTTGAATAACCATCCAAAAGCTTCACATCTTTTGAAGTTATCATTCCAGTCAAGTTGCCTTCCTTGTCTACTAATGGCAGCTTCTCTATCTTGTTTTTGTACATTAGTTTCTTTGCTTCTTCTAAAGAAATTCCTTTATGAGAGGTTATAACATCCTTAGTCATGAGTTCGCTTACCTTCTTGTTCATGTCATCTTCAAACTCAAAATCCCTTCTGGTTATTATTCCCACAAGTTTGCCATTTTCGACAACTGGAAAGCTTGTAACCTTCTTTTCGTTTACCATCTCTCTTACCTTTCCTATTGTGAAATCCTTGCTTACAACATAAGGCTTTTCTATAACTATGTTCTGCTCCCGCTTTACTCTGGTTATCTCAAGAACTTCATTTTCTATTGAATTAAAACGATGTATTATACCTACTCCCCCTATCTTCGCCATGGCTATCGCCATTGCATGCTCTGTAACTGTATCCATGTTTGAACTTACTAGAGGGATACTGATTTTTATTTTGTCAGAGAGGTAGGTAGACGTGTCGACTTGCCACCTTGAATTTACAGAAGAAACTCTGGGGATGAGCAAAACATCATCAAATGTAAACTTATCTTTAATGAGCTTCATACCAGATATCATTATAGTTTTCCTGAATTATAAAGGTTTACCTGCCAACAAGGGATTATTTAAATATTGAAATTAACTTTTTTACTTTTTTTAAATCTGAAATTGCATTTATTATATCTACTTGTGTTATGTTGAAATATCTGTGAGCTATTACGTTTCTTATATTAACAAGCCTTTTAAATGCCTTTGATTCGCTTTCATTTATTATATTTCTTTGCTGCAGCAAATCAAACATATCTGAATATGTTGAAGGGTAACCAAAGGAATTCGAGCTTATAATCTCATTAGCCAAATCTATGTATGAATTTACTATTGAGAATATGAGCATTGAAGCGCCATAAAACTCAATCTTACTAATAGATTTTTGTCCTTTGAGTTTAATGCCCTCTAAATCAATAGAATATTTTTCTATGTCCGATATAACTTTTCCGACTTTTACTTTATCAAATTTCATATTTTGTATTATAAGCCTTTTTATAGTAAAAATCTAAAACATGCCTAAAGTCCATAAATTCTGTAAATGTGTCTGCCCTTATTGAATAAAAAAGATCTTTGTCGGATAAGAATAGCACCTTGCCTTCTTTTAATACTCTAAATCTGACAGCTATAGGTAAATCGGAAAAAAATGACACTTGCACCTTTTCATTTGATTTTGCATATAAGTTAATCTTATCATCTTTTGATATCTTATAGTCTATAACACAAATGTCTATGTCACTAATAGGTGTTTGCTTTTTCTTAGCATATGACCCAAAAAGCAAAACAGCTACAACTCCCTTTGTTTTTTTTGCTGAATCTACCAATTTATCTATAACCCTTTTATCCAGCTTATCCATAAATTATAAAGGAATAAAACAGATTTAAGCTTATTCTGTAATAATAAGCAAAAGCATTTATTAACCTTTGTTTATTAAATATCAATTATGGGCCGATGGCGCAATTGGCAACGCGCTCCCCTTGCACGGGAGAGACTGTGGGTTCAAATCCCATTCGGTCCACTTTATAATAAAACTTAAATTTTTATGGACTATTATATAGAAGGGGAAGAAAAATTCGGAGCCATCTCATCTAAGATATATTCATTCGGATCCAAACGAGGCCTTAGAAAATTTTATGATTTTATATCAGATGACGTTAAAAAATTGAAGCCAAAAACAATATTAGATGTAGGAGCTGGACCTGGAGATCTTGCTATTATCTTGAGCAAAATTAAAAAATCAGAGATATACTGCGTTGACCCCTCTGCTTCGATGAAAAGGATAGCTGAGAGAAAATTTGCTAAGAATGGAATAAAAAACGTAAAATATTGGTTAGGAAGCAGCCGCTACCTTCCATTCAATAAAAAGTTCGATTTGATAGTTACAACCATCTCATTCCATCACTGGAAGGAGAAGGAGAAAAGCATAAAGTACTTGTTAAAAAAACTAAATAAAAATGGCATTTTTATAATATATGAATTCTGCTATGACAAATTAAACAGAGTTCAAAAGATAATGGTTGGAAAACACAGTCTTTCTGTCAATGAAGCTGAAAGCTACAAATTTAAAGGATATAAGAAAAAAATTGAAGTTGTCGGCAAAATAATAAAACTATCATTTACAAAGGAATCTTAAAGATATAAATAATAAATTGGTAGATTATAGTTTAGGGTCTGGTAGCTTAGCCCGGTGGAGCGTTCGACTGATAATCGAAAGGTCGGGAGTCCAAATCTCCCCCAGACCATTTATTTCTGAAATGTAAAAATTGCACTTTTCTAATTTTTTAGTATAAAACCAAAAAAAATAAGCTTAAATCGATTGAAAAATTAATATTGAAATGAATTTTATAGTTATAGAAAAGAACACTGCGAAAAATATCGAAAAACAAGCTATAGAGATAGTAGAAAGAAAAGGGCTTGGCCATCCTGACTACTTAGCCGATTCAATAGCAGAAAAATTTTCTATTAACCTGTCCAAATATTACATTGAGCACTTTGGCAAGATACTGCATCATAACGTTGACAAATTAGAAGTAATAGGTGGAGAAACAAAGCCTGCATTCAACGGAGGAAAGATAATAAAGCCAATAACAATCCTTTTTTCTGGGAGGGCAACAGGAGCTGTGGACAATCAGGCAATACCCTTAAAGGAAATCGCAGAAAACTCGGCAAAAGACTGGATAAAACATAACATAAGATTTTTAGACCCTGATAAATTGAGATACTTATTTGAAACAAACAATGGCTCCGTGAATCTCGCAGATGCTTTTCAAAGAAACGGCAAACCGGGTTCAAATGATACTTCCTTTGCAGTGGGATATTACCCTTTCAGCGTGCTTGAAAGCTTAGTATTTAAAACTGAGAACTATTTGAATTCTAATGAATTTAAATCGAAATTTCAGTTTTCCGGCGAAGACATAAAAATAATGGGAGTAAGGCTAAAAAACAAACTAAAAATAACAATAGCGATGGCAATGATAGACCGTTTTATTGCATCTGAAGAGGATTATTTCAACAAGAAAAAAGAGGTGACAGAAGCGGCATTTTCATACATTAACCAATTAAAAGAAAGGCTAGAAAATGAAAACAACATAAAACAAAAAAGAAAGGTAGAACTTGCAGTAAACGGCATGGATAAAAAAGGGAGGGGTATAAATGGCTGCTATCTTACAGTAACCGGGCTGAGCGCAGAGAGCGGAGACGACGGTGCTGTTGGCAGAGGCAATCGTGTAAACGGCTTGATTACTCCTAACAGAACTATGACATTAGAGGCTGCAGCAGGCAAAAACCCTGTGAATCATATAGGAAAGATATACAGCCTTTTTTCTTTTGATTTAGCAAAAAAAGTATATGATAGATTCGGATTAAAGAACCAGATAAAGATGGTTGGAAGGATAGGCAATGATTTAAGCAAACCTTTAGCATTTTCACTGATAACCGAAGAAAAAGTTGACAAAAATCAGAAAAAAGATATAATCAATTTTATAAATGAAGAACTGTCAGGTATAAATGAAATTACAAACAAGATAATAGAAGGGAAGTTTAGCGTTTGCTGATTTTTATGGATGAATTTGAAGTACTCAACCTTATAAACTATCTGGAAGGAATAAAGGGGAGGCATACGGAGCTTGTCACTGTTTACGTACCGGGAGGTTTCAACTTAGATTTAATACGTTCACAATTGGCGGATGAAAAAAGCACTGCAACGAACATAAAGGACAGAAACAACAGAAAAAACGTAATAGACGCATTGGAGAAGATAATGAATGAGCTTAAGCTGATACGAACCACTCCTGAAAATGGCCTTGTCATATTCTGCGGCAACACCTCTGAAAGAGAGGGCGAACCTGACATAAAGGTATGGGAAATAGTTCCTCCGGTTAAATCAGATATAAGGCTTTACCGATGCGACCAGAGATTTATAACTGAACCTTTAAAGCAGATGTATCACCAAGAAAACGCATACGGCTTAATAGTACTTGACTTAAGAGAAGCAACATTTGGTATACTCGAAGGATCAAGGATAGACGTTTTAAAGCACATTAAATCCCTGGTGCCAGGAAAATTTTCAAAAGGAGGGCAGTCGGCAATGCGTTTCTCAAGAGAAAGAGAAGGATTAATAAAAGATTTTTATAAGGAGATAGCAGACACCGCAAAAGATTTGTTCTTTAACAAGGAGCTAAAAGGGATAATAATCGGCGGGCCCGGGCCTGCAAAAGACAATTTCATAGAAAGCGGCTATCTTATAACCAATTTAAAAAACTTAATAAAAGGAGTAAGGAGCATAAGTTACACTGATGAAAGCGGACTGCGTGAATTAGTAGAAAAAAGCAAAGACATACTTGCAAACGAAAGGATAACTATAGAGAAAGGGTATGTTCAGAAGCTATTAAGCAGCATAGCCAGAAATGACAACCTCTCTGCATATGGAGAAGAGGCAGTTAGAAAGGAACTGGAAAGTGATAATGTTGACGTCCTTTTGATCTCTACTGGCTTAGAGGAAAGCAAAAGAAATGAATTCTACTACCTTGGAAAGGGAAAAAACGTTGATGTTGAGCTCATATCAAAGGATTCCAGCGATGGACAGCAGCTTTTCAACCTGGGGGGTTTAGCCGCATTTCTTAAACGTCCCTCAAGGCAGTGATGCACAAAAGGATTAAATATGTTCAGCTCCAGAAAAACTTATGGACCTGACAATAAATGACAGCAAAAGCATAAAAAGAGCTGTAAGCGAGACCCTCTCCAAATATCTTGAACCTGAAGACAAGGAAAGAGTTTATAGCTACCTCCTAATGAAAAATGAGAAAACTGGCAACTTGATACACGCACTAAATAGCCTTCTTTCAAAAACAGAATATTACAGGAAGATAAAAGAGATAATAGAAAGAATAAATGATGAGCTTTCGTCAAAACTTGCAGTAGAGATTAATGCAAAGGACATACATTTAAAAGAAGATGAAAGCTTTGTATTGTCTGTAAAAATAACAAACAACTTTGACATACCTTTGGTTTTTGAAATAAAACTTGAAGACAGAGATAACTTCCTTCCAATAATATATGATAGAATACAGGATTCTTATTTCAATGAATTCTCCGAAGAAAGGATAATAGACAGCGAAGAAACGAAAGAGATAAAATTCAAGATAGCAAGCAACGAAAAAGCAAAAAAAGGGTCTACGCTTCTTTTTCTAGTTGTAAAATCAAAAGAGATAGAAGGATTTAACCTTATATCAAGGATAAAGGTAGAGATCGCTTAAGCCCTTTGATTTATAAGCTTGTAAAGCCTAGCTTCAAATTTATTTTCATCTTTTCTGTTTTTTCTTGCGCTTTTCCTTTTCAAAGCCAATTTTTTCCTTAAAAGATTTGCCATATCACATCCTCACCCAATTAACCTCATAGTAGGTAACTGAACCTTCGTCATCAACTACCCCCATAAGGAGCCTTTTTCTTACGCTATGAGCTACCCTATTCATCGCTGAAAAGTTCAGCAGCGTAAGGCGTTCATGCTCATCAGAGCAGTAAAGTATCCATTCAGCATGTTCTTTGCCTGGAATAGATCCTTTGTTATACACTCTAAAATCGCCACCGTATTTAAATGCTGTCTTTGGCAGGTAGCCCATATTCCTAAGGTCAGTAAAAACTAGATACCTTGTCCAGAACCTCTTTTGCTTCTTTTTTGCTATTTCAACTAATTCATGGAACTTCAATTCCTTCCCTTCCTTGTTGTATATTTTAAGCTCCTTTCTTTCATTCAAATAAATTGCTTCTTCTAAAGACAATTCCAACTTACCATTAACGAATGCTCCGAAACTGCCTTTGTTAAATAGAGTAGAAGCTAAAGCTTGGTCACTTACTATGACCTTGCTACCAACAAACACGGTCTGTCTTTCCACTGGTTTTTTCATAGCTACTATAAAGGATAGCAGTATATTTATTTATATAAATAGAAACATTTAGCTTGTAAACATGGAAATTAAGGAAGGAGATATATACATTTGCAAGGTCAGAAAATTATTACAGCACGGCATAATTGTAACCATAGGAAACGAAGAAAAGGAGGGGTTTATACACATATCTGAACTTAGCAAGCGGTGGGTCAGAGACGTAAAGGATGTTGCCAAGGAAGGAGATGTATTAGTCTGCAAGGTGATTACTCTGGGCCAGTCTCCAGAATTATCAATAAAAAGAGTAACGGACAGCGAAAAAAGAGAGGCTTTAAGGGAATGGTCAATAGAAAACAGACTTATAAAGCTTATTGAAAAATTCTACAAAAAGGATACTAATAAACTTAGGGAGCAGATTATAAAAAAATATGGCTCTATCTTCAATTTCTATGAAGCAATTTCCAAAAATGGAAAAGAGGAATTAGAGGAATTAAAATTAAACAAGGAGATAACCGCTGAACTTCTTGATTTCATTGAAAAAACAAAGAAGAAGGTTGTCATAAAAAACCAGCTTGAACTAAGAACGTACGAAGAGAATGGCGTAGAGAAAATAAAGCAGGTGCTGAATGAATGCGCTAAAACAAAAGGTGTTTCTATAAAATACATAAAAGCGCCAGTTTACATAATGACGATAGATATGGGCGACACGAAAAAGACATTAAATGAAAATAAAAAACTGCTTGAACTTATAAGCAAAAAAAGCAAGTCGTCAAACATTGAGTTCAAATACACAGAAATAAGGCAGTAAAATGGAAAGAATAAGATTCTGCATGAATTGCGATAGATACACTCTTAAAAAAATATGCCCGGAATGCGGGAAAGAAACCGAGATAAATGCTCCACAGAAATACTCGAAAGATGAGACTGTTGCTTATTACAGAAGGAGAATAAAAAAGGAGTCATTGAACAGACATGAAAGTAACTAATGTAAAATCCGTTTATTATGAGATAGTAAAGCACAAAAACGAAATTAAAAAGATTGTTGACTACGTTAAGAAAGGAGATATAAACGGTTTTACACCCCCGTCTGCACTTGTGGGGGAGTATAACTATCCAAATGTGTCGGTAGGAGTAATATTCACAGAGGACAACAAAGCCCAAGTATATGATGCACCAAAATTATGGGCCGCACAAAACTTTAAAGTAGAGGATGTATTCTCACTAAGAACAAAACTTGTAAACGCTTCAAAAAACTTCAATGTAAATAACATAGATTTAGAAGAATTAGAAAGAATAAGGTTAGCAGTGATATCATCAAATGAGCTCAATGTAGACTTAAAGGTATCCAGTATAAACCTGCCGAAGATAGACAAAAATGAATTTTATCAACACGGTATAAAGACTAAGCTTGAAAAATTTAAGATAAATGATAATTTTAAGGTAGACCAGAGAATAGAGAAAATTTACTATGATAAGGACATGAAGGCAGAAGAAGGAATAAAATTCCTATATAATTCGAAAATAGATGAAAACAAGATAAGCAAGATGTTAAGCGTAGGAGCTATGGGAGTAAAGAGAAAGCTTGTGCCGACAAAATGGTCTATAACAGCAGTTGATGACTCACTTGGAAAAGAGGAAATTGAAAAAGTTAAGGAATTCAAGAAAGGGGAGGATTACAAGGTACAGACTGGCCAGTTCCTTGGAAATCGCTTTACATTCTTGTTCTTAAAAGGCCCTTGGTCGTTTGAGCTCCTTGAGACCTGGAACAGGGATGCAAACACTGTTTTTATGGGCAGCGGAGACTATGAATTTTACAGCGGGAGAAAAGAATATGTAAAGAATACAGCCGGTGCGTACTATGCAATAAGGCTTGCAGTCCTTGAAAAGCTCCTTCAGTTAAAAGAGCAGTATTCTGTACTTGTTGTAAGGGAGATACTGCCAGAGTACTTTGTTCCCCTAGGTGTTTGGGTTGTGAGAGAAGGTGCTAGAAAAGTACTTGAAGGCGAGAGTATATCCGCTACAGATTTGCAGGAGGCTTTAATGATTGCTAAGTCCAAGATTTTATTCCCTGCAAACCTTGAGAGGAGAAGCAAGCTTATAAGCATGCTTAAAAGCCAGACAACTTTAATTTAAGCTATAAGCTTGAAATGGATAAGTATTCTATTTAGGGTTATCGAGGTTATAAATGTTATTATAAGATAAGTCCAGTACCAATTGAGCTCATTACCTATCAGAGGCAAGCTGAATGGTAGTTTTGTAACTATGAATGTGTTTGGTATAAACTCCACCTTTGACGAATTAAGTGTTATTGTCTGAACTTTTGATTGACCTACCAATGAAAAAGATTTGTTGTATACCTTTCCGCTAGTTGAAAGTAAAAGTGTGCATGTTCCGCTCTTTGTTATATTTGCAGTCATCTTAAGTGAAGTATCATTTGAAAATATCGAGATCGAGATATTATTATGGCCATTGAAAGTTATGCAATTATTCGCAGAAAAAAGGGTTCCGTTTATGTTTCCTGAAAAGGTGGCAGTTATTGGCGAACCGAGAGCTACAGGAGCATAACTAAAGTAGGAAGACATTAAAAGGAAAACTATCAAAAAGGGAACGAAAGTTATGAAGGTTGGCTTCATTGACTGTTTCATTATCTTGGAGTTTTCCGACATTAGTTCGCTGTAAGTAGGCTTGAATTCAGGGTGATCCGGCTTCATACCTTTCATCTTCTGCTGCAGTTCCTTTATTCTTGCCTTGCTTGCTCTAACCAGTTCATGATCAACTATAAAAAGGTAGGCTATTTGACCAGAAGCACCTACAGCTATTGAGATCAATATTACAGCGATGACATCTATATTCATATCCTTTAATTTATTTTCTTATAGTAAATAAACTTATCTTTACTCCATGGCATTGCCGACAAGCTTGTCTTTTATAGGCTTGAATTCCTCACCATTATCTTGCTGCAGTGAGAAGTAGAACTGGTAGATTATCATTACGATAAGAAGGATACCTATGCCCTCTGTTAATGTATTCAGAAAAGTCGCAAGAGCTGCAACTAAGCCAGTAAGTGCTCCCCCCAATATGGCTAGAGGGATTATGTATCTTTTAAATATGTCTATTAGCACCCTTTCATCCCTCCTAAAGCCCGGCATTGACAAACCGGATTCCATAAGCTGCTTTACGACAGACCTTGGGTCCTGTCCGCCGAGATACATCCATACATAGGAAAATGCAGCAGCACCGACTACAAGTATAACTGTGTAAATAATCATAGATTCTATTTCCAATGCTGTTATTCCTGTTGTTACCGCACTTGTGTAAAGCTGCTGTATTGTTGGGGGCGAAAGGTAAGCTGCCAAGCCGCCTGTTGCAACTTCTTGTGTACCGAACGTTGTAGACTCAGTAGTAAATGTGCCCAGTATATTTATTCCAGCATGTGAAAGGGTAAGACCGAAAAACTGTATTCCTGCAACCATTGAAACTATCAAAACAATAGGGATTATACTCGTATAAAACAGGGAAACGGGCCACCTTATAGAATAGCCTCTTAATCTTCCAAAAGAGAGAGGGAGTTCAACCTTTATTGATTGAAGCCAGATGGCAACTGCAAACAATGCAACTGTAGATATAACTGTTATTATTGGGAACACCGCATTCAAAGGTATCCCAGCAATAAATGCTTCTATTATTGATGGTATCGCTCCAACTGGAGTTATAAAGGGATTAAATGCCGTGTTTATAAGCTGCAGAGATATGCCTGCAAGTATGAAAAGGCTTATTCCTGAGCCTATACCCCACTTGCTTACAACCTCATCCATGAAAAGAAGTATGATGCCGGCTACAAAAAGCTGTATGAACATGACTACTGGATAAAATAAACCAGGGCCAGCAGGAGTAAGAGCTCCACTGAATACGTAAACACCATTTTCTATTGCGATGAAAGCAAAGGCAGCAAGCTTCTGTATTCCTTGAAAAGTGACTCTGCCTTCCTTTGTTGCTGTGTCTATATTTATTATCTTTGTCCCTTGAAGCATTTGTATTATAATGCTGGCACTCACTATTGGCCCTATCCCTAGGGAAAGCAATGAACCAAAGTGTGAAGCTATAAGCACCTGAAGTATCTCAAAACTAAGACTGTATGATTTGCTTACGCCGAATAATGGAACGAATGACATCACTATAAAAAGGACTACTATGACAAAGGTCCATTCCAGTTTCGTCTTCAAATCTAGCTTTTTTTCCGGAACTGTCACTGCTGGTAAATTGGAAATGAATTTCTTCAATTTCTCATTCATATATCTCGCCGCCGTTGGCTAATATATCATCCTTAGCCTTTACGGAGGCCTTTCCATACACAGCCAACTTAAATTTCTCGTTACTAAATTTACCGCATACTTTAGAATAGCCTAATTCTTTAAGGTTAATTTCATACTTATCATTGTCCATCTTTATTTTTCCTTTGTTTTTAAGTGACTCTATCAGCCTGCCTACATCTCTTAGGTTCAAAGGCACCTTCTTAATGCCTGAATAACTATAAGTATGGGTATTCGCACGGAAAGAAATCATCTTCTGCTGCCCTCTTTTTCCTCCGCCCGCCTTGCCTACTCCGCCTCTGTTTCCGGCGTGTCTTGTTCTTTTACCTGATCCTCTTCCAGCGGTAGAGCTTCCTCTCAAATGTTTTCTTTTCATATCATCCTGTTTAAAAGTTCATTTATTTTATCCCCTCTATAACCGAACGAACCCTTTAGGGAAAATGGCGCTTTTTTGCCTTTCCTCTCAAAGCCTTTTATAGGAGGATGCAGATTAAATAGATTTTTAATGCCTAAATCTGCTATCTTTTTCTCACCTTTAAGGAAAGACTCTGAAAATGAATTTATATCTTGTTCCTTTGCTTCTATCTTCTTTTTATTGCTTATTCTTCCTCTCTTTAACAATAGTTTAGACAAAGTCTTTGCGTCTATCTCGCCGTAAGTCACCACACTATCTATTATATTAAGTATTCCTTTATTTTGTGGAGAGTTATCAAGTATTACGCAGGAGTAAAGCTTTTTAAGTCCAAGTGCCTTTAAGCCATCCTTTATGGCCTTGTTTTTCCCTATGTCTGTCCTTATCTTTATAACTGCAAGTTTTTCCATTTTATCCTTTTATTCCCAGGTTTTCCTTTTCCTTGTCAAAGAATCTATAATAATTAAGCGATTTTAATGCCTCGAATGTTGCGTAGCCTATGTTTATCCTTGTATTTGTCTGTCCGTTTACTTTAGACCACACATCCTTTATTCCAGCAAGCCTCATTATTGTTTTTATATCGTCCATAACGCAAAAGCTTATTCCCTTTGGAGCAGGCAAAAGCGTTACGACCACCGAGCCGCATTTTCCAGAGACCTTGAATGGAATCGAATGGCTGCCATGGCATGCACATTCCCAGCTGCCGCACCCTCTGAGTATGCTTATTATATTTAATTTAGCATTCTTAAGTGCCTTTTCCTTTGCAATGACTGATTCTAGCCCTCTGCCCTTTCCTATGCCTATATGGCCATTTCCATCACCGACTACAGCCATTGCTGAAAAATGCTGCCTCTTTGCCTTTGCAGTTACCTTCTGTGTGTTCCTTATTACTCTTCTCTTTCCTCCCCCTAGCTTACCTTTAGACTGACCAACGTAAAGAAAATCAACCTGAAGATTAGGTATAAGAAAGTCAACTATCTGCGGCTCAAGGATTTTAAGGTGCTTCTCCAATATCTCGTCTATGTTCTTTATCTCGCCGCTTTTAACCGCTCTCCCGAGCTCTGTCTTGAATTCGTATGTGCTTTCAGGATATGCAGTACTTGCATCTCTTCTTTCAACAACTGTTTCATTTACTGCTTCTTCATTTTCCATTCTTTATGTTCTCCAGAGTTTTATTAAAGTCTTCCCTTATATTTTTAATCTTGTCTCCAACGGCGGAAAACTGGTTTCCATTTCTATTATCGTAATAGCTGGATATGTGCTCTCCGTATAAACGTTTTTCATCGATTTTTAGATCAGTTGAATGTACATCCACGCCAAAATCATGCAGGCCCTTCATTACATAATATATGAAGCTGTTTTCCTTTAAAGTTCTATTTCCCTTGTCAAGTATGACTTCTTTCACGTTTGACTTCTTGCCAAGCAGATAGCCTATTAAATATGAAGCTGAAGAATTTTTGCCGCTGAAGTTCCAGCCGAATTTCTTAAGATCATTTCCCCTTACCATTGCTATTGTCTTGTCCCCATCCTCGCCGTACTGCACAATATGGGCTATAACTGCCTTGTCAGTCTTCCTTACAACCACTCTCGGTATGCCTGACTTAAGCAATTCAAGCCTTTTTCTATAGTTCGTCCTTTTTTTGTTTTTCATGATTAAGCCTTCTTCATTCCTTCAATGTAATTCCTCATATGATTAACGCTGTGGAATGAATTTCCTTTTATCTTCCTGTAAAGCTGCCTGAATTCTTTCTTGTCTATCTTTCCCTGCTTCCTCTGCTTGAAAAGCTCGTTTCTAAGGGCCCTTACCTTGTCTATCCATTCGAAAGCCATCCTTGCAGATTTTTCTCCTCTCCTGCTGCCTATTCCTTTTCTATGGCCCCTCCTTTTCTTTTCATGTAGAACTCTCGCTCTTGCTCTGGATTGTCCTTTGAGTTCCTTTTTCTTTATTATGCCCTTCGAGATAAGGCTTTCTATGTCTGCCCTTGTTATCGCTTCCTTTATATCCTTAAACTTTGATGGATCAAGCCAGACCCTGCTTTCTCCAACGTTTAAAACATCACTGGCTATCCTTCTTTGCGTTTTCAGTTTCCCCTGCATAATTTATCACCATTATCTTCTTTTCCTTGCATTTCTCATATATTAATTTTCTCTTCAATGCGCCTACTGCCTTTCCTATAACAGCGATGTTAGAATCATTTAATTTTTCTACATCACTAACGTTGAATACCCTAACTGGTATTCTACCTGCTATCCTTCCTCTTTTTGAAACCGGAGACCTAAAGCCTTTTGAAGGCATTTTCTTGTGTCCTTTCTTTCCTACTTTTGTCTTGTTTTTCTTGCCTGTCGGCTTTCTCCATGAGTTTCCGACTCTCTTAAGCTTTCTTGCATCGTGTTTTGTGAATTCCATAATCAAGGTTTTTTAGTTATAAATATCCCGTCCTTAAAGACCCTCCTGTCCTTATTTTTTATCTGTATTTTAGATTCGATCGTGCCGGCCAGCTGCCCCACTTTGTATTTGTCTATCCCAGATATTATTATCTTATTGCCCTTTACCTCTGCCTTTAATCCTTCCGGCACCAGTATCTCCCTGGGCTTTCTTTCCCCTACAAAGTTCTCTACAAGTATCTTGTTTCCATTAAGCTTTAAAGAAGCAGGAAAGTGCATATAAACAAGTTCCAATTCTGCCGTATATTTTTCATTTACGCCTTTAATCATATTCCTAACGTTTGCTGCCAATGTCCCTGCAATCGATTTCTGGAATTTATTATCCTTCTCTGCTTCAATAAAAAGAACATTGTCCTTTCTTTCGACTTTCAAAAATGGATGCACTATCTCGGTGCTCAATTCCCCTTCCTTTCCCTTAACAATTATCTTGTTACCGTTAAGCTCTAAATTTGAGCCATCAAGGTCAACTTTAAATTTAGTAGACATAAGCTAAAAGACTACCTCCTATCATTAACTGCTTAGCTTCTTCATTTGTAATCACTCCTTTATTTGTAGACAAAAGTATTAAACCAAAACCCAATGCAGGCAAATACCTCTTTTCATACTTTACAATATCTCCGGCCTTTATTGGTATTCTTGGCCTGATGGCTTTGCATTCATTCAAATGCTCATTTATGTCTATCTTTACAAACCCGCCCCTGACATCGTTTATTATCTCATAATTGTCTATATATCCTGCCTTTTTGATAAGCTCCAGAAGGTTGATTAGAAGCTTGCTATTTGGACTTACAACGCAGGATTTCTTACCAACTTTTCTTGCAACGTTTATAGTATTGAATATTGTCGAAAGTGAATCTACCATGATTATGCCTCCTTTCCGTATTTTTTGAATCCTAAATCCGGAGCGACCTCTCTAAAACACTGCCTGCAGTAATTAAGCCCGTGTATTTTTATGTGACCCTCTGCCCTATTGCACCTTATGCACAAATGCGCACGCCTGTCGTGCGGTTGCATCTTATGCTTGTTGAATTTGATAAATCTAGCTCTCTTCGCTGGATTGCTTGAATGTACCTTTAATATTTTCTCGAATTGAGTTTCCATGATTCTTTAAATAACCTTCACATTGTATTTATTCTTTATGAATTCTACTGCTTCTTCTTTTTTAATTAGATGCGACTTTCCTATATTAGATTTGTTTCTTTTTCTTGTTATACCAAATCCTCTTCTAGACAAAGTAACATTTACAGACAGGCCCACTATACCAATAGTATAATCATATTTAGCACCGGGTATGTGTATGTATTCTTTTATCCCAAATGACAGATTGCCCTTTTCATCAAAATTAGATTCTTTTATTGAGTTTTCAACTGCAGTGAACATTCTTTTTAGTATCTCTTCTGCAGCCTGTTTTCTTAACGTTGTCTTTACTCCTATCTCAAGTCCCGGCCTTAATCCCCATTCAGGTATCCTTTTTTTAGTTTCTGTCTTTACAACCTTCGAACCTGAAATCTGCTCAAGCAAGCTCTTTATTTTTTCAAGCCTTTCACCGGGCTCCCCTACTCCTATATTCAATGTGACCTTTTCAACAAAAATCTCCCTCATTTTATTTTCCATAATTATAAAGCCATACAGGATTTGGTTGATGAAACGAATTCACCGTCCTTCCCTGAAATCAAAACCGAATAACCATCAATCTCCTTTATTTTTCCCTTCCTTCCTGCATTTTTACCGCTGAAAACTATAACCTCTCTGCCCTGTTCAAATGGTATCTTGTCCTTTATCTTTCCATTTGACAAATCTAGTATTATTGAATCATTTATCTGTATATCCGGTTTTTCAGAAACAATGTTCCTTGCATCACTTGTAAAAACTATGTCCTTTGAACCTTTGCCCTTGTGCTTTGACATTACTTTTACCTTTTTGCTGTCTACCTTTTCATCCTGCTTTACTGCAATTATCTTTCCTTTTTCATTTAGCCATACTAAGAAATAGTCGTCCTTGACATTTACAACATCGGAGAAGCCTACAACGTACTTCTCTTCCTTTATTTTTTTATTGTCTACGGAAACTAAACCGGCCTTTATAAGGTACCTAGCTTCTCTTGCATTTCCTGCAATCTTAAGCACATCTCTTAAAAACCCGGACAATGAAACGCCTTCCTTGTTGCTGTGTTTTCCAGGTAGCGGCTTTATATAGTACTTATACTTTTTTCTAGGTATAACTAAAGAATTAGTAACTGCGCTTCTCTTAAAATGTTTCGATTCACCGTGTCTTGCCATAAGATTCTATTTTTTCTAACCTCCTTCCATCAGACAGATTAAGATCTGTTATTATTAAAGCCGATGGCCTAATCTTAAAAGGGACCTTGTTTCCTTTTTTTGTTATGTTCTTAGCTGAATCAACGCTCACTTTTAACTGTTTCGTATAAACTTTGTCTATCTTTCCTTCTTTTCCTTTAAACTTTCCTCTTGTTATAAGCACAGTATCGCCTTTTTTCAGCAGAACGTTTCTTGTCTTGTATTTTGTTCTTAGCTCCTTCGAAAGGTGGGCGGAAAGCATCTTCTTTTTTATGTGAAGAGGAGCATTCATCCTGTATTTTCTCTGCTTCTTTGGAGAAGTACTCGAAACCCAATGCTTACTAAAGTTATTTTTCATACAATCTTTGACGCTATTTTAGTTATATTTGGGAAACGTATTGATATCTCCCTGGCTATAGGCCCTCTTATAATCGTGCCTTGAGGTTCGTACTTATCTATGTCCTTGACTAGCGCGCATGCATTATCTTCAAATGAAACTCTTGTGCCATCATGCCTTCTATACTCTTTCCTCTGCCTTACTACCACAGCGGGAAACTTCTTGTGGACAGTATCAGGCGAACCTTTTTTAACAACTACAAATATCGTATCTCCGACGCCGCACTTAGGCTGCCTGTCCTTTACGCCGTGATAATTTCTTATGTTAACTACTTTTACTATCTTTGCTCCCGAATTATCAGCCACCATTATCCAACTTCCTACATTTATTGACTTAGAGATCTTTGCTCTTATGGCCTTTAAACCAGCTCCCTTCCTTCCTGTTCCCATACTACTCCAATTTCCTCACGACTACAAATCTTTTCCACCTGCTTATCGGCCTTGTTTCATATATCACTACTTTGTCATTTAATTTTGCCGATATGCATTCTGGATTATGAGCAAGCACTCTGCTCCTTATCTTAACATATCTATCGTATTTTCCAAGCCGTCTAAAAACTGTCCAACTTACTACAACAGTTTTATCAGCTTTCGCTGAAGTGACTACTCCTTCGAACCTCCTGCCGTGCACTCTCAGCTCGCCATGATAAGGGCAATGAACATCATTGCAGCTATTTTCCGGTTTCTTCAAATCTTCATAAAGCATATTCCCATGGCCTCATCCTGATATCGTTTCCATTCACTTTTATTTCTTTTTTATTCATATGTACTATAAATCTGTTTCCATCCTTTATAACTCTTTTTATACCTCTGTTAGTTTCAAGCAACAAAGTGCTTTTTGTTTCATCTATCACCATTCCTTCTAAATTTTTTCCCATCACTTTCAACTTAAATCCTATCAGCATTAGCTATCTTAGAATATTTAAATTTAAAAATGTTTTCAGACAGCAAAACAAATCAGATTAAACCAAGCTGTGTAGCAATATCCATCGCCTGAAATTCAGGCTTTAGCTTTACTACTGCCACCTTTCTGGAATCCATTCTGTTTATTATTTTTATGCTGTCCACTTTTGCTTTGAGTAGAGACTCCACCTCTTTCTTTATAAGTATCTTGTTTGAATCCTTTGACACTATAAATGAAAGCTTATTCTCCATCTGCATTAGCCTTGTCGATTTCTCGCCGCTCAAAACGCTTATTATATATTTTAGATTTTCTTCCATGCTCACCTAAGATTTTCAATTGCCCCTTTTGTCCAGATAATCAGTCTGCCTGGCTTTCCAGCCTGCGAAACGTCTGCCATTGAAAGAGAAGAAGGATTCGTAACTTTTATATTAATGTTTGAAAATGCCTTTGGTGCTTTCTCTCCGTCTTTAACAACTAATACTATGCCTAATCTTTTCCTGTATTTTCTTCCTCTTAGCTTTCCTTTACCGCTTCTTATCGTTTTCTTCATTACTCTTTCAAGTTCTGCGGCTAAGCCAATCGAAGAAAGCAGGTTTTTAGCCTCCTTTGTCTTTTTTACTGCGATTGCTGAATCATCCAAAACTATTGGCAGCTCCTTTATGCCATTAACAGCATGAAACATTGAAACCTGCTTTATATCAGCTGACGCCGCTATGCCCATTTTAATGGCCAGTTTTCTCTCCTTCTTATTTATTTCCTTTACTATTCTCTTTTCAGCTTGCGGAGGATGCGCTTCTCTTCCGCCAACTGTATTTGGAGCAACCGCCCCCATATAACTAAAATTTGTACCTACTCTTGAAAGGGTTTTCCTCGGAGTTCTGTCCAATCCTCTTCCATAGCTCGTCTTAAAAGACCTTCTTCTCTTTGTAAGTTCTGCAACCTTTCTCTTGCCCGCCATAGGATCTGTGTATTTTAATTGGAAGGTCTCGGACTGCTCTGCAAGGAATGCCTTTTTAAATGTAGAGTAATTAAACTTTGTGCTGAATACCTCTGGTAATTGAATCTCACCAGCTTCTTTTCCATCAGACGAAAATACTTTTACCATATCACTTTAACAATGTTATTTTTACAGGTTCGGCTTTTCTTGTTGGCCTTATAGCTTTCCTCATAATAATCAACCTACTCGCACTTCCTGGAACTGAACCTTTAAGTATTATTGCACTTCCTTTTAGATTACCATAGTTTTTATAACCGCTAGGGATATTTACTTCCTGTGGGTCTTTTACTACTTTAAATACAAACTTGTTATACTCTACCCTGGAATTGAAACCTAGCCTACCATGTTGTGGAACAGTGTACTGGACCTTCGCCATTGTCTCTGCGCCCAGGTTACCTGCTTTTCTTCTGGATTTACTGGCATGCACAGGGTATATCTTTACACCATAACGCTTTACGGAACCCTGAAAACCCTTGCCCTTTGTTATTGCACCAACATCAACAAAATTACCATCTTTTATTACTGAAGAAACGTCTATTGGCTTGCTTAATAGATTCTTTGCGGTCTCTAATTTGTCATCAAATTTGCCGCCTACTGCTAATTCAAATATTTCTGGTTTTTTCTTTAGACCTATTGACCAAGGCTGTGTGGCTACCAGCAAACGAAGGTCGTCTGCTTTTTCTTTAAAATCGTCTATACTTTTGTTATTCTCCTTGAATTTTACCTTTCTCTGAATGTATTTATTTATGCCTGATCCCCAACTTTCACCTACCGTTATTCCATTTTTGTAGAATCTTATTGCGCACACCAACAAAGAAGGACATTCTATTACAGTTGCATTTGTCATGACCTCCATCTTAAATGTAGGTGAGTTTTTGTCCGAATCAATGTAAACAAGTTGCAGCATTCCTGCTTTATATCCCGCAAATCCTCCTATCTCTCCTTTCTCTAAATCCTTAAAATTATTTATAGTATTGTAAGGCCGTTTGCTCTTCTTTATAGGGTAATACTGCATGCTCCCCCTTCTAGGAGTGCTCTTCTTTGTTATTTGATGTCCCATAATTTAATTGCAATTGTTTTATTTACTGATATAGATTTTTTACGTTTAAATAGGTTAACATTTTAGATTATATTTCTCTTAACCTATAAATTCTTTAAATTTTACCTTTTTTAAACAAAAAGACCTATAAATATAAAATTTAAAAGCTTATTATTCTTATGTTCTCTGTTGAGTTTTCGCTTAAAGACAACCCTGAAATTACTATGGCTTTCTTTATGCTGTGCTGTTTAGCTACCCTAAAGAGATCTTTTTCTGCTTTTCCAAGGCTTTTCACAAGTATCCCTTTAACATTCTTGCTGAAAAATAGCTTTGAAAATGCAGTCTTATCATTTGTAACAGCAAAGATATCCAATTGGAGATGGTGCCTTGAAAGTCTGAATGCACTTCTGCCGGATGGAGTAAACGTTATTATCTTGTCTATCTTTGTGCTTATTACCAAATCTATCGCTGAGTTTAATATAGCATCATGTATATCCTGGATTTTATATCTTTTAACAATGCCGGAGTAACGGTATTTCCCTATTATCCTTTTTAACATAGATAGCGCCTTCAAAGGATAAACGCCTATAGCAGTTTCTTCTGAAAGCATTACTGCGTCCGTTCCTTCATCTATTGCAGTAAATACGTCGTCTGCTTCTGCTCTAGTTGGCATTACATTGTTTGTCATAGATTCAAGCATTTGTGTAGCGGTTATAACAGGCTTGCTGTTTTCATTGCATAATGAAAGCAGCTTTTTCTGCACCTCTGGCAAATCAGCAATGTCTATATTTAAGCCAAGGTCTCCTCTTGCAACCATTATAACATCTGCCACCTTAACTATTTCATCAAAATGCTTTACTGCTTCTATTCTTTCTATCTTTGCTATCAAAACGCTTTTTTCTCCGGCTATCTTTCTGGCATTCTCTATGTCCTTTGCGCTGGAAATGAAAGACAAAGCAAAAGTGTTTATTCCCAGACTTAAACCGAATTTTATACCTTCTTCATCTTTCTTTGTTGGATATTTTCCAGGATAGGATATCCCCTTAAAATTTATGCTTTGTTCGTTAAGAAGTACGCCACTATTTAAGGCCTTAGCAACTAAGAGACCCATCTCCTTTCTTATTGGTTTGAATTCTATTTTACCGTCTGATAAAAGAAGTTTGCTTTTTAGGTTTATCATCCTTATTATTTCCTCTGAAACCTGTATTTGTCCATTTTTTCCAAAAGTATATTCACTTCCTTCCTTGATTTCTAATTTGTCTCCATGTACCTTGCCTGTTCTCAATTTTGGACCTGGAAGATCGAAAAAGATTAGAACCTTTCTTTTTGTATCTTCCTCAGCTCTCCTAACATTTGCAACTACTCTTTTAAAATATTCTTTGTCTCCATGAGAAAGATTGAATCTGAATATGTCTGCCCCATTGAGTATCATTTTTCTTAGCATTTCGTAGCTATCACAAGCTGGGCCAACTGTTACTACAGTTTTAATCTTGTTTGCCATAGCTATGTTAAAAACTGTAAGAATTTATACATTAACTTACCTGGCCATTCAATGGTCCAAAACTTATATACGGCATAACTCCGTTTGGAGGGTAGGCACGGGCTAACATATATTGAAAGGTTGCAGAAGAAGTGCAAGATGAAGAATGAGCAGTAATAAATAATCCTATGTATCCTGAAGATGCTACACTAGTTGGCGTTACATATGAACCTTCTTGAGTCAATGAATTTAAAGATGTACCATGAAATCCCCCTATACTACTTGAACTTTCTGCGATTAGTGTTAGTATAGTGGGATAAGATATTGACCCACCATTTACATTGGCAGATGGAGCTACATAAGAAGTTCCGCTTTGCCATTGAAATGCATAACCGTTCCCACTAGTTACAACCATATCGACTTCTCCATTTGCATCTGATGAATCAGTTATTGAGTTTTGGTATAAAATTCCTGCTTTTGTCCAGCCAGAATCACCGCTATTTCCAGTTAAAGATGTGATTTTAGCTTCGAATATCTGAAGTAAACTTACTGTTGAAGTGAAGTGAAATAAAGTAATCATATAATTGCTATCCCAGAAATCTAATCCGTTTGTGTTTGATATAGTTAGACCATTATTAACCGAATAAGAGCCAGATGCTCCTGATGGATTACTTAAAACTGTTTCTTGCAGGTTACTTGGTAATGTAGTTCCTACAAAGTTCTCATAATAATTGAATATATTGGCTCCATCATCATATTCTCCATAAGTTGAAGAAAGCTGTGGGGCCTCTCCCACGTTTACTGTGTTGAATAGGTTAGTCGAAGTTGAGGCGAAGCCCATGTAGATTGTCTGCTTGGAGCCTGCCGGAATCGATGATGTCAGCTTGACCCCCCAGATCGCATGGGTTGATGTGTAGTTTTCCAGCCAGGAATCAAGTATCTGGCCTGTATCGGAGAAGAACTCAACGTTCTGGCCAAAAGGAGAGGATGAGATATCAGCCCAGCCTGGAGATGTTGATGTGACATTTACCATCTGCTGGAAAGGGGATGGAGTTCCCTGGTTTTGGGTGTTGGTTACTGTCAGAGGCTCATATGATGTAGCTGAGGAGGGAGGAGAGGCTGCTGTCCCTGAGACTGTACCTGTAGATTCATATGGGCCTGGGAAGATCTGGCCCGGCTCCAGGTAGGATACTACTGCTGAGACTGAATACCTAGCTCCTGGAGAGCATAAAGTGGATGAAGGGACTGTTACTGTCTCTATGCTGTTTGGCTGGATCAGGATGTTTGGATGGTAGGTTGCTGTGCCTGATGATGAGGTTAAATTGACTTGTGTTACGTTTATAGGGTAACCTGTGGAGTCTCCCATTGTTATTGTGAAGCTTACTCATCCCAGGATACTGCATTCACTGTTCCCGGGTTGGAGAAGCCTGTTATTGTTGTTGATAATGAGGATGAAGGGGAGAAGATACCTAGGCTGTACAATACGCCTGCTACAATAACAATAACCAGGATGGCCCAGCCATAGGTCATCATATATTCCAATGCTGACTGGGATTTCACGCTTTTTAAGAGCTTATGCATGCCTATTCTATGTTTTTTTATTTAAATGTTTTGGTGGGGCTTCTCTTTTTTATTGCAGGCGATTTTTACAAAGTCTTGGGGGTTATTTATTGTAAAAGTGTCAACATGTTTTTAAGATTAAGGTAAACTAGGAGATAAAACTTAGTTATAGATTATCATATGCTAAATATTTGTATATCGTTAGGGATTCGGTCAAGTTACAGATAACCCCTTCTCAGCTTTATAGCTTGTAGACCTCGCTGAGATATTCAGCTTAGAAGGTTCTAACATAAAAGAATTATCCACATACTCTAATTCCTCTATGTCCAAGAGCGTTTAATTTAATCTTAATTGTCTTAGACAAAAATCCATGTTTATACTGGATTTATGTACTTTTATAAAGTTTGAAATCTACGAAACACTACCAAAAGAAACTGAGGGCATCACGCCGTTTGGAGGCGATGTCCTCTCCAAAAACCATTGTATAAACGTATTCCCCAAATCCCCATTGTGTATGAGAATTAAATAATTATTGGGTGTTGGACTAAATGAACTGTCTGTGACCGTATATTCGTCTCCGTAATTATACTCTGAAAATGCTGTGGTGCCATCTAGTTCTAGGCCGACCGTCCACACGCCGTAGGACCTGACATAGTTTGTTAATGCAGTGCTATCGTTTAAATACAGATAATAATTCGAGTTACCTGAAGAAGCGCCTAACATCCAGCTATCTCCTGACGGATTGCAATTTATACAATCTCCTACCCCAAAATCGAAACCGCCTCCGCCATTGTTGGTAGTTGGCTCTCCATAGAAATCAAATACAGATCCAGATGAGAACGTCGGAACAGTAGCTATGTCTCCATAGGCTCCAGAGCTAGAAGGTACATCCAGCGTGAGGCCATTATCAACGCTATATGGAATCGTTGGCGTAGTCCACTGGCTAGTGTTAAGGGTAGTGCCAGCGAAGTTGCTATAGAAATTGAACACGTTCGCACCGTCGTCATATTCTCCATAAGCTGAAGAAAGCTGAGGAGCTTCTCCATCGTTTGTATTGTTAAATAAAGTTATGTTAGGCAATGCAAAGCCCATAAATGCAATGTAAGATTCCCTAGGTGAGATAGTACCTAACTTTAACCAATATTTAGTTGAAGTACTTGCTGCTGAAACGCCATTAAACTGAACATTGTTTATTGACAAATCCTTATTACCGTTTTGCTCATTTCCATTCCCCGCTAGTAAGTACCACGCAATCAATCCAGAATTATTTAAAGGTGAGCCAGCTATACCCTCATCATAAAGCAAAGCCGCCTTTGAAGGTGAAAAGGCCTGATTGTAAAACTGGACATTTGTTATGTATCCATTGAAATAAAAGTTTCCGCCATTTGTGTCGGTCCAGCCGGATGTATATCCTTCTCCCAAAGTCCAGTATGACGGAGAACAGGACTGAGGCGTACCTGAGTAAGTTGCTATTTCAGTACCATTTAAGTATAAAATTTGCTCAGAAGGGGTTTGTACTATTGTAACTGAATTCCACTTTCCATTTGCTACAAAATAATTTGTAACAAAAGGTTGACTTCCTGTCCAATCTCCACCAGCTAAATCCCCATTTGAATCAACGTATATAATTGGGGAGTAACAACCTCCACTACTTACTTGCTCATTATTACCATTCCATAAAACTACTCCGTCGCTAGTCGTTTTAAACCAAACACTTATTGTAAAAGTGCTTGCTGTGCTAAAAGGATAATTTTCTGGTAGATTAGCATAGCTGTTTGTACCATCAAAATATGCTAAATCGCCCGATTCTAACCATGAAGGTATAACAGTCCCGCTAGGTGAGAAAAACTCGATATTGCTTAAGGTTTTGTTCTCAAGACTGTTGTAATCAAAGGAATTTACCGAAATATTCTGCTGAAAAACATTTGAAGTTGCAGAGGATTGAAGATTAGTTATAGATATTGGAACGAAATCTTTTACATTTTTAGGGACATTTGCAACCGCTTCCCAATAAGTTTGATTAGCAAGATTGGATTGATTTGAAAAAACAGTTATATTGTATAAACCTGCTGACAGCGGTTTTTGGTATGATAAACTTGCAGACCCCAATGGAATGACTACAGAACCGTTTATCATTAAACCTATGTGACTGGCGTGTGTACCAAAAGCGGTTATATTTGTTATGTCTCCGTAAGCTATACCATTATTGCCATCTTTTACACCATTGACAAACACAGTAATCTGGGGCTGAACAGGACCAAATGTCACTGATGGCATAACTCCGTTTGGTGGATAAGCACGGATTATTAGTCCATTCCAATATTCATCACTGCTTCCACCCCCATCTCCAACTAATCCAAGATAATTTCCATTGTCCGATACAGTATAAGTATTAGAGGGATTCTGGCCGATTTCGCTCCCGTATGTACCTAAATTAGTGCTTAGATATTGCTGCGCTACACCATTATTTACAACAACGCCACTTAATACCCATTCCCCACTCCAATACCCTGTGTCAGGCGGTGCGTTCCAGCTAGTCCAAGAGCTTGTTGAAGCAATACCATACCACCCTCCACCATCTCCCTGCCTTGCTAATTGTCCTGCTCCGGCAGAGTTTACCAAAAAGAATATATCATTTAATCTATTGATATAGGTATAATACTCTATAATCATATTTTTGCTTTGTCCTGGTGCAATCGTATAAAGATAAGAGCCTACAGAGTTAAGGGCATAAAAGGCGTTTGTTCCAAAGGGGGAACCCGAAGGTGCAGAGGTTGTTTGACCTGATGTTCCAGCTGTTGTCCATCCAGTTAAAGAGGAACCTGAAAAGTAATTCAAAAACACATTCGCTCCATTATCATACTCTCCATAGGTTGGAGAAAGCTGAGGAGCTTCTCCATCATTTGTATTGTTGAAAAGATTTACAGACTTTGAAGCAAAGCCCATGTAAACAGTTATTGACGAAGAAGCGGGTATACCACTCAATTTAAGCCAGTAAACGCTGTTCGTAGCGGTATTTGAATTTCCTGATTCCAACCATGAATTTATTATCGTTCCATTTGGATAAAAGAATTCCACATTCTGTAGGTTTGAAGCTTCGTACTGCTGGTAATCTGCAGAGTCAACAACTACTTCCTGTTGAAAAGGGGAGGGAGTTGCAATTGACTGGCTATTCTTTATAGTTAATGGAACGAAATTCAAAACATTCGTTGGAATTATAAGAAGCTTCTGCGGAAGAAGGCATGACGGGCTTATTATATTAAATGCCCTGACATATATCTCAGCGGTTGAACCGGGGGAGAACTGACCGCCATTGCTAGGAGTTATGCTTCCTGAATAATAACCGGATAAAGTGCTTTCATTCTGCTCGGCAATTATATTATTGTGATTGTATATTATAAGAGTAAAATTAACATTCCCTACTAGGTTGCCCTTTGTATCAAGAAAAGAAACATTGTAGAAAACGCTCGATGGATTGTAGGTATAAGAAGTCGAAATATAAGATATTGGAAGATTCATAGATATTTGTGCTTCTGGCTTTCCATTTTCCTTTACAAGTGTTACTTTGCCATCAAAAGTGCCTGAACTTATTGGAAGCTCTCCGGTAGTGTAAAGCGATAAAGATTGCGCTGCCTCCTCGCCACCAAATGACAAAGAAAGAGAATTATTGCAGATTGATGACACGATATTTAAACCGGGAGAAGAAAAACTAAACTGCTGTGATGAGCCTATTCCTTCACCAGATAAAGAATTTACGGCATTTGCTATGCTAGTGGCAGCTAATTGAAGATCCTGCGCAGTACCTGCAGAATTATACCCAATTTGATAATATAAAGCATAAGATATAGCCGCAGCTAAAATAAATATAGCTATTCCCATCACTATGAGATACTCCAAGGAAGACTGGCTTTTTGATCCAATTTGCATAATTTGATTATACCTTTATACTAAAGAACTTATCAACAATCTTATTTATCCTTTGACTCACCTCTTCAACCGTTCCTTTGGCATCAACTTTTTTGAGATGAAATTCCTTTGCTATTGACAAATAAGCTTGTCTGACTTTTGAAATCTTTTCAATATTATCAAAAAGCTGAAGGCCATCTACCTGTTTTGCTGATCTTGATAATGATGACTTGGGATCCAAATCTAGATATATGCCAAGATCAGGCTTCCTGAAGCTTATATTAACGGAACGAAGCCATTTATAATTTATATTGGATGCAAAACCATATGCAAGTGTTGAGAAGAAATATCTGTCACACACCACAATAAAGCCATCTTGCATTGCGGGTTCTATCTCTGTATCCAGATGATGCGCTCTATCTGCACAAAAAAGTAGCTGAAGTGCTTTATTTGAAATGTTGAGTTCTTTGTTTAACGCAGCCTTTGATATGCCTCCTAAAATCCCATTAGTCGGTTCCTTTGTCAAAAGAACTTTGAACCCCTTGGACCTTAAATGCTCCGCCAAAAGAACGGATTGTGTGCCTTTCCCTGCGTTGTCTATACCCTCTATTACTATAAACTTACCTTTCATAATTAATGAAAGCTTTCTTTAATTAAATAAGATATCTCTTCTATGCTTTTTCTACCATCTATCTCCTGCCAAGCCTTTGCATAGAATCCCTCGTTTTTTAATTTGGCATAAAATGTTGAAACCTTGGAAAGAAAATTCTTATTGCTCTCAAACTTATCCACATCCATCTTTCCTTTCTGTTTTTCCTTTCTCTGCATTGATATATCAACAGGCACATTTATGTAAAATACTTTATCTACAGTAGGCATGTCCAAAAGCTTTACAATCTCTTTTCCATTTTCATAGGGGAACCCTCCTGCAGATTGGTAAGCAATAGTAGAAAAGAAAAACCTGTCTATTATAACGTAGTTTCCGGCATTTGCGGCTTCTATTATTTTGCTTCTGTCCTTTACCATATCAATTATATAAAGCATAAAAAGCTCATCTACCTTCAAATTTATCTTTTTATAAAGAAAGGATTTTATACGTTCACCATAAACAGATGAATAATCAGGATAAGAATAAATTGAAACTTTTTTTCCTTCTTTCTCTAAGGCATCTTTCAAAAGCTGAGTTTGAGTAGCTTTCCCCGCACCATCTATACCCTCTATTACTATTATTTTTCCTTCCATTTTATACCTCCTTCAAACCTTTTTTGTATGTTTGGACTTTATCCCCAAGAAAATCAAGTATCTGCAAGCTTTTATCCCTCATGTTTACTATTGGAACTTTTGCTACGTCTGGGTTCATCCCATATTTTTTCTGGTAAGAAGTTTGATACTGCCAGCATGATGAATTTATAAGCACGGTTCCTTTGTAAATAGACGCAAGTGTTTTATGTATATGCCCAGTAGCATATATATCTGGAGTTTCTTCTATTACAAGGTAATCTCTAGGCAATGGCATCAACTGTGTTGAGCCATGTGAAGGCGCCAAATGCCTTGACCTAAGATGTATCTTCATTATATTTTCTATATCATCAGCATCCATTTTACTGTATTTCGGTATTTTGTTTGCGTAGTAAGTAATGCTGAAACCATGATATGAAAGCAGGTTAATTTTTGCTTTTCCAACAACGAGATTTACTTGATAAGGATTTGAAAGAAAAACCGCATTCTTTAATTTATACAAGCTTTCTGCAAAGTTTTTGTCAAGCTTTGGCTGCGGCTCAGCGATATGTGTAGCATCATGGTTTCCTTGTGATAAAATCAGCTTTATGTTTTTAGGTATTCTATCAAGGAAGCTATAGAGTTTATCGTATTGGCCTTTAAGGTCGGTTATAGCAAGCTCTTTCTCTTGATCAGGATATACTCCTATGCCATCTATCAAATCCCCGTTTAATACGATAAATTTTACTAACTTAGCGATGTTTGAATACTCAGGTACTTCGCCATTTATCCATTTTATGAACCTTTCGAAGGCATCGTTTACAAAAAGCTTTGACCCTACATGTATATCAGATAAAAAAAGAATAAACGAATCATCAATTTCTTGCTTTACCCTTTCCTTAAGCTGTATTTCAGGGAAGACTATATCCTTTACAAATATTGCATCGTTGTATTTTCTCCCAGTTATCATTACAACCTGGTCTTCAAGTATTTCCTGATTAGAGTTCGTTATTATCGCTTTGTAACTGCCGGTGTTGTCCTCTATGTCCAATATTGTATATTTTTTAACAGGGCTTATTGAAACAGAAGAAACCATCACTATTGATTTTACATCAGAGCTCTGAGGCATGTTCTTTATGTTTGCCAATGAAAGCAATCCCGACCTATCCTTGCTCATCAAGATTGCCTTTAATCTGTTGAACCTATCATTAAAATAGTTTACCCAGTTTGGAGGTTTTGACTCCGAAATTTCCCCCTCATAATTTTTTATTATTTCTATGCTTGAGTCCGTGTTGGCTTCCCCATCATATAAATCGTGAAAAGTCTTTATATCTAGAAAATTAATATTTTTCTCTTTAAGTGATTTTATTAGTCCATCGATATCCGAGATATTAACATCTTTTATGGACGAATCTACAAGTATCCCGTTTGAAAACAAAGTATTAAGTTGATTTTCATCCATAGTATTTTACCAACAATCAATACTATCTCAATGGCAATAAATATATGTTTGCCTTTTATTTTTTATACATTATTAAATTCTTTCAACTAGATCAATACCTAGGAAATAAGACAAATTCTCAACTACTTTTTTAAAGGCTGTAACTAAAATCACTCTTTCGTTTTCTTTCTTATCTCCTAATATCCTGTTTTTTTCATAAAATGCATTGAACATATCGGATATTCTATGCAAGTAATCACAAACCAAATTTGGCTTAAGATTAGAAACCGCATTATCCAAAACATTTTCCCAAAGAAAAACCTCTCTTATGAATTTTGTCTCATCTTCATCAAACGAAACGCTATTATAATCAATCTTGCCTGCCTTTTTTAGTATGCTCAATGCCCTAGAATAGCTATAATTTATGTAAACTGCACTGTCTCCTTTTAGAGAGATTGCATCGTTTATATCAAAAATCACCATTTTAGATGGAGATAATCTTAATATATAGTATCTAATTACGTTTGAAGCTATACGTTTAGCGGAATCATCATCAATTTTTCTGCCGCTTTTCTCTGCTTCTTCTATGACTCTTTTTTTAATCTTGACCGATAAATCATCAAACTCAACTGTTATGCCTTTCCTTCCGCTCATCCTCATGAACTTTTCATCGGTATTTATTCCAAGGTAAGCTGCAGTATCTTTGGAAATTGAAACTGGCTCATAACCATAATGGTTATATGAGCCGTTTCCCGCGAATCTTTCTATTATGGATTTGACAGCATCCTGTTCTGCATTTTGAGCCGAGTCGGTCAATGTAAATGAAATGTCTATTTTTTGAAGGTTAACTTCATTGCCGTCCCTGTTTGATATCATTATATCAGTCCCGTCAAAATTCGAAGAAAACCTCCTGTATTTTATCTTTTCCTCGAGTATACTGTGTTTTATCATCGCATATGCTATGTCTTTTGCTATGTACAACGAAGTTCCATCGGATCTTGTAAGCGTTATTTCACTGCCATCTACATTGCTGACTATGCACCCTCTGTTTTTCTCGCTTTCGGAGACTTTTGCAATTCCTTCTGCCATTAACTTATCCAAAGCGGCCTTTACTATTCCTTCTCCAAGTATGTAACGCTCAAGATCTAGAAAATTGTACTTTATCTTTTCTCCAACCAAAGTAGAAAGCTGGGCAAGCAAAACCTTGTTTACTATTGAATCCAGGAATTCTAATGTATCCTTATCCCCAGATTCTATCTTTAGAAGAACTTCCTTTCTTTTTTCAAGCAGAGATTTGTCTTTCTCATACTCTTCATTAACCTCTTTGTATATCTTTGAGCAGTAGATATCAAATTTTTCTTGTGTCTCTATCTTCTTATTAAGATACTTAAAACCAACTATTATATCCGCAACCTGTGCACCTGTATCTTCAATAAAATTAGAGGTTATAACGTTAGCAGAGCTGTAAAGCAGGGCCTTACGTATAAACTCTCCGATATATGAATTTCTCATATGGCCTATATGCAAAGCTTTGTTGGGGTTCACTGATGTGTGCTCAAGTCTTATAGTCTTGCCGGAAAACGTATTTTTAACACTTCTTATTTCTATATTACTAAGTATTTTTTCGCTCTTTTCAAGTTCATCAAAATTCAAATCTATATTTACGTAGCCATTTAATGCAACTGCTTTCTTTACGTACTTTGATTCTATTTTTTTTGCGGTTTCGTCCGCAAAAGACGCTGGGTCTTTGCCGTTGCTCTTTGCGTATCCTATACAGCTGAAAGAGATGTCTGAAAACTGGCTGGGAGTTACATCTGCCCACTCAGGTAAATTCAGTTTTTCTTTTATTTCTTGAAATTTCATATTTTATAGATGCTTCTCCTGTTATTTATAAAGTTTTGATCATAAAACCACACCGTTTATTTAATTAAATTCTTATTTCTTTTAATTGAATGTTATTCAGATTAGGTGTAAATTCCTAGATTTATCAGCAGTAAGAAAGATTTATATAGGTATTTAATCATATATAGACTATAAATTTTGTAAGGGGTTGAATAAAAAGATAAAAATGACAGAAGTTTGTCCAGTTTGTGGTCTTCCAAAAGACCTTTGTATCTGCGGGACCATTTCGCAGGAAACGCAAAAAATAAAGATTTACACTAAAAAGGTTTCTTTCAAAAAGATGGTTACTATTATAAGTGGCCTTGATCCAAAGGCCGTTAATATAAAAGACCTTACAAAGACCTTGAAAACAAAGATAGCCTGCGGCGGAACATTCAAGGATGGTGTGATAGAGTTACAGGGAGAGCATGTAGATAAAGTAAAGGACATACTTATCAGCCAAGGTTTCCCAGAGTCTTCTTTCTCTTAGATTACTTTATTAAAGAGATTTTCTCCCCTTTCCACTTTTGTAGTGAATTCTCTGAAAACTGCATCTGACAAGGACTGTGCTTTTACACCCAATTTCCTTTCTATTTTCTCTGCAGTTGATGGCATAAAAGGCTTCAAAAATATTGCAGAAATCCTTATCGCCTCCAATGAATTGTAAAGTACTTCGGCCAATTCTTTACCCTGTAGTTTCCAGGGCTCTTTGTCATTTATGTATTTGTTTATTTTTCTTATGCCTTCGAATACAAGGTTTAATGCAGAATAGAGATCCTTCTTTTCGAAGCTTTCGATTATTTCCTGCTTTTTTATAAAATCCTTCAGTTCTGCATTGCCTTCTATCTTTCCTTCAAATCTTTCTGCGATAGTTAAAATCCTAGCAACTAAGTTGCTTAGATTTGCCATAAGCTCCCCATTTATTCTTTCTTTTAATGCTGATTCTGAAAAATCGCCATCTTCCCATGTCGGTTTTTCTCTCAATAAAAAGTACCTGAATGCATCTGCAGAATATTTATCCGCCATCTCTATTGGATCTACAACATTGCCCAATGACTTACTCATTTTTCTGCCCTCAACTGTCCACCAGCCGTGTGCCATTACATTTTTTGGAATAGGTAAATCAGCAGAAAGAAGCATGGCCGGCCAGATTACTGAATGAAACCAGACTATTTCCTTGCCTACTAAATGTACATCCGCTGGCCAGAAATCCTTAAATTCACTGCCTTCTGGCCAGTTCAATGCACTTAGATAATTAAGCAGGGCATCAAACCAAACATAGATGGAATGGCTTTCATCAAATGGAAACTTTATACCCCATGAAACGCTCTTTCTGGTTATATCTAAATCCTTCAAATCTCCATTAAGCCTGCTTAATATTTCATTTGCATTTTTTTCCGGAATTATCAAACCGTTTTTTATAAGCTCCACTATCTGCTCTTTGTATTTGCTTAATCTGAAGAAATAGGCTTCTTCCTTTATTTTCTGAACGTCTCTGCCGCAATCAGGACATTTGCCATTTACAAGCTCTGTTTCAGTTATGTATCTTTCATCTGGAAGGCAATAAAATCCCTCATATTCGCCTTTGTATATATCTCCTTTATCCCACACTTTTTTTACGAATTCCTTTACTGCAGATTCGTGGTACTCATCAGTCGTTCTTATGAATTTGTCATATGATATATTAAGCTTTTCCCACGCAACCTTGTATCTCTGAGAATTTTCATCGACAAGCTCTTTTGGTGTTTTACCTTTTTCATTGGCAGCTTTTTCTATCTTGCCCCCATGCTCATCAGTACCGGTCAAAAAGAAAACTTTTTCATTGTTTAGCCTATGCCATCTTGCCAATACATCTGCGATTATAGTGGTATACGCATGCCCAATATGTGGCTTGTCATTGACATAGTAAATCGGCGTAGTTACGTAAAATTTTTCCATTATATTTTCGATGCCACTAATTTTTTTATAGCGGAGGTGGGATTTGAACCACACGACCTCTGGGTTATGAGCCCAGCGAGCACTCCTGGCTGCTCTACTCCGCTTTGATTTATTTAATAGTCTCTCCTTATTTAATAACTTTTACTAAAATACAGAATAGTTATTTAAACTATGTATTCTTTCTAATAATATGTCAATAGTCATATCACTGGGCGGCTCATTTCTATTTGACAAGAAGAGGGAGACTTCTTTGCTTTTCAATGAATTAAAAAAATTAAATGAAAAATTTTTAGTTATAACAGGCGGTGGCCCCATTGCAAGAGAATACATAGATTTTTCCAAAGAGTTCAATCTCAGCGAAAAGGAATTGCATACTGTTGGAATAAAGTGCACACACATAAACGCATGGGTAATGTCAAAGGCATTCAAAACAGATTACACGGATAATGACCCTAGGAAGATAAAAATAAACAAAAAGATAACGCTTACAGGGGGTTACCTTCCAGGATGGACAACCGATACTTGCGCAGCGTATGCTGCAGTTTCAACGCATTCTAAGGTTATATTCAACATGTCTAAGGAAACAGGAGTTTATGACAAAGACCCTAGAAAATTCAAGGATGTGAAACTGCTTAAAAACATAAACTTTGAAAAGCTTTATACACTTACAAAAGGGAAGCGTATTCCAGGAATGAACTTTATATTTGATCCTTTAGCAGCAAAAATATGCAAAAAGAACAATATAGAAGTTGTGGTTACAAGCGATATTGAAGACATAAAAAGATACCTTCAAAATAAGGAAATAAATGGCACAATTATAAGATAAGCTTTTATACTACTATATATATTATTCTAAAATGCAACTAATAATAGCAGAAAAAAGCACGGCTGCCGAAACCATTGCAAAAAATCTGGCAGAAACAAAGATAAAGACAGAAGAATTCGGGCCGGTAAAGGTTTGGTACACGAAGATAAATGGTGAAGAAACCATCGTAATGCCGCTTAAAGGCCATATTAAAAATGTAAGATACCCGGAGACATTCAAAAAATGGAATGAAGAGAGTTTAATGAAGATGATAGACGCGAAACTAGTCTATACACCTGCTGCCGAGGAAAACATCGCCGTCATAAAAAAATTCGCCAAAAAAGCAGATAAGATAATAATAGCTACAGACTATGATACAGAAGGAGAATCAATAGGATTCGAAGCAATTGATGTAGCAAGAGAAGAAAACAACAAAGCAAAGATATACCGAAGCGTGTTCTCATCGCTTACTGCAAAGGAATTAACGGAAGCGTTTAAAAACCTGCAAAAGCCCAATAAAGACCTATCAGACAGCGCAGATGCAAGAAGAGAGATTGACCTTATACTTGGAGCGGTTTTAACAAGGTTCATATCGCTTGCAGCCGAAAGGCTTGGAAATTCATTTCTGTCTGTAGGCAGAGTACAGACGCCAACACTTGCCCTCATTGTAAGCAGAGATGCAGAAAGGAGGGCATTCAAGCCTGAAAAGTACTGGAGATTCCTGGCTACAGTGCAAGGAAAGGATTTTGCTTTTGTATCTGAATACAAGGACGGAAAGATATTCGATGAAAAGACTGCGGAAAAACTGAGAAAAATAAAAAATGAGAAACAAGCAGTAATAACAAAGGTTGAAAAGAAAAGAAAGAAAGTAAGTCCTCCAAAGCCATTTAATACTACCTCTTTCCTAAGAAGCGCAGCTGCAATAGGTTTTTCAGTACCTAATGCCATGCGTATAGTACAGGGCCTGTACATGAAAGGTTATGTTTCTTATCCTAGAACAGACAGCGAAGCATACCCACCAACATTGGATTTAAAGGAGATACTTAATGAATTGAATAATTCAAGTGCATATTCAAAGACTGTTGCGGAGATATTGAAAAGGCCATTAAACCCTTCTAAAGGGAAAGAAGCCAAAGACCATCCTCCAATACATCCAGTAAAACTACCTTCTGAAAAATTAAATCCACAGGAGGCAAGAATATTTGATTTAATAAGCAGAAGATTTTTGGCAACATTATCTGAGGAATCTGAAGAAGAGATAATATCAGTAAAAATGGACATAAAAGGGAATGAATTCACTGCTAGAGGCAGCAGGATACTTGTACCTGGGTGGAGATCAATTTACACATTTTCAAAATACGAAGAGAACATACTTCCAGAAATAAAGGAAGGTGAAAGCTTAAAAATAAAGGAGATAAATGAAAGCGAGGATTTTACAACCCCTCCTGGAAATTATTCACAAGGGGCCATATTGAAGATAATGGAAGAGCTAAATCTGGGTACAAAGGCCACAAGGCCAGAAATACTTAAAAAACTAATGGAGAGGAGGTACATTTCGGCAAGCAGAACACTTATACCAAGCGAGGTAGCATTTGCGGTTATAGAAAACCTGAAAAAAGTATCAAATGACATAACTGGGCCAGAATTAACTGCAACCATCGAGAAGGAAATGAAAAAGATAGAAGAAGGGGAAAAGAAAAAAGAAGAAGTAGTCGATGAGTCTAGGGAGATGCTTAAGGAAGTGCTTAAAAAACTGCAAAGCAAGAGAAAAGAGATAAAAGAACTAATGCATAAAGCTCTTTTACAGCAGTACATCTTCGGGGTTTGTCCTAAAAGCGGCGGAAAACTAAAATTAGTTGTTTCAAAGAAAAGCCATAAACGTTTTGTAGGCTGCAGTGATTACCCAAAATGCCATTTTGGCATGCCTTTACCGCAATCAGGTTACTTTTTTATATCACCGCAGACCTGTCCAAAATGCGGGATACATATGATAGAGTGGCATGCAAAAGAAAGCAAAAGGACTTATATATTCTGTGTAAACCCTGCATGTAAAGTTGAAAAGAAAGAAAAGGCCGGCGCAAAAGAAAAAGCTAAAAAATAAAATCTGATAGTAAAAATACTATCAGATCAATAATTTCTTTAAGTCTTAGCTACAAGATCTATGCATCTTCCAGCTGCTATTGTTAAACCCATATCCCTGATAGCAAAACCAGCGAGTTGAGGTATAACATCAGCTTTCTCGATTGAAAGAGGCTTTAGTGGTTCCAGAACGACTATTGCGGCATCTCCCTGCTTAATTGTTGCAGGATTCTCTTCTGCGGTCTGTCCTGTCTTTGGATCCAACCTTCTAAGTATCTTTTTGAACTTTACTGGAACCTGTGCAGTATGTGCATGAAGTACTGGACTATAGCCTGCAGATATAGCTGTTGGATGGTTAAGGACAATTATCTGAGCGGTAAACTCAGTTGCAACTGTCGGTGGTGCTGATACCAATCCAACTACATCTCCTCTTTTAACCTGTTCTTTTTCTACACCTCTGACATTGAAACCTATGTTGTCACCTGGCGCGGCCTGATCGAGATTCTGATAGTGCATCTGTATAGACTTTACCTCCGCAGTAACATGTGAAGGCTCAAAGATTATCTTGTCACCTGGCTTCATAATACCGCTTACAACTTTACCTACTGGAACTGTTCCTACTCCTTGTATTGAGTAAACATCTTCTATAGGTATTCTTAATGGCAACTGTGTAGGCCTCTCTGGTAAAGGAAGATTGTTTAAAGCCTCTAATAATGTTGGGCCAGTGTACCAAGGCATTTTGTCGCTTTTAACTTTAAGATTCTCGCCGTTCTTAGATGAAATCGGTATGTAATTTAAGCTCTCTGCGTTTGGATAGGATGCTTTAACTACTTTCATTACTGCATCTTTTACTTCTTTGTATTTTGCTTCATCGTAGTTCAAAAGGTCCATCTTATTCATTGCAACTATAAGATTCTTTATACCGAATACCCTTGCCAAGTAAACGTGCTCTCTTGTCTGCTGCATTACTCCTTCTTTGGCGTCAACTACCAAAACAGCCGCATCTGCTTCAGAAGCACCAGTAATCATATTTTTAATAAAGTCAACGTGTCCTGGTGCATCAATTATTGTAAATTCATATTTATCTGTAACGAATTTTTCATGACTTAAGTCAATTGTTACACCCTTCTTCCTCTCTTCACCAGATGTATCTAAGAAATAAGCAAACTCAAAGTCTACTTTTCCTAAGGTCTCAATATCCTTCTGGATCTTTGCCTTATCTTGCTCACTAAAGCTTCCTGTTTCATAAAGCAATCTTCCTACTGTAGTAGACTTACCTGAGTCTACGTGCCCTATGAAAATCAAATTCATGTGTGGTTTAGTTTCTGCCATATTTTTCATTCCTCCTTTTTATCATTTTATCAATTTTGATATACTATAAAGAAGTGTTTATTATTTAAATCTTTTGGTATATGTGAGGCTGTTACATAATTCATTTCCAGACAGCCTACAATAAATAATAAATCAAGCGAATGCCTGCTTTTTTGTTGTTTTTAATGTAACAAGAAAGTAAAGTAATCTAAGGAAAGAAATGAGCATTAAATGTTGACTTACAACAAGCTGCTAAAGGTCACTTAAATCCTAAGCCGTTTAGGACAAAGTATTGATATCTACTTAGATTTAGGTTTAACTTAGGAGTTATGCAAGTCTTATTAATAATTAATTAGAGTTGTATTTGTGATATTAAAATTAATTAAAAAGTTTAGCAGCTACCGATAGCATACCAATCTAAAGTTACCAGCTGTCCTGCTGACGCACTACCTGTATCTGTATATGGTGGAGTTAGAGGGCTAGCTGTGGATGCAGTAAATACCTCTCCTACAGATGGAGAACAAACAGCGGGAACTGAATATGAGTAAGAATTCCCAGGGGCAACTGCAAATGTTATATTCTGTGAAGAAGAACCTTCATTATACCCTGCGTAGGTAACTCCCCAACTGGTACCGCTCGGCAAACCTATCGATTCAAATTTTACAGTCACTGGGGTAGTTATAACCCCTCCGATTGTAGTACCATTATTATTTAAAGTGATAGAAAGACTGCTGGAGTCTGGATTCTCTGTAGAAGTACCATATAAGGTTGCATCACTAGTACAAGAACCGCCACTGCCTTGCGGACAGTTCAATGTATAAAGCCAGGACCAAGGAAATGCATAACTGGAATTATAAGCCCCATCATAATAAGAACCTAAGAGATCATCATCGATAGTAAATGTTGGAATTGTATTTACATTACTTAGGTTCAACATAGCAAATTTATTAGAAGATGAACCGCCAGTGCCTGCATAAATAAAATCAGTATGGCCTACATTATATACTCTAAATGGAATGTACTGCTGTGTCCACACTGAAGCTCCTATAGCAGAGCTTAAATCTATTGTACAATCCTGGCAACTTCCATTTGACGCCCAATAGGCGGCTATCTCTGCATTTCCACCCGAAAGAGCTGTATAATACATACCACTCACATACATCTCCTCATTATTAGGATCATATACTGGATTGCCACCAAAACTTGAAGTCGAAGTCCAAGGGCTTCCTAGATAATTATTTAATGCTGCCCCGCTATTAGCTTGGACTACTGCAATTTCAGGTGTGCCAGAAGAAGTATAAGTAGGTATCCATAAAGTATTAGTATCTGGATTATAACCCATCTGAAAAGTCAAATCATTTCCACTTATAGAGGTATTTGTACTAAGATAACTTTCTCCAGAGATTACATTTACAGTATCACTACCTAAACCTATCTCATTCAGAACAAATACAAGACCATTTGCATATGTTAAAATCAGGGGATAGGCATCCTTATAAGGCGGATTAATAACTGCTACCTCCGAATCGGTAGAATCATTTACAACGATAATATCTCCATTTACTAAAGCAATATAATAAAGATTATTTTCAGGGTTATAAACTATTGATGAAGCATCCCTTCCAGAGTAAGCTTTTGTATTTGACCCTGGGCTTGTTTCAACAGTCTGTGTATAATCTGCATTAGGTAATGGAAATTCACTAAACACTTCATTTCCTGCTATCATCGTATAACATTTCCAATTTGCTCCTAAATTAACGCTACTTCCCATCTGCGCATTTCCGGAACTGCCAACACATAAAACATTGTTCTGAGTAAATGGCTGTTGATAAGGATAAACTCCAACATTTGAAACGCCGTTATTTGAGATAGTTATTTCATTTGAAGAAACCCCCTCCCCTCTTTTTCCATCGAATTTGATAGTCCACTGAGTAGAAAATTGCTGCATGCCAACAGAAGCTCCACTATCTAAAAATGTTGTGGTGCAGTTCCATGAACTGAAGGTGTAACTGCCGCCGAGGGCTATGGAAGGAGTATAGTAGGAGACGCATGCAAGATTGTCGCTTTTTGCTGAAGCAGTGTATGATACCTGCGCATTCTTCACGTTATTAGTGGTTATCGATATAGATGAGCCTGTCGAACCACTATTAGTAGTTCCATTGTAGCTCACTTGCCATGTCTGACCGCTTGGCAAGCCTGTCTCTGAAAATGTAGTTATGCATGTCCATGTTGTGAATGTGCCACTAGAACCCTGCTCTACAGTTATGTCTGGATTTGAATAACAGTCTAATTGGCTGCTTTTTGCCGATGCTGAATACGATGAAACTGTTGTTATGCCAGTCTGTATTATTGATATCTGAGAGCCTGTGGATACTGCTGAACTTGATAAACTGTCATAGCTAGAAATGTACCACTGCTGGTTGCTTGGCAAGCCTGTCTCTGAAAATGTTGTGGTGCAGTTCCATGAACTGAAGGTGTAACTGCCGCCGAGGGCTATGGAAGGAGTATAGTAGGAGACG
>JBMFWF010000008.1:0-37361 GCA_049965555.1 Candidatus Parvarchaeum sp.
GTCCATTTTCGAGTTACCATATCTAGGTTGGTAAGTTGTAACACACTTTTTAAAGGATGGCCGCTTCTGAGCCCACCTCCCAACTGTTTTAGAAATGATTTCTCTTTTTTGCACTTAGTAAACATTTAAGGGCCTTAACTCATGGCTAGGTTGTTTCCTTCTTGGTGTAAAACTTTACGCCATACACCCAACTTATGCCTATTTTTAAAGGAATTCTGAGTTTGACAATGTTGTGGGACCTTTCGGTCCCTACCAACACAATCAGTGTCTTTACCTCTTTTAAAATTCGGGCATAAGCTATCCTATGGGATATTTCGATGGGAACCAGCTATCGCCGCGCACGATTGGTTTTTCGCCCCTATACCCAAGTCAACTGACGATGTAGTTACCGACCAGGTCGGCCCTCCATAGAGAGTAATCCCTACTTCGGCCTGCCCAGGTATAGATCGCGCGGCTTCGGGTCTTACAAACATGACTTATGGCAGTTTCCTACCAGTACCTTGCGGTACTCGCTTTCGCTCCGGCTTCCTTTCGTTAGCCTTGCCATGCTCGTAAACTCCCTGCCCCTTTATGCTAAAAGGATGTTGCAACACTTGAGCCTGCTTATTTATTCACAGGTTCACAACGTGCCGCAACAACTATAACTATTAGATTTCAGGTTCTTTTCACCCTCTCGTCGAGAGTGCTTTTCAACTTTCGCTCACGCTACTCTGCGCTATCGGTTTCAGGTAGTATTTAGGGTTGGATGTTTTTGACACCCGTGTTCACAGAAGAGTATCGACCTCTGCTACTCTGTATGATGACCGTGCATTGAAAAACTACGAGGCTGTCACTCTCTTTGGCCCGTCATTCCAGACAAGTTTGTCTTCCTCAACACAGCCATTAACCACGCCACATTTCTGCATTGCTGCAGATTCGGTTCGCCCTCTTCCCTTTTCGTTCGCCATTACTGGGGGAATCTCTATTGATTTCTTTTCCTGCAGGTACTAAAATGTTTTAGTTCCCTGCGTTCCCTTTCTTTCCGTAAAGGAAAGAATCTATGCTTACGCATAGGCATCACGCATTCAGAGACGATGCGATCAACGGTCGTCTGCGCCTACCGCATCATTATCGCAACTTGCTGCGTCCTTCTTCGGCTCCTGAACCAAGTCATCCATCTAATAGCTTGGATTAGCAAATCACACAGTCACATTGCTGTTTTTAACAGCTCGACACTTCCTTCTTTATTTTCAAATAAAGAAGTGCATATTATTGTTTAACCGATAAATATCTAATAAGTAGAAATGGTTTATAAAGCTTTTTATTTTCGCAAAATTACTCAAATTAATTATTCCAAAAAATATGAATTAATAGAAATCAAGAGTAATTCCCATAAGTAAGATTTAAAGCGTGATTTTCTGGAAAAGTAGTTATATTGGTAAAAACTTTATTAGAGGAAGCCTTTAATGTCAAATTAAAGGAAAAATATACTCCTTTAGATGGAATTGTGGCATTTATATACTGATACAAAGGCAAATAGAATTTATTAGATATACATTCTTTACCATTAACATATGCAGTAGAGTTAACATATACATTACTAATTAAGTAGCTTTTTACAGTAGAATGCAGATTATATTCGGAACAAGTTTGATTAAGAAATTTTGAGATACCAACATACTGCATTGTTAAATTTAATTGATTTATATCAAAACCAAATGAATATGAAGTTACTTGAGTTATATTATCTATTAAATATTTTATACCAAATGCTGTAGAATTTGATACTAATCCACAACTAAATTTACTTAATATACTGCTATTACTCAAAGAAGGGTAAGCTGAGCAGATATAAAAACCAGTATTATTTACAAAGGCCATCTTTGACAAGGGCATGTAAATGTTATATTTACCAATTAATTGCTTTAATTTTGATAGATTATAAATTAGTTTCGTTCCATTATCAATATATTCTCTTATAGAATTTACTAGAGTATTATTATTTAAAATATTCTGAAATGTTAGAACCTCCCCTACATTATAATAAGTTTTAAAAGCTGTAGAATTTACGTTTCCTTCCCTATAAATAGTATAATTGGAGGGTATGCTAAATTTCAGATTTAAAGGGATTGTAGATAAAGATTCATTACTTGTGAAGTTTGCTATGTAATAAAAAGTAAAATTACCTTTAAATGAACTTATTGAATTTGTTTCTGCTGCTAATAGAGAATTATAAGACATAAACTTTGTAGGTAAAGTATTAAAATATAAAAGTAAGAATATTACTATTATTACAATCACAGCAATAAATAATAAATAATACTTCTTTGATAACATATTAGTTTATAAGCATACCACCATTACCACATGATCCGCCACCTGCGCCTGTGCCTACATGCACATACAAAGTCTGTGCTGGAAGATAAAGAGAAAGCTCTGCACTGTTGCCACTAGTATCTAAACAGCGATTATCACTATATCCACTAACAGAAATTTGTCCCGCGGATGTAACAATATAATAAGAAGCATACCCGGCATTTCCACCGGCATTATAAATTGTAAGGCTCCCTCCCTGCCAATTGCATTCACCGTAAAGATTTGCATGGTCGCTGCTACTTGCAAGTTCATATCCATTACATGAAGGAGCTGATGAGTTAGTATATGGATAATTCACTGTTGATAATATCCCTGGAGGATATGATACAGAATAACCACTAGATAGCCCTCCTGGATTTGAGAATGATGGAGAGAGTGTGTCGAAGGTATATGGCAATAATCTAGTCCACTGGATAGATTCCGTACCGCCTTGTCCAGCATTGTTATCATACAACCCTAAAAAGAAATTTGTATTTCCTTGAGAAACAGAAGTGTTTGTAGAGTAGACTGTTCCTAAGTAAGGCGGAGAAACTGACCCGCCTTCATTGCCTGTACCTTCCCAATAAGCAGTATATGTATAAAAGGTATTGTTTGACAATGTAGTTGAGACTGAACTTAATGTAGTACATGCATTATTTGTTCCTGGGTTATAGGTTAAGCTATATCCTCCTGCACCATTTCCAGTGATAGTATACCCATGAAACACGGAACAAGGGCCATAAGATTGGACGCTGCCACTATCAGAAGCTGGCCAACCCATTTCTAAGTTCATTCCATTAAAATCTGAAATCTTCATGTCTGCCTGCACTAACAGACTTGGATTGTATGAAGGCCCATTTACACCGTAAACATACCACCAGTTATTAGTATAATTTATGAATAAACCATTGTTAACACTTATAGACTCGCCGCTTTCACCGCCAGTATTAACGGTTGAAAATCCAGATGGCAATGAAGTACCCGCATAATTCCAGTATCCCTCAAAGAATACATTACCACCATTGTCATACTGGGCGTAAGAAGAAGAAAGCTGGGGCGCTTCCCCAACAGTGTTTCCATTGAATAGATTAATTGATGGGTAGTAGACCACTGCATAAATATTTTCTGAGCCACCTCCTGCTATTTGAGCTAAGTTAAGCCAGAATATTGCGTTTACCTGATTTATATTATTTTCAGTATTCTCGTAATTTCCTTCATACCAACTATCAATTACAGTTCCATTACTGTACTGAAATTCAACATTTTGCATGTTACTCGAAAGAATTGAAGAATAAAGATTTGTATCAAGGAATATTTCTTGATCAAAAGGAGAGGGAGTAGCAGATGATGAGGGGTTATAAACTGTTATTGGTATATAACACTCCCAATTAGTAAAAGTATAAGTTGTGCCTTCTTCTACTGAAGCTGATGCCCGACATACTGCACCTCCCGCTGCATTGGCTGTTGCCGTTGCAGTGTAACTAGATTGTGAAGACTGACTGCTTAAAGATAATGTTATTGGGGAGCCGGTTGATGCTGAACCGCTTACAGCACCATTGTCATACGATACAGACCAACTCGAAGCTGAAGAAGGTAAATTAATCTCATAGAATTCTGTTGTAGACGAACCGCTTGTTGAAAATGAAATCGAATTCGTGGAACCTGCTGAAACTGTTCCTGAAGAAGGTGATGGTGTGTAAGTATAAGTAAAATAGCCGTTGAATTCATGTGACCATGAGCCTGTTTGCTCCACTGTAATACCAGAAGGATCAGCAGGATTTGCTGTAACATCAGAATATGGCAGTAACTGTACGCTACTATTTGAAGGAGTCCATCCTATTACATTAAACTGGCTAGACAGCATATAGGCGCCGTTTATCTCAAATGCACTCATTCCAGGAGCGCAAATGTTTGTCCAGTCTACTGCAACTTCGTACCAACCAGGAGTTACTGAAACGGTTGTTGGCCCATATTGTGTGGCACCTTGACCGTGCCAAGCGTTTCCACCGAAAACGCTAGACCAGGAATTAGTTCCATAAGGAGCATAAAACACTTCCATAGCATCATCTGTAGTTATTGTAACGGTAATTGAAGACGTGAAATACATGTAAGCAACTGCTGTGTACCCTTGGGAATTATATGGCGAACCGCACGAAACACCATTATTATTCAAATCGCTTAATGATGAAGGAAACGCCTGCGTAGGCATCCCTTCATAGATGTTACCTTGATAAGAAGAAGTACCGAAATTCCATTCTACGCTAGTTGAGGTTAATGATGGAACTGAATAAGAATAAGAAGGTATGCTGCCGCCGCTGGTAGTGGTTGTAAATTGTATGCTTGAAGAAGAGGATGTTTTCTCGACATTATTGAAAGTAACATTCCATGGATAACTGCTTGGAAGGTTGCTTTCATCGAACGTAGTTATACATGTAGTTTGTTCAGAAAACGATACTGAAATTGTTGAGCCCACCTGTGCTGAACCGGAGGAAGGTGAAGGAGTAGTAGCAGTTGTACAATCTAATGTTGAAGAAGAATTTGGAGATATTGAATTAATTGTATATGAATATGAAGGAAGACTACCACCACTGGTTGTAGTATGAAAAATAACATTTGATGGTGCAATGCTATTGTTACTAACACTATTATAGGTTACTGACCACGTTATACCTGAACTTAAGCCAGTTTCTGTAAAAGTTGTTATACATGCTGTTGAACCGGAATAGCTTATAGCATTTGTAGTACCCGCTTCTGCCGATCCTGAAGAAGGCGAAGGAGTGTACGTAGTAGTACAGGCTAATGTTGAAGAAGAATTAGTTAAAGTTGGAATGGAATATGGATAAGTAGGTATACTGCTGCCGCTGGTTTTAGTTATGAATACTATGTTTGAAGGAGCATTTGCATTATTTGTTATGGAAGCATACGTTACTTCCCAGTTGTAACCGGAGGGCAATCCGCTCTCTGTAAATGTTGTTGTGCATGTTGTTTCTGCCGAAAAAGTGATTAAGACTGTAGAACCGGCTGCAGCTTTTCCCGATGAAGGTGATGGTGAATATGTTGTAGTACAAGCTAATGTTGAAGAAGAATTTGATAGAGTACTAATTGAATAAGAATAATTTCCAGGGGGTCCAAAATAATAAATATTGCTTGTTGTATTGTCCTTTCCAACTCCATCGAATGACATGTCCCATTTGTAACCATTAGGTAAGCCACTTTCAGTAAAGGCAGTCGTGCATTCCCCTAGAAAACGTATATATTGATACTGCCCCACAGTTAAAGATCCGGATGAAGGCGAAGGCTGGTATACACAGCCAGCTACTACAGAATTGTTAACTGAATACGGATAAGTACCGCTTTTTTCATTTGTAAAAACTAATAAATTGGTAGTTGAAGATTGATTGAGGCCTGCATAGTCTACTTGCCATTTTGTGCCTAAAGGCAACTCCTTCTCTATGAAAGTTGCTGCACATGAATTAATGAATATTATATTATTTAGAAGACCTGCTTCGGAATAGCCGGAGGAAGGCAGAGCCGTGAATGTACAGCCATTAAATGAAGTATTGCCAACGGTAAAGGAATAATTACCAGGCACAGAAGCGAATAATATTTCAGTCCCCGTAGAAGTGTGATTAATGCCTTTAAAGTCTACCCACCATTGAGAGCCAGTTGGCAAACCATCTTCACTAAATTCCGTTATAATGGAAGGCAGTGGAAGATTTATATTTGCTGGCACGAAAGACATTGTTCCATTTGAAGATGCGTTTATAGCACTTGAAACTGCAAATCCAATTCCTAAGGAAACCGTATCCCGAGTATTTGCAAGCTTCAATTTTGTAAAGCATATTGAATTCTGACCAGGAGATAATGTCAGGTACTGGCAGCTTACATTTGATAACTTAGTATTATTATAAAGCAATGAGAACTTGTTTAAATTTACTGAAACTGAAAGAGAATTTGTTAGATAAAATTCCATATAGCTGTAATTTGCAATTACAGCAGTTACTTTTACACCTGTAAACCCGCTTATTGTTGAAGAAGGCGATATAAAGTGCAAAGGAGAAAATAAACCAAGGAGAAAAACCACAATTAAAACTGCGGCTACAAGAACAATCATCCAACCGTAAGTCATCAAGGCTTCTACAACAGTCTGTCCTTTTTTACCCGTTTTAATTCGCATATATATAGAAATTAATAAACTTTATTATTTTAAATAGGTTTAATTCAGAAAAGGTAATGAAAAGCTTAAATATAACAATGTATATTACTATATTGTAGTGTATTTATGAAAAGAAAGGAATTTTCTATAAATGATGGAGAGATTGAAGATCCGGATGAAGATTACGATATTGAGAAAGATGAAGAGCTGTTAGAAGTTTAATATTATAATGCAGAAAAAATCTGAAGAAATGGGTTGCCAAATAAAATGGTTATAAGGACTGCAAAGAATATGCCAGGAACAAAAGGCAAGCCAATCTTAATTAATACCTCTTTTACGCCTTTTTCCTTCAGCTTTTGAATGTCTGCATTTGTTAACCCAGTACTTCTTTCAGGCACCATCTTTTTGCCATTTGAATCTTTTGGTGACTCTGCAAGCCAGTCTCCTTCAGTAAGTTTTGAAACTTTTTCGTTTATGTACATTAGGTGATTTGCAACCAAGAATACAAAGCGTATAGAAAATATCATGAATATGCCTACTGCAATAAAAATATTTATCGGCAGGGGAAGTAATAAAACAGATATTATTATCATAACAATAGATCCAATGAAAAATGGTATGTCATACCTTTGGAAGTGCTTTTTGAGTTTCTTTATTTTTATTAATCCAAAGAATACTGTACCTATTAACCCGTAAATTCCTCCAAAAAGGAGGATATTTATAAATAATGCAATAAAAGACTTGTCCGAAAATAAGTTTAGAGAATTAAAAATTATGCTTAACCCTAACATTAATTTTACATCTCCCCCGCCCCATTGGCCTAAACGATACATAAAATAGGAAAACCCAAAGAGAAGAAGCATTGAAAGCGGTATGTAAATAAGATTTGAAACGGTATTATAAACTATTGAATAAATAAATGAAAGCAATAGTGCGCCTGCTATAAGTATATAGCTTATTGAATCAGGTACTTCTCTTTTCCTAAAGTCCTGTATTGAAGCTAATAAAAGCATCAAAAGCACAAAGATAAATATCAGATAATTCATTTCATATACCATGTTATACTTAATTGGTACAGGATTATATTATTTAAATGATTTGCCTTTAAGGGCAATTGATGAACTAAAAAGATGCGATGAAATTTTACTTGAGAGATACACCAATCTAAATGATATAAGTTTCCTTGAAAAGCTTGAAAAAGAAATTGGCAAAAAAATAGAAATTATTGGAAGAGAAGCAATGGAAAGCGATTCGATACTGGATAAAGCTATGAATGAAAGAATAGCTGTTTTGGTGCCAGGTGACCCTCTTGCAGCTACTACCCATTTTTCACTGATACAAGAATGCAAAGCTAGAAATATACAAACAAAAATAATTCATGCCTCTAGCATATTCTCTTCTATTGGCGAAACAGGATTATCTCTTTACAAGTTCGGCGGCACTGCCAGCATACCTATATATAGTGAGCATTTTCACCCAGAAAGCTTTTTTGAAATAATAGAGAGAAATATAAAATGCAATTATCATTCTCTTGTACTATTGGAAGTCAGAAATAAAGAAGAATTCGTAAGCCCAGAAAAGGCTGTTGAGATACTTAAAGAGATAGAAAACAAAAGAGGAGTAAAAATAATAGACTGGAAAAATGTAATTGCGATATCAAAGATGGGAAGCATTGATCAAAGAATCATAAATGTAAATAGTGAGGATTTAAAAAGCCTAGAACCTCCTTGTTCGCTTATAATCCCTGGAGAGCTCAATGAAAACGAAAAAGATGCACTAAAACTTCTATAAAGATTAGGATGCGCTTATTGTTAGAGGTATGCTATTAGAAGTCAAACAGTATGTGTAACCTGCGCTAACGTTTATTGATGTATCAGAACTATAACCAATCGAATTAGAAATAGGTTTTACTACAAGAGAAAAGGGTATTGGTGCAAGTAGCCTGCCATCCTGAAAATTAAGTGAGTACTCTGACTGAGAGATATTTACACTTGGATTTATGGTATATGTATTACCGGTTGAAGAGGTGAAATAGCCCTCTCCGTTCTTTATGCTTATATAAACCCAATTAAGCTTGGAAGTTGAACCTATCCCAGTTAAAGAGCTACCGCTCACATATTCACTCTGATTTGATGGAACTGGGCTAGCAGTTATTGTAGTATTAAATGATTGCAAATAAATGTTTATTGGAAGGCCTGATGATGAGGTAACTGATGACATAGGGACAGACCCGCTAAAGTTGTAATTTTCTATAGTAAGTGGATAATTTGTATAAGATACAGCATTAAAACAAGCGCTAAAGGTTATTGAGCAACTTGTTGGACTTGAACTTGAAAAAGTCCAAGTAGAAGAGGATGGAGAATCGGGAGGTATCAAAAAGCTCTTGCTCTGCACGGGCAGAAAAGAACATCCATAAGGGGATAATGTTACATTTAAGTAGTTTTTGCCATGGTTAAAAACATTCGATATGAAATTCATGCTTTCCCCAGTGTACAAATGCGATAAAGGAGTTACTGCAGATACATTGAATGATATCGGCAGGTAAGGATTTACATTCTGTGTAGTTGTCGTAGTCGTACTGGTCTTAAAATTAAGATACCCTCCCTTATAAAGAAAGAAAACACCGACTATTATTATAATCACAACGATTACTATGACTCCGGATTGTCCTTTATTTTTCATAATTATATGCAGGAAATTTGGTTGCCTGTAAAAGCAACATAATAATTATAATTGGTATCTATTGCTATTGTATTCTGGGAGCTTGCATTGTCATTTGTAACTGTTATCTCAATAGGTAAACCTGAACCTGCGGATATCAACTGAAGATTCACATTATGAAGAGTTAAAGAAAGTGTTTTGCCTGAAACTGAAAATGGATAATTTTGACCATTGTAATAAACAAATGCACTTGCAATCCCTCCTGTTGAGTTATCAATGTACAAGCTTATCGTTTTAATGTAGTCATTCGGATTATTATTAGAAATAGCGGTATAAGGGGCACCGGATTTATAGTTTCCGGAATTGTAATCAGGGGACACATCCAAAGTGATGGTTGTAGACAATGAACCAGAAGGAATCTGAGTCTCGACTGATGCTGGTAGGGCAGATAAAGTGATAAAACCAGAATTTGAATTAGAGTATATGGATTGAGGTATCAAACCTGATTTTGTTCCGTAAGGATAAGTAATTACTGAAGTTGTTAAGTTCTGCCAAAAATTTTGTACTTCAAATGCAAAATAGGGTATAACTGAGCCGCTTGAACTTGTGCATGAAGAATTAAAAAGTATTGTTGAAGGGGTTTTCATATTAGCTGGGACCGAAACAGATCTAGAGGCTGGCACGATTGAAACTGGAGGAGCAGTAAGAACCTGGAGAGTTGCAGTTAAAGACTGATTAAATGGATTAAATAAAGTTACATAAAGAGGAGAGGACTTGCCAGAATAAAGCTGTGAAACATTGGAATATGCAGATATACTGAAGGTGCTCGGAGTGCTCGTACTTGGTTTGCCTAACTTCAAAGCACCGCTATTAAAGCTATACAATGCAATTATTAGTATTATAACAATAACCAACACTCCTGCAATTGCAGCTCCGCTTGCGCCTAATCTATTCATAAAATAATAATAGTAAATTAACTATAAAAGCGTTTAACTTGAATAAGGTTCTATATAAAGTCCTATTGGGAAATAGCCCTCTTCTTCGTAAGAATATGAAACACTAAAATGCATATTAGCTTGAATATAGGGTATGCTTGATCCAGAAAGCTTATTGTACTCACTTGTACTCAATGATATGGGCAGCTCTATAGAAGCACCGGTTGGGCCTATAGTAATCGCTTTTGAAAATAGGGCAGTTCCATTTGAAAATTGCCTGACTATAAAGCCAAGAGCATTGGCATCCGTTATATTTATTATAGAACTGTTTAATATTATGTTTATTTGAGTATTCCCTATTGGAACACCGGAACCGACATTATTAAGCGACAGACCCAATTCTATGTCCTGGCCGTAAACTACTGGCTGTGATGAAGAAGAGGAGAAATAGATGGGGCCTGCTGTAACACCAGATGGCTGTGTCACCGGGGCGGGATAATTACCATTATTACTTGCGGTCTGAGAAACAAATTCAAGCTGCTGCGAAGCCGTTGAAATGTATGAAAAATTAAGATAATAACCTATGTTCTGTGAGTATTGTATGTTTCCATAGGCACTTGCAGGTGGAGCCAAAAAGGTAAATCCTTCTGACAAGATATCTCCGGTTGCAAGTGAAGGAATACTTACACACCTTCCACTAGTTATTGCATTACCATTTGGATTTGGAGAAGAAGTTTCCGGGCTTGAAAGAATTTTAAAAAGACCTAAGTTATCAAGACAGAAATAAAGATTAGAAGCCGCTTTTCCATTTAAATTATTTGCTACTAAGAAAGTCGCACCGAATGTTGAGGATGGAGAAACTTTTATAGGAGCATTAACTGAGATAACTCCAACTGCAACAGTATGATTTAATGAAGTTGCGGTTGGAACCGGGGAAAAACCCAAGCTGTGAAGAAGGTAAGGGCCGTACAAGAACAATATTACTATAATTACCAGTACAATTACGCCTCCCGCAATCCCACTTCCATTCGATCCTTTTTTATTCATAATATTAGCTACATACCTGATTTGATATTACAACAGGCATATTCAAAGTTTCATTATAGTTGTAATTTACATAACCTATTACGGTCATAGTATTGAAATGCATACCATTTAAAGAGCTCACCGGGTTCAAATCAAGATAGAATGTTGAACCTGAACTTAGTACCTTGCTGTTGCTTATGTAACAATCCCAATAATTTGACCCTGGAAATTGAAAGCCTTGCCTTTGAGTAGGGCTCGCAGTCACACAGCTCCAGTAGCTTGTGGATGGGTTAGAAGGATAGAAGTTTTTACTTATGTACAAAGAAACGTTATTTACTTGATATGGGTAATTGCCATTGTTCTTTAAACTTACCTCTAAAGGAACTGAATCTATCTTTGTTATTACCGGCTGCTTTACTACAGTGTATACTTCAATCTGCACAGGTCCTGCAGAGTAAAAATTAAATGAAGGTTCTGCTGGCACAAGTGCCTGTGAAGACGATACAAGCTGTGACTGGAAAGAATCCGACATAAATTCTATTGGAAGTATAACCGCGGCAGTATAATTCTTAACCAGAAAACTTGCAAGAAAAGACATAGTCAAGGGAAAAGTGAGCTTGTCTGAAGAAGGAGGACATGACAATTCAAAATTAGTTATATTCTCTTTCGTTTCGCCTGGAGCCAGTATGCCAACCAAACTCGAGTCCTTTATTGCTGGTGGTGAACTTTGTGTTTCCGCTGGGTTTATAAATTTGGATAGCATGTCTTTACAGTATGTAGCTGCGCCGGGTGAAACTGTGCTTCCACATGAGATGTTTACTTCCAAGTTATTCGGAGTATCGGGCCCTAAAGGAACATTGCCATTGTTATCTACGGAGTAAAGAATCGTACCCTGCTGCGGGTTCGTTGTAAGAACTACCTGCTGATTAGAAGGATAACTGAAAGTAAGAAAAGATAAAAAGGTTGGAGTTGAATTTACTGCAGTAACCTGGGGCTGCGTAACTAGAAGGTTTGGATTCTGCACTTCTGCAATAAAAGTTGAAATCGATGAAATGCCTGATGAAATCAACCCGCCCACCTTCGAAAAAATCGAGCCATATGTAACCTCCGTGTAGACTATACCGACGTTTGTTGGTGCAACAAATATGAAATATATTACAATTATAACTAACAATATAATAAATGGAGCAAGGAGGAGAGAGTGCTTTTTTAAACTCTTTTTTAATAAATCTTTATCCAATAATTGGGTCTTCGCCTTGTTTTCCTCTTCCAGCTTTATAAAATCGGTTGATACTCCATGTGCAGTTATCTGATGCTGATAGAGTTGCGGCTTTGTCTTAAAGCGCAGCCCACAGATATCGCACACATTCCTTCCTTTTTTACCATAATTCGGATCAGAATTTGGTTTAATAGGGGTAGGTGGAGTTGGAGGCTTTGGATTTGGAGCCGGACTTCCTCCTGCAGCTGCTTGGCCCCTTCTGTTTATATTAAGCATCATAATAAGAAATAAAGGACGTTGTTATATATAAATTTCAACCTTTAATAGATTTAAGAGAGATATAAGAAGGTATTACTAAACCATCGGTAGATAGTTTTATGGTCCCGCTGTAATTTCCATTTGTTGCAGTAACTCCAACGAAATTTGAAGGGATAAGAAGCACATTTTCGCCATCCGAAAGAGTATTTGCAGCAATCGTTAAATTTGCGCCACTAGGCGTAAAGTAAAGGTAAATGTTGCCCTTTCTTATTATACTGGATATATACAATGTAAGAAGGTAATTGCCCTTTGTTGCATTAACAGAATAGTAAACTGTTGGAGAGTTTGCTGCTATATATGGTATAGTGTAGTTAAGATAAGCGTTTGCTATCTCGTATGAAACGTTTTCAGCAGGTTGAAAACCCACATTAAACAACAAAGGAAGGATTATTGAAGAGCTTGAAAGATTGGAAGCGCGGATTGCTTTTGATATTACAATAGAAGGTATATTAACCGTAATCTGTGAATTATTTCCGTTGTTTATACTTGAGATAACTTGGCCATTGACGGAAACATTTAAATTCCCGTAGCCTATTGGGGTGTAAACAATTGAATAGTCGCCAACGCCACTGAAAGTCAATACTTTTATTGGCAGGATATTTGCATCATTTTTGCCCTGCTCTTTAATAACCTCTATTTTTGCCAATTTGAAAGACTGCGATAAAGCAAAGCCATTTAAGCTGTCTGTTATTGATAAGATGTACTTTCCAGTTTGGCTTGCGGGTATCTCCCTTATTATCGTTTCATTTTTTACAGGCAATGTGGAAAAGAATGAATTGCCATTCAATGAAAGGCTAAGTTTTGGAGTACCGGAAACTGACTGAACAATTATCTCGATAAAGTAATCTGATGATTGGGAAAGATTCAAGTCTATATTATAGGAGGAAGAGCCGAATATGCTTGAGCCTATAGATACACTGCTTGCATTGAATATAGTTGAATTAAAAAGCGGGTAATTAACGCCAAAAGTGCCTAAGGTGTATGAGGTATTGACAGATTTGCTGTTCCCTCCTATGTAGGTATCAAGATTCTGATAGTACTCTCCTGCAGGTATGGATGGCGTAGAAACGCTTGTGTTGTTTATTCCAAGAAGCTTATATGCCACAGGCGGCGGCACCAGAAGCAGGTATATTACTATCGAACCTATAAGTATAAGCATCAACGCTACAACGGCGGGAATCCTTTCCCTTTCCACTGCCATGAAATCTTTACTACGTTATAATATATAAATATTTCTAGTCTAGCAAAAGCGGCTTTTATTCATTAAAAGGTGAAATATTCTCTTAAATTTGCAGGCACTTCAAAGAAACCTGCTTTAAGTCCGGCATCAATGTAAGCCCAGCTTATAACTACTGCTTCAAACGCACGTATATAATCCTTCTTCTCAGCAAAAAACTTGCTATCGCTAAAATAATTTGAAGACATGTCAAAAAACTCTGAAGAAAGCTTGTTGTCATTATCCTTTAATGATAAAGAACGAAAAACTCTCTCCATCATCCTTATCTCCTTTTCTGTTCTATCCTTTAAATCGTCATCCATAAAAAGAAAGCAAATTGTCTTCTGTTTTTACCTTTTCCAGATATTGGTTTACCCTTTCAACTGAAAAACTATGCTCATCGCATAGAAATTTTATCAGCTTTTCTCTATTTATCCTACCAGGGTTTAAATCCTGAGAAACCTCGATCACATTTGGAGAGATAAAGTATTCATATATTTCATTTATATCATAATCTGCCCGGAAATCATAAGTATTGAAAAGATCTCCCTTACTTTTTTCTTTAACTAATTTAAGTGCTTTTTTCGGGCCGATACTATCAACTCCTTTATTGTAATCAGTGCCTACAAAAAGGGAAAGCACAATGAGCTGTTCTCTGCTTATTCCCAGTTTGTTTAAATTGTAACTTGCGTCTATTATTTCCGGTGAAACCCCTGCTGTTATGCCCTTTCCGCTTATCTTTCTCTTGTTTGTTATGTTAAGGTTTCTAACCACTTTCTTTGCACCGAAAAGCAAGGTGTCATAGTCCTGGGAAGCAGCAGCAAATACCTTCCCCTGCTGGCTCAGCACTGCAGCCTGGGCTTCTCCTTCTGCCGGTGCCTGGACATAAGGTATGCCAAGATAACCAAGAAGCTCCTTTGAGGAGTCTATTATATAATCATCTATTCTTGCTATCCTACGCATATACATTGCTTTTTCCTCTGGCGTAGAGGCATATTCCATCTTTTCTAAGGCTTCTTCTTTTGTTTTCTCCCGCTCCTGTAGTGTTTCCTTCTTAAACTTTGGGGCTTTTCCGTCAAATACAAAAACAGGTTTTATCCTGTTTTCTAGAAGGGAAACTGAACGATAAAACAAGCCGTTTAAATGCGTTGTCACTCTTCCCTTTGAATCAGTAAGATATGAGCCATCTGCCAATCTTATAGTTGTTAGAAACTGGAATATCCAATTAAAGGCATCTATTGCTATTGCCTTGCCGGAAAGCTCGGCAATCTTTATTTTTTTTGATTCAAATAAGCCATTTAACTTAACGCCCATTATTTTACTATAACCTGCAATCTTTAATGCTTTTTTGCTTTGCTATAAAGTTGTTACTATAACTTTTCCGTCATCAAAAAGAAATGAATGCTCGAACTGAGACACTAAACCGTTGTCCCTCTCTTTCAATACATTAAATTCATGGAGTGAGCCGGCAGCAACCATATTTCTTATTTCTATCTCGGCTAACCTCCCAAATTTATTTATTATCCACCTTTTTGCAAAGGGCAGCTCATTGTATTCCTCTGCAATATACTTTAATATCTCCCTGCCAAGGGTGCTTCTTACATTTTTATTTGCAACCATCTGGTAAATCTGGACCTCTGAGCTGTCTATGACATAACCGCCGCCATTTGTCGCAAAAGGTTCTACAGCAACAACTCCTTCCTTTCTTAAAAATGACCCAGAATAATTTTTTGAGTTGGAAATAAATTCTCCTTCATGCAGACTGTACCTTCCAATACCGTGTCCCCCTAGATTAACTATTGGAGAAAAACCGAAACTTCTTATCTTATCATCTATTACACTGCTTATTTCACTTACAGCTATTCCGGGCTTTATTATCTTAATTACTGCATCCAATGCTTCCTTTGTGGCGCTGACAAGTTTGTTTCCATCTTCACCCACTACAACAGAAGCTGCTGTATCAGAAAGATAGCCGTCGACGCTTGCTCCCACATCCACCTTGACTATATCTCCTTTTTTAAGCTCCGTTTTATCATCATACTTCGGAGTGTAATGTGCTGCAATCTGGTTTACTGATATATTTGGAGGGAAGGAAGGCTTTGCTCCTCTCTCAACTGTCCTCTTTTCTATGGCTTCTGCAATGTCAAGAAGCTTTGCTCCAGGCACGCACAAAGAAATGCCTAGTTCCCTTATCTCCTTGCCTATCTTACCGGCTAACAGCCATTTTTCCCTTTCTTCGCTTTCCATTAATGTCTAATCCAATATCGCTTCTTCGTCTATGAAACTTCTTATCTTATCCAAGAAATTTTTGCTTATTCCGTTGTTTTCTATCACTATAAAAACAAGCTTGCTCTTTCTTTCTCTTGCTATCGATGAAGTGAAATGTATGAACCTTAGTATTTCGCTCTCTGAATTGTATATAAGAAATGATGTTATGGAATCTATAACTACGAAAGTTTCCCTTTCTTTCTTAAGCAACCCTTCCAAATTTATGCTTATCTCAGTTAGATCTCCAGGCGATTTTATGAATATGCACTTGCTATCAGGAATGCTGTCCGGTATCATAGGAGCTGTTACGGAGTCTATAATAAAGTAATCATTTACCTTTGCCAACTCAAGCTTTTCTTCTATGGACTTGAATGGAAGGCCAGAGGTAACATAAATAAGCTTAAAGCCCTTGTTTTTTATTCTTGAGAGAAGTTCTATCGCTGCCTCGTCTAGTTTGTACCTTTCCTTTACAAAAAGCATGCCTACTCCATCATCTGTCATCTTCTCTATAAAATCATTATTAAACTTGTTTTCCATTCAAATCACTGTAGATATAAAATAAAAAATCATAATATTAATAGTATTATTCTCTATAAAAACCCTTCAAGTGAATTATCTTTCTTGCCCAGGACATCTTCCTCGGAATAGCCTATAACTTCCAGTATCTGAAGAACCGAAGGCAAAACTTGTTTATATATATAGTAATCAGGATCATATTTTATGCCATTCTTTCTTGCAATGTCATAAAGCACTGCTTTTTCAGACACGGTTTCATTGCTTTTGCCTTTTGCTATTATGTACTTTATAGTGTCTCCGCTCACGAATTTCATCCCGCTTTTTTCAACCGCGGATATATGCCTATTTGTCTGCTGATAAGAAGAAGGATCTTTTCTCAGCCTTGTAAGAATAACCAGTTCCTCAAGGTCTGCCTTCCCTAGCCTTATCCTTTCTATCGTATTTTTCACGGTTGAAAGTGCAGCTTCTTTGTCATTATCCAAAAGAATTTTTTTAAGCACCTCTTTCTGTAGATTCTTTGCTATCACCGCCCAGTCTCTCCTAACGGACTGAAAGCCCTTTATTGTTAAATTCCCATTAAAATCAGACATCGCATATTTTTTCTTTGCGCCTATCCCACCCTTTGAACTTACAAATATTGCACGTGTATAGAATCCCTGAAGCTCCAATTCCATCGGTTTAGGAAGTTTGCTGTTTATAGCAACTATAAAGTCATTCACTGCCCGCTTATCTTCACCAAATTGAAGAAAAGCAGAATCTGTATCAGCATATAGCACCTTAAATTTATATGAAGAAGCGGTTGATATAACTTCTTGAACATACTTTCTTCCCAATGAAGTTGTTGCACCAGCACAATCAAAACAGTACCATCTAGAATTGTAGTATCCTAAATAGCCGTAAAACCCATTTGCTATCAACTTTAAAACAAGTACTCTTGCATTTAGCTGTTTATTATCTTTATCTATTTTAAGCAGGTCTTTTGCCTCAAACCTAAGTTTTATTACTTCATCTAAAACGGAAGGTATCAAACCTAGTTTTTTCTCCTTAGGTAAAAATGTTTTTTCTCCATTGTTGTACTGTATAGTAGAAGGACATATGTTATGAGACACAATTATACTCGGATAAAGACTGCGGAAGTCAACTACTGCGATATTTTCATATAGCCCGGGAGTAGGCTGGAAAACAAATGCGCCTACATTTATTTTCTTTATCCTATCATTAACCTGAAATTCGGAGGGTTTGTTGGGTATCAATTCGTTTTTTAGTATTGCCTTCTTCATTATAAGATTTTCAACTACAGAGCCTGTGGTCATTCTAGAAACATCTGCAAAAGTCTGCCCAATCAGTTTATTTAGCTCAGATATAAGCGGAAAAAGTGCATCGAAGATTAGAAGTGTAACATTCGAATCCTGTATGCAGTAACCGCACAATTCCGTTGCAATCTTATTGTCGGTAAAAACCTCGTTTATCCTGTCCCAATCAAACTCCCCCTTCCTTTCTCCAGTAATTTCTGCAGCCACTTCTCTAAGGGTAAGCACCTCTGTTTTAAGATTGTATATTGAATATATGTTTCTTATGAAATTCAATATATCGACATGTGAAATCCCATTTATCTCTGCTATTTTTCTTTTTTCTCCTTTAATCTTAAGTTCAAAGCCGTTTATCATGAATTTTATCCCAAGTATCTTTGACCTCTCTGAAATGTAAGGCATATCAAATGAATCTGAGTTGTACCCTACTATCACATTGAAATTGTTCGATGACAGTAAATCGGAAAGCTTCAAAATAAGCTCTTTTTCATCCTTTACCTTTATTATATTGTCTCCTTCTGCATTAAGCCAAGTGATACACTTTTTCAATCCAGCGCTTACAACAGAAACTGCAATTATTGGATCGGATTTTGCACTGGGAAAAGAACGCTTTGAAAAGGTTTCTATGTCCAAAGCAGCTGCTTTCATTGGAAAGTTTCCTATTCCTTCGTCTTTTATATTAACAACATAATCTCCTTCGGTTTCTATATTCAAACGGTTAAAAGTTCCTATGCCCTTGTCAATAAGGTACCGCTTATAAAAAGGTATATCTGCTTCGTAGGTAGGGAAACTAAGCTGCTTTATCTTCGGCACATCTTCAGGTAATTTGGTAAAAACTTGCAGCAATTTTTTCTTTTCTCCAAGCAGATATTTTTCAACTTCATTGAAAGAATCTATGAAAGACAAACTCCCAATAGTTTTTTTGAATTCTTCTTCACTTGCGTCTACATAGCAGTAAGGCCTGAAATTTCTATCGTAGAATATTCTCCTTTCTAGTTTTTCATTTACACAGAAAAGCCGTATTACAGGCATGTTGTCTATCACTGTATAATCTGCATCTACAAGAAAGTATGTTCCGGCCATATAAATTATAGCAGATATGTGTAAAAAAGGTTAACTTATTTAGTAGTTACAGCCTTTGCGAGGTTTCTTGGATGATCCGGATCTATGTGCTTTGAAAGAGAAACGTAGTATGAAAGAAGCTGTGATATTATTACCTGCGGAACAAAGCTGAATATGCCAGCAGGCTGTGACCTTATAAGAAAATCAAATACTTCAAGTTTCTCGTTTGCTATTCCAATTATTTTCCCATTTCTTGCCTTTATTTCTTTCAGATTGTTTATTTCCCTGTCTTTGAACCTGTCAGATACCAATGCTATGGAGTACGTTCCTCTCGATATCAAGGCAAGCGGCCCGTGCTTAAATGTTGCTGAATCTATAGCTTCTGCATGTATGTATGTTATCTCTTTCATTTTAAGTGCAGCTTCCATGGCTGAGATATAATCGTTTCCTCTACCAAGAAAAAACAGGTTCTTTTCTCCCTTTATAGCAGATGCTGCTTCTTTTATTGCATTGTAAACCGAAGGCACAAAAAGGTTATAGAGGTTTATATTCAGAAGATTAAGGTCATTGAGCCCTTCTTTTTCTTCCCCTTCTGAAAACATTGCTATCAGGCAGGAAAGTATGGCAGACATTGTAAATGTTTTTGTTGCTGCGACCCCTTTCTCATGGCCCGCATTTATGTTTATGAAGTAATCTACTGAATTTGCAAGCGTGGAACCTTCTGTGTTTATTATGCCTATTTTTTTATTTTCCTTTATTATTGGCAGCGATTCTATTATGTCCATTGTCTCCCCGCTCTGTGATATTATTATAAATATGTCCTCTTTCCCGATTGTCTTTGAATAGTTCAAAAGGTCCTGGGGCTGAACAGCAATCGCGTCCCTTCCAAGATCTCTAAAAAGACTGGCTGCAATCAGAGCAACATGAAATGAAGAGCCCGATCCGACAAGAAACACTTTTTTAGACAATGAAACTGCTGATGCTGCGCTTTTTAGGTATGAAAGATCTGAATTAACCAAATTTGAAATCAGCCTTTGCTGTTCCATTATCTCCTTCATCATGAAATGCCTGTATTTACCCTTATCTACATCTGAAATCGAAAAATTCACTTCTCTAACTTTGTGTTTACCCAAATTATTAGACTTGAGAACCTTGAAACCTGTTTTGCTTATAGATATTACATCGCCATCAAAAAGGTACACTACTTTGTTTGTATGCTTCAAAAAGGAAGGCACGTCGCTTGAAACGAATGTGCCATTTTCCTTAACACCCAAAACAAGAGGAGAACCATTTTTTACTGCAATGATGTTGTCTGTCGAAGAGTTCATAACAACGAATGAAGAAAATCCTTTTATCTTTTCGGCTGTCGAAATAACCGCATCTTCAAAGCTTTTCCCATTTTTCATTTCTTCTTCTATCAAATGTGGAAGAACCTCTGTGTCTGTCTCAGAAGAAAAGATGTGATTTTTTAAACCATCTTTAAGTTCCTGAAAATTCTCTATTATTCCATTATGAACGACTGCTATTTTTCCGCTGCAATCCAGCAGAGGGTGCGAATTTGCCTTTGTAACCCCTCCATGTGTTGCCCACCTTGTATGAGCTATGCTTTTATTTGAACTTTCATCGTTTATTTGGTAAGCCTCTATGATTTTATTTATCCTTCCTGTATCCTTTCTTACCTCTATATTGTTGTTTTTGCCTTCAAATGCACATCCGAAACTGTCATAACCTCTATACTCTAAGTTCTTTATGCCCTCCAAGACAAAGGGTATAGAATTCTCATTTCCGTTATAACCTATGATACCGCACATAAAAGTAGTCTAAGCTTTTGTAAGAAGGAAACTTATATTTAAAGCTTTTATAATGGTAGTATAGCTCTAATATTCAACTGAAAAGAGTTAAATACTTAAACTAATGTAGTTATAAAAAGTAAGGGAATGAGGTTTTACTATGAAAAGCTATATTCTTAAAAACGACGGAGAAAACTATTTTGTCAATGACACTAAAATAATCGAAAACATAAATGATGTCAAACCCATAGCCGATGAAAAGGCCGTTTCAATAATGAAAAAACTATCAAAAAAACCTTATAGCTCAGCAAATTTAGCAAAGGAATTAAAGCTTGATAAAAAAACAGCTGCATTCTACATCGGAAAACTTGCAAAAGCAGGGTTGATAAGCATAGAGCCACAGAATAATGGAGAGGTAATAAAATCTGCGTATAACTCCTTTTCATATGAAATCAACGACAACAAGATAAAATTCGATCCTAAGATGAAGACAAAAGAAAACCAGTATGCACTTAATTTTTTCAGCAAATTCATAAACAACGGGAAGTTTGACGGATACATATGCGTTGGAGCATCGGATCCGCATGGAGAGTACAAGGCAGTAGCAAGAGATTCGCATTACACTGCATACTTGGGTATGTTCTTCGGTCAGTTCATAGATTTGCCGCAGACAATGCCAATAATACTTGACACAGACGTTATATCAAAGAACCTTTTCAAAAAGAACCTAATAGTAATCGGCGGACCCGTCACAAACCTCGTAACAAGGGACATAAACAACTTTTTACCTATAAAGTTCATAAAGGAAGAAGGATGGGGCCTGAAGGACAGGAACGGGATACACATAAGAGATTACGAAGGAACTATAGAGAAGATAAAGAACCCCTTTGACAAGGACAAGGATATAATACTTATAGGAGGAATTAGAAATGTAGGAACGTTATCGGCAATGCTCGCCGCTACAAGATTTTCAGGCATAACATTCAAAGGATACAATGGAGAAGTGCCCTGGAGCCTTATGGTAAGAGGGTATGACATAGACGGGGACGGACAGATAGATTCTATAGAAACCGTAAAATGAACCGTTACTTTATATCGATAGAGATACCAGAAGAAACAAAAAAGGAGATAGCCTCATTCTTTTATCCAATACTTGCACAAAACGTTACAGGGAAATTCGTCTCTGTGGAAAAGCTGCATATCACTGTTCTTTTCCTTGGAAATGTCGAAATTAAGCCAGAACTTTTGGATTTTTTAAAAGGAATTAAGTTCTCAGAAGAACTGAAAATCAAGGGGTTGGATGCCTTTCCATCGATTCAGAACATGAAAACAGCGTACGCAAAAGTGTATGGAAACGTTAAAACTCCGTTTGAAGAAGTGTGTTCATTCTTAAAAATCAAAAGCGATAAAGAGTTTAATCCGCATGTTACTTTGTGCAGAGTAAAGAAAATAATTGGAAGAATAGACCAAAAAGAGTTTGAATCTAAGGAATTCAAATTCGTTGCCGATTCGCTTCACCTTTTCAACAGTGACTTCATAAATTATTATAAGATTCTATAGATTATTTTTTGCCTGGAGGCTGCCTTGTCAACGCAAAAACAGCTATTGTCATTGCCATCAAAGTAAGTATAGTTGTTAGAAAAGACGGGCTAGTTAATATTGACATTATGTATGTTGAATTAAGGTCTCCCGGAAAAGAGGATGTAGAAACTTTAGCTGCCGTGATGTTCGTAGCAGTTGAATTTGCTCCTAAAACCCCTGGATAATAACTTGATACTGTACCAAACGCTATCAAACCAAAGATAAACATTACAAAAATGACCAATGCAGGAACAAGCGAACTTTTCTTTAGGTAGTCAATTATTGAACTCTGCGGAACCAAGGCCGTAGAAAGTAGGAATATTACAAGGAAGATGAAGAACATAACAGTTAAAACGTAAGGCAAAAACGCTATCAAAAAACTGACAAAGAAAGAGGACATTAAAGTGATTAAACCGACTGCAACGGCTATAAGCGCAGGCACATCTGAACTTGAAAAGAATTTTGAGCGGGCAAGCAGGCCGTATACTAAAGCAAAGACTAAGACAAATACTGTTAAATCATACAAACCAAAAGCCGGTAAATTTATCATCTTATCCTCCTAGGGATTCTTGCTTGAGCCGCCGCCGCCAAAAGTAAAGGCGATAACAAAAATTATTATTATCCCCAAGATCAGATACGCTAGGTTAGGGCCTATTAGTGAAGAGCCTATGCTAGAAAGTTCACTCCCTACTCCTGTACTTGAAGGCACAAGTGCGTTTGAAAACACTCCCCCTCCTAAAAACAGTATGCCTATCGCTACAACAAAAAGCCATTTTGCATTATTTCCTGTAATGTCGAACTTAAGAAGGCTTGCGACTATAAGCATAGCCACCAGTATAAGAGCTGTAACAGCAAGAGTAGAAGACATGTATATAAGCACAGGGCTTACCCATGCGACCGTTACTGCGAAATAGGATATTATAAGCGCGATTAATCCCCTTGCCCCCTTGTTTTTATTGTCCGCAAAGTAGCTTACATTCCTAAGTACAGTACTTAAAATTGCAAGTATGAGAAGAAAGGCGAGCCAAAACTCTATAGGATTTGTAACGTTTGGAGGGGTTATAAGACTCAATGCCTTATCAATCTGGGAATACAAAGACCCCGCTGCCGCTATTACCATGAATAATTATGGATACTTTTAGTATTTAAACTTTTCTTTAAATATATTCACTTATAAGTATTCAATTATTTGAATAGGAAATACGCACCTATTATGAGCGCAATGAATACAATTATGTATGGAGCATATGTATAAAGATCAGTTGATACTGATTTAGATGAAAGTCCGACAAATCCTAGATTAGCTGTTACAAGAACCCAGATTATCAATCCTATTGAAATCAGAACGGCTATGATCACTACGATTTTCTTTCCAGACCTGCTCTTTAAAAGCTCGGAACTGCTTCCGTAGAGCATTGAGCCTATGACTAAAAGCATGAATATAACTATTGCGACTATGCCTACTATTGGAAGTATAAGATAGGTCAACTTGAGCGTATAATTCGTAGTAGCGAATATTATCCCAAGAACGAACGCTATTATTGCGTCTATGTCGCTTTTCCCCTTGAAGATTTCGCTCCTCTGAAGTACGCCGTAGACTATTGCAAAGACCAAAAGAAATGGAAAAAGGAAGGATTCTACGCCTGAAAACAGCAATGAAACGCCTGGAGCAGGGGCAGTCAACGTCGTAGTAACATTTGTCTTGTTAGACGTCAAATTGAAAGCCAGCGCGGCGATATTTTCTAACATATTAATATTATGACTGGGAGGTATTTAAATAATTGTACTTGCACACGAATATGAAAAAAAATAGAAAATCCAAGATTGGAAGGAAAACCCTGCTTTCATTAGCAGTTGTCGGATCTGCTGTCGGAATCGCAATAATAGCAATTGTCTTATTGAACTACTCTAGTTTTTATGGCAACGGCTTCTACTACGGAAACGTGAAAATAGGAGGAAGCACGCTTTCGCATGAAATAAACAACGATGTATATCTGCTGGTAATAGCTTCTCTTTTAGTGATTTCCAGCCTATTCCTTTTGTTTAGGGTATTAAGAAACAAGCATAGTTATTAGCTTTCCGGCTTCTTCCTTTGTGTATCCTGTAAAAAGAAAGTCACCTTCTGAGGAAATAAGTACTGATTTATTATTCTGTTTGAAGATAAGGTACTCGCCGTATAAGAGGCTGCCGGAAAGAATGCTGCTTAATTTCTTCAAGTCCAAACTTTTGCCATACGAGAATTTTATGCCTGATGAGCATACCTGCAAGAAGCCGTCTTCAGTCTTTTTTACTGCGCGTTTAACGCATACTTCGCATTCGGGATCCCTTTTTAATGTAATATTCAAAACCCTCTTGTCTAAAAGATTAAATAAAAGTATACTGCCGCCCCCTATTCTATTTGAAGCGAAATCAATTATTCTTTCCTTCAGGAAATAAACAAAGTCATTTTCAGGAGGTAAAACAATCGATTGGCAGCCTTCTTTTACCTTTCCTATCGAATTCCTAAAAAGGCAATTGAAGCAGGCTCCATCCCTATAAAAAAACAGAAAAGCTTCTTTTTCATTCAATGATGCAAACACTGCAGCTTTTCCGTGTCTGACGCAGCCATCATTTATTATCATCCTGCTTTTCACATTATCAGTAAAATCCGCGATTATATCGTATTCTTTCATCGTTTCAAAGTCATTTTCTGTGAAGTACCTTTCATATCCTTTGTATTCTGTCCCGCTGTTTAAAGAATTCAGTTTTTTTACTGCAAAGGCCACCTTTGAAACGGGAGAAGAAAAGTCGCAAGTTTTATAGAAAGGCTGCGTTACTAAATTGCTTTTCGAGATTATATCGCCATCAAAAATTCCAACTTTTTTGAACATTCCTATTGATTTTTCAAGAAAAGCAGAACCTACTGCGCCTGCCCCTATGACTAGAATAGACTTATTTTCCATTTTATTTAATTGATAATAAGCAAAAAATAAACTTATTTAAATACATAGTATCTCTTAATGAGATAAATAAATATATTTATAGGATATAAAATTTTATTAAAGTGTATGTACGAAATTATAACGTTAAGAGATAAGGTAAGGGTCGAGCCGAGCAAGCTGGAAGAAGACAGAAAAGAGGCAACCACTGAGATAATAAGAAAAAACTACATAGGAAAGATAATAGAAGACAAGGCTTTGCTGATTGGACTAATTGGTATTGACAGCATAGAAGAGGGCATAATAATACCAAATGACGCTTCGATATACTACGACACAATATTCAGGATGCTGGCTTACCTGCCTACTTTACATGAAACGGTTAAAGGCCAGGTTGTAGAAGTAAGCGAGATAGGCGCAATAGTGAACATCGGCCCGATAGATGGTCTGGTTCACATCTCCCAGACAATGGATGATTTCGTTGACTTCTCCAAAAACGCACTTACTGGCAGAAGAACAAAAATGACGATAAAAACAGGAGATACTGTTATAGCAAGCATAATAGCCGTAAGCACCAAAGGGATAATGAAAGTAGGGCTGACAATGCGTTCCCCTGGCCTTGGAAAGCTTGGTTCAAAGAAGAAGGAGGCTGCTAAGAAATAATCATGACATTGAAAGCATGCAGAGTTTGCAATTTTTTGACTGAAGAAAGGAAATGCCCTATGTGCGGCAGCGAGGACCTCTCGCTTAAATGGAAGGGAGTGGTTATAGTATCAGACAGCGAACGCTCGATAATAGCAAAGACGATGAATATTGGAAAAAACGGCAAGTACGCCATTTCTGTTGAGTAGATATGGAAATTAAAATAGACTCTAAAGTTGATGATAAGTATTTTGACAGGGAGATAATAAATTTCACTGTAAAATTAAAAGGCGGGGAGCCGGCAAGGATAGATGAAACAAGAAAAGCCTTGGAAGATGAAGGCAAAAACGGTTTTCTTGTTATTTACACTATAAAAAGCACTTATGGAAAAAATGAGGTAAAAGGGATAGCACATGTTTACAAAAACGAGGAGATGGCAAAAAAGATACTGCCAAAGTACATACTTGAAAAGAATGGTGTAAAGAATGGAAAAGAAGAAGCAGAAAAAAAGTGAAATCTGGAAAATGTACAAAATAGAAGGCGAATCTATAACTAGAGTTAATCGTACGTGCCCTAAATGCGGCGAAGGCACTTTTCTTGCTGAACATGATAACAGATACACATGCGGAAGATGCGGTTATACTGAATTCAAAAGAAAGGATAAAAATTAAATAAGCGCTGATCCTTATTCTATAAATGTATACTCTAGGGATAGAAAGCACTGCTCACACTTTTGGTGTTGGCATTTCTGACAATGAAAAGATAATAGCAAACGAAAGAGATACGCTTAGACCTGCTTCTGGCGGTATAATACCCAGAGAAGCAGCACAGCATCATTTCAAGTTTGCTCCAGAGATACTTAAAAGAGCGCTTGATAAAAGCGGATTGAAGCTAAAGGACATAGATCTTTTTGCATTTTCACAGGGCCCTGGTATAATACCTGCCCTTAAGGTGGGGGCCCAGCTTTCTACTTTTTTATCCAGAAAATATGGAAAAAAATTAATAGGCGTAAATCACTGTATAGCGCACCTTGAAATAGCTAGGCTTTACACTAAATTAAATGATCCTGTGATGCTTTACGTAAGCGGAGGCAATACGCAGATAATAACTTATTACAATGGGACTTACATAGTATTCGGTGAAACCCAGGATATAGGGGTCGGCAATCTTATAGATAAGATAGGGAGAAGATTGAACATGCCCTTCCCCGCAGGCCCTAAGATAGAGGAGCTAGCAAGGAAGAGCAGGCACTACATTGAAATGCCTTATAGCATAAAAGGCATGGATGTGAGTTTTTCCGGCATAGAAACATTTGTATCAAAATTGATAGGCAAGGAAAAAATAGAGGATATCTCATTTTCACTGCAGGAAACTATCTTTTCAATGCTGATAGAAGCGAGCGAAAGGGCAATGTCATACTGCTTAAAAGACAGTTTGGTAATAACCGGAGGGGTTGCAGCAAACAAGCGGCTAAATGAGATGGGAGAAAAGATGTGCAAAGACAGAAACGCTTATTTTAAAGCAATACCTCTGGAATACGCCGGCGATAACGGCGCAATGATTGCTTACACTGGTTACCTTATGAAAGATTACACACAAAAGGACCTTTCAATAAAGCCGAGGTTCAGAACCGATACGGTGGAGATAAAATACAGATAAATATGCCAATGAATGCGCCGCAGGAGTATTACGAATTAGAAGAAAGATACAGCAAGGAAAAAGACATTGAAGAGAAGGAAAGGATACTTAAAAGAATGATGGTTATACTGCCTAAGCATAAAGGCACGGACAGGGAGTTCGGATCATTGAAGAGGAGGCTTTCACTGCTTAAAAAAGAAGCAAGCAGAAAGCCGCTGGTGCACAAGGCAACTGCAATAAGAAAAAGATGGCCGAGGGTTTCTCTTGTAGGCTACAGCGATGAAAACGTGCTAAAGCTGTTTAATTTAACCAGGATAGAAAACCTGCTTTACGGCATAGTAAAGATAAACAATGTACAGGTTCAGATGATTTCAATCAAAGACCCGGAAAAAAACAAAGATCTGCTTCTGCAAAGCGAGATAATAATATCAAAGGAGAAAATAGACAGGTACTGCAGCTTTCAAGTAATAAGCGAAAAAATAGACGTGGAAAAAGCTCTTAAAGAATTCGGGGTCATAGGAGTGTATACTGAAAATTCACAGGATGCAGTTGCAATGGAGAGAGGAGAAACCGTTAAAGACCTGGTTAAAAAGCTCCACCTTAAGACAGAAAAAAACGCATATGCGGTTGTATTCGGCAAAAGCGCAAAATTCCAGGGTCAAAGAGTTGCCCTTTCGCATAAATTGGAGGATGGAGATAGAGTCTTCATAAAAACATGAAAACGCTTGCAGTTGGGTCAGAAGCTGTAATATACGAAAAGGATAACACTATAATAAAAAAAAGAATAAAGAAGAGTTATAGGATAAGAGAGATAGACGAGAAACTAAGAAAAAGAAGAAGCAAGGCTGAATTCAAGATAATGCAGTTCCTCTACAAAAACAACTTAAACGTTCCAAAGCCGCTCAAATACAGAGAAGACAAAATGGAGATATGGATGGAAAGAATAGAAGGAACTAGGTTAGCTGAGGAATTTTCAGTTAAAGACGCAAAGGACATTGGCCTTGCAGTTGCTGAAATGCATAATCTTGGAGTGATACACGGGGACCTCACTACTGCAAACATCATAAAAAGAGAACAAAAGCTGTATATTATAGATTTCGGATTGAGCTACCATTCATCAAAAGATGAGGATTTTGCAAGTGACCTTTTCCTGTTCAAGAATGCGTTGAAATCAAAGCACAATGAACTATATAAAGAGGCTTACTATTCTTTCCTGAATGCTTATAAATCCAAAATTAGAAAAGAATTTAAAGGAATAGATACTCATCTTAAAGATATAGAAGAAAGGAGGAGATATAATGAAAGTTATTAATGTTAAGAACAGGTTCGTGCCTCACTGGCTTAATTACAAGCAGGAGGAAGTAGAACAGCTCATAATAAACAAATCGCAGAAAGGCCTTACAAAGTCGGAGATAGGTACTATATTGAAAGACCAGTACGGGATACCTTCTGTAAAGGATATCACGAAAAAAAGCATAAGCGCAATACTAAAAAGCAGGGGAATTCAAGAGCAGCTGCCTGAAGACCTTGTAGCTCTTTACAGAAAGGCAGTAAAGCTGCACATGCATGTTGACAAGATGAAGAAAGACAAACATTCCATAAGAAGCCTTGTCGTTCTGGAGAACAGGATAAAAAAACTGATTAAATACTATAAACAGACTAAAATGTTGCCTAAAGATTATGAATATTCGCTTGAATCTGCAAGGTTGGTAGTAAAGATATGAATCAGCCTAATTCTTGGTATAAGGTAAAAGCTGTCGATTTTGATAACGCAGAAATAGGCAGTGTGTACGGAAATGAAGCTAATATACCAAAAAGAGTTTTAATGGTAAACGCTAATAATTTGCCTGACATAAAGACGAAACCCGGCTTTAAACTCGGATTTAGATTGATTTCTTCGACTGAAAACACAGCGAATGCACAACTAGAATCGCTTGTTCTTTCCAGAGAACAAGTTGGCAGGATGGTAAGACACAATTCATCAAAAATAGAGGTAGTAAGAAAGGTAGAACTGGAAGAAAAAGAATACGCAATAAAAGCAGTTATAATAATAAACAAAGCGGAGAACAAATACAAGAAATTCGTAAGGGCAGAAGCAAATGAATTCATTGACAATCTGGCTGAGAAGAAGAGCCTAAAAGAATTGGTTTTAGATGTTCTAGCCGGCAAAGTGCAAAACCAGCTCCACAAAAAGCTAAGCAAGATATATCCAACAAGGGCAACTGAAATAAGAATGATAACAAGCGTTTGATTAAATAATATTCGGGCTTTTAAAACAAATTTTAAACTAAAATAAAAGTCGCCCTCATATCTAAGAAGAGACTAAAATCTGTGTATATATTAAAATAACTGACCATTTTTATATGGCCGTATATTTTAATTGGACTCGACGGGATTTGAACCCGTAGTCTCTCCCATGCCATGGGAGCGCGTTGCCAATTGCGCCACGAGCCCTTACGAACTAAAAGATAATTAACAATAAAAACAGAGTATAAATAAATATTACTGCTTTATCTGTGGATATCCCTGCCGTATTTCTTCAACCTATAATCAATTCTATTTAATTCATTTTTTGCATCTTTAAGCTGCCTCCCTGATAGTTTTCCAGAGTTTATCAGACTAACAAGATTTTCACGCCTATCCATTAAACCCCTTGTTTCTATTTCATTCTGCATACGAACATCTAAATTTCCGTTTTCGTCGACAGGTGACTTATGGGAGAACCATAATATAGGTTTAAGTCTTTTATCAAAAGCAGTATTTGGACCGACAACACCTGAATTTGTAGTAGGAGCACTTGCCTGCTGCACTTTATTCGTTGATTCTGGAGCTTTTTTCTGTTCTTTTATTAACCTATCGTGTTCTGCTTGTTGTCTTGCTGCTTCTGCTAGCTTAGCCTGTTCTTCCAACATCTCTCTTCTTTGTTGTTCTTGTCTTGCTGCTTCTGCTAGCTTAGCCTGTTCTTCCAACATCTCTCTTCTTTGTTGTTCTGCTTTTTGTTTTTTCAACTGATCTGGAACTATCTTCCCTGATATCTTATTAAGTTTTTTATCTAGCTTTGCTATTAATTTACGCCTGGTAGTTTCTGATAAATTAAGATTGGGATCAAGCAGTTTATTTCTTTCATTAAGCAAAGATGAAACATCTTTTTGTCTTGTTTCCTTTGATAACCTCTTCTCAAATATCTTTCTTGCGGTTTTATCCGAAGGAACTTCTCCAATAGCACCTTTATTTACAGCATTTGCTAAGTCAAAAAGGTCTCCTGCCTGACTGTTTCCAACATTTGTTATAAACTTATTTTTGCTGTTTAACTGTTTTTGTTCTTTCTTTAAAGCTTTCTTTTGTGACCAGGACAACTTATAGTTGCTTTTGGCCTTTGATTTTAAGTCCCTCAATGCCTGATCTTTTGAAAAGAAACCTGTTAGCTTCTGAAGATCCTTGTTATTTGAAAGTTGTTTATTGGAATACTGAACCTTAGTAAGGTCAACTCTGTCTGCTACATTTTTCCATGCTTCATTTGCCAGTTTGTTTTTGAGCTGGGCCATCCTCAACTGCTCTTGAGGAGTAAGGTTGCCTTTTTTTAGTAAATCTTGGTATTCTTTAAGAACAGGTTCATTTGCCTGCTTTCTTTTTGCTATTGAAGAAAGCGCATCTTTTTGCACATTTGCTTCTTTCTGTGCTTTTTTATCTTCTTTAGAAGGCTTAGGGTAGTGCTTACCCCATCTTCTAATTAGGAATATAACCAATAATATAGCAACAAACAATGGAACTAAAACTATTGGACTGAAAAGAAAGGATGCAAATCCCGGGATAAGCAATGCAATCAGAAGAAAGACTATAAAGAGTAATATTACCCTTAAAACTATATTGCTATGCGTTTTTACACCCCTTAGAAGTAGGATTATAAAAACAACTACCGTGATTATTCCAAATACAAGCGGAAGTATGCTAAGTATATTTATATGCAATGCAGAGTTTACAGAGTTAGTAAGGCCCGTATCATTTTCAAACAAGATTATAATAAGAAAAAGAGCAACAACTAAGCCAATCAGCCTTATAGACCTAGGAGACTTAACAGCGGCAAGCATTCCTAATATCAATGCTATAAATGCCAGTATTATAAAGGTATTTAGGAAGAAATGCAGTAAAGTATTATCTGTATAAAGCAGAAAGAAGGTTATAAGTGCAAAGATGAATGAAATTGCAATTCTACCGCTTGAAAGCTGTGTTCTGTCCAAAGCTATTGCAAATATTATAAACATCACTATTGCAAAGAATCCAGCGTAGATGTAGGAATTTCCTGAGGACAGCCCGGAAAGTAATGAGTTACTTGAAGAAGATATAGGAGGGGGAGATGATACACTTATTTGTGCATGAACTAAAGATACCGAAAACACTGATAATAAGATCAATATCGCTGCGATGTAACTTATTTTCATATTTTAATATAACCTTTTATGGGTTATAAATTTAGTTTTTAGAAAGGTTTTTAAATGAAAAGCAAGATTTAAGAATTGCAGATTACTATATTATAAAATGAAAGAAGAAGACATGGAACTAAAGGGAAAAACGAAAAAGCTTAAGAAAAAGACTGTGGAAGAAGCTCCATCTGAAGAAGAAAGCATGTCGCAGATGGAATTCGAAACTAACACTGAATGCCCTAAATGTGGCCAGAAAAAGATAATATCTTGGACTGAGCAGACAAGGAGCTCAGATGAACCGCCAACTAGGTTCTATAAGTGCGTAAACTGCGGTTACACATGGAGAGAGTACAGTTAATAAGTCCATGGAAGACACTGACCTTATAATAATAGGAGCCGGACCTACAGGGATGTTTGCTACTTTCTGTGCAGGACTCAGAGAGATAAACAGCATAACACTTGAAAGCCTTGACACACACGGGGGGCAGATGCTGGAGCTTTACCCTGAAAAAGTGGTATACGACGTGCAAGCCGTACCGAAAATGAAAGCTATAGACTTATCAAACAAGATGTACGAACAAAGCATGCTATTCAAAAAAAGGATAGAGTTTAATTCAAAAGTAACGGATATAATACCTGAAAACGGCAGATTCACAATAGAGGTTAACAATCAAAAGAAATATACGAGCAAAGCAGTCCTTATATGCGGAGGAGTAGGAGATTTTCATCCTAATAAATTAGGTGTAGATGGAGAGGCAGAATACGAAGGAAAAGGGCTTTACTACGCGGTAAAGTCTGTGGATGACTTCAAGGACAAAACTGTTGCCATCATCGGCGGAGGGGATTCTGCTTTTGATTACCAGATGCAGATTTCTCCTGTATGCAAGAAGACCTATATAATACAACATAACAATACATTTAAAGCTGCGGAGTCAAGCGTGGATGCAGTAAAAAGGGATAGCAAGGCAGAGATAATAATGAACACAGATGTAAAGAAGATAAATGGCGATGGAAACACTGTCAAAAGTATAGAATTATTTGATAACACGGATAAAACAGGGAAAAACCTAGAGGTTGATGCCGTTGTGGTAGCTATAGGCTACAAAGTTAATCCTTCAGTTTTCAAATCACTTCCTATAGAGACAACTAACAGGTACATAAAAGTTGACCACAACTACAAAACAAGCATCGACGGTGTTTATGCAGCAGGAGATATAGCAAACGTAACAGATGAACCTAAGTTTGCCCTTATAGCAGTTGGGGGAGCAGAAGCTTACATAGCAATAAACAACATAAAGAAGTACATCTCTCCAAATGCTTCTCTTTTTGGAGGACACAGTTCTTCTCTTAACCTATGATTTACACGACATTAAATGAAAAAATTATAAAAAAGATATATAAAAAGAGGGACAACTGGTCACATAAAGGAAACTTTGGCAAGGTTCTCATAGTAGGAGGGTCTGATGAGTACACCGGTTCGCCGGCAATAGTTGCTCTTTCCGCATTAAGAGCTGGAGTCGACCTCACAAAGATAATTGCGCCGAAAAGAGCAGCGGATATATGCGCAGGGTTCTCCCCTGAATTAATAACTAAAGCCGTGGATAGCACAGAATTGAATTCAAACGCTTTTCATCTTATAAAGGAAGAATCGGAAAAATACAATGTGATGGTATTGGGAAATGGAATGAAGACCGGCTACGAACAGGCTACACTTGTAAGTAAGATACTAAAAGAGATAAACATGAAAATCGTATTAGATGCCGATGCCATCAAAGTAGCCGATGTTAATCAACTTGCAAGAAATGTAGTCATAACGCCGAATTCAAATGAATTCAAGATACTTTTTAAGGAGGATCCTTCTAAAGATATAGAAAAAAGGATAAAACAGGTTTATGAAAAGGCAAGAGAATTCAATACTACTATACTTCTAAAGGGCCATATAGACATAATATCCAATGGTGAAAACACTTTCATTAACAAGAACAATTCAGTCTATATGACAAAAGGCGGAACTGGTGATTCGCTTGCAGGCATAACCGCCGCAATGCTATGCCAGAACAATGATTTAGCAGAAGCCGCTGCCGCTGCTGCTTTTATAAACGGCTATACTGGAAGAACAATCGCCAAAAGGGAGAGAGAGGCGTTTTCAGTAATGCACCTGATAGAAAATATAAGTGATACAATCAACAAATGGAGATATCAGTGATATTCATACCTTTTTTTAAGTTCATCAAAATCAACCGAAGCAGAATCTAAAATAACAAGATCCAGTTTATCTGCGTTTATCCTGAACTGCTTCATTGAATCGCTTTCCCTCACGGTTATTGTATTATCGGCCATTGTGTCGTAATCGACTGTAAAAGCAATCTTTATTCCGATTTCTTCGGCCCGCCTGTATCTCTTCCCTATGCTACCATTGTCGCTGTATAGTATGTCATTTCTAAACCTTGAACCATTGAAAATAGACGCTGCTTTGACATCAAGATTATCTTTTGATACCAATGGGAAGATTGCTGCCTTGAAAGGGGATATGGCGCTATTCATTGAAAGCCACGCCCTATTTTGATCTTTTCTGAACGAAGAGAACAAAAGTAAGTAAAACAGCCTGTCGGTTCCCATAGATATCTCAAATATCTGGGGTATCTTCCCTTCAACTCTTAATCCTTTTGCACCTTTTTCTTCATATGCAGAAAGGTCATGCTCTCCGCGATTGTTGCATGCAACCAGCTCTATCCACTGATCTTCTTTCTTAATCTCAATGTCAAAAGATTCCTTTGAGTAGAAGGCCTTGTCTTCGTAAAGTTTTCTATATCTTATTTCTTGGTTATTGAATCCGACCCTTAGCAAAAACTCATGCACTTTTGCTATTCCATATGCAGTTACATTGCTTTTTATTACCTGCTTCGAAAGTGCATCGCTAATCAATATCTCTCTTATTGTACTGTCATTCTTGTCATATATGTTTATTTTATAGTCTTGATCAAGCTTGAAATCATCATTAATGAAGAATATCTCTATATCATTCTGATAGAACTCCCTCTGCCTCAAAAGATTGTTTCTAGGAGAGATTTCGTTTCTAAAGGCTTTGCCTACCTGGGCTATTGTCATTGGCAGTTTTTTGCCGTAAGCTTCAAAGACCCTTTTAAAGTCGAGGAATATCGACTGGCAAGCTTCTGGCCGAAGGTAAGCCGAAATGTCATCTCCAACCTTTACCGGAAACATTGTACCGAATTTTTTTATGCCGTCTAGTTCTCCGCCGCACTTGCTGCACTTTATAGAATATTCTTTTATGTACTTTAAGTATTCTTCATCAGATAAACCTTCAAAGTTCTTACTACTGTCTTTTTCCTCCAAAAGCTTATCGACTCTGTAGACTGTGCCGCACTTGCTGCACTTTATCTCCATATCAAAAAAGTTATCTTCATGCCCAGAGGCCTGCAAAACTATTCTTGGAAGAATAACACTGCCGGAAATTTCAAAGCCATCCATTGAGTAAACAGTCTGCCTCCACTGCTCCAGCAAATTATTGAGTATTCTTACGCCTATTGGGCCATAATCCCAAAATCCGGCTATATTATCGCTGAACACCTCCGAAGAATGGAAGAATATCCCCCTTGAAAGTGCTATCTTTAAAAGCGCATCGTCTCTTTCTTCTTTTTTATCCATCTAATGAAATAAAGTTGGTGGCTTAAATTAATTACTTTCTGCTTCTTTTCTTACGAACCGCTTTCTTTTTAGTGCTTGTACTGCCCTTATTTTTGCGCATTTTTACATACAACCTATATTCAAAGATTATGCCTGCAAGCACAACCCCTATTGCTATCCCAAGAACTATAAAACTTATCTCTTCTGTGAGAGGAGCTGCAGGGGTAGAAACAGGTATAGGCTGAAGAGAAGGAGTATAAGGTATAAGACTTGCATTTGAAAGAAGCATACCAAGCTGAGTAAAGCCTCTTGCTTCAGTTTCAAAAAGCAGATACTCTGGAAAATCAGAATTGCTTACATTTGAGGAATTGTAGAACTGGTTCCCAAAGTAGTAATAGCTTATCCCCAAGAAAGGAGTTACTCCGCTTGCCTCGGCAGAATTTATAGTGTTTAGGGTTGCAATTGCACTTTGGTTGCCTATCTGAGATAATACTGAAAGATTAATCAGGCTGTTCTCTTCTATAAGCATTTGTGCAATGCTTATCGATTCTATAGATGCAAATATTGACGAGATGTAGTTCCCACTGTAATATCTTGACTGCGCTGAACTTAGGTAAGATTGCATTTGAGACACTTCTGATGGCAAATCTACACCAAGTAAACTTGCATAGTCATTGTATGAAGAAGCCTTATAAAGATAATAATTGCTCAATGCTTCATAATTTGACTGGGAGAAATTTGAACTTCCTTTTGGAAGTATTGAAACCCAGAAGTATGCCGTTTGGGCTTTTACTGCGGCAAGTGAGTAGTAGTAAATTGCATTTTGCAAGTTTCCAGAAGAAAGGCTTTGAACAGAATCATTCAAATAATCCCGTGCCTGCATAAGCCTATCGAAAGCTATGAACTTTAGTATTAAAGTAGATGAATTAGAAATGTAATTTGATGATATGTTGTTTTCTATCCCATTTATCGTTGAGTTCTCTTTTGATATTAGATTACTTACAAATGAATCTTGGTTTGAAGAAGGCAAAGTTTCTAGTATTTTCGCCTGCAATAAATCAGAAGAAGAGGTTATCATGCTGCTAGCTGCAACATAATAACTGCCATTCGCTGCTTCTGCTTTCTGTGTTGACATGTCAGAAACCGCTTGGCTTATAAGTAACTGTATGGAAGAATTGCTGCTATTAACGCTGGGCAAAGAGGAGTATAGCCCATTCTGGTAAGAATCAAATTGCAAGTAAGTCTGCTTCATCAGTGAAAGGTAAAGATTTGTCTGTATGTTGTAATTAACAGTTGGCGTTACATTATAGCCTGTGAAGTACTGGAAAGCTTGATATTCAGAACTTACCGGCACAGGTATTTCTCCATGCGCTTCATCATAAGAAAGGGCAGCCGATGATATGGTGTCAGTAGAAGGATAAAGAAAAGTTTTGATGTGCTGATTTGCAGCCGCTTCGGATTTCTGCGAAACATCTCCTACTATCCCTACGCTGCCGTCTGGATTTGCAGTGCCTGTCATTGCAACGTTTTTGTTCAGTGGTTTACCCGAAAGTATTGACATTGCGGCCATCGTAAACGCCGAACCTGCGCTTGGCCCGCCCACTTCAACTGAAGAAGATGTTATGTAATAGTAGAAATTGTAATTATCACAGTTAACGTTAAGCAGTTGACAAGCCAATTCTGCCGACAAAACGGCCTGTGCCTG
>JBMFWF010000008.1:37371-45869 GCA_049965555.1 Candidatus Parvarchaeum sp.
TAGTAGAAATTGTAATTATCACAGTTAACGTTAAGCAGTTGACAAGCCAATTCTGCCGACAAAACGGCCTGTGCCTGTGTGTCTGTCTGAGTTAAAGGTGTTGAACCGAGAAAAACCTTTCCAGTTCCATTTGTTATTGTCAAGTTAAGAAGTGCTGGCACTCCCACTAATGTGCCGTTTGATGAGTTTGTGACTCCAAATATATAAAGACTCGTAGAGCCAACTACGTTTTGGACGCCCTGTGCATGCACAGCGCCTATCACTAAAAATACAACAAGCAGTAACGAAACGACAAATAACTTTGAATTCATTTATTTAATAATAACCTGATCATTTATAAAGTTTATAGAAATAATTTGAATAGCCTGTAATTCTGTTTATCCTAAAATATTTAATGTAGACAATAAAAATGTTTAAAAGAGGAAAATTGGAAGTTAAAAGAAATTACTGGAGTTAAACAAGAAAGAAGATAAAGATAAGGAAAAGCGATTAGGAAAAACTGCCGGATTCTAACTTGTTCTTAAAGTTCTGCAAAGCTTCTATGAGGAGAGGCAGTTCGTCGAAGTTAACAGTTAAGCTAGTTTTTATTCTTTCTTCTTCCTTTCCGTCTTTTTCTATTGTATAGCCTTTTTTTATGCTTATGAATGTTATCTCTTTCTCGCCCTCTACTCCTTTTGTAAGCCCTATCTTTATAAAGTTCCTCGAGCCTTCTCTCGTTATTTTCTCAACTGGCTCTTCTACATCCTTGAATTCCATAGAAAAAACAAGTAAACATAGAATTTAAGCATTTCTACACCTATAATCAAAGTAATTTATAAAAACTATTTTTCAAGAAGCTTCTTTGCGAGTTCAATGTCTTCTTTTGTCTTTATGCTAAGCCACCCGCCATTGTATATATAACCGAAAAGCAAACCGTCTTTTGCAAGCAGCGGCAGCAAATCTGTCTTTATGTTCCATTCCAAGTCACCAGGCGGGATATACTTGAAAACATCCTGATCCAAAAGGAAAATAGAAGTAGGTATCAGCTTTGAATTCACAGGCTCCGGTAGCTTTTCATACGTTAAAATCTTGCTTCCCTTTAAAGTAACCCTGTCTTTTGTAGGGAATGAAACATCGGTAGGCATGTATATCGCCATTGAAGCCGGACTATTGTGCGCCATGTGGAATTTAAGCATGTCTCTTAAGTCAATGTCGAATATTGAATCTCCCGTTACGAACAATGTAGTTGTACCGACGTACTGCTTTACCCTCTCAAGGGCTTTCGCGCTGCCCTTCAGATTATTGTCGTCTATGTACTTTATATCAACTCCGTAGCCCTCTCCGTTTTTAAGTATTGAAAAGATTTGCTTCAATAATTCTGTCTTACCTGATATCATTATGCTCCTGAAGTTGTTAACTCTCAGCTTTGAAATTATCCTTTCTATTACAGTCGACTCTCCTATTTTTATCAATGGCCTGTAATAATCTGTTCCATTTACTCTGAATTCTCCACCGCAAAGAATTATTGCAGTATTCTGTTTCTCAAAGTACTTTCTTAATATGTCTTCAACCGCTTCGCTCTTTGATCTGTAATAAATGTTGTCAACTAAAGAATCCAGTTTTGCAACAACATCCGCATCAATTGTAAATGAGGTTCTTGCTTTCATATTATAATATAGTCTTTCTTAGTTTAATACTTAGCTTAATCTGCATATATAAAATTAACTGTTTAAGAAAAGTTTAAATACTAACAAAGTCATTAGGAAATGTAAATAAAATACTAAGATTCTATATGAGCATAGTAAAAACAGGAACAACAACATTAGGATTGGTGTACAAAGACGGGGTAATCCTTGCAGCAGATAGGAGAGCAACTGCAGATCATATAGTCGCCAACAAAAACGCGGAAAAAGTAATGGCAATAAGCGACAGGATAGGGATAACAACCGCTGGAATGGTTGCTGATTTGCAGGCGATGGTAAGGTTGATGAGATCTGAGCTCACTCTTTATGAGATAAGAGCAGGCTCAAAATTGGATACCGATGGAGCTGTCAGCTTATTAAGCGCAATACTCTTCAACAAAAGGCTTTCCTTAAATTTGATTTACGGCGAGTTTATAATAGGAGGATACGACGGTGAGCCGAAACTTTTCTCAATAGATGAAGCGGGAGGACAAGGAAAGGACAAATTCACAGTAACCGGCAGCGGCGGGATATTCGCTCTCGGAGTGCTAGAAGGAGATTATAAGGATAACATGACGGAAGAAGAAGCAATCAAGCTGGCATACAAGGCAATTTCATCTTCAATAAAAAGAGACGTTTACACTGGAGAGGGAATAGACATAGCGGTAATAAACAAGAAAGGCTACAAGAAACTTTCAGATGAAGAGATACAGAAAGTAGTAAGCAAATAATAAGCAGCTTTTTCGTTTATCTTATGGGATAACTGATCATTGGAATTTAGCCTATGGTAGATACTTTACATTAAATTATGGATATAAAAAAAGAAATAACAGAGTTCATAGCAGACAAGTCTCTTATTGAAGACATAAACTTCGAGGTTTCAAATATAGTCATATACACAAAGAACAGAAACTTCTTTCTTGACAACACAGAGATAATAAGGAACCTTGTAAGCAAGGAAAAGAAAAGGGTAGAAGTAAGGCTTGATCCATCTCTTCTTATGAACGAAAAAGAAGCAGAAGAAAAGATAAGAAAGATGGGTTTTGAGGAAGCGCACATAACCGATTTCTGGTTCGATGAACCGAGAAGCATTGTAACTATAGAAGCGGAAAGACCTGAAATTTTATCTGGTGATAGAAAAGCAGGCATAAACAAGATAAAAGAAGAAACCGGCTGGTCTGTCATACTTGCACGCTCCCCTCTGATAAAATCTGACATAGTAAAAGCCATAAGGGAGATGCTTTACGACAATTCTAAGTTCAGAAGGAAAATGCTTAATGAGATTGGAGAAAATATATACAATTCCAAATTTGAGGTTGATGACAAATACTGGGTACGTATAAGCGCTTTGGGTGCATTCAGGCATGTAGGAAGATCCGCAGTATTGGTTCAAACGCCGATAAGTTCAATTCTTTTGGATGTTGGAGTCGATGTAAGCAATCCAAAGGAGCCAGTACCAAGGGTAGACGCTCCTGAATTTGACATATCCAAGTTAGCTGCTGTAGTTATAACACACAGCCACCTTGATCACTGCGGCTTCCTGCCGGCTCTTTACAAATACGGCTATAAAGGTCCAGTATATTCAACTGCACCGACAAGAGACGTTATGACTTTACTTCACCTAGATTACATAAACCTTGCAAGCAGAACAAACTCTAAATTATTGTTTGATGTTGACGATGTAAAGGAGATGCTTAAGCACTCAATAACGCTGCCTTTCCATGAAGTTACTGACATAACCCCGGATATAAGGATAACACTGCACAACGCCGGCCACATACTAGGGTCAGCGATGATTCACTTAAACATAGGAAATGGATTCTACAATGTACTTTATACCGGTGACTTCAAATATGACAATTCAAAGACATTAAACAGGGCAGAAACGCAGTTTGAAAGGGTTGAAACTCTCATAATGGAAAGCACTTACGGTGGGGAGTCTGACACGCAACCATCTAGAACAGAAACTGAGCAGTTTTTCCTTGACATAATAAGCAAGACAATAGCAAACAACGGAAAAGTGCTTGTGCCTGTACTGGGAGTAGGAAGAGCCCAGGAGTTAATGCTTCTTATAGAGGAATGGCAGCGCTATGGGCTTTTGCCAGAAGTGCCTGTAATAGTAGACGGAATGCTATGGGATGTTACTGCGATTTACACAGTTTACCCTGAATTCATGAACAGCGAAACAAGAAACAGAATAATAGCTCATAACAATAACCCATTTTTATCACCGATATTCAAACATACTGTAAGTGAGGAAGAAAGGCAGCAGGTTCTTGCAGGAGGGCCTGCAATAATACTTGCAACCTCTGGAATGTTAAACGGCGGGCCGGCAGTCAGCTACTTTGCAAACCTGTGCGAAGATCCTAAAAATGCGGTTGTTCTAGTTTCTTATCAGGGGGTTGGAACACTTGGAAGGACGATACAGAACGGAGGAAGGGAAGTCGACATCGAGCTAAATGGAAAGCTTAGGCATTTCTCTGTAAGCGCATTGGTCTATTCAATAGAAGGATTTTCCGGCCACTCTGACAGAAAGCAGCTGGAAAGATTCGTAAATGACATAAGGCCGAGGCCCAAAAAAATAATAATAGGCCATGGCGAGGAAGGGAAGATACTGGAGCTTTCCAGTTATATAAGAAAAAGGTTCAGAGTAGAGACGCACGCACCGCATGTATTGGATGCATTGCGCCTTAAATGATCATTCCAAGGCCTTTTGTATATATAGTTTATACACGGATTCTAAAGCTTTTATATATGCAGGCAGAATCTTTTTCCTCTCATCATTAAAATCATTGAAGCTGTACTCCTTGAAGCTTTCCTTTGATGTTAAATTTGCAAGAAATTCAACAACCAATTCGCTGTAAACAAAGTCCTCTAATAACTTATTGTCAACTAGCATCTTTTCTAGATATTTAACCCTATTGTAAAATTTTCCGAAAAGCCTCCTGTCTACATAATCCTTGTTGCTTTCAAACCAATACCTAAGAAGCGCCTTTCCGCCGTTTCTTTTGTTTATGTATCTTGCGTCTTCATCAGCTTCCTTGAAGTCATTGTATCTTTTGCCGCTTTCATCCGTAGGATCGTAGAAATTTCCGTAATCTTGGTAAGCCTTTGAATAAACCCTGAAAACACCGTAACCCAAGCTAAAGAACTGGGCTTTTATCTGCGAATTTGAAAGTATTGCCTCTAGCTTTTTCATAGTTAAAGGATTTTCCATGCTAATCGTTATTCACCTCATAGAGCAATTCAACAACCTTGCCGAAAATCCATATGAGCTCCTCGTCTTTCTCTTTCGGTGCGAACCTTCTTTTTCCTATATAGAAAAAATCATCTCCCTCCGCTTCCATCAATGAGTCATCGAACTGAGCATTTATGAAATTCCTGTATAATGAGCTGTAGCCGCTCCTGCCGAATTTGCCTATAATTGCGTTTTTCATTTTCATTACCTTGTTGTATTCCTCTCCAAAAACCGATTTTACCCTGTAATCATCTGCATTCATTAGATAACTGTACATTTTTCTCCTGTAAAATCCATTTTTTTCTGAAAGCTCCTCATCTATTTCTTCGAACTCCTGCTTTTTATCAGCAGGAAACATGCTTTCTACCTTCTTGTCTATTTTGCCTTCTTGATACATATCAGACAAGAATGAAAAGACATCATATCCTAGAGAATCGACCTGCTTTTTGAACTGGCTCTGCGAAAGAAATATCTCAAGCTTGCTTTCAGCTGCAGGAATATCTTCCATTTATTATTATATGAAGGAATAGCAAATAAGTACTTTTTCTGGAGGATTAAACATTTTTATTATAAAAATTTCATTATAAGCAGTGAAAAAAGACGTTTTGATTATTGGTTTGTCTTCCCTTCCTGGAGGAGGCAAGGATTACATAGCTGACATTCTAACCGAAAGATACGGCTTTTACAAGATTTCTCCCGGAGACATAATAAGAGAAAAGCTTTCTAAAATGAAAAAGGGGAAGATCTCAAGGGAAGAGCAGCAAAAACTTCAAGATATACTGAGGAAAAAATATGGAAAAGACTATGTCATGGAGCTATGCATGAAAAGGATAAGAAGCGTGAAAAAAGACAGGATAGCAATAGCAGGGATACGCTTCCCTAACGACATAAAATTCTTCAAGAAACAGAGGGGAGTAAAATTTTACAACATATTCGTTTATGCTCCTGTAAAAGTCAGGTTCAAAAGGACAATGGACAGAAAAAGGATAGATGCGCCTTCGTCTTATAAAGAATTCCTAAAAGGAGACAGAAATGAAAGCAAGATATTCAATCTCAAGGAAACTGAAAAGCTCTCTGATTTCAGGCTTGAAAACAGCGAAAATGAATCCAAAGAATTAAAGGAGAAAATAGACAGGATAATTGAAAAAACAATGTGATGCCACAAAGATTTGGTTTTCTAACGTTTTTATTTATCAACCTTTGCCGCTTCTTCTATATTTAGGTACGCTTTCCCTTCGTCTTTTATTATACTGCTGCTCTTTATCTCTATTGCATAACTAAAGTTTGGCTCGTCTAAAACAGCTGTTTCTGCTTCTCCGCCTTCAAAACCCAAATTAAACCTGTATTTTCTGCTTAGCTTTATGAGATTTTCAAGGTTTTCATTGTTTATTTCCTTGCCTAGCCAGCTTTCGTCCAAGCCGTCTGCAGAAACTGAAACTATAACTGCGTGAAAACCGTCTTTTATCAAGTTTTTGAGGTACTGCTCAACGTTTACGTGCCACAAAGGGGTTATTGAAGCCAGTTTTAAATCGCTAAGTATTGCATTTATCCTATTATATTGATACTCGCTCGCAAGAGCGCCGCTTACAACCCCTTCTATCCCATATTTTTCCTTCATGTCTGCTATAAAATTCCTTAAGTCAAAAAGTTCCTCCTCTTTTACTCCCTTGGTTTTATGTCTTTCCAAAGGAATCGATAGGGCATCTGCCTGCATTTTAAGTAAAGAATCGCCCACCGTGTGGAACATGTAGGAATCCCTGTTTTCAGAGTACATATTCATTAAACATACTACTTCATGCTCCTTTCCTGCCAAGAATGTGGAGTAAGTAGAGTCTTTTCCCCCGGTAAACAAAGCGCCTACTCTCATATTATTACCTACTAAGTTATATATTGGTATTCCATTTAATAATTATATGATGAAGCAGTTTCTGCTTGCGAATGAGAAATTGATAAGGTCAGAGAAGCCTTCTATACTGGGCCAGAAGGAATTTTGGAGAGGAGTATGGCTGATAGTTATCTCTATAATAATATTCGGCGCCTTGTCCATTTTCGAGCCTGCTTATGATTTATCGTTTTCAGCTGCTCTTTCATATGTTGGGATAAAAAACATTCCCTTCGTTGGGCCCTTGCCAATTATTTCAACAATTTTAGAGATCATCGGCATAATATATATACTAATTTCTGAATTGCAGGTCTACTTCATAGAATATATAATAACAAATTCCCGGGTAATAATACAGAGAGGAGTAATAGCAAAGGATACAAATATAATCCTCCCTTCAAAGATAAGCGATGTTTCTGTTGACATAACCATTTTGGACAGGATTCTTAAGCTTGGAAAGGTAGTTATAAGGCCGGAAGAACAGGGCAGGCCCAACATCGTTCTACGCGGCATACGCGACCCTTATTCCTTTCAGGGCGCCGTGCTAAAGCTTATAGGTAATGTGACATACCAGAATCCAAATGGAAGCTGAAGTTTTGACAAGGCAAGCTGGCTTCTTTATATCAGCGCTTACCACAATATCGCTGGCCGTGCTTTCCATTGACTTCATATCAGATTACAGGCTTTCTTTTTTCCCTTTCTCGTTTATAATTGTACTTTATTTAGCAGGCCTTTACCTTAGAAACGGATTCTGGAGAAGAGCTTGGAAAAACGACAGTAAAAAGCTCTTTAGATATTCACATATTATTATATGGATTTTTGGGATAGCATTGCTTTTTGTCTTACTTTATTTTGGAAATAGCCAGATTGTCATATACCCTTTAAGCTACTATGCTCTTAACTTTTATCTGGTTCTGGCTGCGTTGATATGGACGGTTTACTCTGCACTTGAACTTTATATGATACACAACATAAGTTCACTTACTAATTACAAAAATGCTGATTACCTGGCCCTGGCAGCGATAATTACAGTTGATATATCATTTTTGATAATGAATCGCTTTGTTTATATTCTTCCAATATCTTTCTTGCTGCTTTCTGTATCGACATTTGTTTCAGGTATAAGAGTAGAAAGTATATATTAGATTTTTATAAATTTTTTATTAGTCTTAACTGCCCGTTCCGAATATTTGCCCTGTTGCATTGAAAGTTTGAGTACCCTTAGCGGTGCTGATCTCATAAGTCACGTTTCCAGTATATACCGGGGGATATAAGCCTGTGGAAAATCCTCCGACAGCGCAACTTGCTATACTTACTTTAGACAAAAAAGGCCTGCCATAAAACTAGACGTCAACAATAAAACAAGGGCTACCAAAACTATCTCTCCTTATGTTAAAGTATTTAAACAAATGTAAACTATATTTAACATATGTTAGATATAATTAACAACTTAGGAATATTTTTTGAAGACAACTATGCGAAGATAAACATAAGGCATTATTCACGATTTATGGGTATATCTCCGCCAACAGCTTCAAAACTATTAAAAAATTATGAGGAAGAAAATCTATTAGAAAGCTCGAGATACGAAAGATACATCTTTTTTAATGCTAAACGTGACAGTAAAGATTTTATAGATCTTTCTAGAGTATATTGGAGAAACAAACTGGAGGAACTAAGTTCATTTTTGATAAGCAAATCTATATCTGAGCCTACT
>JBMFWF010000009.1:0-21819 GCA_049965555.1 Candidatus Parvarchaeum sp.
AGGCTTTGGATTGCATATTATTTTATATAAAAACAAAGAATATAAATATTTCTTAATTTGAAGGAATTGCCTTTTTTATTAGTAAAGGTAAAAAGCACCTCTGATCTAATAATAAACATTCTTAAAGCATTATAGATTATGGATTACCCAGGGTTTAGGAAATATTTGCTATAAATTAAATTTTATGAAGGTGCCGCTTAAATCTATCTAGTGCAATTATTAGACCATTAGATTAGTAAAAAAATATACTCCAATGCTGATTGCGATTTATGTGTCGGACCCGTATAAGAGAGAATAAATAAATCGTTTACTTAAGTCACCGGCAAGTTGAATGCCGCCGCGTTTGAAGACGAAAAGAAAAACACTAAAAGTGACACACAGATAATTCTTACAAATTTAGATTTTAAGCAGCCACTTCCACAGTGGAATGAACTTTATCTTCTTGCCTTTTATCTTCTCCTCAGCTTCATAGTCCCAGGTTATGACCAGGAGATTATTACAATGCAATTCTTCGGAAGCCCGGAGCAGCGAAAATAGCTCCCTATCTTGCAAGTTGGTCTTATGACTAGCATACGTCACCTGTATAAGATTTGTAGGTTTGTTGTTTGTAGTTATTACAAAGTCAACTTCTCTCTGCTGATAATCCTTCCAATAAAAGATGTCATAATTGCCTTTTCTTCTCAGTAATTCTATAAAAACCGCATTCTCCATCTGTCTCCCTACCTCTTTATCGCCAGAAATGTTTGCAAAACCGTTATCGTTTAGGTATACTTTCTTTACGGATAACGACGATTTTCTCAATGAGGTGGAGAACCGCGGGACGAAAAAACAGAAAAATGAATCCTCAAACAACTGTACGTAAGAATATACGGTCTTTTGACTGACGTTTATACCCATGCTTTTCAACGTTTTGTATTGTTTGCTTATCGAGAACTCTTTCCCAAAAGAAGACAGTATCGAAGTCATTAGCAGCTTTACGACAGAAATATTCCTTATCCCAAACCGTTCCGTTAGGTCTTTAAAAACCACTAGATCTAGGTACTGCCTAAAGAACTGGACGGGTTTTACATTATCGAATACTATGTCCGGGAATCCGCCATTGGCTAGATAATTCGACAGCTCGTATTTTATACCGCTCACTTTCCCGCTTGATAGCGGCAGCGACAGAAGCATGCTCTTCGCTTTTAGCACCTCCTCAAAGGAAAGAGGGAGGACAATCAGTGGCAAAGCTCTGCCGCGCAAAGAAGTCGCTATTTCTCTGCTCAGTAATTTAGACGATGAACCAGTAATTACAACCTTATATCTTTTTTTCTCATATAGCGTATAAATCAAGCGCTCCCATCCTTCAAGACTTTGAATCTCATCAAAAAATAGGTAATCCGGTTCTTTGCCATAAATCTCCTTCGACAGATATGGTGACTTTAATAGATCGTCCCGCCTAAATCTTATGGTATCCTCATCCTCGAAGTTAATGAATATGTAGTCTTCGGGTTTAAGCTGCCTCTCTTTTATAAATTCATATATGAGATAAGTTTTCCCAGCGCGCCTTGGCCCTATGATAGAGGTTATGAAGTTCACTACTGGCTCCAGCTTCAACCCCCGAGTTTTTACATCTAATGAGGCTATATCTTGTTTTTTGTCTACAAGATAACCTTTTATATCCATAGTAGTATAGGGGTAAAGATTATATTTAAAGTTTTCCCGTATAATAAATTTGCTTATGTTGCTTAAAATTATTGCACAGGATAATTAATCGTGAAGGTCACGCCTGAATCTATACCAATTGCGGCAGGGTTTGCATAATCTTTTATTGTCCCATTTAACGCCCAGAGATCAGCAATAATAGCAGTTGATACTGGTTTGTAATCTAATCTTTCATTATAAATATCCGACAACTGGGCTTGAGTCAATGTTGTGTTATAAATCTGAAAATTGGCTAAGAACCCCTGCATGCCCTTGTGTCGTCTAGAATGAGTATTGCCGATGGGTTTGAAACATACCAACTATTGAAGTCGGACTACCTCCATCCAGATAAAGAGCTTGGGTCTTTCCGTATTTATTATACAGGTGTAGCACTTTCAGCCTCCACCGAGACATGCCTTTTACAATATAATATTTGATTTTCCTATATTTGTACTTTTCCTTACCATCTCTCATCTCCCATCTTCGAAAGGGGAATTCTCGGCGGATTAGTTAAAAATTTGGTTCTTAAAAGATTGATTACTAGATAATTTGCTTTTAATGAAATCCATAAACTGCTTTAAGTTATTTACTCTATTTTCTCCAGATGCCTTTATGACCCTGTTCCTTACAGCAAGATCGAATGACTTGAGTTTTATGTCCGATATTAAACCAATCTCTACATCTATTTCATCGAGTTTTCTAAATGAACTAAAAAGGTTCCTGGCAATCTCTTCTGGCTCATATATGCTTCCTAAGATTATTTTTCTATTAGAATTTACCCTTGCTTTGTATTCCTCTGGTATCAAAACGGCAAACTTCAAGCCTTTTGATTCAAGGAACCTGCTTGCAGAGATCAGTCCATCCACGTTATCAAATAAAAACAGCGGTTTTCTAGGCGAATAATGCCGATACTTCATGCCCGGCGACAGGACTTTTCCCTTTTTTACAGTTTCATTTATGCTTTTTGGGATTTTTATCTTTCCTAAAAACTTTTCCAGTTTATTCACATCATAAGAACCAGGTCTAAGCAGCCTGTAAGGCTTTCTACTTACATCTACAACTGTAGATTCCAATCCGAATTTTGACTTGCCTCCGTCAATTATAACTGCAACTTTCCCTAAGAAATCTGCAACTGCATGCTTAGCTTCAGTTGCGCTCGGTAAAGTAGAGATATTTGCACTGGGTGCAGCTATAGGAACATCGCTTTCCTTTATTAATTCCAAGGCAATCTTATTGCTTGGCATTCTTACAGCTACAGTATCCAATCCAGCCGTAACCATCTTCGGCAGGTTAATGCTCTTAAATATAAAAGTCACCGGGCCGGGCCATACCTTCCTTAAAACTACAAACAGATTAGCCGGAACAGCCGCTATTTCTTTAAGTTGATCCAAACTATATATATGTACAATTAAGGGATTATCAACTGCCCTGTTCTTTACTTTAAAAATCTCTTTGCATGCTTTTTCATTGAAAGCACTGGCTCCTATTCCATAAACTGTCTCTGTTGGAAACACCACTAGCTTTCCGCCTTTAATTTGATTTGCAGCGTATATTATCCCTTTCCTATCAATTTTACTTTCAGACATTTTAATTATCTTTGTCATACATTAATTTTCCACCTTCTAAAATTAATATTATTCAATAAAAGCAAAACAATTATGAGCAAGATTATAAAAACAAATGTAATCTTGAAACCTACCTTGTCTATTGAAAAGCCAGACAATGTTGGAAGAACCACTCCGACCGCCATCATTATTGCAAAGAAGTAGCTATTTGCAGCGTTTCTAAATCTTGCCTTGAATGACCTGCCAAGCGTGATTATTGAAATAGGATATGCAAGTCCATGCGGTATCCCTAAAATAAGAAATGAAACTAGGAATATTTCTAGATTCCTTGAAAAAACCATTACTATTATGCCTATAAGCGTCAAAATGATCGTTTCATTCATCATAAGTTTTATGTTGCGAGGGGGCTTAACCGATAGATATATTCTAGATAAAAAGGAAGTAAGGAAAAACAGGGAAAACACCAATGTAACAAATGAAAAAGATACATTGAAGGCGTCTTTCTCATATATTCCTGCGAATGCTATCAATACTGCAAAAGGTATGTTATACGCCATTATATTGAAAACCGCCGAACGAAAGCCGTAATTTGAAAACACTTTGACCTTAACCCTTTTCTGCTTTTCAGCCGGAAACTTCATCAAAGGAGAAAGAACAAAAGAGATTAGGCCGAATAATGCAAATATAAGGAATGCTTCCCTTATATCTACAAATTTAAGTAGCTCCGACTCTATTAATGGCCCTATTATAAGGCTAAAACTTAACACTACTGTGTAAATTGACAGTACTCTGTCCCTAATTTTTGGATCCTTAAAAAGCCCGGCTGCAGTTATTATGTTAGGCATTATAAAGCCCAGAAGAACACCCATTACTGCTGCTAATACCCAGATGCTGTAAAAATTGGAAACCCATATACTGATGAATACGAGCATGTAAATGAAATTAGAAACTATAAAAGCTATGCGCCTTTTGCTTGCCGATAACTTGGTATTTAAAAATGCAGTCGTAAGAAAAGTGGTAAAAGACAACAAAGCTGCTATTAATCCGACTTCTGTTTCAGAGAAACCAAAGTAGTACTTAACCAGCAATGGAACAGAAGTGGTGAGCATGTTGTTGCTTGCCCGTATTGAAAAGGTAATTATCATTATAATTAAGACTATGCTAACAAATGATACACCAGAATCCTTGACCTTGTTTTTTATCATGAAACTCTACTTGTACTTTATTTTCATTATTTTAAACAGCCCCTTCCAGCGGTATAAAACAAGCCAACCAACTGCTAGATATGCTATCCCTATAAAGCTTGCGCCGTTTGGGCCGAAATACTTGGTTAAAAAAACAAGTATTAAGACAAAACCGACCAAAAAATAGAGTATGACCACAGAAAAGAATATTTTCTTCTTTTTGCTGCTCAAGGCTTCAATTATCATTAATGATTAATAATCTAATCAGTTATATCATTTTAATGACCATGGAAAGCTATTTATATCACAACTAATCACTATTATAAAATGAATAATTATATAAAAAATCTAAGGAAATATACAAGGAGAGAAGGCTTCTTTCAAGGAGAGTGGCAGGGTTTTAAAAAGCCATTCGAAGAAGCGCTTTCAAGTAAAAACGGCGAAGATGGGATGCTTCTTTGGCTTAAAGCAATAGCAAAATATCACATAAATGAAGAAACGGGTTCAAGATATTGGATAGAAAGAGCAAAATCCAATGATATAACAAATGAAAAGATAGACAAAGCTGAAAGTTTAGACTCGCTTGTTTCTCTGCTTGGAAATTCGGATTCTAGTCTCTTAAAAAAAGAGAATGGCTACAGAGATTATTACATGCCAAAGAATTTCAAGCTGGAAGACATGTTCAAAAGTTCCTCTTCTGGAACTACAGGGCCGGCAAAGACGGTTTACCATACCCCCCAGTCATTGTCGGTTTCTGCAGTAAATGAATACACTGGGATAAAGGCACAGTATCCCGTAGAGAGATTAAAAAACAAGAAATTATTGGCCGCAGGCCCAGTAGGTGCTTATCAAGAGGAACACAAAAAACTTGCGGAGCTTCTTGGAATGGAATATGTGGGAAATGGGTTCGAAACAAGGGGATTAAAGCTCTTAAGCCCGCAGCAGATGATGCAGGCGATGAAACCCGTAATGGAAAAGGAAGCCTACTTATTAAAGCAAGGCAACGTTGGAATAGCTACAGCCGCAATGGAAATGCTTTCAATGTTACCTAAAGACCTGTTTTACGATACTGATTTAATAAAGGTGTCGGGTACACAGATAACTTCGGAAGGATTAAAAAAAGCAGAGAAAGAAATCGGCAAAAAGCTTATACCTATGTATGGCCACTATGCAGGAAAATCCTCAATAGGATTCGCAGACGGGATTAGAACAGTTCATATAGGCGACAATAGAATCTATTTCAGCAGCGATATAGTCTATTTTCCATCATTTCCACTTACATGCCTTTATATGAACAATGATGGAAATCCTATAGCATACGATCAAAAAGCACAGACAAAGATGATAGTTGCTGAGCCTGAATTACTGCTGATAAATGATGAGGATTACGCCGTCAAAAGAAAGGCAACAGGAGTAACAAAAGCCTTCAAGAAAATAGACGGTATTTCCGACATCTCTAGATCCTAATCTAATAGTGTTCTATTCCTCTTTTATCCATAATCTTAGGGCTCTTTAGTTTCTTAAGATCGTAGAAAGGAATTTTGTCTTTATCGACTAATTCTGCATCAAGCAAAGCTAATTTTTTGTCCAGTACATACTTTATTTCCATCTCCTCTTTGGATAATTTATCTAAAATTAAATTAATCAATTCCTCTTTGCTCCCATTAAATTCATTTTTATAGAAGTAAAAAGTAATTTTATCCAGACCGCTTTCTCTTGTTATTTCGGCGTATCCCTCACCTAAATTTAGTTTTCTTGAAGTGAAAGCAAGCACGTCATCTATTATAATATCATCTAATTTTGATACGCTAAAGTTAACAAGCTTATTTGTCCTTCCAAGAAATTCTAAGTACATATAATCTTTGTCTATACCAATAAACCTAACTTTTTCCTTTGTGTTGTAATTTATTAACGGCATGTGGTCATAGCCTTTCAATCCTTTGCTTGTCAATAGCAATTCGCCTTCAAGGCCTTTAAGTTTATTATTAGAAGGGTAATAAACCTTACCATCGGAATAAACCCCAAACTCATTGTTATACCTAGAGACTTTGAATATAAATATGTCAGTGGTATCTTTATTCTTTAAAGTTTCCTCCGTATAAAATTTGCTGCCACAAACTCTTTCAGTCGAAGCGATTAAATTTATTATGCCCTTTACAGGCATAAATGAATAAAGTAACCTGCTTCGCTCTAAATTTAGCGGTTCTCCTCCTAACGCGATGTAAACTTCATTTTTGCTTATTAGACTAGCCAATTCTTTCCTAGCCTCCTTATCTAAATTATATACCTCCCTAAAAAGCAGAGATGGTAAACTAGTTATAAGTATCTTTTTATTCATTTCTTTGTGCGAATTAATTATATTATCGCATTTCTTGAGTATTTCCAACATGCCTTGACCTGGTCCAGGATTTAGTTCTATTGAATTCCCTAATTCAGATATAGAAGACATCCCAATCCCGCTTATTGCGGGTCTTGGTGGCGCAACATTTACAGTTAAATAAGGCATTTCTCCAATCAGATCTTCATACATATTCACAAAAGATTGGCCAAGGAGCCGAATATCTTTATAACTTGTAGGTATAACTTTAGGCCTACCAGTTGAACCGGAAGTTTGAAACAATGAAATATTAGTTCTTATATCTGGTATAAATTTATAAAAATCGTCAAGAAAACTCTCTCCCGATATTACCGGAACATTTTTAAGAGTATCTTCTAAATTTTTATGGCCAAACTTTTTTAAAGCACTATAGGAACTTGATTTATAAAAGTCGATATTCTTTAATGCGTATTCAAAAACTGGTTTAACTTCAGGCTTTGATTTCATGGTATCACCTCCAGTAAAAATTTACATTCTGTGTCTCCTTTTGCTTTACAGTATATTTCTTTTGTTGAATATTTTTTATCCAGTAAACCTGTAAACAATGCATTTAAGCCACCTGCTAAAAAGAAGCAAATAGGTTTTTCTGTTTTACCAAAAATCTCAGCATATGTCTCTGCAAAGGGAGAAGGATTAGTCGAAATCAAAATTTTATCTTTATCAAAATTAAATATCATCTTTCCAAGACCAGATGTCGCAACTACATTTGATATTAAATCAATAATTTTATTTATGTTATTATTAAACCTATTCTTATAATCCTCTACTAAGCCAGCTATACTAATTGAACCGGCGTTGTATACTTCAGTTTCATCATATTTTATAAGCTTTCCAATTAAAGAAACAAATATGCTCATATTTATAAGTACACCTGGCCTATTCATAAGTAGCAACCTATTGTTCTCAAACTTTATGTTTTTAGTTAAAAGCATCTCATTTAAGAAGTTATTAGGACTAACCTCATTTGACATATATGCCGCCTTTGTCTATCCTCATAGGAAGCATTGACCTGTCATTGTTTGTTCTTCTCATCTTAACTATCTGCATGCTCCTATCAAAATCGCCACCTAATCCTGTATAGAAAAGCTTTATGACTGCGTCTGAAAGGTATTCGCCACTGAAATAAAGCGTGTCACTATCGGAAACCTGCGGCTGTTCATCGGTAACTATCGCAGTTACCTTGAACTTTTTAAGTTCGGTAACAAGATCAAGCATAAATTTCCTGAATTTGCCTCTATCTTCCATGTACATGGATATAGCTGACAAAGAATCGATCACTACCCTGGAAACTTTATTTTCCTGGATTATATCAAGTATCCCCAGATATTCAAAATTTATCGGTGAATTAAATGAAAGCAGCAGCTTTTTGTTAGAAACGAAATTCCTTACGTCATTTAAACCTATTGCCTCCATATCAAGTATTAAATCATCGACGTTTTCTTCAAATGACATCAGAAGGCATGTTTCTCCCCTTTTCAAGCCCTCATATAAAAACGACATTCCAAGCAGCGACTTCCCAGATCCGGGACCACCCAACAGGCTTATTACAGAACCGGCTTCAAATCCGCCCTCTATCTTTTCATCGAGGCCGTGTACACCGGTGGGTATCCTTTTTATTTCTGCCATAGTAATTACTATGTAATAATATAGAAAACTGTATTTAATAAACTTTTGTATTTTTATATTTTAAGAGAAATCAACCATCTTTCTTTGTTGTTTTTCTTCTTTTTCTCTATCCGGTAGATTTTTTACATTGCTCTTCTCAAATAGATCTTTTATCCCTTCTAATCCTACAGGCGTAGGTATACTGAATCCTTTGCTATCCGTTGGTATAAATATCATTAGATTTTTACCGCTTAGGCTTATTTCATACATCATGTTAAGTGACCTAAGCTGCATTGCAAACAAGTCTTTCTTATACTTAGAGCTTGCCTCTATAATTTTATCGGCAGCAAGGGATTCGCTCTCTGCTAATTTTACTCTCGCCTGTTTTTCTCTGTCAGCTACTGCCACCCTAGCCATTGCATCCTTCAAGTCAGGGATATGCTTACATCTCATATTTCAACAGAAATTGCCTCTATTCCCCAGTCTGCTACTCTGTCTTGAATCAGATTTTTTACATCTTTCCCGATTACGTCCCTGCCGGCAAGCATCTCTGACAATTCAGTCTTGCCTATAATGTCTCTTAAAGCAGTCTGTGCTGCCAATTGGACAGAATCCCTATATATTTGAACATTCAAAACGGCATTCTCTGAGTTTATAACCTTCCAGAAAAGAAGTGCATCTACATCAACTGGAACATTATCTTTTGTAAGCGTCTTCTCCGCCTTGAAAATAGTATTTATTACACGCAAATCCAAAGTTATTGGAGTAGTCTGTACAAAAGGTATTAGTATGCTCCATTATACCGACATATTTTCCAAAAGAAAGGGCTGCTTTTCTGTTCCATTGATTAACTATCCTAATAGCAGCAACTAAAAATACAATGAAAAGAAATACTGCAACCACTATCTCCACATATAAATTTGCAATTGAAAACAGGTAACCTACAACTGCAGGAATAATAATTACAAATAGTATGCCCAAAGCATCGCCATTAAAATTTTTCATATCCGCAGCCAGGATTATTAATCAAAACTCTTGGTTAAATGTTTTTTATCAGCAATTAAAGTAATAAATAGAACAGATTATTAAAAATGATATGAAAGGGATTTTTCCTATAAATATAAAGATAGGCCAGATACATGGAGTAATTTCAATACTTAAAGAGCACGATGGCAAAATCTCCTTGCAGGAGCTTTCGGATGAGGCATTAGAGCAAGCAGATGATCTTGTAGACATACTCCAAGCCTGTAAACTTTTAGGATTCATAAAAATAGACAAGGGGGAAATAAAACTAAATATGAAACTCCGAGAAAAGAACTTCCATGAGATAAACGCGGAGATAAAAAAGAACTTGTTGAAAATGGAACCATTCTTAGAAATAATAAAGACTATAAGAAAAAACAAAAATTTAACTACTACTGAACTATTTCAGTACCTAATAAAAAAAGGAGTAATAACATACAGGGATAATATATCGGGCATAGCTGCTTTTAAAAGAGACCTGCTTGTAATAGGAATAAGACTAAATATTCTTGCCTATGATCATGAAAATGACATTTGGAAAATAGCAAGCAAAAAAGATCTACTCAACAAAGATTGAGTATATCTCGTTTACTTTCTTTCTAAATTCTCTGCTGCCTCTATCTCTCGGCCGCTTTATATTTATGTCTAATACTTTTTTTACAACGGCAGGTTTATTTGACAGAACTATTATTTTATCAGACATCTCAACTGCCTCTTCTATATTATGAGATACCATCACAATTGCTTTTGGAAGGGTTTTTTTGTCTTTTAAAACCTCAACGACGGTTTTACGGAGGCTGTTTGCAGTAAGTTCATCCAATGAGCTAAAAGGTTCATCCATTAGAAGAAGCGCGGGATTTGACACCAGAGCACGAGCAAGCCCAACCCTCTGCTTCATCCCCCCGCTTAAAAGGTTTGGGTAAGCGTCTTCAAAGCCTTTCAATTCCAGTTTATAAAGCATCTCCAATGCGGTCTTCTCTCTTTCCTCTTCCGTCATGGGCTTTGAAGCAAGCCCTATCTTCACATTTTCTAGGTTTGATAGCCAAGGCAGAAGCGCAAAATCTTGAAAAACGAATGAGATACTATCAGAAGGCCCGTTTATTTTCTTTCCTGCTAGCACTACTCTTCCACGGTCTGCATTTATCAATCCTGCTATTATCCTTAGAAGAGTGCTTTTTCCGCAGCCCGAAGGGCCAATTATAGAAATGAACTCTAATTCATTTGCTGAAAATGATATGCCGTCTAATACTGTTAAGCCGCTTTTGGGATAAGTAAATTTTATTTTCTCAATGTTTAGGAATGCCATAACTATGAATAAACTGAATTTACTCTGTTATATAGCCTACGCCAGACGAAATAGTTTACAATAATTATCATCGCAACCATATTTGCAAGAAGAACGCCCATCAAAAGTAGATTATTATTGGCCAAAGCTACGTTTAATGCCTTTCCCATGCCTATAGAAACTGAAGTTATGATTTTACCGCTGCCTGCAGAGAAATACTCTGCTACTATGCTTGCATTCCACTCCGCAGCTATCCCTGTTACTGCCCCGGTTATAACTCCTGGCATAATTGCCTTTAAGTATATCTTCTTCCACGCAACTATCCCATTAAGATGAAAAATTTTTTTAACCTCGTTTATGCTTTCCGGCAGGTATTTTGTAGTCGCAACTATGCTGAAAATAACGTACCATAGACCACTTAAAAAGTAAATTATAAACGCGAGCAATTCAGAGTTTCCGTACACTAATTCTGCTATTGCTGGAAGGAGTATAGTTGCAGGTATGGATGCAAATATCTGAAATAAAAGAAGATACCTTTTTGTCCTGTTTGAAAGGAACACTACCTTTATGCTCAAAGGAATTGAAACAGCCATTATTGCAATAAAAGCACCCCATACCCTTAAAAATGAAAATGCTAATGACAGAAGAGAATAACCTTCGTAGCCGACAAGTTTGCTTAACAATTGTAGATTTACAAAGGGAATCACTTTGTAGATTATAAAACCAATGATGGATCCAATTATCACATAAAAAATTACATTTCCTATTAAAACTAATTTATACTTGATTTTCTCGTTTAGCATTGCTCTTTTGCCGCTGAAATAATTGAATGTAAAGATATCCCTTCTTCTTTTCTTATAGTCTTTCAGATAATATCTATTTGCAAACTTATCAAATCTTTCAAATAAAAGTAAGCGGGTTGCAATAACGAATAAAACAAATATTATTATAGAATAAATGTAAAGGTAAAAGTTGCCGGTTGCGGCAGCCTTTACAAATTCGACCCCTATCCCATGCTTAACTGCATAGTTCTTTGTCCCTGCTGAGAATATTTCACTTGTAACCAAGTAAAAAAGCCCAATTGCCCATGATAAGCTCATTTGCTCCGACATCCTCGGAAGTGCCGCCGGTATAAATATTTTCCTAAGTCTCTGATAAAGATTAAGCTTGTATATCCTCGCCATATCAAAGTATTCGGATGGCAATGAGATTATCGCCTGGTAAACTCCGAAAATGATGTTCCATAGCATGCTTGTTACTATCAGGAATATGACTGCAGCGTTTACTCCTATTGAACCTGGGAGGTAAAAAACAAATAGATATATAGCAAATGGGAAGAATGCAAGTATCGGCAGGGTCTGTAGTATATCAACAATAGGCATTAGGATTTTGTTCAATTTTTTGGACCTTGCTGCAGCTATCCCTGTAAATAATGCGATTATCATAGAAATAAAAAGGGCTATAAGCATCCTTGCCCAAGAATACATAGTGTCTAATATGACCGAAAAAACCAGCTCTAACATACAAGAATATGCCGATTTTAGGTTAAATTCCTTTTATTTTTTAAAGTGATTCCTTCTGAGCACAAGAGGGCCGTTGTCTATCCAGTACTTAACACCATTATCAGAGACTACGTATCTTTGCCCATCTTTTAATGGCTGGGCTACATTTGAAAGCCTATCAAGCAAAATTCTTTTTCCTTTCCTGTCTTTCAATTCTAACCAGCAGTGCTCGGCTTTCTCTCCGTCTTTTTCAACTATTCCCATAACGTAAAACGGCTTTAGACCAGTTCTTCTTTTTTCCTTATCAAGCAAAACACTTAGAGCAATAGCAAATTCATGACATAGAAAATGGCCATGAATTAATGAATAATCCGTACTAATTGCCTTTCCACTACGCTTATCATTTCCTTCAAGATACAGCAAGTCTTCATTGGTCATTAACCCTTTCTCCTTGCTGTAATTGTCAGTATACTCTACCAGGCGATAGTACATCTGTACATAAAAAGAATCCGCTATTGCTAAGGCCCTTTCCAGCCCATTTTTATTTGCAGCTGCATTTTTTGCAATCTTGTAAATTTCATTGAAATATGGAGATTTATCCAATTCTTTGTTAATGTATATACCGTAGATATCTGAAAGAAAACGCTTTGTAAATCTGCCTTTATATATTTCAGGAGATATTTCTTCGGTCAATCCTGCATTCAATACTATATCTCCATTTTTAATCTTATTTGGGTACTTTAAGACAATCTTATATTTCTCTAATTCACTTAAGTTTATTTCCAGGCTTTTGTATTTTCTTTTTTTAAGGTCGTATGACAGCTTTATAGCCATTTATAACTATAGAAAAAGGGTAATATATAAAATTTTAATTAATCAAACTTTGTTTCCGAAATCTCTTATTTTATGCCCGTCTACATACGCTCTGTTGAATACCAGAATTGAAGATAATGTAAAGAGTATGCTTAATATGAAGGTAAATATATATCCAAGATAAAGAGACAAAAAGCCAGAAGATATTGCGCCTAATACGCCTGATAAACCTATTATTGCAGACCACACTCCTATGTAATGGGCTTCCATTTTTCCGACTATATTTACGTAAATTATTACAGAAGCAGAGATATTCCAAAGTGCATATCCTAATCCTGCTATAAAGTAAGAAAACAGATTAAGATAGAAAACAGCAGTCAATGAAATAATTGATATTATTGCAATCAGATAACCTGCTGACCTTACAATAGTTGAAAGCCTATAATATTTCCTTAAAGTATTCTTTGCTTTCCCAAGCATGAAAACTAAGTATATGACTATCTGGCCGAAGCCATTAAGCATGTTTATAAGAAATATTTCTGAATAGGAAATCTTATATGAATAAAGAAATGGGATGTAGGAGGTATTAAAAAGGTAGATCCCAAAATTTACAAGAGCAATAGCGGCAAATATGGTCATTATCCTTATTGTCTTTTTCCTTTTCCTCATCTCTGCAATCTGAATTATAAGATGGTGGCCTGCAAGTATCTGAGGGAACTTGCTTATAGCATTGAACATTGGAAACATTCTATGCAGATGCTTTTCCTTGTCTTCTTTAATTCTTTGTTTTTCTTCCTTTACGAAAAAGATTGTAAATAACAATGATGCTATGTTGAATGCAAACAGTATTAATAAGTACCTTGCAATTACATCACTGAAAAGCAGTACCCCTGGCAGATACCCTATAAGGTTGCCTATTATGCTCATCAACCCATATATTCCGTAATAGGATCTTAATACTGTCTTTTTCCTCCTGTTCATTATCAGCATGTTTATGGCTGGGGAAGAAGCAGTTAGTATAAAAGCATAGGCTGCATAGATTATGACAGCCAGCAATATGCTATGCAATAGGTACAAAAGCACTATTAATGGTATAACACCAATAACTGAGAGCATTATGAAAAATTTTATCTTTTTAAGGCGCTGTGTAAGCTCTCCCCAGAATAATGAAGCAGGTATTACAGCGAGCGAATAAGCAGTTGTTGCAAGGCTTACATCAACTACATTTCCATGCAATTCCAATATGTATAAAGGGATGATAACGCTGAAACCCGATGATATAGCAGCAATTGGGAATATAACTGAAAGCCAGTACTTATCTTTTTCCATATGATATCCAAAATTATACATGATTAGGTATTAAATTTTTAGGTTTTGTTATATTTAATGGATATAGAATAGTTTTGCTCTTTTTAAGCAATACCAAAACGCAAGTAATTAAAGCATGTCTTTTCTAATATAATTATGCCTGACTTTCAAAACCAAGAAAAAGCTGGAACAGCCGATATTACAGTAAAAAAAGAAAGGCTTAACAAAATAAAAAAAGTCATGACAGAAGTGAAGAGGCATTTTATACCTTTTAATGATTTGGTAAAAACGCCTGCATCTTTGAAATACCCTGATTACAACTTAATGTGGAATAGGGATGCTGCGTATTCTTCTTATTATATTACAGAATTTATAGGAAACGCCAAAAAAAGCCCTCTGTATGAGTTATTAAGCGAGGAAATTGATGAATTAGAGGTTTTAAATGGAAAACTTATAGCAACGCTTTGGGAAAACTTAGATTCTGAAGCAAAAAAGATAAAGATGAATGGTTATGAAACGGACATATCAAAATTAGAGTCAAAATTAGGTGATAACCACATATTATCAAGATTTGATGTCGATGAAAATGGAGTAAAGAGAGCTGAAAACGATAAAAAGGAGGGAAAGACAACAAGAAGCTGGACTATGCAGTATGATTCCGCCCCTTTAGTAATTATGGCTACTGAAAAGTATATTCAAGAATTTGGTTTAGAAGGTTTAAAAGATACAAGCAAAAAAATTGCAAAGAACCTTGATTTCTTGGTGAATTATATGTATAATTTCCATAAAACTCCGTGCGCAGACGCATGGGAGCAATACTACTTTTATGACAGAGATAACACTTTGAATGGTCAAAATTACGTGGGCAAAACCATTGATTCCTATACTGTGTCTTCTCTTTACAAGGGGATAAAAAGCGCAAAGGAAATTGCAAAAACTTTGGATATTAAATTAACAAATGTTGATGAATCAGAGATATCTAATTTTTTAAAGGAGAATTTCATTGTAAATGATGAAAAAAGAGGGGCTTTTCTTGCGAAGTCGAAAATAGAATACGGTGAAACCATGCCAAGCGTAGGGGCAGAGGAAATTGAGATATTCAATACGTTTAAGCCGGGTGGAATAGAAGCTATGGAAGAGAATACTGTAAATGTGATAGAAAGCGAACTTTTCCACGGGGATTACCTGCCGATAAGATATAGGTTTTTTGGGAAATACCGCGGCATAATAGACACCTATTTTGGCAGAGGCTCTTGGTTTCATTTGGGTCTTCAATATGCTATGTACCTTATGAAAAGAGGCAGGAAAGAGCAAGCGGAAACGATAATAAACTATGTAGAAAGCAAAATAGAAGAAGACGGATCAATTCCGGAACAAGAGATTTATGATAGAAACAGAGTAAATGACGCAAATGGCTTCTTTGAAAGGAACGGCAATTCAACAATAAAGTGTCTTTTTTGGGCGGAAACCGCTTACCTTGCCGCTGTCTCCGAATTGATAAATTAATTTAAACTACAAAATGCCTTTTATAAGTATATATGATAAAAAGCCAAAGAATACTGATAGGCTTTGATGGTTCTGAATACTCAAAAAAAGCTGTTGAATATACCATTAATAACTTTGACAAAAAAAGCACAATTTACCTTTTGTATGTAGAAGAGATGTTTGCTCCTTTGTATCTTTCTAACCCCAGCCTTTTTATAGACGATAGCGTAATTAGAAAAATCAGAGAAAAAACTAGAAATGAACTCAAACGCCAAGTAGAAATAATAAAAAAGAAAGGGTTTAAGGCAGAATATGAATACGCTGAAGGCTACCCTCCTAATGAAATAATAAATGAAGCAAAACGTAAAAATGTTGATATAATAGTAGTCGGAAGCAGAGGCATGGGAAAGTGGAAGGGCTCTGTCATCGGCTCAGTAAGCCAAGCACTGACTGTAATTAGCAAGTTGCCTTTACTTATAATAAAGTGATTTAAGGCAGATATTCCCAAAGATAATAATCCTTTTCCCCAATGTATTTTTTTAGCTTTCCGACCTTTCTAAAACCCGCCTTTTTAAGGAACTTCTTTGATTCTTTGTCTGAAACAAGGGACAGACACTGTATATTGTGTATTTTATGTTTCCTAGCGAAGTCTATAATCTTCTTTAAAATAGAAAGGCCGATTCCCTGCCGTCTATACTTGTTATCCACAGCTAACAAGTTTACATGAAGAAGCCCGCTTTGGTATAACTCCGATACGCATGCTCCTATTATTTTTCCATTGCCGGATTTAGCAGAAAGAATCGGATAGGAATCGGCAGATTTAAAAATAGGGCCATTGTTTTGATATAAGTAAGGATAAGATTCTTGACTTTTGCTATTCCCAATAGAACTTAATTTAATAAAGTTTCTTAGAAATTTTATGACTTTCCTGCGGTTATTCTGCTCTTTTTCCAAGTTTACTTCAAATTCTATTCTTTCCTTAATCTTGAATTCCATGTTTTAGTTTTTAATAAATTCTATTTTTAATGATTTGATACAGCTGTACTTTTTATAATTTCTTTAGAATTGTATAGTTATTATGTCTTTTCAATCTGCCTCATGCCTTTAAATTGTATATTTTATTATTTTTAAGTGATAATAAAGTATTTATATATGCAATTTTCATATAAAAATATGGATTTAGCAGAAAATACAAATAAAATAGAGATTATATTGCAAGAAGAACTGCTGTACAAAAGCATTTATAAGTTTTTAAACCATGCAGAGAATGCTGGATATAGATATTCTGATTTACATACTAACAAGGACAAAAACGAAATAACGTTAACTTTTGGGGATTATAAAAAAAATGGAGAATATTATCGAATAAAGCTTTCTAATATTTTGTATGAAGATAGTGAAAACAAAAAAACGGTAAAAAGCGACATAAGCCTGGAAAAGCTAATTGGCTACAATGAAAATGACCAAAGCTACAACAAAATAGAAAATCTCTCAGATAAAAGCACTGTCAATACTAATCCTAGAAGATACACTAGTATTTTCATAAACAAATATAATTTAAGCAAGGCTGAAAACGCTCCAAAAATAAGAAATTATGATTTAAACAAAGTAGTTCTTTATTCTTTTGCTGCGGCGTATGGTGCAACGGTGGTATCTGCAGTTGATAATACTCCGCTTGTGAATAACCCGTATTATGGAGTTTTGCATTTAGGCATGCTTATTGCGCCTTATATACCATTGCAATTCAGCAAGAAAATAAGATCAATACCGCAGATGTTTAGCTTAGCTCTTGTCTCTTGGGTGGCCAACAGTCTGGCGTATTATCCTATTGGAATGCTTATGGGACATACCGCAGAAAACTTAACAGACGTGATAAACTTCTATAAATTTCAGATAGGTTTGGGAAGCGGCAATTATGTTGATAAATACGGGCCCTTATCTTTGAGGATAAATTCTCAAACAAAGGCTTTATCATATGCTCTAAGGCTCGGATTGGCAGTGATTTTATCAGAAACTGATAAAATCCTTAAGGAAATTAAAAATGGGAAAGGAGGTAAAATATGAAAAACAGTAATTTAATGAATCTAATAGAAGAAACTAATAAAGGATCAAAATATGTAAATATTAAATCTCTGCCAAATAGGACAGAACTGGAAAATCAGGGTTATCACTTTATAGATGAAAAGGCCTATATAACTGAAATTAGCGCATTCATTTCAATGTCTTATCCGGAAACTGTTGATTTTGCACCTTATTTGGTAATGAAAAGGAATTTTAAGCACGAATTTGAAGAACTAGGTAAAATAAACGAAATAATACCTGAAAACTCTGTAAAGCCTATTGCGTTAGTGTATGACGATTCAATTTCAAAAAATTATATAAGAGGGTACATTACAAAAATCGATGGTAGAGTTACCCCTCTTAAAAATTACCTGACTTTAGAAAAAAAAATCAATTCAGGCATTGAAAATATAATCGATATAGAAAATCAGCTCTATGCAAGCGTAAACAAACTTAAATCAGCTAAAATATACAGCAAACTTCCAGAAGGTACTTTATCTTTAGATAATATATATGTAACAGAAAAAAATAAAGTGGTTTTAATGAATCTGAATTATTTTCTAGATTTTTCAGATAAAAATCCAAAATACTTAGACAAAGAGCTTAAAAGAACCATAAGATACATAGAAAAAAGTTTGCCATAAAAACTGTATACCTCCAAATGCCTCTACATAAAGGATAAATTCGCAGGAGCTAAGATAACTTTACCAATTAACTAAACAGGAAATTCGTTGGAACAACCTCTATATTATTTGAAGCCCCATACAAAACCACACTATTACCAATTTGAATCACATTTTCAGGCCCTGCAGCTATTCCTACATACCTCTTATTTATTAATTTTCCGTAGGTATTTATAACGTATAATTCGCCTGCAGAATTAAGAAGCACTATTGAGTTGTTTATTATGTTCACATTTGCTGATGTTGGCCCTGTATAAAATTGCCACAAAAGGGTCCCATTACTTGCATTTAAGGCATATAAGACACCTATTGTCGGAGAATCAGAATAAACAACTCCGTTATAGCTCGTAAGAGGGGGCAGCTGAATGTAAGGCGAGCTGATATTTCCACGTTCTGGGGTGGTGAAATTCCAGTCTAAATCGCCAGTGGAATAATTTAAGCCCAAAATACTTATTGTATTATTAAATAAACCAGAAGAGTATCCGGTTATTATTTGGCCATTTGAAAACACTGGGGAGCTATCTTGCATCCCAAAACTAGAATTAAACTTGTCTACCCAAAGCACTGACATTTTTCTTAGGCTTATCGCATAAAACTTATTTTTAAAATTTTCTTGATAAGAAGGAGAACCAGAAGAGAAATTAAAAGCAGCTGCTCCAAAATAACCAGTGCCATTGACCACCAAAATAGATGACATCGCACTTTCACTGCTTGTGTTTATTTTTATTATAGTCCTGCCATTAGTTGCATTCAAAAAATATAGAATTCCGCTTGAATTACTTATTGGCTTACCTAAGCCAGGAGCTACTACCAAAGTATCGTTATAGTATACGAAGGTAGGCATATGCTCTGAATCTAGATATCTGGTCCAGATCAATCTTCCGTTCGTAGAATTTACGGCTATAACTCCATTAGAATTTATGTTCGAGTTGTAAAATGCTGAGCCTAAACCTATGTAAGCTACTCCGTTAAAAACAATCGGCTCAGTCATTACTTGATTATTAAAGTAATCTATCCAGATTATATTGCCATTTGTACCATTAACCGCTGCTAACCCTCCCCAATATTGACTAAAATTAATGGACATTGATTCAGAGGAAAGTGGTATTAACAACTCATTTTTATAATAAGAAACTGGGCCGAGAACAGATGGATTAGTTGAGCCTAAACCAGAGATAGAGATATTAAAATTTGAAATAGAGCTATTGATAAAATAGAAATGTGAGCTGCTGTCTTCGAATTGATAAGCAAAAGGTTTTGCAACCAGTTTAGATATAGTCGGATAAATCGAATTGGAATTATTATAATTGTATATATAAATATTATAAACATTGCTCATAGATTCAGTATATATATAAAACAGGATCAATAAAAGGGATAATAAAATAATCACGGGCAAAATCCTTATTTTCATAAACTTTAATACCAGTAGAGCATTTTAATTTTTGTGTTAAGAGACAAACCCGTTTTTACTGTTTATTTGGAACACATCGGAGATTATGTCATTAGTTGGGAAACCAGTATTTGCCGCACCTTTTTGATCTTCAAAATGCACGTTATAAGGCCACTCGTTTAATGGAGGCAACCCGTAAGGTCCCTTAAAGGTAGCGATTGGACCTTGGACTATATTACTTGTAGAGAACACATATGTTTCATCCTTGCCATAGCTTGCAACATAAAGATAATTACCATTCGGAGATAATGTAGCATAATCCAAGGTTTCATCATTTAGATTATAGCTATTTTCTAAGGAATATGAAGCAGAGTCAATGGGCCCATACTCATAAACATAACCATTATTCCCGTCTATTACGAAGAATTCGTTATATTGATTATCTATCGCAACAACAGGAACATAGTTATTGCTTGTAGTAGCCCCTGGCAATGATGCATAATTATGACTTGAAAGCGATGGCTGTATCACATTAAAACCATTGTTTTGTGTTGCTTCTAAATTGGTTCTATACTGGTAAGGAACATATATCCATCCGGATTCACTTATTGAAACTCCATACGCGCCTTTCATACCTATGTCTGTACCCTGTCCTTGACCGTTATTTGTAGTTGGGGTGTTATAAAATTCCCCATAACCTGTAGAATAAATATTATATTCACCACTGACTCCATTGAAAAAGGTATTACCCCCCACATCGTAAGTACCAAAACCAAATGTACTATCTGGGCTATCTTGAGCGCATAATCCTTCGGGTATATAAGTTACTGTAGAAGCCGAAGAGATTTCCTCTAAATAGCAAGTAACTAGATTTTGGTATATTTGGCCGTTTGTATCGCCAGAAGGAGCGAGTAGGACTCCTGAGTAATAACCGGAACTGTTTTCTCCCGCATAACCATAAGCTACTTCATTACCAGAACCAATGCTGGGTAATGCCGTAACTGTAATTATTTCATCGTCCCCTTGTTGCGGATTCCAGGTATATATATTACTTATGGCATTGTTATACGGATTCAAGGTGGCGCTCGTTGTATAATGTGATGTCGAATTCTTACATCTTCCAATTAAATTTAATACTCCATTAGGATTAGCAGCACCGCTTACAACATAACCAAAATTACCTGAATTACACGTTGGATATCCTGCACTTATCACATCCGCTAACTCATATTGCCCAGAATTTGGACTCTCAACGGTTATATTATTAGGGCCCAGAAGATAAAGTTCATTGCAAGTAAAAACTGTTGCAACGCCCGTGTTTCCTGCAGTGACAGAGTAATCATAACCACTACAGGTTAAAGAACCAGAAATTGAAAGATCTGTATTAGCAACACCTAGACCAGTATTTAGGATTCCATTTGAATTCCCAGTAATACTGGTACTTGCTCCATTAAAGTTTACTGACCAGCTCCAGGAATTACTAGAGTAACCGGAACTAGGCAAGCCAGTACCAACAAAAGTAGTAGTACATTGCCAGGGTATGCTTGATACTGTAGAACCAGCCAATTCTTTTGGAGGGTTGTTTGAGTAACAATCATAAGTCCCAGTAGAAGAGGAATAAGAAAAGCTTCCAAGTATTGACGGTCCTTGAGAAGATGTGACAACCAAATTTGCGGAAGTTGATCCTGATGCAGAATTACTATCAAAGCTTACAGACCAACCGTCTGGATAATCATTTGATAACACAGAATTTGTGTCAAATGTTGTTTGGCAATTCCATGGAACATTGGAAATAGTGCTTCCTGCTAGTGTAGAAGACGAAGAGCTGCAGGAATAGCTGTTTATGCTTGTC
>JBMFWF010000009.1:21917-37828 GCA_049965555.1 Candidatus Parvarchaeum sp.
TCCGTCAAATTCAGCATTCCAAGAAGTTGGATAATTGTTTACGCCTGCATTTGAAAACGTAGTTACGCAATTCCATGGAGGTACGACATTGCTGCCTTCATAAACTGAATTCGAAGAGGAGCAATCATATTGGTTTATTACAGTTGAAAATGACTGGACAGATACGGAGGTAACATTCTGTGTAAATACCGCATTATTATTTACATTAACGTTATTATCGGTTAAACCAGAAAATGAAACATTCCAAGAAGTTGGATAAGGAGACAGACCATTGTCCTCAAAAGTAGTAGTGCATACCCACCAATTAAAATTATATGAAGATCCTTGGAAAATAGAAACACTGGGATCCGATAAACAGCTCAATTCATAGCTATTAGAAGAGGGAGTATATTGAGATACTGTAGAGATGCCGGTTTGATAAATAGAAATAGAAGAACTTGTAGAAGTAGCTGAACTTGAGTAGCCTGCAAACTTTGCTACCCATTCATTATAATTACTTGTAGTTGGAAGGCCTGTCTCTGTAAATGTTGTGGTGCAGTTCCATGAACTGAAGGTGTAACTGCCTCCCAACCTTATTGATGGTGTACTGTAGGAAACGCATGCAAGATTGTCGCTTTTTGCAATTGCAGTATAGTAAACCTGCGCGTTTGCAGTATTATTTGTGTGTATATAGATATTAGAGCCAGTGGAATTGCTTTTAGTGGTGCCGTTATAGGTTACTTGCCACTGCTGACTTGATGGCAATCCTGTCTCTGAAAATGTTGTAGTACAGTTGGATGTGAATGCTATTACCTCTCCCACTCCTGTAGAATGATAGCCTGAAGAAGGAGTTGGCTTGCTTATGCAGCCCTGATATGTGACTGTTGGAACTGAAAAGTAATAATTGCCAAAAGGCAAATTGAAGGAAACGTTATATTTTGTGCTTGAAACTGTGGTTGAATTCGTAGATGTGTTGTAATTCACTGTAAAAGTACTGCCGTACGGCAGTCCTTTTTCTATGAAATATGTTAACTGGTTGTTTATTGGGATTGCACCGCTTACCAATGTGGAGGAAACGGTTCCATTTGAAACTTCGTATATGCTTGACTTATAAGGAGTGAACGATATTTGAATCTTTGAAAGATAGCTGCTTGTGAGTATGCTTACAGGTACCCTGCACAATGTGGATTGACCGGTTGATATTATGCTATTTAAACATGAATCTGAGGTATAGCTGTTACCGTTTACATTTACTATTATGCCTGTGATGTTTACAAACTGGTTGTAATTGTTTGTTATCTTTACCACCATCATTGTTGAATTAGCCTCTGCCGCCTGCATTGTTATACCCTTGAAGCCGCTTATTATTGTAGGAGCGGAAGGTGCTTTAAAAATGCCTAAAGAAAAGAGTACTACCAAAACTAATACTATTATTATAAGAACCCAACCCCAGCTTACTAAATAATCTAAAGCAGCCTGGGCATCATTACTTTTGTTAGGTCGTTTTCTTTTCTTTTTATTCATACAAGTTTACAATATTTTTTAATATAAATACTTAAAATAAAATAATAATAGAAAAGGATAAAATACGCCAAATTCTATATTTTAAATGGAGCATTACATAAAAGATATAAAAAATGCGGAATTTGAAGACAAAGAAATTGAACTGAACGGATTTGTAAACAGCATAAGAAAGGGCAAAAATAATTCTTTCATAATATTAAGGGACCCTAGCGGAACTATACAATGTGTAAGTCATTCTACAGATAAGAGTTTCGAAGATGTAAACAAAATAACAAGAGAATCTGCTATAAAAGTTAAGGGAAAAGTAAGAAAGGACGAAAGAGCGGAAGGCGGTTATGAAATTTTGATAAATGACTTAAGCATATACTCTATTGCTGAGCCATTTCCATTGAAAAAAGGGCATAAAAAAGTTTTCCTTTTTGATAATCGACACTTGTGGCTGAGGAGCCCAAAAATGACTGCTATCATGAAAGTAAGATCAACAGTTTTTTCTTCCATACATGAATTTTTTACTTCAAATGGGTTTTATGAAATCCAATCTCCATCTTTTGTCGGAGGAAGCGTTGAAGGCGGTTCAACATTGTTTGAAACAAATTATTTCAACAAGAAAGCATACTTAACACAAAGTTGGCAGCTATACGCTGAAGCAATGGTTGATTCGCTTTGGAAGATATATACAGTTGCTCCTTCGTTTAGGGCAGAAAAAAGCAGAACATGGAGACACTTAACGGAATTCTGGCATGCTGAAGCTGAAGTAGCATTCAAAACAAATGACGACGTAATGGATATAGAAGAGAAATTAATAAAATACGTAGTTAAGAATGTTTTAGTTAAGAATGCAGACGAATTGAAATTATTAAAGAGAGACACTACTGTGCTTGAAAATGTAGTTAACAAGCCGTTTCTTAGAATGAAATATGAGGAAGTGATAGACTTAGCAAACAAGAATGGGTTAAAACTTGAGTATGGCGCTGATTTGGGCGCGGATGAAGAAAGAGCGATAACTTCTAAATTAGATATACCTGTTTTCTCAATAAATTACCCAATAGAATTAAAACCTTTTTACCACAAACCCGATCCTAAAGATGAAAAGCATGTTTTGTGCAATGACCTTTTAGCGCCAGAAGGTTACGGAGAAATTGTAGGGGGCGGACAAAGGGTTGATGATAAGGAGACTCTGCTAAAAAGATTAAAAGATGAAGGATTAAATGAAAAAGACTATGAATGGTACATTGACCTTAGAAGGTATGGCGCTATACCGCATTCTGGATTCGGAGTCGGAGTTGACAGATTAGTAATGTGGATTTGCAAATTACCTCATATAATGTATGCTGTGCCTTTTCCAAGAACCCCCAGGAGATTAAACCCATAATTATGTTTATCTTTAAGTAGAAGCAATAAACTTTTGTATTAACAGCTTAAATTTCTGTTCTTACAACAAAAAGTAATTTAAACTACCGGCTGCAATAAAGGATATGGATAAAGTAAAGGATAAAAATGAAAAAAAGGAAGAAGTAGAAATTAAAAAACTTCCTATTACTTTTATATTAGCTATCATTTCAGGAATAACGGCAGCAGTTTCAGGCATTCTTACAATAGTAGGAAACCTCTCAATATTAACATTTAACTCACAAAGCGTTTTAAGCGCAGCAGCAAATACGAGCAATTCCACTACATTGCAGTATCTAAGCCTCGCGTTAAACGGCATTTCAAGCGTAAAAAATGGTATCATTGTTCTTGGCCCCCTGCTTATAATCGCAGGGATATTCATGATTATCGCAGCATTTTACCTTAAATCTAAAAACAGGGAAACAAGAAACTTTGGAGTTTTCTTAGTGTTCCTTTTCAGTCTTTTTGCTCTTTTGGGGCTTTTAATATATATACCTTTTAATTCGCTTTCTGTCTTGATTTTGGTATATTTCCCCCTTACTACTATAGGCAGCATAACCTATGCTCTGATGGTAATATACATTATAATCGGAATAGCAGCAGGTGCACTGGCTTTACTAAAAGATAAAAGATATTTATCTTAAAAGATCCTTGAATAAAGACTATGAACAACGCAAAGATAATGACAAAAAAAGTGGTAACGGTGGAAGTTAACACAAGTATAGAAAAGGCTCTTGATATAATGGATTCTAAAAAGATAAAAGAATTGCCGGTAGTACAGAACAAAAAATATGTCGGATTGATAGTTTACTATGATATACTATCTAGAGACATAAACAAAAACATGAAAGCCGGTGATTTAATGAAGAAGGCGCCGGCTGTTCTGCCAAAAGACAGCATAAGTAGAACAATAAGTATAATGCAAGATTCTGGGGTCGGAGCTTTGCCTGTAATAGATGAGGACAAAAAAGTGGTAGGAATAGTCTCAGACTTTGATGTCTTAAAGCTTTTGATAAACGATAGAATATTTGATTCGTTCAAAGTTGAAGATGTGGTCATAAGGCGCTTTCCAATACTGAGAACAGATGACACAATAGGAAGAGCACAAAAATTGGCAGCAATGAATAGGATAGATAACCTGCCTATAGTAGACAATTTCGGTAAACTCCTTGGGCAGATTTCAACCTCTGACATTCTAAGTTATATTTTTGAGAAGAAGCTGACTAAAACTAGAGGAAAGAAAGACCCTCATAGAGATGAAAAACTTCCAACTGAAAGAAACATAATGGAGATAGCTAAATCAGAAATACCAAAATTAAACCTTACGTTGAACTTGAGAAGAGCTCTTGAAATAATGTTAAGCTCAAAGCTGAAAAGCAGTATTGTTATAGACAATAATGGTAAACCAGTAGGTATACTAAGTAGACTTAAGATTTTAGACTTGTTAAGTGGAAGAAATGTGGGAGAAAGCATAGATTTAACAATATCTGGTGATTATGATTGGGAATTTGTAATCTTAGTAAGAAATGAGATAAATAAAAGAGAAAAGTTTCTTGTTGATTCCGCAGGTATAAAAAGTATAAGAGTAAACGTAAAGAAAATTAAGAAAGCTGCGAATCAATACCAAATAAACATGTTAGCAATTGGCAAAAAAAGATACAACATAAAGGCAGATGGAATAGCAAAAGAGATGATATTTGAAGAGATAATAGATAAACTTGACAGTGCTCTTGAAAGAATAAAAGATTAAAAGGAAAGGAGAGATGCCTGCTTTTCTATCTTTTCGCCGAATATGCTGTTCAGTTCTACATCCAGCAAATGAAGTTCATCTGCAAGATACTGCGAAATATGGTATTTCTGCGCTATGTTCAATGATATTGAAAGATATTTCTTTATATTCCCCTCACTAGAAGTAAGGACTAGGTTACCTCCGCACTTTAAGCACTTTCCTATGAGAGGTGCTCTCCTGTATCTTTCATTGCATTTAACGCAGCGAAACTCCTGGGTCCCAAATCTACGCAGATTTCCTTTTATGTCTTTTATGAAGTGCCTATCGATTATTATCTTTGCTACGTCTGAAACGTCTACCGCCCTTATCTTTTCCTGCAGAGACATCTGCGCAGACACCTTTTCAAGCATTGTGCCTAATGTTTTATAAGATGAAACGTTAACGCCGTCGTTTATGTCTTCTGTATCATGAGTGAAAAATATTGTTTTGTAAGGATCGCTAAAGATATCTTTTACCTGCATTATCTTAACATCAGAAGGCTTGGCATAATTCAATGTGGCCTCATAAAACTCTAAAGGATACTTGTCAACTATATCCAAATTGTATGCCTCCGAGTCTATGCTTTCAAGATCAAGCTTCGAGGAGATAACTAAAGGTGAATCCATATACCTTGCGCCCCTGGAATCAGGAAGCAAGCCCCTATCAAAATTAAGTAGCATATCTGTTAAGAGCATCAGTGCAGCTTCATCGCCGTCACAATTCCTACGCATTGCTGCATGGAAAAAAGGGTGGGCAAATAGGCCCTGAGTCTTTGAGAACCCTATTATCCTGCCTACCGTTCCGGAAGAAGTGTGCGGTGCTAATCCTACAACAAGCTTTCCGACCAGGTCTTCTTTTGAGTTTACATTCATTATGCTTTCTGCTGAATAATACTTTGTTAAAAGTTCATCTATGAACTTTGCTACCCTTGAAAAAACCTCTGCTGCATTTTCATTCATGTTTCCAAAAGTCGGTAGAATTATATCCTGCTGCTTCAATTGTAGTATCTGTTCTTTGCTCTCAAGCTCCTTGCCATAAATGTCATGTGTATATCCAAGTTCTTTAAGCCGGTCTATACTTGTACCTACCTCTTTTGGCTTGAAATGAGTTATTGGTACTTCTATTGCATCGAACCTGATAGTTCCATCTTTGTTTACGTTCAAATTATTAATTGCACGAAGTATACCTTTTTCCAAGGGCTCTATATCGCCATTTGAGTTGAAAACACCCTTAACTCCTTTTATTACGGCCGGCCTATCTTTTACATTAAGTTTATCAAATGCCCTGTCCAAGTATTCCTTTAAATTTATCTTCTGCTTTGCCTTTTGAACGGTCGGCTTACCATGATGAAATTCATCCGTTGTTTTAGTCCCGCAAACCCTGCAGTATCTTATCCTTTTAGTTTCAGAGCCGCATATATCACATTTTGCAAATATGCTTTCTTTTTTGCAGTTCTCACAGTAAAAAAGCCCGTATTCTGCAAGGACTGTTTCTTTTTGAGCGGCAACGATTATATTCCTGGATGCGCCGCCGCTTTCTCCTATCGGGAATATGACATTTGGATTTGTGTCCATCTCCCTCATCTTTGCCTTCTCAGGCCTACCGAGCCTGCCTCCTATGAATGTCCCTGCTATATCCATTATCTTCAAGCCCGATATGCTGCTTAAAAGTTCTAAATTGGAGAAATTCTGACCGATTTTCAAAAGTATTGTATCAAAATTTTGTCCGTATCCTATAGTAAACAAGAACGAATCCGCATTGTCTATTACTATGCTGTTCCCTTTTACATAGTGCTCTATGGCAATTATTTCAAGTGTTCTCTTTATTGAACTTTGAAACGGCAGCGTAAGTATTTTGTACGCAGATCCAGGTATCTCGTTTTGATACTCTATCTTTGCATTTGAATTTACATATTCTATAAGCTCTTTTAACTGATTGTAACTTATCTGTGACCAGAAATAAAGAAATTTTGGATGAAGAGGAATTGAATACTTCAATGAAAAGTCCTTGTATTCTGCGAATCCGCTGAGCTTCTTTGCTTCGTTTACTGCGTCTTCTCCCTTGCTTTCAACTATCCTGTCCCACCATTCACTTACAAAGGGAGATGGCATTAAAAGATGGCCTTGCTCTGAAAAATCTCCATAGTTAAACAAGATATCCCCTAAATATAGTATTTCTTCTATTTCATTAAGTAGCTGCTCTGCCTGCTTAACTGAATTTATCCTTTTCACAGAGCCGTTCTTTAGCTTTACTATCGGTCCTTCGATTGTTGAACATGGCGTTACAGCGCATGCTTTTCCAGGAAGCTCGACCCTTAATTGAGAACCGGTAGCAATGAAATCAGATAGTATCCGGTTAGTAGCAGGGTTTATTGAAGCAGCGGCAAGTCCAGAAGTTCTGCTTCTCCCATACCTCAGCCTGAATCCTCCGCTAGTAAGTGGGTACGAAAAAACTGGTCTTCCAGCAGCCAATTCTTCAAGATAACGATAATTCGGCAATACTCTCTGTGTAGTATTGCTTTCTTTTTCATCTGCTTTCTTTTCAGCATGAGAAAGCTCCTTTAATTTCAAGTAATCTGGTAAAAAAGCAAAATCATCCTCTATCTTGTAATCTTTTGCAAAGCCTTTCATTAGCTTATTTACTTTATTTGATTTTTGTGCAAAGCCTTCGCAAAGAACCAAACACATCCCGCTCCTTATCCTGTTCGTCTTTATCCTTGGCAAGTCCTTATAGGCAGAAACTTCTCTGTCGCTTGTTGGGTCGCCGTCGATTTCTATGGGTATATTTTTAAGCAGAAAATCCAATTCATTTAAGCTAGGAAGGTACTGAAGCCTGGCTTCATAATCATTGTAATCTGTAACTTCGACCTTTACCCTGCTTATTTCCTGTTCAGTTGCGTCATATTTCCCATAGCCAAAGTTTGCCCTAAGAGCATCTGCTATAACAACAACAGAAGCCGCAGCGGTTCCTCCTGCACCTCTTATTGGACCGCCAAAATGGCATGCAAAGTATTCCTTTCCGTCCATCCTCTTTTTAAATTCGAGCTTCACAAAGCCCTCTAAAGGCGCAGATACTATTGCGGCAGTTATGTAAGCGAGCCCTACTCTTATGCCCATCTCTATAGCATCATGTATGTTTTCAAATTTCACGAACTTTGATTCGGCGGTCGCTATTGCACTGTCAATTGCAACCCTCCAATCATTCGGCCCGTATTTCTTCTCTGCTTCCCTTATGAAATCTGCTAGCCCGCTTTTTATCAGCTTGGGATTTAATACAGATAAAAGGCCTTCTATTCTATCTGCTACATCTGAAGCCAAAGGTATGTTTATGGGCTTCAATTTTCCGATGAGTTCGTATTGTTTTTTTACCTCTGCAGTTATTTGATTGTGATAAGAATCTATTTCCATAGTTAACTAGAATAGTATGAATTCTACAATTAAAACCTTATTCCTTAAAAAATAGAGATGGGCCGCGAAGGGGATTTGAACCCCTGTCTAAAGGGCCACAGCCTTTTGTTCTGCCTAGCTAAACTATCGCGGCCATTTTGCATTAAATATATTAAATCAGTATTATATTATTAATAGTTGACATAAGATTATAACTTCAATAAACAAATAAATGTTATGGAAAAAAGCGAAGTAGAAGAGATTATTAAGAAGAGAATGCAGGAGAATCCAAAGGAGCTTATCCCCGTTGATTCTCTAATCGAATTGGGTTTAAAAAGGTACAGATGCAAGGTCTGTGGCAAGAATTTTTGGAGTTTCACTGAAAAGGAAAAATGCGGAGATGTTGACTGCATAGGAGAATACACATTTTTCAACAAAAACATTTCGTCTCTTAAGGAAAGCTATGAAGGGATTTGGAAAGAATTTTCGCGCTTCTTCAAGAAAACAGGGCACAAGGAAATAAAACGCTATCCGGTTGTAGCAAGATGGAGAGATGACATATATTTCGTAGAAGCCGCTATAGATGATTTCGCCCCTTATGTAATAAAAGGAATTGCGGAACCACCTGCAAACCCCTTAGTTATACCACAGATATGCTTAAGGTTCAACGACATAAACAATGTTGGGTTGTCAGGAAGGCATCTGACAAGTTTCGTAATGGCAGAGGAAGCTGCATTCAATACAAAAAAGAAAAAGACGTATTTCGACAAAGAAGCTATAAAATACATAACAAATTGGATTTTGAATGGCCTAAAAATAAAAAAGGAGGAACTGACATTTATAGAGGATGCATGGGCGGGCGCAGGATATGCAGGCAGCTGCCTTGAATATTTTGCAGGCGGACTAGAGCTTGGAAACCAAGTTTACATGCGTTATGTTATAAGCGACAACAAACTAGAAGAGATACCTACAAAGACAATAGATATGGGCGCGGGCCTTGAAAGGTGGTCTTGGGTAGTCAATAATACTCCTACAATATACGAAGCCACATTCCCAAAGGTTATAGAATTCATAAAAAGAAAGGTAGGCCTAGCTTATGATGATGAAGAAGTTAAAAAGATATATGAACACATAGGAAAGATAGACTTTGAAAAAGTTGGAATAGAAGATGCCATAAAAAGCATAGCAGAGGAAACAAAAAAAGATGAGCAGGAAATAAAGAAATTATTAAGCGACATGCAAGCTGTTTATTCTATAGCAGATCACACTAGAACCTTGTTAGTAGCTATACATGACGGTGCACTGCCTAGCAACGTTGGTGGAGGGTACAATCTTAGGAACATACTGCGCAGAGCATTGAATTTCATACAGAGCAAAAAATGGGATTTGGATATAAATGAAGTAATAGAGGAGCACAAGAAAGAATTCGGCAGATGGTTTGAAGATCTAAAGAATACAGAGACAAAGCCGATAATAGACAAGGAGATAGAAAGATACAAGGAATTCAGGGAAAGAAATGATCGGCTTATATCTTCTCTTTTGGAAAAGAAAGAGATAAAAGAGGACGAAATGCTTGAACTGTATGAATCAAAAGGCATTACCATAGATGATATAAAAACGGTCGCTCAGATTGAAGGCAAGGAGATAGCTTTGCCGGAAAAGTTCTATAGCGACATAAACAAGGCAAAGAAGAGAAAGACAGAAAATGAGGATTACTCTTTTATACAGGGCATTGTGCCAACGAAAAAACTTTTCTATGACGAAAAAATCAAGAAACAGAAAGCAAAAGTAATAAAAATTGTAAGGCCGAACAAGTTAATACTTGACCAGACTATATTTTATCCTGAAATGGGCGGGCAGAAATCAGATAGAGGCAAGATAAACAATTCAAATGTAGTTAATGTTGAAATCAAGGATGATGTTATAATACATTACTTGGATGAAATAAACGGATTCAAGGAAAACCAGGAAATCGAAATGGAGATAAACCCAGAAAGAAGAGAACTGCTAAGGAGGCATCATACCGCTACTCATATAATAAACCAGGCATGCCGCAGAGTTTTGGGGGAGTTTGTATACCAGAATGGAGCAGAGAAAGATATAGATCAAGCACATCTAGATGTAACTTACTTTGACAGGCTAAGTGAAGAACAAGTTAACAAGATAGAGAGACTTGCAAATGAAGTGGTTTCTGACAACATGAAGATCAAAGCAAACATTATGCCAAGAGAAAGAGCAGAAACAAAATATGGCATGTCTATCTATCAAGGCGGTGTGGTCCCTAATGCGAATATACGTATAGTTAAGATAGACAAATACGATGTTGAGGCCTGCGGAGGGTTGCATTGCAACAGCACTGGTGAGGTCGGCTTGATAAAAATAGTAAAGACGGAAAGGATACAGGACGGAGTTGTAAGAATCGTCTTCAAGGCGTATAAGCCTGCCTTGGAATACATAGAAAAGAATGAAAGCATACTCCAAGGGCTTTCAAAAATGTGGAGTGTAAGCACAGATGACCTTAATAAAACCGCAGAAAGGATATTCAATGACTATAAAAAATATAAAGTAAGATTTGAAGAAAGTGAATTTTCTAGGATAAAGGAAATAATACAATCAAAGGATGATTGCGAGGTATACACTAAACTAGAAGAGCTTGGAATTGTTATAAATTATATTTTCAGCAATTCAAGCGGTTTAAAGGGCAAGAATATAATAATAAAAAGCGATAAAATGGGGATAGCTTTCCCGAATAACCAAAAGAACTTGGAAAACCTTAAGGCAGTTTACCCGACAGTAAGGATCAAAGGAGAGATAATAATAGGGAACAGGGATTAATCTACTGTTTGAAATAAGCTATATAATTCAAAACCGATACGAATTTCAGCATCTTAGTCAAACTTTCTTCATCCATTGAATTTATAACATTTGCATTGAAGCTGATTTTTTTATTACCTGTATCATATATGGCAGACGGATTGCTAATTTTGTTCTCTGTTTTTTCATAGAAGAATTTAACCTTCTTACCATCAACTAAATATGATATAAAGCCGCTTTTATACAGGGGCTTAGAATCGTTTGAATAATCCTCTATATTTAGGAATAGATTGTACATTAGAGGGTAAATAGTATTATGTATTTCGTTTGTATACTCTAAATCATCATCTAAATGCAATAAGTCTCGGTATGCAGTTCTTTGTCGGTATCTTTCAGGGATCAGCTTATCGACATCTAATGAAAACAGAACATCTTCGATTCTTCTTCTTGCGGAGTCCAATATATTACTATAGTTGTCCTGGTAAGGCATAACAATATTAATTTATAGAGGTTAATATATATAAATAAATGAGTTATTAAAGGTTCTATGGCCGAATTTTATAATGCTTCAGAAAATGAACAGAAGATAAATGAGGATTGGAAGAAAAAGAAGGTTTGGGAGAAGGCATTAAAGAAAAACAAAGGCAAGGATAAATTCTACTTTTTAGACGGCCCTCCATTTGTAACTAATGAAGTACACCAGGGAACGATGTACACAATATTCATAAAAGATGCCATAATAAGGTATAAACTTCTCAAAGGCTTTGATGTAAGGGCCCAGCCGGGCTGGGACACACAGGGCCTTCCAATAGAAGTAGTCGTAGAGAAAAAACTTGGCATAAAAAACAAAAAGGAAATAAAGGATTTTGGGGAGGAAAAATTCGTAGAAGAGTGTAAAAACCTAGTTGAAAGCTATATCAAACTTAACACAAATATAATACTTGATTATGGAGTACTTTGGTTCTATAACGAACCATATAGAACTTACAGAGACCAATATATAGAATCGGTATGGTATGGAATAAAAAACGCTTATGATAAGGGTTTACTTTACACTGGCTTAAAATCAACATGGTTCTGCGTAAGGTGCGGAACTCCTATGTCTAATTATGAGATAAGGGATAAATACTATGATAAAGAGGACAAATCCATATATGTTCTATTTGAGCTACAGGATGGGAGGTTCCTTTTAGTATGGACTACTACTCCATGGACCATACCTTCGAATGCCGCCATTGCAGTAAACAGCACTTTCAAATATATAGAAGTAGAAACTGAGGGCAAAAAGGTTATACTTGCAAAGGAAAGGGAAGGCGTGCTGAAAGACCTAAACAAAGAATATAAGATATTGAGGGAAATAGACGGAAAAGAACTTGTTGGATTGAGGTACAAACATCCTTTTGAAGATATTCCACAGATAAAGAAAAACGAAGACAAAGTTGGAATTGTTATAGACGGAAAAGAAGTGTCATCTGAAGAAGGAACGCCATTTGTTGAAATAAATGAAGGTACGGGATTAGTTCACTCTGCTCCTGGCCATGGTGAATCTGACTATAAAATAGGAATGGCAAACAATCTGCCCATTCTTTCGCCTGTCAATGAAAACGGGAAGTTTACCGAAGAAAGCGGATGGTTAAATGGGGAAGACGTACTTAACGTAAATGATAAGATAATAGAATACCTCAGCAAAAAAGGTTTGTTATTCGCTGAGAAAAAGATAATTCATAAATACCCGCACTGCTGGAGGTGCAAAACACCATTAATAACAAGAGCAAGCCAACAGTGGTTTTTAAGCATAGCAAAGATAAAAGAAGAACTGATAAAGATATCCAAAGGTATAAAATGGGTGCCACCTATTTCAGAGGACATGTTTGAATCCTGGCTTGCAAATGCACAGGATTGGGTTATATCTAGGCAGAGGTACTGGAATACTCCTTTGCCTGTATGGAAATGCCAATCCTGCGAAAACACAATAGTTATAAGCAGCAAGAAGGAACTGCTTGAAAAAGCAAATTTAAAGGAGATAACTGATTTGCACAAAAGCAGCGTCGACAAAGTAATAATAAAATGTGAGAAATGCGGCGGAGATATGAAAAGGGTGCCGGATGTAATGGATGTTTGGATAGACTCTGGTTCGGCTTCGTTCGCTGCCCTAAATTATCCTGCAACTAAGGAAGAATTTGATAGGTATTTCCCTGCGGATTTCATTTCTGAAGGCAATGACCAGATAAGAGGCTGGTTTTACTCTTTACTTGTGATGGGCTACATAACAACTGGAAAACTGCCGTATAGAAATGTTTCAATGCACAGGTTTATAGTTGGAGAGGACGGTAACAAACTTTCAAAAAGCGAGGGAAATTACAAGCCAATATCAGAATTAATAAAGGAGGGATACAGCAGAGATGCTCTCAGGATTACTCTTCTAAAGCATAACTTGGATGATGTCGCAGTCTTTACTTTAAATGACTTAAAGGACGATACAAAAACAATAAACCTGTTCTATAACTTAGGAAATCTTTATTTATCTGCAAAGGAAATACTAAAAAATGAAAAAACGCAGGAGATTAACCTAAGGGTAGAAGATCGTTGGATAATATCAAAATGGAATAGAGTAAAGAGAGACGTTCAATCGGATCTGGATAACTTCCGAACCGATTTTTCATTGAATAAACTTACTGATTTTCTTGTCAATGATTTAAGCAGAACATACATAAAACTCGCAAAGGGCAGAATGTTTGATGATAATGACTACAGTGCATTTAAGACATTTGAGCATATACTTAAGGAATTGTCTATATCTACATCCGTATTCCTGCCTTTCATATCAGAGAAGATATTCAAAATGATAAACAGGCTTGGCAGTACAGTAACTGCAGAATTTCCTGCCGTCAATGAAGCGCTGATAGACGAGGAAATAGAAAACAGGATGGAAAGAACAATGGAAATTCTACAAGGCGTACTTTCCGCCAGAGAAAAATTAAAAATTAACCTTAGAAGGCCGCTTAAAAAAGTGGCCATACCTACAGTACACTCCAGCCAAATACTTGAAGACATAATAACAAGACTTGGCAACATACTACATGTTTCCTATGAATTAAATGCAGAAGACTTCGAACCCACTATCGACTTTTCTAAATTAAAACAAAGGATGCAACAAAATGATATAACTGTTGCAACCTCAAAATTCTTAGAGCTTACAAAGGAGACAGTTATAAGAAATTTAAGAGAAGGGCTTAAACTAAGCTCAGATGGAAAGGATTACAGCATACTTTCTACAGAAATTGACTTAAAGCCAAAATCAAAGGAAGAAGTTCAATTCACCACAGGCAAAGACATTATACTTATAGATTCTGGAATAACAGATGAAGTTAAGCTATTGTGGATAAAGAGAGAGGTCATAAGAGCAGTACAGAACATAAGAAAGGAATTAAAGATGAACAGGACAGATTCGATAAAGCTTAGCATAGCAATAGACAATGAACCAAGCAACAGCATAAAAAATGCTATAATGAAAGAAGTGCTAGCAAAAACCGGCAGCGAAGAAGGGAAAACCGAAAAACTATTAAAAATACAAGATTTAAATATATCAAATAATAACATCGTTATAGAGGTATACAAATAATGGTAAACACAAAAATATACAAAGTAGAAAATGTAGTAGCGAGTATCTCACTTAAGGTGCAGATACCATTAAACAAACTTAAGAAGTTGCCAAATACAAAATACAATCCGGAGCAGTTCCCTGGATTGGTGTTCAGGTTCCCAGACATGCATGTAACATTTCTTGTCTTCGGAAGCGGCAAGCTTGTTTGCACAGGAGGAAGGTCAAAAGAAGACATAAAGACTGCGATGGCAAGGCTCCTGAAAGAACTGAAGAAAGTGGGCGTTACTGTTAAAAATGAATGGAAAATAGACATACAAAACATAGTTGCAAGCGGCAATCTCAATAGAACGTTGGACTTAAACAAGATAGCCTACAACATAGATGAAACGGAGTACAATCCCGAGCAGTTCCCTGGACTTGTTTATAAGTTGGTAAATTCAAAAATAACCTTTCTTTTGTTTGGAACCGGGAAGATAGTATGCACTGGCGCTAAAAACGTGGAAGAAATAGATGAAGCCATAAAGGTTCTTATAAACGCAATAAAGAAAGCTGCAAATTGAGGTTATAATGAGAAATAGGAAAGCTTTAGATTACATAACAATATCCTTTAGTCTGCTCGGCCTTGCTGCGATGCTGTATCTTCTTTTGTCATTTACTTTGAATTTAATATCCAAAAACAGCTGTGATATAATAAGCTCTGTAGTGAACTGTTCAAAGGTTGTTACAAGTAATTATTCAACTTTATTTGGGATAGACTGGTACTACTATGGCATAGGCTTCTTTTCAGTTATACTTTTATTTTCTGTTTTAAGATTATTCAATAAGAAGGAAAAGCTAAACAAAAGATTTGCGCAAGTGATATTCGCACTAAGCATATTTGGAACTGGAATTGCCTGCTACTTAATATATGTCGAAATCTTCCTGGTTCATCACATTTGTATATTATGCACCACAGGACACATAGCTATATTCGGCCTATTGATAACTTCTATTTTCAGATTTACAAAATTCAAAGACTCAATTTGATTAAAATTTTTCTTTAAGAAATAAATATAGCTTGCGCTATTAAAAATGAAAAACCTTACCGGTTTTAAATGTGACTGTGTGATTTACGAAGTTTTGGCTGATTAGTAATCGTGCGCTGAAGATCTCGGCTTTCGCCTTGGTCCTTACACGCCGATTCTATCAACGGGGTCTTCTTCCCCAGCCTCAACGATGCCTATTTTTACGGAGGGTTTCGAGCTTAGATGCCTTCAGCTCTTATCCCATAGCGTGTGGCTACGCGGCGTACCCTGTCGGATAACCGCTAACTAGTGACGCCGAATCGCTGTTCCTTTCGTACTAGTCGAATCTTCCATTCAGGCATCGACCACCTCCACTAGTTAAATACCGGCCTGCCTCGCGGCGGCCTAAACTCAGCTCACGGTCCCCTTTAACCAGTGAACAC
>JBMFWF010000010.1:0-34911 GCA_049965555.1 Candidatus Parvarchaeum sp.
GTAAAAGCGTTATCTGGTAGGGAACCTGCCAGTATGCTCGCAGAGCTTAGGCCTCTACAACGGAGAAATCCATTGCAAGCCAGAGTGTTGAAGCGAGAAGCCCCATGCAAAAACTTGGGGTAGTTCACGCAATTGCTGTTTATCATTGTTATGGCAAGCAAAGTAATAGTTATAGGCGCTGGTGCAACAGGTTCTTTTATTACACATGATTTGGCTAGCAGGGGCTTTGATGTTATAGTTATAGAAAAAGGCAATATCATAGGAGGAACAAGCGGAAAATTCCACGGGATGCTCCACAGCGGCGCCAGATATGCAATGAATGATGTGAAAGCAGCGCAGGAGAGCATAGAAGACAATAAAGTTATCTCCGATATAGCTCCTTTTTGTATAGAAAATACCGGCGGGCTCTTTGTAGCTTTGAATGAAGATGATTTGTCTTTTCAAAGTAAATTTGAAAATGGGTGCAAACAATCCAATATTCCAATAGAATCCTTAAGCATAGAATCCGCTTTGAAAGAGGAGCCGTTTCTTAACAATTCAGTAAAGGCGGTGTATAGAGTTCCCGATAAAGTAATAAATTCGTTTAGATTCATAACGAGTTTGCTCCTGACTGCAAAAAGAGAATCCGCAAAGGTTTTGTTGAATACAGAAGTATTGGAATTTATAAAAGAAGGAAATGATGTAAAGGGAGTTAAAATAAAAAACAACAATACCGGACAGATCAGCGAGCTAAAAGCGGATTTAGTTGTAAATGCTAGCGGGGCCTGGGCATCAAAGCTAGTAGATGAAAAACTGGGGATAAAAAGCATAGAGATGATATTATCAGCAGGCACAATGGCAGTCATAAACAGAAGGTTTACGAAACATATAATAAACAGGCTGAGGGAGCCTTCTGATGGCGATATAGTCGTGCCGTTTTTCAATGATTCAATAATAGGGACTACCGCATTTATCGTTGATGATCCCGAGAAGTTTGAAGTTGATAAGGAAGATATAAGTTTTCTTCAGAAAGCTGGAAGCGAAATGCTGCCGATTCTTGCAAATTACCCCGTTTACAGGTACTATGCAGGCGTAAGACCGCTAATAGCGGCGGGAGAAGATGATGACAGCAGGAAAGCAAGCAGGGACTTCAAGATCTTTGATCATTCTACTACGGATAATGTAAATGGAATAATAAGCATAGTTGGAGGCAAATTGAGTACTTCAAGGATAATGGCAAAGGAAATCGGCGATTTTATAGGGGGCAAACTCGGCAATAAAATCGAATCAAAAACCGATAAGATAAAGCTTTACTGGCCCGATTTAAATAATGGAAATATAGATGAATTGTCTAAATCGCTTTCATTAAACAAGGAATTCCTTTATGAGATGATGAATGAATCAACGGGTAAAACCTACTCTGACATTTATTCAAATGCAAGGGACATATTATATTCGCGGATGTTGTTCAACTGATATGGAAATGAAAGGAAGTTTTACAGTAGATTACAATGTTGAAAAAGTTTGGGATATAATAGCAGATGCAAATAAATTTGCAAAATGCCTGCCCAATGTAGTTTCTACAGATGTAAACGGGGATAACTTTCAGCTGCAGTTCAAGGCAGACGCAAAAAAATATACCTCAAAGTTTCTCGGTGCAAGCTATCTTTCTAATCTTAATATCAAGTTTTCTGCACAATTGAAGGAAAAACAGGAAAACAAGCATATATTGATACAGGGAGACGGTTCTACAATAGGTTTGAAGTTTTCCCTTTCTCTTTACGTCGATTTGAGTGCACAAGATTCATCAACTAAAGTAGATTGGAAAGCGGAGATAGAACTTGGCAGGATGGCGAAGCTTTTCGGAGAGGATGTTGTAAATCAGGCCGTGACCGATGTCGTGAATCAGACAATAGATAATTTGAAGAACCTGCTTAAATGATTTTGGTTAATCCCTAAAGCAATTATGAAAGCGATTTTAAATGAAAAGGATGTAGATATAAATAGCAACTTTAAAAATGAAAACCTGATTCTTTCAGTTCTTGTAATAAGCGTATTGATGGCTTCTATAGATTCCACAATAGTTTTGCTTGCTTTTCCGGCTATAACCCAGGCTCTTCACTCCAATCTTTCGACTATAATCTGGGTAATCCTAATATACCTGCTTGTTACGGCGGTTGCTGCTACTCAATTCGGCAGAATAGGGGATATCTTTGGAAGATCAAGAATTTTTAATTCAGGCATAGCGATATTTACTATCTTTTCCTTTATGTGCGGAATTGCTCCAACGGATATTACTTTAATTATATTCAGGGGTTTCCAGGCCATGGGCGGTGCAATGATGACTGCTAACAGCGGGGCAATAATAGCAGATACTTTTAAGAGGGAAAAGCTTGGCAAAGCATATGGTTTTACCGGCATGGGCTGGAATGTCGGAGCAATGTTAGGCATTGTCCTTGGAGGGGTAATAACTACTTTTATAGGGTACAGGTATATCTTTTTCATTAATGTTCCTATAGGGATAGTTCTTTTGGTTCTTTCTCTCAAATATATAAAGGATGATAAAAGAGAGGATGAAAGACTTGATATAATAGGGATGAGCATTTTGGGCATAACCCTTTCAATGGTATTATATGCAGGTGTAAGAATAGCATCGGTTGGATTAAATTACACAAACATTTCCATTCTTATGGCGGGCTTCATTCTTCTAATTCCATTCTATTTCAGGGAGAGGATCTTTGTCAATCCCGTGATAAAGTTTTCAATGTTCAAGAACAAGGTATTCAAGAATTCTGTTTTGGCATCTATGTTTCAGGGTTTAGGATTTATGGGAGTAGCATTCATGCTCATAATGTATTTGCAGGGAGTTAGGGGATTAAGCCCATTCAATGCATCTTTACTGCTTCTTCCAGGTTATGTACTAAGCGGGGTTCTCTCTCCATTTATGGGAAGGTATTCGGATAGATACGGGGCAAGACTGCTTGCAACCCTCGGTCTTTTGGTAATGATATTGGGCATAACCGTCTATTTTTTATTGACTGCAAGCTCAAGCGTATACATTGTACTCATAGGGTCAGCAATAACAGGTTTTGGCGGTTCGATGTTTTGGCCTGCTAATAACAGTGCAGTCATGAAAAGCAGCGAAGCGGGCAGATTTGGAACTGCCTCCGGAATTTTAAGGCTGTTCGGAAGCATCGGCATAATGGGCAGTTTCATAATAGTTATAGTGACTGCAACACTGGCTATTCCAAGGTATCTTGCCTTTGAGATATTTGTAGGCACCTCTAAGTTGATAGGAGGTATAACAAATGGATTTATAACAGGCATGCATTTTTCATTTGTATTTCTTATAATAATGCTTGTAATCGCGGCTGTGCTATCTCTCACAAGGGGAAATGAGAATGAGGCAAAGAAAGTAAAAATAGCCACTTATAAGTAATACAAAGCTTTAAATACTAGTTATCATCTAAATAAGGGAAGGTGAAAATATGAAACTAAGCGACATTTTAAAAAACGAAAAGGGAACAAAAAGCATTGGGAACAGCGGTTATTATGGACTTTATAACACATTTGAAAGACTAAAGAACAGCGAGATAAAGGAGAATCAGCTGGAAAGATACGCTAATTACATGCTCAAACACATAGATGGTTACACTCCCAGAGATTTGATTTACTTTGTTGGCACTAAAATTGAAGAGGCAAGTTCTAATGAAGAAAAGAAGCTTTTAAGCATCTATAATAAGGCAGCATGGAACAACATTGCAGATAAATACAGGATGGACAAGTTCTTTGAATCCGGGAAAACCGGTTATCTTTCAAAGATAAAGGATTACCTGCTCGATAAATACGAAAAACTGTCAAACGGTTTGTATACTGTTATAGACAAGTACGCGTCAAAACTCAAAGGAAACGATGAGTACAGTGAAAGAAGCGATGGGTTAAAAATGGTGTACAGCGGAAGAAATTAACCGTGTCTGCGCATCGCAAAAAAGAAGAAAAAGAATACTAATACTTCGATTACTATTATAAAAGAAATGGAAAGTAGCGAAGGGTTTTTTTGGAACCTGTTCGGAGCAACAAGAAAGACTATTATGAATGCGGTTACAAGTGAAGCAATTCCTGCAAAAATCGCATAAAAAATATCTTCTTTTTCTATCATACTTTTTTAGAAGGACTGTACTCTTCTTTCAACTTCTTGAATATTTCCTCATTTAAGCTGTCGGAATAATAGTACTTTTCAGTCGCTTTTTCAATTAATTTTTCCGGGTTTTCTTTATACTCCAAAAGCTGTAAAATATGCTTCTTGACAGTATCTATTTGCATATCCTTTACCTTCTGGGTGTCCAATTCATATTCAAATTTTCCAGTGTTTATTTTTCCCGTTAAGTTTATGTATGCTATTGCAGTGTCTATATCCTTTTCATTGATCTTCTTTTCTATTGCAAAGAGTCTGCGGTAAAGAGCAAGCTGTCTTCTATGCTTAGACCCCTGGTCATCCGACCGATCTGTTTTGAAGTCTATTATCAGGAATTTGTTCTTTTCCTTGTTAAAGAACACAGCATCAAGCTTCGCTGAAACCTTTAAATCAACTTTTATGTCCGGAAAAACTATTTCAAGAGGCATTTCAATCGTTTTTTCTGCGTCCACTTCTTCTGCATTGTATTTTCTTTTTATTTCCTCCATAATGCTTATTATGTTCTGAAGGATTTTTTTCTGAGTCTCATTCAATTCCTCTTCTTTTAATGTATGTTTGAAGTAATCCTCGGCTATTTTGTGCGCGTTTAAACCGAATTTTGTGCTCTCTGTTACTTCACTTATTCCCAAAACCTTTGTTTTTATGAAATTTAAGGGATCTGACATCACATCAAGCAGCGAAAATGAAATGCTTTTGAGCTGGCTGAAATAGCTGTTTATCCGTTTTACAAGCCATTTATCACTTTCTTCAAGTAAAGCCTTCGCTGCATCGTATTCCTTATTTACAAAAAGAGAGTATGCTTCAGCGTATTTTTTCTTGAAAGGAGCAGGCTCATCTTCCATTTCTGCAATGCTCTTTTCAATGAAACCTTCTATGTAGTAATCCTCGGAAATAGAGGGAGGAGTTACAACAAAAAGGTTTTCCTTTGCCCTTGTAAACGCAACAAAGTCTATTCTTATGCTTTCCTCGGCCAATTCTTCCTTGACATCCACTTCTTTTGTCTGTTTGATTATGGAGTTGGTTACTAAGTCAATAAAGCTCGTTTTATTGTTTTGTTTCTTAGGAACATAAACAACGTTGTCGAATTCTAAACCCTTTGCCTTATGAACGGTCGTAAGTATGAGTTTTTCCTGCTGGTCATTTGATTCATAGCTGTCCTCCGCCGTGTAAAGGTATACCAGCATATCCGAAAGGCTAGGCAGTTCATTGCTGTCCATATACTGGTTTATGTTTTCAAGCGTAGCAGCTGCACTTATGTAATAGTCATTATCCAATGCCACAGATATCGGCAGTATCGTTTCATTGAAAAGCTTGTTTATGTTGAATATATTCAGCTCTGCAGCGGCCTTTCTATCGAAAAATGGTTTTGCAAGCTTCTTTATCTCATCCATGCTTATCTCCTTTTTTCTATATCTTTCCTCTATTTCGAATGCCTTTTTAAGAGAAATCCCGGAAAAAGGGGTGAACAATGCTTTTAAAATGTCTTTTTCATCCGAATTGAATATGCCTTTCAAATAATCAATTATTGAATTCTTTGCCCTAGTCGATACGGAAGCGCTTGCAGTTGTTGCGTATTTTACGTTCTTAGCGTCTAAAATACGGGAAATGCTTACTATCTGGTCATTGGTCCTTGTTATTATCGCCGCATTTTTCCCCTGCGAAACAAGGTCCATAGCAAGCTTTACAGCTATATCATCAACGTTGTTGCCTATCAACTGTTTTACGCTGCCGCCTTGCCCTTTATTGCTTTTAAAGGTTGACAATTCATCTTCATAGCTTTTATCCTTCGTTTTGCTTAAAAAATACTGCTTAGAATACTCGAGGATTTCTCTGTAACTTCGGTAATTCAAACCTTTTGTCAGTTGCTCTAAGTTACTTAGTTTTTGAAATTCAATGAAGTTTTTTAGGCTACCTCCCTGGAAACCGAAGATGGATTGCTTTCTGTCTCCTACAAGAAACAGGTAATCCCCTAAAAGCCTAGCTATCTCTGCTTCTACGTCGTTTAAATCCTGTAGTTCATCCACTAATACATACTTATAATGTTTTTTTAACGGATCATATCCAAGCAAAAATCTCTTCAAAAGATCATTGTAATCTATTTTAGTTTCTCCCTTTTCTCTTTCATAATCCTTAAAAGCCGTTACAAAATAATCAAGAAAGGCGAGGATTTCTTCCACGCTTACGCTGCTCATATTCTCTAGAAAGGATTTGTTTATCAGCTCTTCTTTGGTCATTTTTATGTTTATTTCATCAGGAGTTATGCCAAAGCTTTTTATGTACCTTATTGAATTTTCTATCTTTGGAACCAATTCCTGTATTACATAATCTCTGTCATAATTGAAAGCATTGTTCTTTTCAAAGCTCTTGAATATTGAAAATCTTATGAAGTTGTTGCTTACAAGCTCGTATTCTTTTCCCTGTTCTGAAAAATATGAATTGGATAGGCTGTGGAATGTAGAAATTGTTATTCCATTTATCCTTGAAACTTCCAAGTTATTCTCCTTTAATTTTTGGCTTATTTTTTCAAACATTTCGTCAACTGCCTTATTTGTAAAAGTTAAGCAAAGTATCTCTTTTTCGCTTACCCCATTTTTTATAAGTTCTATTACCCTCTCGGCTAATGAGGTTGTTTTCCCAGTACCTGGGTTAGCTTTTATAAGTATGTTTTTATTTAGATCCATTCTAATAATTGTGTACATTATTATAAAAGGTTTGTAATTTTTATTTTTTAGAAGCTAAAATTTTTGTCTGTAGAAAAATTTATAAATAAATTTGTATATATAATTATTATAGGGTATAAAATCTAAGGAGGTGGTTTGTATGACTGCCAAAAAGGATTTTATAACGAGAATTTTAGTTTACTTCAAGAGTTTTAGAACATAACATCTTGGCCGGTTACGGCCGCCTTAAATTTTAAATTGAATAAAGACAAGGAGGTGGTTTATATGAGAATAAAAGACTTGCAGCCAATAGACCCAATGGATTTAAATCCATTTCAGCAGCTCGATAGGTTGATCTCGGGTTTCGGGTTTAATTTCAATTACCCGAGAGTCGACATTTTGGATGAAAAAGACAAAGTCAAAGTAGTTGCAGATCTACCAGGTGTGGGCAAAGAAGACATAAAGCTTAAGATAGAGGAAGACAGGCTCATAATAAGAGCGAATACACAAAAAGAAGTAGAAGAGAAGAAAGAGAATTATTATAGGGTGGAAAGAAACTCCGCAGGGTACTACAGAGAGATTCCTTTGCCCGCACCTGTCCAAAAGGAAGGAAGCAAGGCAAGCTTTAAGAATGGAGTACTAACTGTGGAGCTGCTAAAGAAGAAAGGTTTAGAAGACAACGACATAAAAATCGAGTAATTTTTGTTTTATTTTTTTATTCTTTTTTTGATAAAAGTTTATAATTAATAAGATTTAGTTTAAAATATGGAAAGAAAAGTTTACACTGAAATAAGGGAAATTGTAAATTCAGAGCACACTGCATTAATCGTGTGGGATGTTCAGAGGATGCTAGTCGATAACATATACAATAAGGAAGAATTTCTTAAAAACATTAATGAGCTTATAGGGATGGCAAGAAATAAAGGAATGCCAATATTCTTTACAAAGATTACTCCATTACCGAAGGAATTTGAGTCTCCTGCTAGAAAATATTCATCAAGCAAGATGAAGTTCAACATGTCACAGATACCAAAGGAGATGTTTGACCTAGCTATTGAAACTAAGGCCAATGAAATAATCATAAACAAAAACACTGCAAGCATATTTATAGGCACAAATTTTGAGCTCATGTGCAGAAATGCCGGCATAGAGACTCTAGTAATAGCAGGAATAGCAACTGAAATAGGAGTTGAATCTACAGCAAGAGATGCAGCAAACAGGGGTTTTTATGTAGTTGTAGCTTCTAATGCCTCTTCATCCAGTGACAAAGAAGCTCATGAAAGATCGATACAGAACATGAAAAAGCTTTTTGATGTTTTGTCAACCGAAGAGATAATTAAGGCGCTTTGATGGCCTCAAAGAAAAACCGTTATTGTGACAAAATAAAAGGGATATATAGAGAAACTACAAGGTTTTAGGCTTGATAAACGATTTTATGATAGGGTTGGAGTTTTTAATAGGCAGCATAGGATTTCTGCCTAGGCACTTAAATACAAGGGGTTTATCTCTTTATTTTAGCAGTTTTTAAATATTGTTAGTTCCCGCAATAAAAATACCAAGAGGCTTACATATTAAACTCAGATTAAAAAACAATAAATAGAATCAGCAACTTAATAGACTATGGAAACAAAGGAATTCAACAAAACAAAAAATAAACTTTCTGTCTTAGGCGTGGGTACTTGGGAGCTTAGCAACAACAAAGAAGAGAATGTGAAAGCCATAAGATATGCAATAGATAACGGGGTAAACTTCATAGACACTGCAGAAATGTACAATACGGAGGATGTAGTGGGAGAAGCAATAAAAGGATATGAAAGAGAAAAACTTTTTATTGCAAGTAAAGTTTGGCCGACACATTTCAAATATGATGATGTAATAAAAGCATGCGAAGCAAGCTTAAAAAAGATAGGAACAGATTATTTGGACCTATATCAGCTGCATTGGCCTACTAAATCGATTCCTATAAAAGAGACAATGCAAGCGATGGAAAAGCTAGTAGAAGAAGGTAAAGTAAAGAACATAGGGATAAGCAATTTTTCGCTTGATGAGATGAAAGAGGCTCAATCAGTTATGTCAAAATACGAAATAGCTTCTAATCAGGTAGAATACAGCATAGTTACAAGAGACATAGAAAAGACGGGCGTATTCGATTATTGCATGGAAAATCACATTGCAGTGATAGCGTATAGTCCTTTATCGCATGGAAAGATGTTCAATAACAAGGAATTGCTCGAAGATATAGGCAAAATAGCAAACAAATATGGAAAGACTCCTGCCCAGATTGCATTGAGCTGGCTTGTTCATAGAAGGAATACATTCCCGATACCTAAAGCTAGCAACATTGAACACATGAAAGAAGATATAGGAGCTGCAGATATAAAGCTGGATAAAGAGGACATAGATTTTCTTTCCGGATTGGAAAGCAAGTATTATACTGAACCGATAGCAAAACAGCATAAAAAGAATGAAGACAAGGTAAACCAGTATAATTTTAAGGAAGAAAAAATAAACTAAAGGCATTAAAACAAAGAAAATCATTTAATTTAATATGACGTGCAATACTGTAGACCTTTTAAATCTACTTGGGAAAAAGTGGGATGCAACTGTATTAGAAGAAATAAACAAAAATGAGGGCATAAGTTTCGATAGACTTCTTTTATTAAATCCAAAGATCTATCCTAAAACGCTGAACAAAGCCTTAAATGATCTAATCAAAAGGGAGCTTGTAACCAAGAAGATATTCTACAATAATAACATGAAAAGAAGCGAGTATAGCATAACTGAAACAGGCAAAGCGCTCATTTCCGCATTTGAATCTTTTAAAAGCATTAATTGTGGCAGTTCAGAAAACATCAAAGACTGCGGGGAATGCAAAAACGGGCCAAATAGCGGCAATAAAGTTGTTAATTACAATAGTATTAGTTTATAGTTTTGAATAATATAAAAACTTGTAACTTATTGTATAGTACCCCTTTATAAACGAAGAAATAGTATTATAATTATGGGATTTGTTGATGAATTGGCACTAGAATTGTTCTTTGTTGCATTCATTGGCTTCCTAATGGATTATACAGTGATTGCTATATATAGAGATTACAGAGCAAGATACATACGTAAATCAAATTCAAAAGTAAGCATAGAATCACATCTGCAGGGTTCAATATACATGTTTGCTGCTATAGCAGTATTCATTCTAGTGATGGGCTTTTATGGAGAAGTGACTTGGAACCTTCCCGGTGCATACGATTTATTATTCTACGATCCTTTCATAATGTTAGGCATACTTACACTGGGATTCGTATTATCAGTCAAATATAACCAGAAATTGCAGTACGTTGGACTTATTGCATTATTTATGGGTTTAGTGTTGATTGAATATGGGATTTCGGGATACAATTTAGGCTATACAAATTCTCCATTAGCACTACTTGGATTATATGCTACTTTTGGCGTTGCAGGGATATTTGCTTACCCGACTACATTGGTAATGGACAAATACAGGGAAAATGGCAGTAATAAGCCGCTTAACAAAAGTTGGGTAGTATACATAATACTGTTTTTGATTTTCTTAACATTAGGTTCATTGCTTGCAGCATACATTGGTGGAGTTGCGGTTCCTGCCCACCTCGCAGCTCCTCCTTAATTTATTAAATTTTAACTTCTAAAAAGCAAAAACTATTAATATTATTTACTTTCTAATAGAGAAAATGAAAATAGAGCTGCTTCTTGGAGCAATGAAGAACATTGAAACTGCTAAAAACGGAAGCCCTTATGAGGTTATAGAAAACATACACCGAGCTAAAGATAAGGGAATAGACGTTTTAATAGGGCCAGAATGGAGCCTTACATGTCCCCCTGGTGTTTATACCAAAACACTTATTAAAAAAAACAAAGCAAAGGATGCAATTGATATACTGTTCAATGCACCGGATTATGTAGAATATGCTCCCAGAGATGCAAAAAAGATTCTTGAAGCTCAAATAGAAGATGGACTTGAAATATTTGATGAAGTTCCTAGGATACCGTATTCAAAAAGAGAATATCAGAAACTATTAAATGGACTTAAGATGGCGAGCCGCGGGTCTGATATGATTATCTTCCCTGGAACCGCCATGTTTTATGATGAAAATAAGGTTCTTTATAATGTCATGCCTGTAGTAAGGGACGGCGAATTAGTTAAAGAAATATACAAGTTTAGAGATGGTTTAGGTTCTAATTTTAATTTGAATGATGAGCTTATTCTCTACCCAACTGAGGTATACTCAAAGTCAATTTATAACCCGAGTAAAAATAAATTAAAATTTACGAACGACGAGAAATATCAAAGATTCGAAAATATAATTTATACGGGCTGTACTAATGCAGAGCCCATAAGTAAACTGTCATACGGCGGTAATCCTATAATTCATTTTAATGGCTTACTAACTTCGGCAGAGATATGCGCGGATGCTGGTTTGCTGTCTGAAATGAACGTAAATAATCTTGATTTGCAGATATTGTCCTCTTGCGGCAATTCTTCTACAGAAAGCGTTATAAACAATAGCGGGTACATTGCTGTTGTTGATGGCTTTAAGGATGTGGAAATAAGGGTTTCAGGCAAGCATACTCCTAAATTAAGACCGGTAGAAAAATCCGATAAAATGTATTCGTTTAATCTAGAGTTTTATTTATAACTCTCCCTTATTAGCTCTTTTCTTCTTAAGCAAATGCTCTTTACTTAAATAATATAGAAAGGGAGAAACACAGATTATAGTAAGGGGTATAAATGACTGTGCATAGCTCATATTCGCTATTACGTTGTTATAATTGTTCATTGCAAGGTAATTGTGCAATGAAACCAGCGATTCTGATCCACCCAAGCCAAGATATATACTTCCAAGCATTTGCCTGTTTTTCAAACCGACTTTTTTATGTATTTTTGAGGAAAAAATATACATGGATATATTCGCTATTATATAGGAGCTTATCGCTGAAGGTATTATTCCCATATAATTAAATAACTTGGCCATAATGGGATTGGCTTCCTGCCCTCCTTGATATTCAATGCCAAAATAAGTAAGTATCCTGTCAGAGAACATTGCCGCGCTTTCGTAAATAAACTTAAATTTTACAGCCAAATTGTCCTTGTAGAAATTCTTTAAGCCAGAAAAAGCCCTGTTGAGGTAATATTTTAGATTTTTCTTTGGATAGCTTTCTTTTTTTCCGTCTTCAATTATGGAGTCTAAGCCCATTACAACACTAAAGAATCATTGCTTATAAACCCTTTTTTTATTGGAAGATAATACTTTAAAGTAAACAAAACCGCCTATTGATTGGAGTATGCCACCTAAAAGCACTGGGAAGGGGAGAGAAACATCCATCAAATAACCAGATAAACCGGAACTTGTCTGTGAAAGCCGGTTTGCTAGGCCCATTATACTAGAAGCCGTACCATAATCCTGGGAATTGACGCCGCTCATGTTTACTGCGCTCCTGGAAGGTGAGCCAAAGCCTGCTATAAATGAACGTATTGTGAAGAAAAGCGAAGAAAGAACAAAAAGAGGGGAAAATGCTATTGCAATGAGCATAACGCCTAGTAATGTTCTTGTATAAGAAGCTGTGAAAAGCGTGGAAAATCTGGGAGAATAAGCTTTCTTAGACGCTGCGTATGCAGCGATGGCAGTAGCTGCGTAAGAAAGAGTGTATATTATGCCTATAAGGCTACTGTTTACATCAAAACGCAGTTCAAACCACAAAGGGAGGAGGGGAACTGCCATACCCAAGCCAAAACCGTTTAATGAATTGGCAAGTATAACCTTAATTGAATAGTGCATGCTCTCTCTTTTCATTATCTTTGTCATTTTTCTTGGTCTCTTTACTTCTGCAACGAATAACAGTGAAAGGAGAGATATCAACAGCATAAATGCTGAAAATCCGAATAATACCCTGAAACTTGATATTATGCCGACGTAATTAACGAAAAATGCCTTGAAATAAAGCATCAAACTTCCTAATATAGCGAATGCGGAGCCGACATAAGTTGTATCTGCCAATTTTTTTACTCTTTCCTTATTGTCTTTCCAATTACTCACTATCAAAGCGGTGGATCCTGGTGAAAATGTCCCACGCATCCCTCCGGCAGCGCCTGCTATCCCCCCGATTGTTGCAGCTATTACTATAGCAAAGAAGTTAGTTGAAGTTGTAAGCAATATTAGAGCAACAAGAGGGAAAACCTCTCCGATTATAAGCGATTTCTTGTAGCCTATTCTGTCGCCCAATGCACCAAGAAGAAGCGATAATATGGCATTGAATGCCATTATAACAAAATATATTATACCTATTGAAATTATGCTGTAATGAAGTGCAAACATATACAGTGGCAGGGATAATGTCACGAATATTAATGCTACACTTCTAGATGCTCTGGAAATTAAGAAGAATTTAAAGGTACTCTCTTCCTTCCCCTGTTTATTCATTCATTTATTTTGCAATACATGTATATATTCTTTATACGCAAAACATTATTAGGCTTGCTTGCTAAATTATTAAATGGAAGGCTTAAGAGGCCAGAGTTCAATAAGCATTATAAAAAAAAGAGACAGTATTCTTCTTGATTTAAGAAAGACAAAACAGGCCAAGATTTGGGAAGTTCCTGGCGGCGGTATAGAAGAGGGAGAAACTGCCGAAGAAGCAGTCAAAAGAGAGACAAAGGAAGAAGTAGATATTGATATAGACAATCCAACATGGCTTGGTGCAAAAAACCAAGCGATACACTGGATAAATGCAGGTATAGATCATTTTTTCTTATCAACTTCCTTTTCTGGAAAACCGACAGCAGTAGATATAAAGGATAAAGAAACTATCGGAGTAAGGTGGATAAAGATAAGCGACATAAAAAAGATGCTTAATATCAGCTGGAGAATAGTTGATGCGATGTATTTTCTTTCTCTTCGTTTTCCCGGCCTTAGGACAGAATACTACAAAATAAAAAATGCATTCGATAACCGAGCTGTTTATTCTTTTGAAAGATTTTCTTATTGGCCCGGAAAGCCGTCTTCTTTCTATAGGTACAAAAATTACCTTGATAATAGGTTATTGGATAAGACTAAAGAGATTTTGGATAAAAGCAAACCGCCCATACTTCAGATAAATCCCGGCTTTGGAGAGATAACTAAACGATTAATAGAGAAATTCGGCGTAATCGATGTAGTAGAACTTTCTCCGGAAGCAAGATACTCTCTTGCAAAGAATTTTGGCACCAAAGTTCATTTTATAAGAGGGCTCCCGGAGGTTTTCCATTCCAGCAAAAAATATAATAGCGTGATAGCATTGAACTCCTTCATATACCAGCCTTCTTATATCTTATTTGGGCAAAGTATAGTGTCTTCAATGGATCTTGGGGGCAAGCTTCTCTTTTCGCCTTTGAGTGTGAAACGCCATATCCTACCTTCGTCGTATGTAGCCTACCGCCATTCTGTAAGCAATCTAGATTCTTACAGGCAATTCTTTATTGATTTTGGCCTTAAATTTGATGAATCCTACAGTTTTTATCTGGACAGGCTTAACAACATAAAAACAAACGTAATTGCATTTACAAAATAATATCGTTTCTACGATATTATAGAAAGATTTATATTTATCCAATGAATTCCTAGAAAATGGAAAAAATAACAATAGCAGCAATTGCAGGAAGCCTTAGAAAAGACTCGTTTAATAAAGCAATAATAAACACCGCTAAAAAATACGCGCCTGAAAATATAGCGATAGAGATACTTGACTTGAAGGATATCCCATTGTTTAATCAAGATGAAGAAAAAGAGATGCCGGAAAGCGTAAAGATATTCAAGGAAAAGATAAAGAAGGCAGACGCCGTATTGATAGCTACTCCTGAATATAATAGATCCATACCTGGAGTTTTAAAAAATGCAATAGATTGGGCTTCTAGACCATACGGTGACAATTCATTTGATGACAAAGCAGTTGCGACAATAGGAGCAACCGGCGGCTCAATAATAGGAACAGCAGTAGCGCAATACCACTTAAGACAGATATTCTCATTTCTAAACGCACATCCTTTGGAAAGGCCACAGGTTTTTATAGGGGGAGCAAGCGATAAAATTGAAAATGGCCTTTTTGTAGATGAAGACACTATAACATTAATAAAGGACCTGGTACAAAAGCTTGCAGAATGGGCTATTCGGCTGAAGAAATAGAAAACTTGTCAATGAGTTTTTCTTTTATATAAGACACTTTTCAAGCTGTAGATATGTTGAATCGGCATTAGTAAAAACAATAAAGAATACATGCCTTTTATTGCCATTTTCCTATAATCCTGCCAATAGATATATTCTTTTGAAAACTCATCCAAAAATTTCTTGAAGCCGGCTTTGTTTGAATAGTTGTAATATGCAGCTGATAATATCATCAAGGATATATCCCAATACATGTATCTCTTCTTGTCGCTTTTAATTGCCTGTTCTGAATCTATTATATATGCAGTTTCAGAATCGCATATAAAGTTGTCAAGCTTTGAATCTCCTAAAGAATAGCCCTCTTTATGTATATCTGAAAATAATCTTCCTATCTTTGATCCTTCGCAGTAATCTATTTTTCCATTTATATATTCACGATTTATTTCTTTGTTTTCGATATTAAAGGAATAAACTTTAGGTTTCTTTATATCATTATTGGAATTGAGAAATTCTAATTCCCTTTCAAGCCTGCTTTTTGGCAGGGCAGCAAAGGGATAGAACAGCTGTAAAATCGGGGATAAAAGCCACTTATAAGAATTAAAACTATTGTATTTTTTTCTGATTATTTTGCGATCTTTCTCTTCCTTGATCAATACCTGGCTCAAGACCATTAAATTTAAAGATTATAATGGATATTTAAGCCTTAATTTCATTCTTCCTTTCAAAAAGCAAGAGGTAATGGTATCTTAATTCCTTTTCTTTTATTAACTTAAAGCCTATGCTTTTCATATCCTCCTCAACCTTTTCCTTGCTTAATCTTATGCTTACAGGAGGGCCGAACATAGTATCTTCTGGCTTGAAATCTAACACGGCAATATATCTCTTTGCTATTTTCCCTATGTTTTCCAAGGCTTTTTCATTACATTCCTGCATTAGATCATGATAAACGTTTGACATGAAAACCAAATCAAATGAACCGGAAGAATAATCACAGATATCTGCTTTTATGGTTTTTATACCTGCTTGTTTAAGCTCGCCAAAATACATATCATTTAAATCCAAAACAGTTACATCATCTGTCTTTTCCAGCATTTTCTTGCTGAAAAAGCCGTCCCTTCCGCCTATATCAATTACACTATGCCCTCTTTTAATATTGAGAAAATCAATTATGGTTTTATCATTTAATCCACTCATTTCTCTGATTTTATCTAGCATAAGATTTTTTTAAAGTAATTAAACTATTTAAATTATTTGATATTGAAAATTTCTACTATAGCTAGATAACGTTTAAATTTACCAAAAATTTCGATATTAAGATGGAAGAAGTATCCGATGAATCAGAGAGTAAGAAAAATATAGCTTCAGAGAATGACACTAAAAGTGCTTCCGTCAATAATGATGAAAACAAGAGCAATAAAGACAGCAACGGCAGCAACACTCTTCCTTCTGATGACAGCATACCTAACAATCCGGGCGGTGATATAAAGATCAACAAATATCTAATAATCGGGGTAGCCGTTATAGTGATTCTTCTCATAATTGCATATTTCTTTTATCACTACAATATATTAGGGGCAAGAGTGTTTGTAAGACATGCTTTAGGCCTAAGCACTTCGAGTTATACCGCTAACTATGCCCTTAAAACTCTAGTTTCAAGCAATTTTGCCGGAGTTAATAAATTAAATCTTTCGTCAGCAGCCGTTAGTGCAGAAGGCTTAAACTCTTCCAATTTTAAAAGTTACACTATTTTTGGTGCAGGAAACGTTGCAAAAGATGTAGAAAACGGCTCCTTGCCTCCAGGAGTAAATGGACTTCTCATCTTTATCGGAGCTTTAAAAAACAATCAAAGCCTTGGATACTATTATCATGTTATGTCTGCTTCGAAAAATCTTTACAATATAACTATCGGAGGCATACCTGCAATCGAAGGAATAGAAAACACGACCCCGCCAGAAAACTCTTCGTATTCTGGAGCATATGGAGCCTTTAATCTTACTGGTTATAGATGCAATAGCTCAGGATTTGACGCCATTCTATATAGTAAACTGAATCAAACCGTTAAAATAACAAATGCTTCAATTTACTCTATTGCCAACATGAGTAGATTAAATAGCTCAGTATTCAATTCCTCTGTGAAATTTATAAAACCTAATGAAACATTTAATGTTCTTTTTCCAGAAGAAAAATGTAATGCAAGCGGATACTCAACTCAGTTTACAATATCTACTAATTATAGCATAAGTAGTCTCAGGGGCTTTGTAAGCTTTGTAAAGTTTTCTCCTTATCTAGTCAAACAAAATCAATCCGAGTTAATAACAGTCCTGGCAGTAAATAATTCTACTCTTTATGAAATATCTGCTCTTTCAAATGGAAACAACTATGTAGATGAGCTAAATTCAGGATTTAATACTTTTATTAAAGGTATTACGCTTTCAGATTTCACTTAATTCAAATTCTTTATTTCACCATAATTATTTGCACGGCCTTTATTTTTTATTAAAAATAGATAATGACTATAACTATTAATTATATAATCTCTATTATTTTGAATGGCTGAACAAAATAATATAATTAATTTATTTGATTTACATGGAAAGAGCGCAATAGTAACAGGTGCTTCCAGTGGGTTAGGAATAAGTTTTACCGAAGCATTAGCAGAAGCTGGAGCAGATGTACTTATCTGCGCAAGAAGGGAAGATAAACTTCTTGAAAACGCAAAAAGGATAAGTTCTTATACAGGTAGGAAAATAATTGCTGTAAAAGCTGATCTTACGAATGAAGATGATATAATAAATGTCGTTCAAAGAGCAGATCAGGAATTCGGCAAGATAGACATATTAGTTAATAACGCTGGTTCTGCAGTAGCAGGTTCTTCACTTGAATTGAAAAAGGAGGACTGGCAAAAAGTCCTTGATCTTGATATCTCTGCTGTTTTTCTTCTTTCAAAAGAAGTAATATCAGACATGATAAAGAAGACAATAAACGGAAGCATAATAAATATTGCATCAATATATGGTTTATTTGGCGACATAATCCCTGCTGCCCCTTACTATGCAAGCAAAGGCGCGGTGGTGAATCTTACACGTGCGATGTCTGTTGAGTTCGCAAGTAAATGTATACGTATAAACGCAATAGCCCCCGGCTTCTTTCCAAGTGAGATGACAAGCGGATTGCTTTCCGATAAAGCCGTATTAGATCATATAAATCAGCGTACGCCGCTTGGCAGAGTTGGTAATCCAAATGAACTTAAGGGCGCGGTGATATTCCTTGCTTCAAATGCATCTTCTTACGTTACGGGACATATCCTCGCGGTAGATGGTGGATGGAGCGCAGTCTAAATAAATCGCTAGAAATGGCTCCATAGTGTTAGCTCGGCTTTAGAATTAGCTTAGTTTTTGAAAGTAAGATAGTACTAAGGCTAAAACCTAAAATTGGCTAATTATTAATATTTGTCAATACTTATACTAACTATGAAAAAGGACCCAACTTCGAATTCAGCAAGGCTTATCCTTTCCATAATTGGGGCAATACTGCTTATTTTCGGTTCAGTTATTTTTTTCTTCGGGTTTTTAATATTTCTGGGAGTAAATATTTTAAATAATTTCTTGCCAAAATCAGTATCTTCTGCTTTCCTTCCATCTAATGTATCATTTTTATCTGGGCTTAGCATGGTTGTTGGAATATCTATTATAATATTAAGCAGGTTATTCCATACTAGCAGCAAATGGCTTAAGAATAGAGAAAAAAAGGGAGGCATACTGGCTATACTTTTATCTATTTTTTCATTAGCAGTGTTTTTTCTGTTTTTAACAGCGCTGAATTTCACATTGCTAGGTTATGTAATTTATCTAGTATTACTGCTTTTTGTAGCTGTAATAGTTTCGGTATTGCTAAATTGGAAGTATATGAATGGAGGTTTAGATGAAGTTCTCCCGGGCGTTGGTTCATTTATAGCGGCAGGTTTTATTATATTTGTAATGTTTGCAGTTCTATATGCGATGTTTCCAAATCAATCTATTTCTATTTCTAGTATAAGCAGTCAATCCTTATTTTCAGTGTTTACTGGCTCTTTTGGTCACAGCACATTTCATTCTGCTAATCTGAACTATACCTATCCAAGCTACCTAATTAATATCAATTTAAATGGCATATTCTCCTCTGCTGGTTCCCTTCTCTCTTTTAGCAATTCAACAAATGCTAGCAGTAAGAATATAACAAAGATGCTGGAAAACACAAGTTTAAGTGTTCTCATACCGAATTCATTTCTTTTTTCAGCAATTGGAAACTCCCCGGATTTTATATCCAACTTGAAGAATATAAACATAAGCACTTACTTAAAGCAGAATAGTTCTGAAAATGCGAGAAAATACTTAGAAAGTTATTTTCCTGAACTTAGTCAGTTCTACTTTATAATTACAGGGAGAGAGCGTATCAATTCATCGAACAATATAAGCGTATTCCATCTTTCTCCTTCTCAACTTATAGTTTACCTGAAAAAATACAACATAACCAATGTAAATTCGAGCTTCCCTATAAACCTAACCCAGTATATTTCAAACTCTACTTATAATAGGACAGTAGTAAATTACCTCCCCTCACAACTTTATCTTGTAAATATGTCCAATCATGTCGGAATAGAAGTTATATACAACAGTAAAAAGATATTCAATATTACACGCGTGCCTTTTTATTCTGCAAGCTTAAGCATGTACATTCAAAATTCAACTTTATGTTTTGAAGTTGGAGCAGACTTCCCCTCTAATACAGAAAATAATTTTGTTGAATCTAGCTTGTTTATACAGAGAACTATTAAATGCAGTTAAGATTAAACAATTGCTGCTATTTGCTAGAATTTTAATAAAATAAAGGGGTTGAATTATACAACCCTAAATAAAAGAATTTCATTTTTCACAGAATCCAAAGAAGATTACTGTTGATTACTTTGATTCTGTTGCGGTTCTTCTGAAGATTCAGAATTCGCTTCTGCACCAGTGTTTAAATCTGCTGCATCTTCCTGTTTTTCAGGAACACTTGATTGCACAGTTTGCTGTTCTTCTTTGTCCTCTTGCGGTTCCTGAGTTTCCTCAGCAACTGTTTGTTGAGGAACCTGCTCTGATGCCTGCTGTTGAGGCTCCATGTGCATTTTCATGTGTTCGTCGAGTTCTTCTTTAGTCTTGAACTCTTCTCCGCACTTTTCACATTTAAATTTTTTGTGGAATAATTCCATATTATTTAATGTAGCTCATGATATAAAAGGATTTGCGAAAATTGAATAAAAAACTGTAAATTTTTCAATAAATTTTATGTTTTTAAAGAGATTTAAATTAACAAAAGAATAATCATAAATGGTGTATTACTCACAGATCAATAGAAAGGAGATTTTGATTGAGGAATTTGGAATTGAACAACTAAACAAAAGAGTCATAGTCTGTCCAATAGAATGGAACAGAGTATTGCCGGATGATTGGATTGAAAGATTAAGCAAAGAATACAGCATTAAAACTTTTAAAAGTTGCGACAGGCATTCAAGTAAGATTGAAAGTAATTACAAAATAAAAGATACGCTGTTTCTCTTCATAAATCGAGGAGTAGCAGAAGCAACTGATAGATTTTATATACTGGCTAAAAACTCAAAAGTTAAAGAGATTATATTTCTGGGATTAGCAGCATCTTTAGTTGATTCTCTTGACGCAGGTGACATAAATATACCAAAATTTGTACTTCCTTGGGAAGATATAAGTTCAGACTATGTCAACGCCTTTGAATTTTTACCTGTTGGAGATAAAGCACTTATTGATAAACTCACCAAAATAACAAAAGAATACACCGGCAGTTATAATCTAAAAGTTAAAAACGACAACCATGCGACGGTAGAATTATTCTATGGCGAAACTGTTCAGCTTTTGGAATTTTTCAAGCAGATGAACGTTTCTACACTTGATATGGAGTTATCTGCTTTATACAGATTATCTGCTGCTTTTGGTAAGAAAGCTGCAGGTATATTAGAAGTAGGAGATAGGCCATTACATAAGGAAGAATTTTTTTCAGAGAAGCATAAAAACAAAAAGGAGCTAATGAACAAAAGCAAAGAGGTTGTTTTTAAAGTTATTGAATCGCTATTAAAAAACTAGAGGATTAAAAATGGTAAAATATCCAATCCTTAGCTTTGAAATATCCCAGGAGAAAGATGAAAAGGTATGCATACAACGTCCTGAAGGCCTTCCATTAAAAATCAGCGGAAAGGTAAACATAATAAAGTACGTCGATAGTGTTTACAAAATACGATTAAAAGATATACAAGCAAGTAGAGACCTTTTACAAAATGAATGGGATAAAGTTAATAGATTGGGAAAGCGTCAGGCTTTCAGAGCCGCAATTTGAAATAGCCACTGCTTTGGATAGATTGAATCTAAATGATGAGAAAAGAGCGCTATTTCTTTCTAGTTATATAAAAAACTCTAAAAAAGAAAACCTAGATGAATTGAATGACTATGAAAAGATAAGGTATTTTGACAGACTACTTTGGTCAATCTCCGAATTCGCAAAGCTTAAAGCAGGCATAACAGAAAGAGAAAAAGCAAGACAAAAATCTCCTTTGACATATGCACACAATGCCCATAGAGAATTCAAGAGATGCCGGGCTTTAGGGTTATTTCCCAAGAGAACGGTATTGATAATCTATCAAAAAAATCACAGTTAATATTGATATTTATTAACTTCTTTGTAATAGTAAACTATTTATATGGGTAAACTTCTATAATAGTTATTAAAAAGAGGTGTAACATGGAAATTAAATTGGATTTGATTCTGTTGGAAGAACTAACTAGAAAATATGGGAAGGTTGAAAGTGATTCTTCCCCTGGAAAAGAAGGGAGTTTTAACGCCAATTCATACTCTCTTGACCTGAGTAATGGAAAAAATAAACTCGAAGTGCATTTACATGAATACCAAATTGGTAACAAAAGCGGTAATTCAAAGGTTATAAACTTGAACCTATACGCAAAGAGCGGCTTATTTTATGACTATAGAAAAATCCTAAGTTACACGCGGGGATCAAACGACGAGAAAAAATTGATTTTATTGACTGGAAACAAATACAGAGAGAACAAAACTTACACCGAAGGAGATTCGACTTTCATTGAAATGAAATACACTAAAAACGTAAAGACCGCAATAGCAGCCCTTAAAAACTTTGCTTACAACAAAGAAGGGTTAGAAAGCCTGGTTCCAATATCTGAAGTGTAAAGGCATTATTCTTAATTCATTATAATTTTATTTTGTGAACCTTATTTAAAGGGATTAAGATTTATATAAGATCTTATTTAATAATTTCGATGACAAAAGAAAGCTTAGAGGTGCTTATTAATGATTTTTCAATAATTAAGAGTGAAAAACCAAGCCATGATTTTTGTTATTCTACTTACCACGAAATCAGAGATTATTACAATAAAATATACCAAGAAATGAAAACTCAGTATATGATAAAAGACATAGAAGAATTTGCCAGAAATCCAAAAACCTATGAAAAATTGAAGCATAGCTCAAAATTGGGGATATTCATATCCGCTGCCATAAACAAAAACATCCAAGAGGGAGAAAGAGTTTTCATAAATTCTCCAATTCCCATTGACTTGCTTTTTTATAATTTGAAGGGTTCAGAAGCCCATACGGATAAGGCTGGCGATAGGTTAGGATACTGCGCAGAGAACAGCAGGATATACGCAAATGAAGCAGGCGATTATGCAGGCTCAGACATTGTTAATTCAGAGCTACATATTATTAGTGCGGGCAATTCTCTAGGAGAGTACGCAAAAAACAGCAAAATATATGCAGAAAAGGCCGGAGACGACGCAGGAAGCTATATAGATAATTCAGAGCTGCATATAACTATAGCAGAGGATTACCTTGGATCAGGCGCAGAGAACAGCAGGATATATGCCGGCAATGCAGGTGCTTGGGCGGGATATTATCTAAAAAATTCAGAACTAAGAGTAGTGAGCGCATTGGATTACCTTGGTTATGGAGCAAAAAACAGCACAGTATACGCTGAAAAAATGAAAGTTCAGTACAATAAGGAGAGCTACGATCAAGTAAAGAACCTGAGATTGTGCATAGGCACATTAGAAGGAAAATTAAAGCACAAGCTAAACTTTTTGAAAGGCCTTGCAGGAGAAGGCAATGAAATTTGCCTATCTAAGCAAACTTATAATAAGCACAGAATATTGTACAAAATGACCGGGGCAAAGATCTGGGAAATATAATCGATAATCTGTAAAATTTAGGGATAACCCAAAATATTAAATCAAGAATACCATTATATCAGTAATAAATATCCATAATCTTTATTATTATCTTATGAAGGAGATAGAGACTAAGATAATAAATATAGATGAGAAGGAAGTAAGAAAAAGGCTAATAAAAATCGGCGCCAAGAAAGTTGCCAAGTTGTTTTATAGAAGGTATGTATTCTCTTTGACTAATAAAAAGAAGATAGATGAGTTTGTAAGAGTAAGAACAGACGGCAAAAAAACGACTATTACCTACAAATACAGAGAAGGAAATGGACTTAGAAACACAGAAGAGATAGAGACTGAAGTAGAAGATTTCAAAAAGGCCACAGATTTATTCAAAAAAGCGCTTAAGATAACGCCGATATATCAGGAAAATATCGTTGAAAAATGGCTTTACAAAGGAGTAGAAATAGACATAGCGTACTGGCCTTTGATAAAACCTATCCTAGAGATAGAAGGGAAAAGCATAAAAGATATTGTCAAAACGAAGGAAAAACTGAACATAAAAGGGATGGATATAGGGAACAAGAACCTTGATTTCACATTTAGATATTATAATCAAGCTGGAAAAGACCGCGGAGACTTGTACTTTAAAAAACAAAAATCAATATAACCTTGAATGTTCCTTTAAGACCTATTAAAAAGTAATTTAAGCTTATAAAGGGGAAAATACATGGAAATAAGCGGTAATCCAGAATGCAAGGAATTATTAATCAATTCTTTAAGGGTCTTTAAGCCTTTTAGAGGTACTTACATAAACATAGACTATGGATTTCTGCCGAAGGGGATAGCCGGCAGAGTAAACGCAGAAATAGAAACAATAAGAAAGAGAAAAATACCTAGGTTTTTTGGTAAGGAAATCGTAAGGATAAGGCGCAGAATAAAAAACAATGAGTTCTACATAAGAATAAATGCAAATTTGGCAAAGATAGAAGAGGAAAATTTGAGAAAACAGGTAGTCACTAGTGTCATAATTCATGAACTTCTGCACATAGAAAGAAAGGATCTATTGGAGCACAGTAAAAATTACAGAAAAAGAAAGCATAAAAAGATACATTCCTCCCTTGAAAAGGAAGCCCTTAAAAGATTAAATGCATTGAGAGAAATGGGCGGCTTAAAGCCTGTAGGCAAGGAAAACTACATCGAAAAAGAGATTTTAAGCAGAGTAAGCAATGCCCAATAGCTTATTATCCTATTTATCATTGCAGTAACTGATTATTTCCTTTATTTTACTGTTGAAATCATTTGTAGTATAGCTTTGTATATTATAACAGGTCTTAAGTAACCCTTTAACTTCCTTTTCCATCTCTGAAAAGTTTACATCGGTGTAAAGCTTGTATATATAGGAATTTATAAAATAGCTGATGCCTGCTTTATAGTCCTGCGGATGGCCTACATTCCCGAATTTATGCGTTAATTCATGGAGAAGTACCTCTGTTAACTTATTAGAGGTGGAATCGAAAAGCTGCTCATCTACAGCATCTTCAAAGTATTCTTTATCCAAAGCATTACTTCTTTTATTTGAATCGCTATTAAGAAAATTAAATAGGTCTTTGTTCTCCCTTTTTATCGCTTTGTAGCATGATTCTCCTATTTTACTCAGGAATATCTCTACCTTATCCTGATTATGATTGTACCTGCCGAGCAGATTCTTGTCAAAATCCGGATTCGAAACTATAAACTCTATTGTTGTTTCATTGGGTTTTTTATTTCTATACTGGCTCTTAATACTGTTATCTCTTCTAATAATGTCTGCAAACTTAATATCCATAACTACTATCATATAGTGAATATAATTTATATAAATAGCTTTTGCCAAACAATAAACCTAAAATATGCAGTTATTTGTATAATCAAAATAAGGCTTGGCTTTAGTTAATTAATGGTTATATACCTACTTTTCTTTATATTCGAATGGAAGAGATAGTTTTTCCTTCAATTCCGAACTTGGTAACTGTGCCAGATTACAGCAATAGATTGAATACTTTAATACAAACCAAAATCACATACCCATATAATTTTATAGCAGCTAAGAAGGAATTTAGAACGCTTTACGCAGAGGCCATAAAATGCTTTCTTTACGGCCTACCGGATGCCGCTCTGTCACTGGCAGTAAGGTGTCTGGAAAGGGGTTTGAAGGAGTACTTTGCGAAAAATGGGATCAAGGAGATAACATACAAAGACAGAGATAAAAAATTAAAGAAGAAAAAAGCAGAGTATGCCAGGCTATTTGAAATTATAAGGTGCTCAGAGAACCCTCTTAAAGACAGGGAGATACTGGAATATCTAAAATCGCTTAGAAATTATATACATGAAGATACCTTGGTAACCGACTTTCATGCATTAGAAGCAATAAAACATGGCACTGATGCATTAAACAAGCTGTTCCCATTTGAAAGTGTAAACATTGCAGTGGAAAAATGCAGGATTTGCGGAGAAAAGCATGAATTAAAGGCAGAACCTGATGAATATTACATAGGAAACAGGATACAGCTGCGCTGTACAAACAGGCCTTACCCCTTCAATTTCATCGGCGAGCTCGTAGTAAACTTAAACTAATTGCCTAACTTATCTTTATTTTCCTTCTTTGTGCCGTAATAATGCCTAAGTGAAAGCAGGAATACCGGTATCTGGAAAAAGTAGAATATGTCATTCCATACTCTGCCGTAAAGCCCAGAATAGATCCCTTTCATTGCAAGATTATAAAAAGCATAATTGACTAAGCTGCCTGCTTCATACGCAATTGCATAAATGCCCATCTTTTTCTTTTCTTTTGCGGTAAAAACTAAAGCTGTCATTGTTGCAAGTTCTTGCAGAAAAGCCTCCATATACCAAACAGGGCCGCTCACTGTAGTATTTTCGTATATCAACGGCAAACCTACGACTTTGGAGGCTGCAAAATCCTTGCTCCAATTTGCCACCCCTATTGAAAGAGCGGCCAGCGGAGCTATATACTGCCTTAATCTGCCTATGTTCTTTCTATAGTAATTAGCTATCCTGTACCTTAGATTGTTTTTAATTCTTTTTCCTTTATATTCGCTGTCCTCTTCCATAATTTCATCTAGTTTTTTGCCAGTGAACATTAAATTATTAAAAGGCAATTATTTATAAATGAAACTGTCAACAAAACGAAAAGACAAGGCTAATAATCAAGGTATAAAAACCCTTAAACAACGCTTAAAGTATGGCAGCTGGCAGCAATGATCTCATTACTTAAAAATTTTTGATTTCTTCCACTATTTTTTCGCTTATCCTCTGGTTCTCATCGAATAAAAATGCCGCTTTTATCTTTTTGCCTTTTAGTATATCCGGCAGCCAGTACCTGTCGTCTTCCCACATTTTATCAAGGGGTATTTTGTCTATGTCTACCCATAAAGGGGCCATTTCCTCTGTTTCATTCGGTGTGCCTTCCCATGAATAAGAGATAAAGACATAGGCTCTTTGATTCATGTTTTTATCAGCAGTGTTGCCCTTAAAATAAAACTCGATTACAGCAACTTTTTCAAAGTCTTTCAACTTGACTGTTATCTCTTCCCTCGTTTCTCTGATCAAAGCCTGCTCTACAGTCTCATTCTTTTCTAGCTTTCCGCCAACCCCGTTGATTTTCCCTTCTCCAAACCCTCTTTTTTTCATTGCCAGCAAAACTTTGCCGTTTTTCCTGTCTATTAAGTAACATAGTGTAACTTCCTTCAAGCCTTTGCTGTATTTCTTAATGTATTCTTCTATTCCTTCCATAAAAACAATTGTGATGCACATTTATAAATTTGAGCTACTTATAAACACTGTATAGATATGAGAAAATATAAAAATAAGGAAGTAGAAGAATTTGACTTATTTGGCATACCTCTAAAAGTCTTATTCATGTTCCTCCTCTTTGTGTTTCTAATAGCGGCGGTGTTTGCAAGCATAATGGCAGTCATAACTATACCTTTTGGCATGTACCCCTACTTTGTCAACCCTTTTTGGCACATATTCGGAGTAATAATAGGCGTTCTTTTCTTATTCTGGATATTCAGCTGGATTTTCAGGCCAAGGTTCTATGTGAGAAGGTATAGATGGAATGGCTTTGGATCATTCAATAGCAGCAATGCGGAAGAGATACTGAAAATGAGGTTTGCCAGAGGGGAAATTTCAAAGAAGGAATTTGAAGAGATGATGCGCGAAATCAAGAAATGACTTATAACGCAAGAAAAACTGACAAGCAAATCACTGGCTGTAGCGTTTCAAGTATTCCTGGTGTGCAATGTGTACAGCATCGCTTAAAACTGACTTGAGCCTGCTTATAACACCAGGATTATAGGCCTTGCTTATTTTCCGGTAGTATTTGTCATTTTTGTCGATGTAATCCAAAAGATTTGCCTCCTTCAGGTCTATTATATCCTTGTCGCACCTGCCATTCATCAACCGGTTTCTCCAGGCATTGTACTTCAGCCTGCAGAGGTTCAATGGATCTACGAAGTAGATCTTTTGGCCGTTGTATTCCCTGTAAAGAGCATTTTTCCTGAGGTTTTCAAAGCCTTCATTTTTATCAAGCAGGCCTTCGCTGGAATAGAACTCCACCCTTATCTTTTTATTATCTAACTGCAGATAGGAAACATGTATATCTGCATTGAACAGCGGCTTTGAGCCTGCATCCTTAATGTCTCTAAACCCTTTATCATAAAGCAAATCTTTCATTTCCTCTACATTTCCATCCACGACAACATCTATATCTTTGGGTTTATGAAAAGGATAGTAATTCTGCAATGCCGCGCCACCTATTAATATTGCGTTTTCCTTGCCGAAAATTGAGGAAAAAATTGAATAGCTCTTAGCTATGTCTTCCTGACTTAGATATTCGCCCGATTCATAATTAACCGGCTCTATAAGATCTTCGTTAGATAGTTTTGAAAGTATCATTTGCAGAGTTCTTTTTATCATAAATCTAGTAGAAGGTAAATATTATTTAAATCTTTCTTTTGGTTGAACACTTAAAAGTGATAAATATTTAAATAGTTCCTTTCTATAATTATGAATGTTTAATCAATTAGAGGACGTCTTGAAAAATACGAAAGAAATAAACGCCTATCTGATAGGAGGAGTGGCAGTAAATTCGTATATCCAAGGAGCAGGGTACACAATAATAAGGCCTTCCTCCACATCAAATGACATAGGCTTTGCAAGCGCTTACATAAAGATAAAAGACCTGCCTGCAATTGCCTATAAACTTGATGGAAAGATATCGCCGTTCATACAAAAATCAAAGATAAATTACAGCATGAACGGAATAAGCGGCAATGTAAATTATGACCCTGCTCCGGTATTAACACTAAATGAAAAGCTAGACGGCAAGGAAATACAGATATTCCCAGAATTTGTAGGGCCGATAAAAGTAGACAGCTATTATAAAGTAAATGATTTATTAGAGCATTCTTAATATTTTAGATAAAAAATTAATATCCAGAAATCCATAAATAAAGCATGAGGGCAATAGACTACGTCTGCATAGATGATCAAAGAATAATAGAGGATTTAGAGTGGAATGCCGGAAGCTTTTTAACATGCCCTAGAACCAGGTATGGGCTGGAGTTAGTCGAAAACTCTAGCTTCTCTATCGAAGAGATAAGAAGGATATATGATGTCTGTTCCATGGAATCTGCCATCGTTTATGCAAAGGAATTTGCAAAAAAAGACAAAATCTATGAAAGGCTTTTGCATGATGAGGATTTCAACTACTACAAGCTGGTTAGAACATTTGACTATTATAACTTGCTTAAAACACTTTGGCCGGAACAGGCTGCCAAATTCATAATAAATGAACTGCCAACTATTAAATACCTTAAAAACAAGGGCTATGACATTAAAATGAAGAGATATGTAGAATTTATCACTAGAAATGTAAAATATGAAAAAATAAACGAGAACATAAAATTGATGAAAGAAAAGGCAGATTTATACAGGAAATACCCGGATATGTACTTAAATGAGAACAACTGTTTGGATTAAAAATGCAAATATGCTGCAGCATAGTGCTTGTTAAATGATTATATGTCTTAAAAATCAAGATAGATTATATAAGATTCAGGCAAATCAAAATTTTTTGGAAAACTATAGAAAAGCTTATAAGCTTATTCCCCCAATACTATTTTATATTATTCCTAGTTACTAAGCATAAACTTAGCAAAGAGGGGTTTTAGATCAAAATGAAAACTTATAAACCTGGCCTCCTGAATCAGTTAACTGAAAAGGCAAGAAAAGAAGGTATAGAAAGATTTGTTGTAGGTGCTGTAATAGCTATCAATGGAAAAGTACTAATATTAAGACGAACCAAAGAAGATTTTATGGGAGGAATATATGAACTTCCAAGTGGTAAAGTAGAACAGGAGGAAACCCTAGAACAAGCACTTTACAGAGAAATTAAAGAAGAAACTGGCCTCAATATCAAGGAGATATTGTCTTACATAAAATCATTTGATTATGAATCTGCTAGTGGTAAAAAAACAAGACAATTTAATTTTTTAGTTGTAACTAAAGAAGGTGATATAAAAATCTCCGAAGAACATGATGATTATAAGCTTATAGGAAAAAACGAAGTTAACTCATACAACATAACAGATAATGTAAAAGAAGTAATATTGAATGCGGTATGAAAGGTTTATTCATAAATTTTGAAGGATTAGATGGAAGCGGGAAAAGTTCAATAATCTCAAATTTAGAATCAATACTTCTGTCTAAAGGTTACAAAGTTATTAAATTTCCTGAATTCTCTGATTCTATTTTCGGGGATGAACTTAAAAATAGACTGAAGTCCGATAAGTTTTTACGTGACACAAAGGATTTTCCAACAAGTATAACACAAAGTTTGTTAGTTATGACGGATCTTGCTTACATTTTTGAATACCATATAAGAGATTACCTTGAAAATAATCATATAGTACTAAAAGATAGGTATATTGATACGATTATTTCATCTCAGCTCCCATTTCTACTCAGAGACTACCCTAACATTGGTTCGGAGCGCTTGTATAATTTTTTGGATTCGATTTCAAGTATAATTCCAAAGCCGGATATAACTTTCTACGTATACACTGATGATAAAATAAGAAAAGAAAGAATAAGAAATCGATACAGGGATGAATTTGAGAAGAATTCAAATAAAATTTCAAAGGAAGATGAAGAAATATTCAAAATGCGTGAAGAGGTGTACAATAAAATAATAAATAACAACAAAAACATCTATATAATAAACAACAATGGAACATTAGATAAAGCAGTATCTCAAGTACTTGAGAAAGTCGAAGGGATATATGAAAGAAAAACTTAGTGACATTCTTGATAAAGAAAAATTAGATTACAGCTACCTGGTCGTAAAACCAGACATATACCACAAATCTGAGGAGATATCTAAGTATTTAATTTCAAAAGATTACAGAATACTTGAAGAGATAAGAATACAGAAACTTGATAGAACCGACGTTTCGCTTTTGTATGCAAACATGATAAACAGTGACAAATTTGAAGCTTTAGTAGAATACTTAACCTCCGGCCCAATTACAATATACAAAGTAAGTCACAAAAATTATGATACAATTTCCAAGTTAAAAAGTCTAAAAGGAAACATGGACCCAGAAAAAGCAGATAAAGATACACTAAGATATATATTCGCAGATAGAAAGATATGGGATGGCATATACCTGGATGGTATCCATACTACAGATTCTAAAGATGAAATTGAAGATTTAAAGAGAATTATATCAAAATACAATAAAGCCTACGACTTAAAAACAAGAGGCCCTTAAATTGGAAAAGCTAAGATGTTGTATTATTGGATTGGGACATCAAACTAATAGTGACCATATACCGGCAATAAAAAATTCTAGTAAAACTGTAATAACTGCGATTTGTGATATTGACGAAAAAAAGTTAAAAGAGGCACAAAAGTCCCTTGGAGTAAAAGGTTACAAAAATTACAAAGAAATGATAGACAATGAAAAGCCTGATTTCATCTTGGTTGCTGTTCCACACAATCAATACCTAGAGATACTAACATACGCAGCAAGCAAACATGTTAATGTATTGAAAGAAAAACCTCTTGCATTAAATCTTAAAGAAGCAATAGAGATAAGAGACCTTGCAAGAAAGAATAATATACAAGTCATGGTTGCACTTCAAAGGCGTTTTGATCCAATATATTCTTCTTTTTATAAAATGAAGGAAAAGGTTGGAAAAATATTTTTTGTTGAAGGCAAATATCATTTTCTAGTCAATGACCTAGCGCAGGGGTGGAGAGCGCATAAACTTGAGGCAGGTGGCGGTGCTATAATAGATCTGGGTTATCACATGGTAGACCTTATTATATGGTACTTTGGGGTTCCAGACCTAATTCATGCAGAATTTTCATCTCGTGCACAGGAAAATGCTTCGTATGATGTTGAGGACACTGCAGATATACTATTTAGATTTGAACATCCAGAGATTATAGGAAATCTTTTCCTTTCAAGGCATTATGCACCAAAAGATGAAAGTATAACCGCAATAGGAACTGAAGGGACGGTTATACTCAAGAGAGACAATATAGTTAGACTTAATAATAAAGGAGAGGTAGTAGAAAGTTTAGATAGAAAGCAAACCTGGACAATGGCATTGAAAGAACAAATAGATTATTTTTGCGATGTAATAGAAGGAAAAAAGAAAAATATAAACCCTCCGGATTATAATATAAACCATATGGCTTTTATAGAGGCATGCTATCTTTCTAAAAGAGAAGGAAAATTTGTGAGGGTGAACGAATTGATTTCCAAATATGAAAAGTAAACTTGCAATTTTTGGAGGAAGCAAAACAATTAATGTAAAAGGCCCACAATATACCTGGCCGATAATAAATAAAGAAATGGAGATAGCCGTTAAAAAACAGCTTTATAAAGACATATCAATATACGACCGTTCTGGTATAATAAAAGAAGTTGAGGATGAACTTGCAAAGTATTATGGAAGAAAACATGCTTTATTAGTAAACTCCGGAACAATGGCAATATATTCAATGTTCTTCTCAATTAACTTAAAGCAAGGAGATGAAGTAATCTTCCCCAATTATAACTTCTTCGCATCGGTACTGCCTGTGCTATTTACGGGTGCAAGCCCAGTCCTTTGCGACTCTAACCCTATTGATGGTAATATAGACCCAGAAAAGATAGAGGCTCTCATAACAGATAAAACCCGCGCGATATCTGTTACTCATATGTGGGGAATGCCGTGTGATATGGATAAGATAATGAGAATTGCCAAAAAATATGCTATAGAAGTTTTAGAGGATTTTTCGCATGCACATGGTGCAGAGTTCAGAAACAAGAAAATAGGTTCTTTTGGAGCGGCATCTGCAGCTAGTCTACAAGGCCAGAAAATTATAACCGGTGGAGAAGGGGGAGTATTACTTACAGATGATGATGAAATTTATTATAAAGCATTACTACTTGGACATTATAATAAAAGATCAGTTCAAGAAATACCTAAAGAAAACAGACTTGCAAAATTTGCAGTCACAGGGATGGGTTTAAAACTAAGAATTCACCCATTAGCTGCAGCAATAATAAAACAACAGATGAAGCACGTTAACGATTGGCTAAAAATAAAGCGGCAAATCGCTGAAAAGATGACCCGTGAACTTAAGGATGTAAAAGGCATACTTTCTCCTGAAGTCCCTTCTTACAAAAAACCGGCTTGGTATGCTTATATAATAAGATATAATAAAGATGAACTTGAAGATGTGCCGATAGAAACCTTCTACAATGCCCTTTTAGCAGAAGGAGCTTCTGAAGCAGACATACCGCACTCAACAGGGATACTTAATCAATATCCAATCTTCCAGAATCCAAAGGAACTATTCAATTATTATAAAGGACCTAGGTACAAATTAGGAGATTTCCCCGTATCTGAAAAGTTCTATAGAAGTATAATAAAACTTCCGGTATGGGCGGAAAAGAAAGACATGAAATTTGCTAAACTTTATCCTGCTGCAATTAAAAAAGTAGTAGATAACATAGATTACCTGAAAAAAAAGGTTTAAATTATTAATTTAGAATATTATCCAAGACTATAATTATTTAATGGCGGATTCACAAGAATTGGAATAAACAGTTTAGGTTTACTCTTGTATAGGTATAATTGTTTGGATTGAATCAGCTGTCATGCATATCCTTTAAATCAAGTTTTAATTCAAATTTATCATTTTGGCTGCTATTACTTATACTATTAAAAATCCGAACTCTATTTTCAATTTTTTGGCTGTAAAAAATTATTTACCTTAATTCTTAAACTTTTATCCAGCTTGTCGAGATATCTTTGCAATTTTTCCTTGTCTATCCTTTTTTTCATTTCTTCTAAAACATCCTTTGGAATTGCTGCCTTGAAATAAACAAAGTCTATCAAAGTCTTTTCCAAGTCGGAAACAGGCAGAAAATTATTGCCCACACGTTTTGCTTCATATCCAAAGAACATCTTCCTTTGTATGTGTCTTATAAGTATATTTCTGCCAAGCACACTCCTTATGCCGGTCCTGACCTTTCTAGTCGTTATCACAACAGGATTAGTTTGCTGATTCCACAGGCCGTGCAAGGACAAAGCTTCCTGTAGACCATAATAGAAAGGCTCAAATATGAATCCAATGGTGTCTAGGTTATCGCTGAATGAGTAATAACCTCTTTTCAGTCTTTTTATCTCTCCTTTCTTTTCCAATTTATGAAGCGTAAGCCTTGCATAGTCCTTGCTCGCTCCTTTTTGCGTCAAAAATAGTTCTGCATCTTTAGCAGAAAAGTAATCCCTGTCCTTGAAATGCTCTAGGAATTCCTTCCGGTATTTTATCGCGCCCATACTTTTAATTCCTCTATCATATCATAGAAAGTGGGGATTTTGCCCTCGTAGACTATTGTTTTAAGATCATTCTCATCTAGAGGTTTCTTTATTTTTGATAGGCAATCTTTTACTATTTTCTTTGTGTCTTTGTCAGTGACGATTCTAGAAAGAAAATAAACATCATATATGTCCCTTATCCTGCGTCTATCATTATATGCTTCTATTTTCTCAAGTATCAATTCCTCCGGTTTCAATGTTAATACGTCAATTGAGCTGCCATTAGCCTTTTGGTATACCTTTAACGTTCCTTTAATATTCTTCCTTGTTATCTCCAGACTCATTTTTGTTGTATCATTAGATATTTGAGAGAACAACGTATTTTTCGTCTGTCTAAATTTTAATAAAATCAAACCTCTCTTCTTTAACTCTACTTCTAATTTGTCTCTAAAATCTTCTTTATAATAAGAATAAAGATCTATATCCTCAGAAAATCTTTTACCATTATAGCATCGCCATATAGCAGTCCCACCGTGTATAACTGCATTTTCCAATAACGAGTACACTACTTCTACGACTTCATCCTGCAATTGGGCCAATTCTTTCTGCTGTTCCCTTCTTAACTTATAAATTATTGGAAGTTCCATATTCAACCTTAGTTATACATATATATAATTATGGTTATCTATAAATAGCTTTCGTAGATTCAGACAAGCTTATTTCAAATTTATTATTTGTAATTTCAGGCCTTCAAATGTAAATTTAGTACATTTATATATATACTAAAGTAT
>JBMFWF010000011.1:0-1917 GCA_049965555.1 Candidatus Parvarchaeum sp.
GCCAAAGACTGACGACGCGCTCGCAAACGAGCTCAGCGTTAAGGTCAACGAAGTGAGGCGCGTGCTAAATCTGCTTAGCGGCTACGGAATAACAAAGTATGACACTGAAAAGGACTCTAAGGGGTGGCTTACGTTCAACTGGTATGTGGACTACTCTTTACGCCATTATTTACAAAGGGTTAAGATAGATGCCCCTAATTGGCCACAGAAGTGCTCCTGGATAGGGGTATTTTATAAACAGAGATAGACCCTGGACTGAAAGTTTACCATCATAGAAAGTATATATGTGTTTTACTTCTATAAGACTCCAGCCACTATGACGATAACCCGGGTGGTCCAGCCATAGGTCATCATATACTCCAATGCCGGCTGGGATTTCTTACCTTTTGATGACTTATACTCCTATTCTATGTTTTTTTATTTAAATGTTTTAGTTCAGCTTTTTCCTCGATATCCTGATACAAAAAACTATCGATGGATTTAAAGTCGGTAATGATGAAATCTAGGTGATTAGCATTCTCTTTGAAATATATGAATGTAAATACTATTTCGGATACTCCATAAGTTAACAGGATAGATAAAAAAGCTTAAATATATCTTATATCCTATCTTAAGGATAGATAAGGGATATAAACTAATTCTAGGTGTCCTGCCCCGGGCGCTTTTATTATTAATTTACTATTAAGTAAAATATAAATACTAGTATAATTCAAAGATAATACATGGGATTGTTCGATTTGATTGGCTTTGCAGCAGACAAGGCATACAGCAAGTACAAGGAATCTAAATTAGAAAACGCAATGGATGCCGTTTTGGATTCCTTGGATTTAACGGCACTAAATATAGAGGTTTTACCTTATGTTGAAGGTCAGGATAAGCATAAGATAAGAGGGAAGGTATACAAGCTAAGCAGAGAAGAGGTTCTTAAGTCAAGCGCAACTTACTTCTTGACAACTTCTGATTGGCTTTTAAAGTCGGGTATTTCCATAACTGGTGATAAGACTTACGAAGCTGCTTTACATGAAAAAGGAGGTTATCTTTATCAAAATCTTGTTAAAAGATTTCCTGATCCTTTTAAGAACTACCAAGCTAAATATAGTCAAAGTCTTGCGCTTACCGCTTTATTTTTGTATGTGCCAGAGGAGAAGATTCTATTTGCAATGCCTAGATTCATAAGAGATGAGAAAACAGGTAAAAATCTATTGGCAAAGAGGGCGACTCCCGAAGAATTCAATAAAATAGAAAAAATAAAAACAGAGAATCCGGAGAAATATGAAAGGATTCTTTCAAATTTCTATTACAGAGCGAAAATGTTTTCATACAAACTTGCAGAAGAATTAAACAGTTATAATAAGACTGATTTGAAGGAAGCATTTAAGCAATTTCAGGAGAAACACGGTTCTGAAAGTGAGATAGAATATACTTTATAATAGGAGTATACCTTTATTCAATGCCTAAAAAGGATAAATATCAACATAAATTATAATTATTTATGTTGACTAAAAAGGCGCAGATAGTTATAGGGATAGGCGTTATTATTCTTTCTGCGGCTTTTCTCCTAGTTGGTGTTTATTTCGCTAATTTACAGGGCCTTTTCTTTCAGAATGGCGCAAGATCCCTGCAATTATTTGCTGATAACGTTGGTTTTTCGATAAATTCTCTTTACAGTGCGCCTTCTTCTATGTCAATTACTCTAGCAGGAAACAATTCCCTGTGTACATGGGATCCATCAATAGCAGCTTATACCTGCGCGGGAGGATCTAAAATTTATAACATCTCTTACGCTAATGGACCGACCCTTGATTCCGGTAAAAATGTATTCAGCGTCGCACTTTGTTTTATGGTAGGTTATGGTTTTGGGGGTGTAGGCGGTTCAGAAACTGCTGCAAAAGAGGGCGTTGATGAAGCTACACAAGT
>JBMFWF010000011.1:2084-23651 GCA_049965555.1 Candidatus Parvarchaeum sp.
TTACTGACATAAAACATCCTTTTGTGCAGGATTTGCCTGAGGATTCCCTACTTTCTAGCGGTCTTTCATCTATTAGAGATGCTCTGCCTAGCATGAAAATATTCATACCAACAGTTGTCGCTTCTCTTTCCGTAGCTCTTGTATCAGTTCCTTTAGTAGAAGCTTGGTTTGGTACAACTAGCAGTAACCTTAATACCTTTATTACTAAAGGGATCTACATAAATGGGCAGCAAGTAGGTAGCTTGACCGGTCCTTCCGTATCTATAAGCCAGCAGATAGCCGCTGCTTACCTAACGCAGGAGCCTATGCCGTTTAAGTATGCTGCTGCAGATTATGTGTTACAGCAGTACTCGCAGTTATTATCCAGTGAACAGACATTAACTTCTTTGCCTTCAGGCATAGGAAAAGATACTTTAATTCTTTTTGCTTCTAAGCAAGTTGCTGTAAAACAGAATGTTTTATCAGAATTGTCCGCTAATGCAAATACTGCTACTTCCAATAATCCTTATGGTACACCCATATCAGGGGTATCCGCTCCAGGTACTTTAAGCTCTTCAAATTCTTTGATTGGTTCTGTAGCATTGTCACAAAGCGGAAGCGATCCCTTGCTTTCAATACCTTTCTTTCTAGCACAGAATGCTTTTCTCGTTTATGCCAGGACTGCTAGCTGTCTAAGCCTGCCAGCACAGCCTTTAAATGTAAACAGCTATAATTCTGTTGGAAAAGGTCTATCCTCAATATCTGCTGAATTAGGTGCAGCCACCACTCTTCTAAACTTATACACAAAAGTAAATAGCGTTCTTCCTTTAGGTACATACTTTATTGGATATGGGGGAGAGGTATACCTTGACGGCCAGTCAAGCGGCAGGCCTACGCAGGTCACTAGCCCTCTAATAACAGATATGAATGACATGTGTGAGCTGGCAGAGACAGCCTCTGAACCTGGTCAGAATTTAAGGACAGTTATAGAGCCGAGCGGTAACGGCTCTATATCCTTTTCAATATCGCAGGGGCTTTACAACACTCTTTGTTCACAAAATAATGCTTTATTTCCAAATACCTTACAGACAGAACTTAACAGTCTTTTCAATTCAAAGGGAAACAGCAAAAATATTACGATTTTGTTGCCCCCTGGAGAATCTCTTGCAATTTCGAATCAGAAAAACGATGTAAACTTATGTATATACAGAATGCTCATTGATTCTTTCGGTTCCCCCGTTCTAGATACAAACAATTTCAATAATCCTTCTTTTAATGTCACTGAATATGGTGCGCCAGTATCTTGCGTTAATATCACAAATTTGAGCGGTGGAAAAGTAAATATAGACTTAACACAAAATGAACTTTCAGAATTGAAGAATATGGCAAGCAATCCTGACTTTTATATAAATAATGGTTCTTTATTTGGCTTCTCTGTTCCTGTGAGGGATTTTCCAAATCAGTTAACTGCAACTAATATTTTAGGACAAAACAGCTTCCTAGCCGCTGGTAATTTTATAGGCGGTGGTAACCCAATATTGAAAAAAGATTTTGGAGTAGACTTCCCAGTTGCTTCTTTAATCGCGTCGCTTATTGGTAAAAAAATACCCAAACTTCAAGTAGGAATATCCACTTCTTTGGATAATTTTTTGGTTGCTCCAATGATAGCTATATCCGCATATGATACAAATCTTTCATACTATGAAACAGATTATTCAAATGTAACATTGGAATTTACAAAAACACAGCAGGGCAGTACGACAGATTATAATATAAATAATGTTTATAATAATTTAGTTTTCGGAGTGTATCCGAACAATCCAAATTCATTAGGAGGCACTTACTTTTTGGGGAATTAAATAAATATGGCATTAACAGAGATGATGGCTTTCTTGAATGCAGGCATACTGATAGTTGCATTCGCTCTCTTGTTGGTGGTTTTGTCTTTCAGCGTTTCTCAAATAAATAGCACAAGTGTCTTTGCAAATTCTGAATCAGTTGCAGCTGGGATAGGTACTAGATTAATAACTTCCCCAAATTGTTTTGCTTATAAAAACACTGTCTCTTATTATAATTCAAGTCTAGACGCTCCTGGTGGACCATTATATTCCTCTTCATATACAGAACCTGGAGTAATAAACATAAATAAATTCATTGAAAATTACTTCCTTTCTTGCATGCAATATATATATTTTGGAGGAGCTACGGACGTACCTGCTTTACAGTCTGATTTAGCGGCAGCAACAGGCGTTTCATTAACATTATACGATACGCAGAATCCAAACGAGCTTGGACCAACTGGTTCTTTGTATCTTTCTAATTACAATCAATTTAATTTTGGAGAAAGTTTCCAGCAGACAGAAGCTTTAATTCAAAAGTATGCACAGGATTCAGAGTACGCTGCAATGGGCGTAAGTCTTGGTGCTAGTTTGGCAATCATGATTGCTACGGGCGGGCTTATCCAATTCAACATAATTCTTGCAGTTGGCCAGCATTCTACGACGGAAATTGCTCCACAATATGCTTTAGCATCTATTTTTTATGCTGAAAATACCTACACTGAAAGTTTTCCAGTAGAGATACAATTTACCAACGCACAAGGTCAGCCCACTTTCCAAAATAGCGGGGTATTAAAGGTTCAGGTTACATATGGAATTCCACCTTACAGTTAGATTTGGTAAGAAAGGCCAGCTTACAATGCTTGATTTAGTGCTAGCACCGCTGGCAGCCGTAGTATTGGCAGTGTTGGCATCTGCTTTGCTTCACAGCGCTACTGCAAACTTATTAACAGCTGTAAGCCAGCAGCCAGTTTCATTTTCATGTAATTTTGCTTTAGATACTATGTATAGTACATATTACGTTCATAATGCATTTACTTTGTCTCAATTAGCATTGTCTAATTCAGGTCAGTATTCTGTTGCAAGTTCAAATAAAGAGCAATATTTATCGACGAATTGCAGTGGCGCTTGTAATCCTAATTATAATTACATTCAAACATACCTTTACAATTCTTCTTCTCTTTATAGTGATTTTATCGGCTATTTCTCAGGTTTCTCGCTTAGTAATTTTAAAGTCCTGACAGGACAAGAAACAGCTACATTGAAAGCACTTGGGATGCAGGTCTTTTTGAATCAGATACCTGCTGGCGTTACCGGAACTTCGGAATGTAGTATGCAGGTTTATAATCCTGCAGATCCTTCAAGACCTTATACTATTTATGGGGTGATAAGTTAAATGCTAAATACTAAGGGACAGGCAAACATGATTGTTGTGCTGGGCATGGTTGCAGCAACAATATATATAGTCCTTAACGCTTTCGGTTACATAGGGAATGTTGGCCTTAGCTCGAAGATAGAGATAACTGCACAAAACAGCATTTATCAAACTTTAGCATTAAAGGACTACCTAATGCAGGAAGCTAATTATAATTTTCAGAAAGCTGAACTTCTTGACGGGCTTACACTACAACCTAGCAGCCTTGACTGTGGCTATATAAATACATCCCAGTCCTTACCTTTTGTTCCGGTTCCAAAGGTTTATTATTGGAGAAATTTGGCAGGTCAAATATGTCTTCCTAACAATAATCTGATAGAATATGGTCTTGAAACGCTTTTAAATAAAAATTCATTTGCCATAATAAATTCATCAAATATGAATATAAAGTCCAACTTGGTACTTAATTTATCAGAACGCAAAAACACTGTATTTTTTAGCAATTTCTCTGCCCCTTTTCTAAGCAATAAATATCAATTTCAGTATAACACTTCATCAAATACTTTTTCGGTATGCGAGTGGTCCTCAAGCGGTTGCACTTATATCAGCAGTAACGTTCCTTTGGGTATTAACTTTAATCTTTCTGGTATGGAATTTACTTCTATGCCTTTGCAGGATGTAGTTTCTGGAGTAATAGACCAGTCCGTTTCAGTAAGTGCATTTTTTAAGGGGTCAGGCCTTTCTCCTTCAAGCCAATACACCTTAGTTACATTTCCAAATGGGAATGTAGCTATTATTTATACAGATACAATATCAGGGGTTACTTCATTTTATCTTACACCTATGCCAAATCAAAATCTATATTCCCTTAGCAGCGTTATATCCTATGATAATGCGAACGGGATACCGAGTAAAATACAGCTTTTTAATGGTTCAGCAAAGGGATTTTTGTTTGACGGCACAAATTACACTTTTTCGGTGACGTCTGATACTAATGGAATATTCACAATAAAACCTGCGAACTATGTTATGTTCGGAATACAACCTAAATTTGTTTATTACAAATACATCATAAATAGCATACAAAATTCAGGCACACAGAATCTTTTATTCCCTAACAATCAGAATCTTTATGTTTCATATTCCTTGTTTCCTTTATATTCTCCGCAAGTATGTGTAAATTACAATGAGGGTCAATATGATCTGCAGAACTGTCTTACGCTTTCTAATTCTATAACAGGGAGTAACTACCTAAGTGAATTAATGCAATTAGGTATAGCGTTTGTAAATCAAAGCTTTCCAATAGGAAATCAGAAAATAGAGGGTTTCGCTCAATATGAAATAGACAATTATATATCAAATGCTATAAATGCTGTAAACCTTAAAACAGTATCTGTAAACGGTAAACCGAAGTATGACTGGTATTCTGCATTGATTCTTCAGCTAGGTTCTCCGCAAGGAGCAAGCTACCTCTTAAATAAATTAAATAGGGTAAAAGAGCCTTATTACGGCACTTACATCTACAACTGCGAACAAAATGCTTCTGATTTAGCTTATTGTAGGAATTTATTGTCTTCCACACTGTCTCAGGATATTATTTCTTTACTGCAACAACAGATGCCTCAAGAATTAAGTTTTCTCTCGGGCACTAACTTCAATATAAATGTCTTGAATCTTTCAATAAATGCAAGTGAAATAAGCTCATGCGTAAATGCTAGTAATTACAGTGTTAAATCGAATTATTCATATTCCGTAAAAAGTTTACCTGTAAATGGGAATTTTTCCGAGGAGGTTCTCGGCATTCCTATATCATTAGATTTCGGTTATCAAAATAATTTAAGTTTAAAACCTACTGAAGCGTGCGGCATACAAAAATCGCCATATAACACAGGTTATCCAGGGTTTTCAGAGGCACTCATAACAAATAATTTTACTTATATCAACTGTGCACCAGTTATATCTCAGTTATTTTTAAATCATACTTGTATTGCCAGTCTGCAGACTTCAAATTCCACTGTGGAAGAATATTTAAATTCTACGAGTTCGGCTCCAAATGGAGAGTACTGTCGTAAACTGTCAAATGGGCAGTATTTCTGTCCCTACTATAAAGTATCAAGCTTCTCTTACAAGAACTGGATAACAAGCAGCAATACTTGCCCAGATTACTTTGTATTGGATAGCAAAAACTTTACGACCTCACAGAATACCAATTACAGGCTTGTTTCTGTCTATGGCGGCGGGGCCGATTCAGCAAATTTATCGTTTTATAACAAAACTTTCGCATTATACAATGGATCTTTGAACCTCCCTATTAATTTCAGTTTCAATGTTGGTTTCAATTCAACAGGGCCTTACGCCGGAATTAGTGCATTCTTCTCCTCTACACCTTATCTTTCTGGCAGCGTTATCTCCGCTTCTTTTAATTCTGTACAGAATCCTAATGGAATATACAATTACTCAATAGCAACGGACTCTGCTACTCTGCTTGGAGGGTCAAATAATTATATATCTCCTGACACACAAAATGAGCTTAGCTTCAATCGTTACTGCATAGGCAGTAATGGCTGTAATCTTACTACATACCTTAATTCGAATTTTCAGAGCAGCTTTTATAGTAACTCTTCTGCCCTTGCTTCAAATGTTAATTTGTTAGGGTTAGCTACGAATTCTAAGCCATCCTCTGATTTGATAAGTTACGCCTTTGTGAGTAATTATCTACCGTTTTACAAACCGGTTGAAAATGAATTAGCGTATGCTCCAGCTTCCGAGCTTAACCCTTCTTTAAATTCTTCTTTTGGTCTTACAACTGACAATAATACTTATTTCAATGAATTGCTTTTGAATTCCTCTTCTTTTACTAATAGTTTACAGCTTCAAATTAACCTAAACAGCAATTTTAACCTTGCTTATTTCATCCCAGGTTATATAAAGATCTTCGGAGTTTACCCAAATAACGTTTTACAGCTATACTGGTGGAATCAAACTGCTTTAGAAAATGGGGGTTTGCTGTGGATTAATCTCACGAAAAATGTACCTGATGAACTGTACATAGTTTATGGTCAAGGAGCTCCTTATACAGGAAAGTTCTCTGACAATGGCTCTTCTGTTTTTCCATTCTTCTATTCAGTAAATACAAAAAGTAATTTATTCACTTTTCTTTATCCGAATAAAGGGCAGCATGACTTCAATGCCTATTATTCAGAAGCAGGCCTAAATATTTCAAACGCAGAGCCGGTTCCTCCTTATATATATAATGCTACTTTAAGTTCTTATTCTACGGAGTTTGCATGTATAAATGTCAACCCTTTTAAGTTGACTCTTCTTAATGGAACATATTCCGCTTATCCACCAAACTTTAATATAAATGAACTGTATAATGATTTTAGTACTTTATACCCTGGTTTAACTATAACTGGAAAGGAAACTTACACAAATTGGCCGTGAATTATGGATAAACTAAAAACACTTGTTGAAGTTTCAATGATATGCTTTATAACCATATTCTCTCTTTTAATCGCTTACAGAGGAGTAACTATTTTATCAAATAACAATTACCCGGGGGTTAACACTAATTCCAGTTTGCAAGCAATAACTACGACAAGCACTCCGAATCCATTATTAGATTCTGTGTCCAATTATGGTAATTCTGATCCCTCTAGCTTAATAACAAGTAATGAATATGTGTCTTACTCTTCTTCACCAAACACTAATTTTTGGTTCAATGAGAAATTCTATCCAGGTAATGTAGTTTCTTCTTCGGGAAGTTATTCATGCACGGCAGTAAATCAGATAATAGCTCCCCATTTGTGCTGGAGCTTATTCACTTTATTTTCATGCGCTGGCGGTCCTGAGAATTCTACCTTTACTAATTTAGTTGGATACTTGGGTTTTCCACAACAAGATAATAACTTTCCAAACAACGGAGGTATAAACTATTCAAATCTTTATTCTGCAACAAGTAATGCTACAGGTAGTTCACAGAATGTTTATCAACTACCGTCTTCTGAATTTCCATATCAGAATTTTATAAATTGGAGTGATTCAACAATACACGCGTATTCATCATTTCCCAATTATATATATGCTATAAATAACTCATTTACAGGTTATACAAATATAGCTGGCAGTATACCAACGAGTACACTAATAATACCTGCAGTTTCATGTGGCTCTACTTTTATAAACAATTACATTGATTATCCAGGTTTTGTTGGAACTTTGTATAATATATCGACTTTAAGTGGTTTTACTCCCTCTGTGTTCATAGCTTCTCCAAATGAAAACGGTTATGGTGCAGATTACGCCTTTGGATATATACTCACTTTGGGTGGAGATCCTTGGGCAGACTCGTTTAATTCGCTTCTAGCGTATCAGATCCAGTCAATAAATCCTGCTTTTAATTATACAATGCCCTCAGTAGATTATGCTCAGTTCCCAAATGGAAACAAGGGAGACGAGCAGTATTTGAATGTATCTACCTCTTTTCTAACTCCTTTATTAATGTCATATTATGACAGTGGTAATTCGTCACCGGTCGAACTGTACGTTTCAAATAAAGGAGTTTCGTCAATTGTAACAGTTTCATCAAGTTCTCTTGAATGTACGGAAATCGGACCACATGGATCCTGTTTGAGATATGGACAGGATTTGTTTACTACTCAGAGTGCAGATACTTTTACATCTCCGGATTTAGAAGGCGCTTATTACCCTAATTACGGTAATGGTATCTATCTTAAGTTTAGAACCGACGGGATATTCCCTATATGTGCATGGAATTCTAGTATTGATAACACATTAAGTAGCTGCACATTTGAAAATCCTGCAACTATAAATAATATCTCCTATGAAAGGTTGTGGCTATCAAATAACCTGAAAAATAACCAGCTGTTTGATACACCCTTTACTCCTGGTTATTCCGCTTCTTCTCCTCTGAATAATTTTACATTAACTGCGTTAAATAGCTTTTGCTTTTATGGGGAAAGCTTTAATACTAATAACGGAGTTTACACATCCCCAAGCTACACTAGGATAATACCGCCAACTGAATTTGAAAACTACACAGCTGCAATTGGAACATGTAATGCATTTTTCAACAATACAAACTGCTTTAGTAAAACTGCAAGTCAGTATTTAAATTTCGAAGATGGGATATTTGCGAATAATATAAAATGCACTCCTACTGGAATACATGCACAAAATGTTACAGATGCATGGATTAATTCAATATACGTAGCAAACGATGCTGGAGATTACTGCGGTCTTTTCAAAGGACAGAAAAATCCATCTAATCCTGAGGCTAATTCAACAATTTTCCTTCAAAATATAAGTACTAATTGTCCAGAATTTAATGCAAAGTCTTCTTCAGTTAATTTAGTCATAACTGTCAAAAATGTTGGAAACACAAAAATTACAGATCCATACCTTGTTGCCTTATACGGAAACAATAATATAAGCAATATATTTTATAATTCCCAAAACAGCCAAAGTATAAATTACCAGCTATACCAAGGTTTTCTTTCTTCTATGGCAGCCACAACAGGGGTCATACAAGTAGATTATAATAATAATTTTGATACAAATATGTATGTATTTGACCAGGGTCATCCTTTGAATCCAATACCAATAGAAACCCTTTTCTCATCAGTTAACAGCTATGAAAATGGTCCTTTCAATAATTCTCTGTTAGGTATGTGGATCTATGATCAGGGGTCTGGTGTACCGAACAATGTTATAAGAACAGCTAATACCTTCCTAGTACATTCTGATTCTGATAGTTCTAATGTTCCAGTTATTCAGCCAAACGGCACAGCAACCTTTACTTTACAAGTTCCAATGTCTCTTTTCAATGCCTTGTTATCTGGAAAATATAATTTAAGTGTTTTCTTTGGGAACACCTTTAATGTTACCTGGGATGGCTCAAACTCTCCTAGCAGTTCATTAGCAAGTGGAATACCAGTTCAGGTAAATCCCTTGGTTCCATCTTCTACTGAGAATGTTTCTATGATTCATAATAATGAGATAATAACTAATAATGGAGGAGTAGTATCTCCTATATGGCAGTATATAGTTAGCTATAATTTTAATTTTACCAATTCTCCAATACGTGGAGTTGGAATATATACTGATAACTTAGCGATCAATTTAAGTTCTGTTAATTCTACCTCAAATGCATTAAATGTAACAGTAAACCCTTCCATTTTTGTTGTAAATGGCAGTGGTGATTACAAATTAGGCCTTAGTCAGCTTAAAGGCTCTTCAATATCATGTTTTGCTTCGCCCGATAATGTACAGGACTTTGGGGTTTTCTGGTCTAAACAGATAGTTTCTCCTTCAAATTTAGAGTATGCCTTATCCAATAGTTTGTACAATGAAAATGCAAAGCAAGCAAGCAATGTATTGATAACCCGCTGGACAGGTATCTTATTCATGCCTTATTCCGATCAGGTAGCATTAAATTATAATAATCTACCGCATTACTCTCCTTCTTTAGCATCATTTCAGTTGGAAAAGCCTACCCTCAATCAGACTTCAGGTATATTCAACTACGAAGCATTTACGTATTTCGGAAGCGGAAGCGAAAATAATGTATTTAACAGTGTTTCAGACCTTTACAACTCACTTAATTCAACTGTGTCCTCCTTCCCAGTTGATCTTCCAAATAGTTCTCTTCCATTTAACTTATTTTCAAATTCAATTGTCAGTGATCCATCTATACTAAGAATAGTAGGCACTGACACTTTTGTAAATTATTCAACATTTTCGAACAAATCATTTACATTTTCACTATTTAGTAAAGGTTCTCTTCAATGTTCTGTAAGTGAATCAACATCTGCTAACGCAACCTTTGAATCGAATTCTTCACTTTCATCTTGTTTGAACAATGCTGTTATAAATAATTCATACGTAAATATCTCATCTACATACGGGCCGTTCTTCGTCGATATGTACAATAATTCTAATTTAAACATGTCAAATGAAACTTACGGTGGAACCGTTCTTATGGCGGGTAATGAAACTTTATCGAAGCCTAAAAATGGTTTGTTCACAGTAACATTGCCTATAAATACTACAATTAAAAATGGAATTTCTTTGGTTTTCTCAGTTATACCATTGAGCAGACATCTTTACAATTCAATGCTGTACCTTTACAACATAAATGGGACTCCATTTAATTGTAATATAGTAAATAACTATAACAATACAGGTAATCTTGGAGTCACGTCTACAGGAAATGGTGAATATTTCTTGCCGAATGGAACTATCATGTGCAATTTGAGCAGTGACTTTACATATTTAAGAGCAGTATTTATTAATCGGTCTAACGGCGCTTATTTAGGAAGTGGAGACATTCAATCTGGGTTATCGATACAAAATATAAGTGGGAATACTGGAAAAGGACTTTTAAAAATTAGTTTGAATGGCGTTCCTGTAAATGCACAAGACCTTAGTATAACGCCTAATTCAAATAATGGCAATGATTGCAGCACAATAACAGATAAGGCAATTTATAATGGGTTAGTTCAATATAATCCTGGTTGTAATCTATCTGAGGCATTAATAACGTTTGACTACAATAACAATGGAAGCTTAATACCTGAAGCAGCGTTTATTTCGCCTGCAAATTACAATTCAAATTCAAAAAAGTTTTTATTCACTAATCCTTCAGCCATACAAGATTCTCCAATTGCAGAGTATAACCTTACAATTCCTAACACAGGCATAATGAATGGACCGATTCAATTTGTACTTTCAAATAATTTTGGAGGATGTAATAATGTAAGGGTTATAACTCAGGGTCCTTACCCCTATGCAGAAGTTCCTTATCAAATAATTTCGTCTAGTTCACAGTCATGTTATTATGTCTTTATAGGAAACAGCGGCAATAAATATTCTGTATTTGAAAGCAATTCTCCTTCAATTCCTTATAGTTCAAATTGGATAAGTTACAACAGTACACAATACAACGTTCATTTGTCTACAAGTTTATTCAATGCAAACCTTATAAGTAGCTGTCAGTCCGGTTTTGGGCCTTGTTTGGATTCTTTCTCTGTAGGAGGTAATGTACTGGGTAATTTACTATTTAACAATGTATCCACATCCTCTGCTACAATAGCTCAGACTGCATCTGGACCTGTTGAGGATTGCTTTGCTGTAAGCTATTCATCTTCGCAGACCGTAGAGTTTCCCGAAAAAGGATTCGGAAATATAAACTACGCTAATAATAAAATTTATCAGACTGCAAGCCCTTCCCAATCAATAACAAGTACTTACTGCTTTTATAGAAATTCTCCGGTAATTACTGATTTAATATCTGCTCAGGGTTCTCCTATAAATTTCAAAGTACAGAATGAGTTGATTTCAAATTTCTCATATCTTGAAGACAGTAATCATAATACATTTTATGTTCCACCCGCAATAAAAGTGGGCTATAACGCATATAGCAAGGTGAATATTAGCACATTAAATCCTGTATACTACAATGCAACAACTGTTGACAACATACTAACTAAATGCATAAATTACACCTATATATCATCCAATCTTACCGATTTAAATACTAGCCAAATAACTGCAATAAATATCTCGTCAATTTCCTCTCCTATACAAGCAAATGATCTCTACTGTTTCAATGGAGGTACACCTTCCTTCACTAATCAATTTTCTCCAAGTTCAGTTAATAATATGAACTCTACTTCATCAGTCGGGTTTGCATATCAACCAGGAAATTATACAAATGGGATAGGAACTTTATATGAGTCCTGTCAAATTCATCCTGGCCTTTCTATCTCTGATTCCCCTGTCTTTTATTTAAATGGTAAACAAGAACAGTATAATCCATCTAATACCGCAGAAAACTATACTATGAATCATTCTGCAGAGAATTCTGGCTTAGAGATGCTTTACAGTAAAAATGGAGGTGTTTTTATAAATAGTTGCCCTACTAACAGTACTATACTAAGTTATAGTACCTGTACAAAAGCTGTTGCAGTTATACCCTCAAATGGTTCTTATGATAGTATAGAAGCAATTCCTACTGGCAGCGATGGAAATCTTTCATTTGGAGGAGGTTGTTATATAGGTACACTAAACGGTGTATCCTACAGTTGTGCTCCAACTGATGGGGCCATTAATTATCACATTGCTTCTAAATCAGCTAATTCATTAAGCGTATCAGTTTCAAAAATAATACTGAATTCAACAGATGCACCTACCTCTACATTTTCACCTTCATTTAATTGCAGGGTAAATGCCTCAAACACTTCGAAATTCCAGCTATCATCATGTAGTTATCCTAATAATAAAAATTCAGGCTTGTGCTCTGCAAATGTTTCTTATAAAAAGATAAACTCCACTGCATATAACATAACTGCAACATGTTCTGCTATTTCCAATAGTTCCTTTAAGGTATCCTCTGCTGTAACAACGATAAGTAATCTTAATATTAATAGCTCACAATCGGAAAAAACCGGTTTGATATCAGATTTTATATGCGGAAATGAAACAAATGTTATAAACAATAATGTACTAAATGGTTGGAACTGGAAACCTTATTCTACGGCTGGAACCGTAAATCCAGTATCAACTACAAATCCTGCAGGCATTGCAGAAGTTGGAGGCTGCGAAGCAGGCAGAGATACCTTTGTAACAGCAAATCCAAATATAACTCTAAAGAAAAATGGAGATAATTTTCAGGAGTTTTATTCCTGTCAAAGTGGGTATACTGGCACTATAACCGCTTGCAGTCAAAAGACGACATTGCCAAGCATACTTAATTCAATTAGCTCAAATCAAAAATGTGCTTATACAAACACTACTTTGATAAATACAACTATTAAAACAACTACGGTAAATGGAAATGGTACTGGCGGACAGGCAATCAGCTGCAATCCATTTAATAAAGCAGGGTATTTGCAGCCAACTGTACAGGATAATTGTATTGCTTATCATGATCCTATAATAAATTCAACAACTTCATCATATGCGCTTCAATACATCAATTCAAGTAGTTTAGGCATAGGGATAGGCGTAATTGGAAATGAATATCCTGTTAATATTTCAATTCCAAATAACAAACAGCAAAATTCAATAAAGGATGCCTACTTTACTGGTTTATCAGAATCTCAGATAGAAGGACCCAACAATATACTCACTGATATATTGCCTACTTCTCTATTAGAATCTAACCTGCCAAGTAAAGCTTTGTCGATTTCGGCAGCTTATTCATATGATATGCTTAACATACTAATGTTACAGAATCCCTCTCTCGGAGTAAGTGGAGTACCTGGCTTTATTAACGGCAGCATACTTGATTATGCTTTAAGCTTGTTCACTGGAGGAACATCTGGTAATTGCGCTCCTCCATATAATGTGAGCGGAGACGGTATATTTAAGTTAGGCGAAGGAATGCTTTGCTCCGGTAAAACCCTTCCCGCTAGTTACAAAGAAGGTGTTTTCCTTTCATTGGGAACTTTAAATGAAGGTTTGCATTCACTACAATTCTACAGCATAGGGAATTCTACTAATGAAGCTCAGCCATCAGTTTCTGTCTTTGATAGTGTCGGTAATGCCGTTAATCTAAATAGCGCTTGTTCAAACGGTGATAATAGAGTTTTCACTTCTACTTATAATGGTGGAAAATGGAACTTTAATATTACTTCGGATCAGCAGTGCAACCCGATAAACAATCAGTTATATGGCTACATAGTAAATTGTCTTTATCAAACACCTGGAAATAAAACTTATACAATAAGTTCGCAGTATTATCTTGCATATAATCTTCCAACGATATGGAATGTAAGCTACTCTCTATTGGTATCACCAAAAAGCTATCAAGTTGTTCCTACTCCCGTTTATCAAATAAACTATTCCACAGGTTCAATACTTACATTACAACAGCCAAACAAAACGATATTCATTGAAAAAGGCTTACCTAATGGATATAGATGGTATTTGGAATACAATGGGGTAAATAGGAGTTCTTCAAATAGTTTGTTATACTTCTACTCAACTGGTAAAAGCTCATTTAAAGTATATACTCTGTCAAATACGTCCAAAACTTCCGATTGTTATACTACGTATACTCCTTCACCTTCATTTGGAAGTGTAACTTCAGGTACAACAACATATATACAGTTTAGTGGTGTTACAACTTGTTATAGTTACTTTAAACAAATTGGTTTACCAAAAGGGTTAAATTGGAATGTTACCTATAACGACATACTAGGAAGTACTTCTATGCCAAAACCCTCAAGCTCGAATTCTGGTGGCTCCGCGAACTCTAATAACAATTCAGCTATAGAATTTATAACTAGTGATCAAGGTGGATACGAAGGCAATTTCTCATTTTATGTTTCTGATGTTAAGACTTCGGCAGCATGTACAAAGGTGTATGAACCTTCTCCTTCTTCAGGTTATCTTCTGGCTGGAACAAATGAAAGCGTAACGTTTTCACTTAGTTCAGACACATGTGTAACAACATTTACAGAAAGCGGTTTACCGACTAATAAAGAATGGAAGGTTGATTATAATGATACTACAAAGACGGCCACCATATCTACTATAACTTTTACAACTGGTCCAGGTTCATTGCCTTATTCTGTATCTTCCTTTTCTAATTCATCTGCGCATTGCACTACTAGCTATACTGCTTCTCCTTCTTCTGGTAATTTCAATGCGGGTAATTCATTATTCATACATTTCTCTTCAGAGACTTCTTGTACCACTACATTTTCCGAAACCAACTTACCTTCAGGTCAAACATGGTATGTTACTTATAATAACAATCAGAAAACTGCTACAGCTCCGAATGAAATAATCTTCAAGACGACCGTTTCTGGTAACAGTATCCCTTCATACTCTTATTCTGTTAGCAGTATTACTATTCACTCTTCTTCACTAGATTGTTCTACTACCTATTCTCCATATCCTTCCTCATCTAATGTTCTGGCAGGCTCCGACATAATTATACCTTTCAGTTCATCTACCTCCTGTACAACAACATTCGATAATTCTGAATTGAATTCTGGGTATAATTGGGAAGTAATAGATGACAATAGCGGACAATCAGCTAGTAATCCTACAAGCAAGAATATTCAATTGACCACGGGTGGCGGATCTTTCACTTATTCTGCTTATATAACGACAAGCGGAATCAACTGTTATTCAGTTTCTACTGTAACGGCAGGATCTACTATATCCCCTTCATTTAACTGTATTACCGAGTTTTATGTTTCAAGCTACCATAGTGTAGATTCGGGCTCGTCATGGACGGTTACTTGGGGAGGTGCTTCAGTGAGTGAACCAAGTCCAAGCGATCCAATATTCTTTTCTACTACTTCTTCTTCAACTAATAAGATTCCTTTCAGTGCTACATTCTCTGTTAGTGATATTGGAACTTGGACAGAATATCCTCATCCGGGATCTGGTAGCTTAGTAAGTGGTGAAACACAGGCGATTTGGTATGGATATAGTTAATATAATTAAAAGTGTTATAGTTTTAGGGAGGATACAATGAAAAAATACGGCCTTTTAATTTTAGTCATAATAGTAATTTTTATTCTGGCTGCATTATACATGCATTTTCATTTTAATGAGCCTGCAAACAAGTCATTTAATCTTGATGGCATTTACTTTCAGTATCCTTTGAATTGGACATTGGTTAAATATCATTATAATCCTGCATCTAACCAAACTTTTAGTGCATTGCTTATGCCTACTTATCTTGTAAACTCTTTAGTTTATTCAAATGGTTCATTAATCTCAACGCCTAATGTAACAACATTCTCGGAGATTTCTATAACTATACTTAGTAACATAAGTATGATTAGTCTTAGTAGACTCTTTATCTTCAATGAATCATATGTACTAAATAATATTACGCTTGCTGGGTTCCCCGGCGTCGAAGGAATAGAATACATAAACGGTTCACTTTCTATACCACCAAGCAAATCAATAACTTATATATCGGATGGAAATAACATTGGCTACTCTCTGGGCGCTTTTTATTCTAATAATCTGAATAAAACAACTTACTCTGCGATTGACTACATTCTAAAAACATTAAAATATACTCCTTAATTATAATTTATGGAAATTAATAATATAAAAGAAATCGAAATAAAAGATCTTAAAGAAACTAATGTGATTGTAGGTCAAGCTCATTTTATAAAAACCCTAGAGGATGTTTATGAAGCTTTGATAACCTCCTCTCCTGGGATAAGATTTGGAATAGCATTTAATGAAGCATCCGGCGACCGGCTAATAAGAAAAGATGGCAATGATGAAGAGCTTATAAAGAAAAGCGTTGAAATCGCTGAAAGGATAGGCGCTGGACATTCTTTCGTGGTTTTGTTGAAAAATGCATATCCGATAAACGTTTTGAATAGATTGAAACAGGTAATGGAAGTTGTGAATATCTACGCAGCGACTGCAAATCCGTTGAAAGTTATAGTTTATGATGATGGTGATGAAGGAAGGGCAATAATAGGAGTTATAGATGGCAAAAAGCCTCTAGGTGTAGAAAACGATGAAGACAAACAGAAAAGACATAAATTTTTGAGAGATATCGGCTATAAGAGGTAAAATTATTATATTATCTTTGTATGATAAGTTTTGAAACATCAAAATAGTCGGGGTAGTACAGCGGTAGTACGCCGCCCTCATGAGGCGGAGGTCGTGGGTTCAAATCCCATCCCCGACATTTTTATTCTTTGAATTACATTAATTTGCATGGAATACGCATTTTTTTGGGGATTAGTGACCGGCTTAATAACAATTTCCATTATTTCTTTCTTTGTACTAAAATACCTTCTAAAGAAGAAAATAGATCAGTGGGAGAAATATGAGATGCAGAAAGCTCTTGAAAAGACGGTTAATCTGCAAAGGCCTATATTGAAGGGCAGGATAAGCGAGCAGCTTTTTCCGGTTTTATACCAAAAAGAGGGAGATCTATCGGATTTAAGATTTTTAGGCAATCCTGTAGATTATATAAAATTTGAAGGGCTTTCAAATTTAAGCGAGACGGGAAAAGTAAAAATAAAATTCATAGAAATAAAAACGGGCAATGCAAAATTAAATAAGAATGAAGAAGCAGTTAAAAAGGCAGTTGAGGATAAAGAAGTGTATTGGGAAGAAATAACTATTTAGTAATAGTTATTAATTTATATAATATCCCCTTTATAAGCGTTTAAATTTTAGAACCTCCATAGTATAATATGAATATTAAAAGGTTTTTTGAACCAGAAAGCATAGCAGTAATCGGTGCGTCAAGAGATCCCAATAAAGTCGGCAGCGCTGTTCTAAAAAACTTGATAATAACTTTTCGAGGTAAAATATTCCCAATAAATCCTTTTGTCGATGAATTGCAGGGATTGAAAGCCTATAAATCAGTAATTAATGTAAAGGAAAAGATAGACATAGCAGTTATTGCAGTTCCGGCAGAGATGGTTTTAGGCATATTAAAAGAGTGCGAAAAAGCAAAGATACCTTTAGCAGTTATACTCAGTGCCGGATTCAATGAAATAGGCGGAGAAGGAACAAAAAGAGAGGAAGAAATAAAGAAGTTTCTATCGAAGGCAAAGATAAGAATAATAGGGCCGAATTGCCTGGGTATAATAAATACTGATCCAAATTTCAATGCTACATTCCTTGATCCGAATTCAAAGGTAATAAAGGGCCATGCTGGTTTCATATCACAAAGCGGTGCATTGTTAAGTGCGGTAGTCGATGATGCATCTACAAACAACATCGGCTTCAGCAAGATAATAAGCATAGGCAATGCTACAGACATAAGCGAAGCAGATATCATAGAAAGCTTCAAGACAGATGAAAAGACGAAGGTTTTAGCGCTTTATCTTGAAGGATTAAACAATGGAAAAGAATTTCTAAAAGCAGGCCAGTCGTTTTCACAGGAAAAGCCGCTGTTGATACTGAAAGGAGGAAAGTTTAAGTCTACATCTACAGCAGTTTCTTCTCATACGGGTTCCATGGCAGGTGACTATAAAGCTTATGAGCTTGCCTTCAAAAGAATAGGTGCGATTTCTGTAGAAAACATAGATGACCTATTCAATTTCATGAGAGATGCTCCAAACATAAAGGTAAATTCAGATGAAGTTATAATAGCAACGAATGCTGGCGGAGCAGGAGTAGTCACAACTGATCATATATACAGCAGTGGTTTGAAACTTGCAAAGTTCAACGATAAGCTTTTGAATGAGTTAGCTAAAGCCCTTCCTAAAGAGGCAAATATACATAATCCTGTTGATATGGTCGGGGATGCAACACCTGAGAGGTATAGAGATACTTTGGAGATACTGGTGCAGATGAATAAACCTATAATAATACTATTTTCGCCGCAGGAGATGTCTCAACCATTAGAAACAGCAAAACAAATATACGAGACACACTTAAGACATCCATCAGTGCCATTTCTTTCTGTTTTCCTGGGAGGTGCAAGGGTGGAAAAAGCAAGAAGGTTCCTCCTTGAGAGAAATATGCCTATATATGAGTATCCAAATGAGGCAGTATTTATGATTAAAGGGCTTTTCACATATTATTCACACCGTGCGCAGACATTTAAAATGATAAGTAAAGAAAAGGCTAAATACAGAGACCTTAAAATAAAAACGGATGTTTTTGGGATGGATGCAAAGAAGATCTTTGATTCAATTGGAATAAAAAGTGCAGAAGGGGTAAAGTTTACTTCCTACAAAGATCTGGATAAAAATGTGGAAAAAATAGGCTATCCTTGTGTTTTAAAGATAGAATCAAACTTTCTTGCCCATAAAAACAAAGTAGGTGCTGTTATAGTTGGCATAAAAGACAGGAAAGGACTTGAGGATTCATTCACTAAACTTTCAAAGATAGCGAAGGACCAGAAGATAAATAAGGCTGCATTTGGCATTTATGAAGATGTTAGCAAATTCGGCGAGGACAGAATGGAAGTGTTAGTGGGCGCCCATAGGGATCCGCAGTTTGGGCCAATGATCGCAGTAGGCTTGGGTGGAATATTCGCTAATGAACTCAATGAAACTACTTTTCTTTTATCGCCGATTTCAGATCAGGATATAGACGAATTAAAAACTTCAAAGATAGGCAGAGTAATAAGCGAATTTACAAATGAAAGCACTTTTAACGAATTAATAGGATATCTCTTTAAATTGGATAAATTTATGTCTGCAAACAGCAATGTAAAGGATATAGACTTGAACCCAATAATACTTCTAAAGGACAAGTTGTTTGCGACAGATTTTAAGATATTCATTTAAAAAGCTTTCCATAATTTAAAACTATTTAAGCTAAAAAACACTAACTTAAATTATGGCTTTAAAATTAAAAAGTATAGGTTCAACTTACGGTTTAAAGGTATACACTGACAACGGAACTTACTTTGGAGAAATAGAAGAAGCGATTCTTCAAGACAACAGGATAGTCAGCTGGAGAATAAGGGCCAGCTCTTCATCCAACCTGTCAAAAATGATAAAAGGAGCTAAAGGCGCGATAATACAGCATAGCTTGGTAAGAGCGATAGGGGATATCTTCATAATATCAAACATAGTGACTTCACAATCGGAACCTGAAACATCAGAAGCAGAATAAGCTTTTAAATTGGGAAAAGCTTAACTTTAAGTTTTAATAGAAAGTAATATTGTTTATGGATAATAACTTCAGTATCTCTTTTAAGACTACAGATGATATAAAGATACCTCCGAAGATAGTCGATCAAGTAATCGGTCAGGAGGCAGCTGTTGAAATAATAAAGAAGGCAGCAATACAAAGAAGAAATGTTCTCTTAGTCGGAGCACCGGGTACAGGTAAAAGTATGCTGGGCCAGGCTTTATCTCAGTTGTTACCTGCTGAGAAGTTGGTAGACATACTTGCATTCCCAAATCCAAAAGATGAAAATGAGCCTACTATAAAGACTGTGCCTGCAGGCGAGGGAAAAAGGATAGTCAATCAAGCGAAAGCCAGGAACATGTCCGCATTGGGCGGCGGCAACAACATGATAGTCTTTTTGGGCTTTATAGTGGCTTTCTTCATAGCTACATATGTTGTTAGTATTCTAGTCTCCAATCAAAGAAATCCGATACTTGCGGCTGCAAATCAAATCTCCGGCACACTTTTCATAATAACAATGCTTATAGGTTTCCTGTTCGTCCTTTTAATGTATAGGCTTGGAAGGACTTCATTAAAGGCCAATGTTCCAACGCCTAAATTACTGCTAGACAATTCGAGTGCAAAGTACGCTCCTTTTATAGATGCAACTGGTGCAAAGGAAGGAGCATTACTTGGAGATGTTCAGCATGATCCATTCCAATCCGGAGGGTTAGGTACTCCAGCGCATGAAAGGGTGGTTCTTGGCGATATACACAAAGCTAATGGAGGAGTTCTTTTCATAGATGAAATAGCGAATCTTTCACCGGAAACCCAGATTCAATTGCTTACTGCAATGCAGGAAAAGAAATTAAGCATTACTGGAAGAAGCGAAAGAAGCGCAGGAGCGATGGTAAAAACCAATCCTGTACCATGCGATTTCATACTTGTGGGAGCTGGCAACCCAAATACACTCAGTGAGATGAGCCCCGCTTTGCGTTCAAGAATAAGAGGTTATGGTTACGAGATTTATATGAATGAAACAATGCCTGATACTATAGAGAATAGAGATAAGATAGCAAGGTTTGTCGCGCAGGAGATTAGCAAGGACACTAAAATACCTCCTTTTTCAAGGGATGCAGTGGTTGAAATATTAAATGAAGCGAGAAGAAAATCAAATAGAAAAGAATCGTTGACTTTGAAGTTAAGAGAATTGGGAGGAGTGATAAGAGTTGCGGGAGATATCGCTGTAGAAAACAAACATTCAATTGTAACAAGGGATGATGTGCTGAAAGCAAAGAACTATGCAGGTTCATTCGAGCAGCAGATTGCTGCAAGGTACATAAAGGAGAAGAAAGACTACGATGTTATACAAGTAAGTGGATCCAGGGTAGGCAGGGTAAATGGTTTGGCTGTAATAGAAAATTCTGATTCAGGATTGATGCTGCCAATTGAAGCCATAGTTACCAAAAGCATGAGGAAAGGATCTGGAGAGATAATAGCTACCGGAAAACTCGGAGAGATAGCGCAGGAAGCAGTCAAGAACGTATCTGCAATCGTTAAGTTGTATGCAAACAAGCCTTTAACAGATTATGATATACACATACAGTTTTTACAGGCTTATTCAGGCGTTGAGGGAGACAGTGCAAGCGTAAGCGTTGCAGTTAGCATTCTCTCTGCTCTCACTAACATACCTATAAAGCAATCTGTTGCAATGACCGGTTCATTGTCAATATGGGGAGAGGTTCTTCCCGTCGGCGGTGTTTCAGCAAAGGTTGAAGCTGC
>JBMFWF010000012.1:0-18202 GCA_049965555.1 Candidatus Parvarchaeum sp.
AGAGAGGCTGGGGATTCTAAGAGAAGTCGGCCAGGGGCTAGAAGGCAGTTATGCCGGCCACGTTTCGAATCTATTCTCAGATGGCAGGGGGCTTTTTGGCTCTAACGGCATCATAGACAGGATAATAAGCGATTTTCCTTCATTCAAGGACTCCTCTCGATACAAAGGACATGAGATCATATTTAACAAGCGGGCGCAACTTGCCGTTGCCATGATCTATGAAAGGTTCCTATCGGATAATAAAAGGTTGCTTTCAAAGGAGGACGCGGACGAAATTACAGTATTTGCCGATTACGAGCTTCCAAAGATACTGCATGCATTGGGGATATTGACTTATAGCAGTAATTTAGAGGACAAAATACAAAATAATGTTTTGATAGAGCGGGACAGCGAACAGGAAGTAGAACTCAGAGCAAATACGATCTATGCTGCGGAACTAATAAAGGGCAGAATAAACGCTAAGCGGACACCGGAAAACCAGGTAAATGCGCTCAACATCGACTATCTGCTTTGGTCTGAAGGGCGTAAAATTGGGGATAAAAAGGCCCATTTAACTGTGACTACAAACTACTAAGAACCAACATTTGCTGGCGGGGCTTACAAGGTTGTGGACCATTACAGCAAAAAGGAGTAGAAAGCAAACTGAAGAATATTGCCAAGGCTGTGTTCCTTTTGTTTCCGTTCTTTCTTGCTTTTATTATGTAATAATTTATTGCTATTATAAAGCTTATTGTGTAGCTGAGCAAAAATGAGCAGATGATGTCAAATAAAGGATAAAAAGAAGAGAAGACTGCTATGCCTACATTGTCATGTATAAAAAGATAAGCGTAAGCAGAGAAGATTATAATAGGTATTATTGCAAAAAATTTGTTTTGTTTTAAAAGACTGTCAAAAACTTTCATTCCTTTAGTATTTTCCATTTCTTTTTATTGTAGCCGATTCATAAAAACTTTTTTTTCATAAAATTATTTCTAGAGATAAACTAATCCTGAAAGCAAGGAAGTGCTAAAAGCTAAGATTTTTAAAAGTTTAAATATTACTTATGTTCTATATAACGATAAAGGTGATAAAATATGTCAGAAGATGGCGGTAACACTGAACATCCATGATTTGAGGGTGTTAGTGATCAATTGTTTTTGATTTGATTTTTTAGTTTTGTTTTGAAATTCTTATTATAGGAATTATTGATATTGGAGAATCGATAAAAGTCAGTTTCCCTTTATGCTTTTTTAGGTTAATGGTGGCTATGGAAGATAAAGTAGGGAACGGATTTTTATTTGAGTTACTTTATTCTTAGATTCTTTGTTAAAAATCTTTTTTGGAAATCAAATATCATGGTCCAATTTTCCTCGGGGCCATCATTTCCATCACAGTTTGTAGCTAATTCTAAACAGTTAAAAAAATGTTTAAATCTAATTAGTGAAGCGAAGCTCTATATAGCTGATTAATATTCTAAGAAGGCTAACTTTAGATTTGTAATTTTTGGGATAGTGGAAAGTTTAAATAATGCAAATTAAGTTTCTTGAATTTTTCTAAAAGTTCTAAAACCTCTTTTTTGTCTATTACTTCTTTGATGATCCCGAATTTATTGGATGATAATGAATTAAATACTCATGTTTCTGCGATTTATCTATTAAGGTAACTTTCCGATTGGTAGGATTCCCTTGTATAACGCTTTGTCCTTTGATAGGTTTTCGTTATTAACTGCAAAAATAGAATTATATGGACTTTACCTATGATATCGCTTGTATTCTATAGTAGTGATATGTTTATATGCAAAATCGAAAAACCCAGAACCCTTGACTTGTATAAGTCTTCTATCTGTTGCATAAAGATTCTTATAACTTTGCAATATCTTTTCACCATCAAATAAATAGTTATTTACTACTAAATTTTTCTCTAAGTCACCACTTTTATTGTATTTCATATCTTACAGATTACTTCTCATAAAACTTATATTCTTTCCTTCTTTTATGGCTTTCTGCCTGATAACCTGTTTAGTTGCTGATTCCAAGTTTCCCTTCTTTAGTTAATATAATTACCACATGTTTAGATTTGGATATTTAACTGGCAATTTTCCAAGCTTGCTCTTTTCTTTGAAGGTGCTTTCAAACTTTGGATGTGTAACCGCAGGAACTAAACCCCTTATCTTTTCGGGAGAATGCGGGTCTATCATAGCAAACATTTTTGCAGTTTCATCCCTTACATTGCTCTTCCATATCTGCGACCAAGCTATGAAAAACCTCTGCTCAGGAGTAAACCCGTCTATTTTCTTGTTTTCTGCGGGGTTTCTTTTAAGATATCTCTGCAAAGCATCATATGCTATGCTTATCCCGCCAAGATCTGCAATGTTTTCACCCAAAGTGAGTTTCCCATTGACCTTTACTCCAGGTATTATTTCAAATTTGCTGTAGAAATCAGCTACTTTTTTAGCAAGAGCATTGAACTTCCTTGTATCTTGGGGAAGCCACCACTCCTTCATTCTACCATTTCCATCGTACAATCTTCCTTGGTCATCGTAGCCATGCGTTATCTCATGGCCTATGACTCCGCCTATTCCGCCGTAATTCACAGCAGCATCCTTGCTGGCATCAAAGAACGGAGGCTGAAGTATCCCCGCAGGAAACGCCAATTCATTCCCGCTGGGGTTATAATAAGCATTTACCATTGAAGGAGTCATCAGCCATTCCTTTTTATCGACCTTTTTCCCTATTCTTTTTATCTGCCTGTTTATTTCAAATTTTATCGACCTTGTCACGTTCCCGAACAGATCGTTTCTTTCTATCTCTAATTTTGAATAGTCCCTGAACTTCTCAGGGTAGCCTATCTTAACGTTAAGCATGGAAAACTTCTTAAGAGCCTTCTTCCTTGTTGCTGGGCCCATCCATTTCACTGCTTTAAGCCTTTCAATGAATATGCTTTTAACATCACTTACAAGCTCCTCGGCCTTTCTCTTTGCCTCTCTGCTAAAGTTCTGCTCGACATAAAGCTTGCCCAGAGCTTCTCCTATCGAAAAATCTATTAACTTTATTGCTCTTTTCCACCTAGGCTCCTGCACTTTTTTGCCCATCAATTTTCTGCCAAAGAAATCGAAATGTTCTTTCTCAGCCTTTGAATGCAAAAGCGAAGCAGAATGGTTTATTATCTGCCATTTGAGGTATGCCTTAACATCATCGACTGTGAATTTTGCTCTTATCATGTTGACTTTGTCCAGGAATTCCGGCTGGCCCACCACCATAAATGATATTGGATTGCCTCCAAGTGAAGAGTATATTCCAAGTAAATCGATTGCATTGAACCTTTTCTTTATCTGTTCAATGCTAAACCTGTTGTAGTTCTTTATCTCATCTCTTAGCTCGACTGAACTGCGGCTTGCTTCTGCAAGGTAATTCTCTATTTTCATTATTGAATCGCAGTAATCTCTGGCTTTGCCGTCCTTCTCGCCATATAACTTAAACATCTTTACGATGTGATTCTTGAAGTCAGATACCGCCTTTGCGTGCTCCTTTTTCAAGTAGTAGTCCCTGTCCGGTAAAGAAATGCCTCCCTGCGTTATGTAAAATGAATAAATGCTGCTGTCCTTCTTGTCCTCTGCTGAAGACAGATCAAAGAACGAAGATATCCCCTCTTTCATTAATTCTTTTATAACAGAGTTTACATCATCAAAATCCTTTATCGAATCGACGATCTTCATAAGCGGCATTATTGGTGAAAAGCCCTTCTTTTCTATGGTTTTTGTATCCATGAAAGAAAAGAAGAAATCGCCGACCTTTTGTTCTACCGTCCCTTTTTCCTGTTTATTGTAAGCGCATGACTCGGCTATAGCTTTTAAAATCTCAAAGTTCTTGTTTGAAAGCTGTATAAAGGAATCGTACCTTCCCTCCTCCTTTGGTATCGGCGTGCTTGACCGCCACTTGCCGCAGGCATAATTGTAGAAATCCTCAAACGGGTCTATTGATAAGTCCATGTAAGAGGTTGAAAAACCTATGTTTTTCGCACTTTCCTTCCTTTCAGAGCTTTCCATTTAAAAGCTAAGACGGCATTCTATTTATTATTAACATCCGTCCGGCCCTGTAAGTTCTTATAATTCCCTGACAGATATTGATTAATGGCGTATGCGAACTTACTAAGCTGCTTTGCACTCATTTTCTCCACTTCATAGCCGTTGAAAACTACTTTTTTAGTAGTGTAGTCTGCAAATGCGATGTTTTTATATGAATTGCCTTCCCTCCTGGCAAAGAACATATAAATATTGGTTTTTCCACTGCTGTAATCCTTTCCATTTGAGAGGTAAACATTGTTTTCATCCTTGAAGAGCTTGCCGAAAAAGTTATCTTGTTCGATGCTGTCCCTTACTTCATACACTAAAAGCGTTTTTACTTCTTTGCTGTTTTTACTTTCTAGATTTACAGGAAAGGAGTTTGCTTTTATTTTCAATGGCATCCAGTTTTCGGCAGGCAAACTGCTGAAAGCTTCTTCCACTTTTTTATTCAAATTGCTGCTGCCTTCAAGCATTTCTTCCAAATCTCCGTATTTTTCCATTTTTAACCACCTTTATTAACCGGAAGATCAATTCTATAAGCAATACGTTTGCAGCCAAAGACAAAAGGAAAAAAAGTACTCCTTGAAAAGTAAAAGAAAGCTGTTTGTCGGCAGAGCTTTCGAAAAGGCTAGCTAAAACAGTGCATATGAAAAGCTCGAGATTTATTGTCTCGAATCTTAAGTAGCTGAAAACCCTGTCTCCAGCCTTGTTTTCCACTTTACCTTTATTTCCAAACGTTGCTTCGAATTCTTCCATTTTTTTAGATTTTTTTGATAGATTATAGTAAAAACAAAAAAGTTTTATTTTATAGATTAAGCAGCCCAAACGTATGAAGTTGTTTTTATGAACCCGCAAGACGTTTGGGCAGATTACCTTGTCTTGACAATGAGCTTATAGGCAGGGTGATTAAATGAATATGTCCATGAAAGCATATCTGCGAGTAAATCCTGCTTCACTTTACTCGCTGCATTCATGAGACTTTGCATTATATGTTATGCTAGGAATTAGTATGTGAACTACCCCAAGCTTCCGCATGGAGCTTCACGCTTCTTCGGAAAAGGTTGTTATCCTCTGCGTGCATACTGCCCGGTTCCCGAGCAACTATTTTATTCTCCTTCGGTCTTACATTGCACGAAGCTAATTTGTGCAAAAGAGCTTTCCCCTTTCGGGTAGGTGTAGCACTTTCAGCCTCCACCGAGACCTGCCTTTTACATATAATATCTGATTTTTCCTATATTTTTACTTTTCCTTACTGTCAGGGGAATTCTCTGCGGATTAGTTAAATCTAATTATTTCTTTAGGCCAAAAAGCCCTTCTTTCAGCTTCAGCCCAAAACCGTGTCCTTTGCCTATTGTGTTTTTTCCTTTAATGGTCTTCAAGCCGCTGTAAACAAACCTGTTTTTATGCGTCAAGTGGGAGTCCAGATCAGAGAACCCTATGTCTTTTATAGAAAGCGCGAAATGCGTTCCTGCCGTTATGCCGACCCTGCTTTCCTCCATGCAGCCTACCATGATCCCTATGTTTTTTGACCTTGCTTCCTTCGCTATCTGCATGGCCTTTGTTATTCCCCCTGTTTTCATGAGCTTTATATTTACCATTGAAACCGCATTCATCCGCGCAAGTTTATTCAGGTCTTCGATTGTCTTCAATGACTCATCGGCCATTATCGGTACAGTGCTTTCTTCATTTAATTTTTTTAGAGAGTAAAGATCCGAGAATTTCACAGGCTGCTCCAGAAAACCCAGATTAAATTCCTTTGAATTTTCAAGGAAGAACTGTGCTTCTTGAAATGAATACCCCTGATTGGCGTCTGCGACTATTTTGATTGAATTGCCCACTGCCTCTCTTATCTTTTTTATTCTTTTTAAGTCATTATCAACATCAAGGCCGACCTTGACCTTTATAACCTTAAATCCTTGTTTTTTATAGAATAAAGAATGCTTTACTGAAAGCTTTTCGCTTTCTATGCCTATCGTCATAGAAATCGGTTTTGCTTTTCCTTTTCCACCTAACAATGAAACCGCCTTTTTCCTTAAGATCTTTCCCACGAGATCATATAAAGCCAGGTCTATCCCTGCCTTTGCGGTATTCTCTCCTTTTGACATTTCATCCAGTTCTCTGTTTATCCCTTTAAGGTCTAGAGCATCCTTTCCTTTCAACTCCTCTGCAGCTCTTTCTATGAAGCTGGAAACTGAATAAGAGTCCTCATTGGTTACTTCTTTGTCCGGGGCTGCTTCACCGATCCCCTCGAACCCCTTTGCCTTTACACTTACGAAAACCGTTTTGCTTGATGAATAGGATTCATTTGCTATCCTCAATGGCTCGTTTAGAAGCAGATCCTCTACTTTAAATGTTATATCATCTATCGGAAAAGCTGTTGTCTTACTAAGCTTTTGCATGCTAATTATTTGCATGCTATAAAGAAATATTTTTAAAAACCTGTTTTTATATAAGTAAAATGTTGAAAAGAGAATTTTCCAGCTATCATGGAATATACAAGCAGGCCATAAAAGATTACAAGTGGCTTATAATCGCCGGCCTTGTTCTGTTTCTTCCAAGCATAATAATATACTCCATAAAACCCACTGCTTTACCTTACTGCCCTGTAGAACAGCTATGCTCTTCTTATTCAACGCCTTTGGGTGCATTCACTTCGATCTTCATATATGATTCATGGACAAACATATTAGCATTTGTAGTTTTCTTTGTATTCCTGTGGGCCATAGAGATATTTGCAAGAGATTATGTAAGGCCCAGAAGAGCAAATTTCGCAGCTGTATTCATGTATGTTTCAGGGATATCTGCGAACTTGATAGAGATCGCATACAATCACAATATAATTTCATTCGGCCCTTCCGGTGTCGTCTATGCTTTCATAGGCATAATCGTTTCATTCAGCGTAATAAACATACTGCTGCCGAATTGGGAGCGCGGAAAGGACAGTATTACAAAAATAGAAGACAAGGGATACGTCCTTATTAACCTAATAGTTTTCGTGTTTTTCTTCCTCTGGATATTCTTTAGTCCAGGCAGCTTTATATCAAAGGCCCCGAATGTCAACTATGCAGTGCACGGAATAGCATTCACAATAGGGTTTGTAGGGACGTTTGTGAGAGCCATTATACTGCGGATAAGAGATATGCCAGAGCCAAAATACATGCTTCGCAAGTAAAGGCAGAGTAATACAAAGGTAATACAAATAAAAGGCATTTTAAAGACATATTTTCAATTAAAACTGTGGTAAAGGAGGGCTTGGCGCAAATAATAGAGTCTATTAAGAAAGACTCCTACGATTCTGTCATATTGGTTGAGGGAAAAAGGGACAAAGAGGCCCTTAAAAAAGCCGGGATACCTGGATATGCAATACTCCAGGTCTCTTACAAGGATGAGAATACAATATACAATGAATTGATTCTTTACCATAGAGATAAGATAATACCGCTTTACGATAACGACAGGACAGGGGAGAAAAAGCTTTCTAAGCTTAAGAACTTTCTTTGTGGAATGGGATTAAAACTTGTTGATTACAGAAGCTCCTTGAATGAAAACGGCATAACATACATAGAAGAGATAGACAACAGGTTGGGCATCTGAATTAATATATATACATTGCTTTTCTATACTTAAATAAAGATATATGAAATTTTATATTTCAATTGATTATTCCGACAGCGAAAGCAGGAAGGCACTGCCCTCACTCATAAGATTCATGAAGGAAAGAAAAGCAAAGTTCTCCATTGAAAAAAAGGAAAAGAAGGGCAAAGCTGAAGACCTCAAAGGATTTGACATGATAATAGCATTCGGCAGCAGCTTCAACGTACTAAGAACATTTAGACAAATGAAATCGGATATTCCTGTGCTGGGCGTTTCAATATATGAGAATGAGTTCCTTCCTGAAATAACACTAGAGGACTTCAAAAGGCTTTTCACAATAATAAACGACGGCAAGTACAGCATAGAAAAGAGGAACAGGCTGGAAGCATTTGTTGATGATAAACCGCTTCCGCCAGTATTGAATGAATTTGTTATAACTGCAAATAAGAGCGCATCAGTGATTTCATATTCATTGTATATTGACAAAAAGAAAATGTTCAATGATGAAGGGGACGGTATAATAGTGTCCACGCCTACTGGATCTACTGGCTACTCTTCCTCTTCTGGCGGGCCGGTAGTGCTGAATGATGCTGATATCATAGAATTAACGCCTTTATCCTCAATGCAGCAAAACAAGCCAATGATTGCAAACGGAAATTCATTAGTGACAATAGATAACCTGAATTCCAAGAGCGGGATAGATATCGTATCAGATGGGAGATTCCGCTACCAGTTCAGAGGTAAGAGGATAACCATAAGGAAATATGAACAGCCGGCCAATTTTATCACGATAAATGAAATAAAGAAAACACCGATAGAGAAGATGAAAAGCAGGGAATTAAGCATGCCTAAAATAGATGATGCCCCGCCTTCTGCTAAGTTCATACTCAAGCTTTTGCAGTATGAGGGGCCGTTGACACAGAAGGACATAATAAGCCTGTCAGCACTGCAGATAAGAACGGTTAGGCATGGCATCCTCTACCTTAAAAAGAAGGGCCTTATAGAGGAAAATAAGACGCTTAGAGATGCAAGGTTCAGCATTTACAGGCTCAAGAATTAAGTTTTTCCTCCATTATCCTGTTCCTTGCATCAAGTATGTCTTTTCCTATTCTAACAGGGAATGGTTCAAAGTCCTCCAATCGCCGATATCTTTCCTGCAAGGATGAAAGCTGTCTTTTTGTGTATTCTTTTATTTCCTTTAACGATGGAAAATCGTAAACCAACTTTCCGCCTTCTATTGCCGGCACAAGAAGCTGCTGGTATCCTTTGTATTTATTGCTAGAAGGCCTGTCTATTATATCATCAAGCATGAATCCATCTTCAAACCTGCGGTATATTTGCTTGTTAAAAGGCAATGTCGTTTTATCGCTGCTGCTTATCTTTATCTTTGGAATAAATGTTCCATTTTCCTCTTCTTCCACAAGCTTGTAAACTCCCCCCAAAGCAGATACGCCTCCTTTCTTTGAAATCGAATTATAGTTTGCCGCAGTGTCCAGCCTTGTCCCAACACCGTAAATGTCTATCGGAGCATTGTTCTTTACAAAGTAATCTATCTGGTATTCATCCAGATCGCTGCTTGCTATTATCTTTGTGTTTGAAAAGCCGTTATCATCAAGTATCCTCCTTACCTGCCTGCTTAGTTGTAGCAGATCGCCGCCGTCTATCCTGACGCCTTTTAAGTCGTATCCTCTCCTTCTGAGCTCATTCCCAACAATGCAGGCATTCTGTGCCCCTTTCAAAGTATCATATGTGTCTATGAGGAAAACTGCGTCATTTGGAAACGATTCAGCGTATTCCCTAAAGGCCTCAAGTTCGCTTTCCCTTTCCTGAACGAACTTATGTGGCATAGTTCCTGAATATGGTATACCAAGTTTCATTGCAGCAGATACCAATGCTGTCCCTGCCGCCCCTCCTATGTAAGAGGCCCTTGAACTTAAAATTGCCGCATCCCTTCCGTGTGCCCTTCTTGCGCCAAAATCAAGGAAGGCTTTGCCGTTTGAAGCGTATGCTATCCTGGCTGCCTTGGTCGCCACCATGGTTTGGAAGTTCATAACAGAAAGGATATAAGTTTCAAATAGTTGCACTTCTATTGAATTGCCGGTCACAGTGATTATTGGCTCATTTGGAAACACGACAGTCCCTTCTGGCACTGCATTCACATTTCCTTTAAACTTAAAGTTCTGCAGGTAATCTAGAAAATCGTCTGTTAATGCGCCGTTTGAGCTTTCTTTCAGCCACTCTGCCTCTTCTTTGCTTAGCTTAAAGTTTTTTATGAAGCTGATTACCTGCTCTAAACCAGTAGCAACCATATAACCGCCCAGGTTTTCAGGTATGTTCCTGAAATAATACACCTCGGTTATCTTATTGTTTCTCCCATGATCGAAGTTCGCCTGGCCGCTTGTAAGCTCGTAATAGTCAAGAAAAAGCGGCATTTCAGAGTCATTCATTAAAAGTGAATTCAGTTTTTCCATAACTATAGAAGAAATGGCATTTCTTATTAAGGAATCTAAATGGGAAATTTTTGCAGCTTATTTTAGTCCATGTGCCATTTTTTCCCACACTAAACATGATTTAAAGAATCGCTGACAAAGAGTTGAAAAGGAGGTAATATGGAAAAAGCTTTATTGCTGGTGGATTTGATAAAGGGCTTCGGCCAAGAGGGATACGACAAGAACATGTACTGCAGAAACGTGGAAAAAATAAAGGGAAGTCTACAGCAGCTTGTTGAGTATGCTAATAAAAACAACATACCTGTAATATACTGCTGTGATGCGCATGAAAACAATGACCCTGAACTGAAAAGAAACGGCGGGCCCTGGGAGGAGCACTGCATGAAAGGCACTGAAAGCAGTGACATTGTTGATTGGCTCCCTTCTAAAAATTTATTGAAATTAACGAATACTGACGCAAAATATAAGATCATCGGCAAGGAAGCACAAAATAAAATGTACAGGATCGACAAGAGAACTTACAGCGGGTTCTACAATACAGTTCTTGATGAGCTGTTAAAAAATAACGGCATAAAGGAAGTTTACATTGCAGGACTTGTGACAAGCATATGCGTTCAGCATACAGCTGCTGATGCATTCTTCAGAGGCTACAAAATTAATATTGTTGAAAACGGATGCGCCGACACAAACAACGAAAAACATGAAAATGCCATAGAGTACATGAAAAACAACTATTCTGCTAAGATAGTTGAGATGGAGAAAACTGGTTTGAAATAACACTCTGTGTGTATATGGAAATTCCAAGCGAATTAAGGATAAATGAAAAAAGCGCAGTTGAGTACACCGTTAAATGGGTAAAGGATTACTTTAAACCACTTAAAACCAAAAAAGCTGTAATTGGGTTATCGGGCGGAGGTGATTCTACTTTTACAGCTTACGTCTGCAGAATAGCACTTGGAAAGGAAAATGTTCTTGGAGTGATAATGCCTTCTGATTCAAATCCAGAAGAGGATGAAAAAGATGCATATGCAGTTGCAAAGGCAATCGGGATTAGTGCAAAGACGATAGATATCTCACCGATAATGAAGGCAATAGAAAGGGAAAATCCTGAATTAAAGGAAGAAAAGAACAGGATTGCAAGGGCAAACATAAAGGCAAGGCTGAGGATGCTTCTTTTGTACAAGGAAGCAAATGAATCAAACGCTTTAGTTGCGGGAACTGACGACAGAAGTGAACATGCTTTAGGTTATTACACAAAATATGGGGATGGAGGAGTCGATATAAATGTGCCAGAGCATCTTTACAAGATGCAAGTTAGGCAGATACTTCTGTGGATAGGGGAAAATGAGAATATGGGCATATTTGAAAAGATAGCTGAGAAGGTGCCTTCTCCAAGGCTATGGAAGGGACAGACAGCAGAAAACGAGCTTGACATCCATTACGAAGATATTGACAGAATACTTTATACCATGAACGAAAAGAAGATAAGGACTGCTGAGAGGATAGCAAATCAAACCGGTATAAAAAAGAGTAAAGTAATGAAAGTCCTGAAAATGATGCAGAAAAATGCGCACAAAAACACCCTGCCGCCCTCTCCCCCTATAAGATATTTTAACTAAAAGAGGCATTAATTGAAATGAAAATAAAGATAATCTCAAAGAAAAATTACCCTGAGCTGAAGAAACTTTATAGAAGATTCGATATTTCAGATGATGCAGGAGTGTGCATTGCCGTAGGCGGTGACGGTACTTTCATAAAGGCAGCAAATGAATTTGATGGGCCCATTCTGCCGGTAAGAAGCGATGAAAAGAACAGCACAGGGTATTATGCAGATGTTGGCCTTAAAGACATTGACTTTATAATTAAAAGCCTGCTGTCCAAAAATTATAAAGTAGAAGAAATTGGAAGAAAAATAGAGGTTGGTTATGATAAAAGCAAGTATTACGGAGTGAATGAGATCCTTTTAAAGGACATACAGGAAGAGGTTTACTTTAAACTTTATTATGATGAAAAGGAAAAAAGAAACAGGCTTTATGAATACACTTTAAGCGGAGATGGCTTTTTGGTAACCAGCGCAATAGGTTCTACAGCATACAATAGAACTGCAGGTGGCCCAATAATACTGGATAAAGACGTGCTGTGCCTTACTTTTCTGTCGATAGAGAACCCGCTTACTAATTCTGTCATACTGAGAAAAGATGAAAAACTGCATGTTGAAATAGAGAAAGGGAGAGGAGTGCTCAGCTATGACGGCATAGTTATAAGCGAAGTCAGCCCGGGCAAATCCTTTGACATCAGGCTTTCAAACAAAAAGGTAAAAGTTTTGAAACTGAAAAACCATTATGAAGAGTTCTCTGAGAAGCTGTCTAGAATAATAAAAAGCAAGATGAACTGAACGTTAGGGTAGAAAAGCAAAAGATATTTAAGTTATTGTAGTTATCAAAAAACAATGGCAAAGATGTTCTTTTTTGTTATAAGTGCAGACTCTGAAAAGATAAACATGGCCGTAGGCTTTGCTTCTAGAAGAAAAGAAAAAGGAGATGAAGTAAGGTTCCTTGTTTTCGGGCCGGCAGAAAACTTTATAGCAGAGCATGGAGAATTGATTGAAAACATAGACAAAGTTAAGGAAGCGATCAAGCCAAAGGCCTGTGTGTTCATAGCCCAGCAGAACAAACTTGAAGACAAGTTCAAGGGCCATTTGGAATTGTTGCCTGCCGGAGAATACATGTCAAAATCAATAGAAGAGGGCTTTTCAATTATAACTATCTAAATAGGAATGATTTTAGTTTAGAGTAAACCTTACTTACATCGATTTAACGGTCTTTTCGAGCCTATTCAATCCCTCTAGGATCTCGTCTTCCTTTATTGCAAGAGAAGGTCTAAATCTAATCCCTTTTTCTCCTGTCTTTAGGGCAAGCATACCATTCTCCCTGTAAAGCTTGTCTATGAACCTGTCTCTCTCTGCAGTGTCCTTCAAATCAAAGGCCACCATCAAGCCTCTGCCTCTCGCATTGTATATCTTATCGGGATATTTTTCTTGCAGATCCTGTATGCCTTTAAGAAGCTCTCTACCTCTTATTTCTGCGTTTTCTACCAAATTATCCTCTTTTATTATTTCCAGATATCGCGTAGCTCTCACCATATCGGCAAGGTTTCCTCCCCATGTTGAATTTATCCTGCTGGGAACATGGAAGACATGCTCTTCGATGTCCTCTATCCTATCGCTTACCATTATACCGCAGACTTGCAGCTTCTTCCCAAACACAAGTATATCGGGATTGAAATCAAAATGCTGATATGCCCACCATTTGCCTGTAGCGCCCATGCCGGTCTGGACCTCGTCTACTATGAAAAGCATTTCATTTTCATCTGTGAATCTTCTAAGCCTCTGAAAATACTCTTTTCTAAAGTGATTGTCTCCGCCCTCTGCCTGTATCGGTTCTATTATAAGGGCCGCTATATTGTCTTTGTCCTTCTTGACAGCTTCTTCTGCCTCTTCAAGGCTTTTGTTTTCAAGGTCTTCCACCTTCTTTAAGTTCTCTTCATTCAAAGGAAAAGTTATCTTTGGATTTGTAATTCTGGGCCAATTGAACTTGGGAAAGTACTTTATCTTGTTCGGATCAAAGGTGTTAGTAAGAGAAAGAGTATAACCTGATCTGCCATGAAAGGCCTCTTTAAGGTGCATTATTTTCTGTCCTTTCTCCTCCTTATGGCCATTCATAAAGTTCTTCCTTACCTTCCAATCTATTGCGGTTTTAAGCGCATTTTCAACTGCTAATGCGCCGCCTTCAATAAAGAAGTAATGCTTCATGTGAGTAGGCGCGGCTATCCTATCCAAAGCGTCTACAAACTCTGCCATTTCGACAGTATAAACGTCGCTGTTTGTTGGCTTGTTTATCGCTGCCCTCTGCAGCTTCTTCAAAAATGATGGCTCAAACATCTTGTCATGGTTCATCCCGATTGTAGAAGTTGCGAAGAAACCAAAAAAGTCCAATAGTTTTTTATCATGCAAAGAATCGTAAAGCCATGATCCCTTTGATTTTTCCAGATCGAGAACGAAATCATAGCCGTCTGCAAGGATGTGCCTGCCTAGTATAGAATGCACATCTTCTGGCTTTATCATGATATTTATATGCGCTATTAAGATTTAATAATTACATTTTTGCTTTTACAAGATATGTGAACTACCCCAAGCTTCCGCATGGAGCTTCACGCTTCTTCGGAAAAGGTTGTTATCCTCTGCGTGCATACTGCCCGGTTCCCGAGCAACTATTTTATTCTCCTTCGGTCTTACATTGCACGAAGCTAATTTGTGCAAAAGAGCTTTCCCCTTTCGGGTAGGTGTAGCACTTTCAGCCTCCACCGAGACCTGCCTTTTACATATAATATCTGATTTTTCCCATATTTTTACTTTTCTTACCGCCCTTCATCCCACATCTTACGAAAGGAGACTTTTTGGTGGATTATTTAAATCGATTTAATCTAATATTCTAATGAGTTGTATAAGCTTAAATAAAATCTTGGAGATAGCCTCCGAAGAACAGAAAGAAGAGATAGAGACAAACAAAGAGCTGAAAAGGAAGGTTAACTTTCTTGCGGATAAGAAAACAGGATTAAAGGATATATACAAAAGACTAATTTACAGGGAAAAGGAAAAGCACTACATAGAACTCGATGAAAAGCAGTTTGACAGGTATGAAACGCTGAAAGGCATTGTTAAAAACACTCTGGAAGCGGGGATTGCAGGCACGATGACAGGCACCCTGTTATACACATACCTTGGAAGCTCTCTACAGCCTTCTGTCTATATTTCAGTTTTCTTGTCGTCTGCTTCTCTCTATGGCGTTTCCGCATTCATCTACAAAAGAATAGAAAAAACCTTTGGAAAAGAACTTGCAAGAAAGGGGAGAAACCTAATAGAGGCATTAAATGACCTTTATCTGATAAAATCAAAGGAATACAAAAATGCATTTTATCCAAGATAACTAATGGAATACAAAAGGTTGGGAAACACAAGGGAAAGGCTGTCTGCTATAGGAATAGGTACATGGCAATTGAGCAAGGACATAAAAGAGAATGAAAAGGCCATAAACCTTGCTATAGAAAAGGGAGTAAACCTAATAGACACTGCAGAGATATACGGAACAGAAAACACTGTCGGTAGAATAATAAAGGGAAAAAGGCTTTTCATAGCTACAAAAGTCTGGGCAACGCACTTTAGATATGACCAAGTTTTAAAGGCATGCGAAAGAAGCCTTAAAAACTTGGATGTAAAGAGCATAGATCTTTACCAGCTCCACTGGCCAAACCCCAGGATAAACATAAAGGAAACTATGAAAGCCATGGAAAAGCTAGTTTACGATGGCAAGATAAGGTACATAGGAGTAAGCAACTTTAATGAGATGGAATTGAGAAATGCTCAAGAAGCCATGTCAAAATATGAGATAGTTTCAAATCAGGTTGAATACAACTTAATTGAAAGAATGCCTGAAATTAATTTAATTGATTACATGAAAAAGGAGAAGATTACGCTTTTAGCTTACAGCCCATTTGCGCACGGGAAAATATTCAAGAAAAAATACAAAGACATAATTGAAAGAGTAGGGGAGATAGGTAAAAAATACAATAAGACGGCTGAACAGGTGCTATTAAGATGGCTTATACAAAAAGATATTGTCATACCATTGACAAAGGCCAGCAATCCAAATCATATGCAAGAGAATATTGCTGCTGCTGATTTTAAGATAAACCAAAAAGATATGAAATTTATAGATAGTCTTACTCCAAAAAACAGCAATGCCGGGTTGAGCAGGTTCAAAAACTTCATAGCATATTACCTTATTTTGAGGGATTTGCTTCGGCTTTAACAAAAAGTTTTTAATACTCCTGCATCTTATATAATAAAATGATATTCGCTGATTTCAAGGAAACAGTAAAAACAAGTGACTTGGAGAAAGTACTCGACGCTACATTTTCTGAATTAGGTTATAAAGTTCTAAGAGTAAAAGATAATTATCATTCAGAAGAGTACTTTGAAGGGAAGATGATCCCAATCAAAGAAGGCATAGAATATGAGGTAAGGAAGAACTTCCTTGGGCCAAAGATGTACTTTGGATTTAAATTTAAAACGGGCTTTGAAGGAAAACTGCAAAAATTTGTGTATGATAAAGAACAAGCAAGACAGTTGTATGGTTGGGTTTATTCATTAAAAGAAGACAAATACAAAGATGACCTGCTAGAGGTAATAAACACTGCGGTAAATAAGATTAACAACGAAAATAAAGCAAATCTGGCAAATATAACATACTACAAATAATGGAAGAAAACAATAAACATATAACTTGGCAAAGCGAAAACTGTCTTCTTTGCAAATATTTTATACCAAACGATGTGCTAAATGCAGATATTTTAGAGAGAGGGAAGTGCGCACACCCTTCTCTTGTCAAATTTAATCTAGTCGTTTCAGGAAGAGACTGGTGCAACTTGTTTGCAAAGATGAGTGACGGCAGAAGAGAAAAACTAATCCAGGAAGGATTCAAAAAAGACGATGAACAGCAGAAAAAGCTTATAGAAGAAAGCAAGAAAGCTGGAAACTTTGATTAATTAGAGTATAATGCTTTTTAAGCTATATATTAAATTATTTTAACTAAAAACAAACTTTATTAAAATGTCTGCTATAAGCTTATTAATAAAATTAAGAAACCCCTCCGAATCTAACAAAAGGCATTTGGTTTACAGCATTAGTAAGAGCATAAACATGTAACGGGTAAGTATCTGTATTACCCTGTGCATAACCAAACTCATATCCCCAAGTTTCTGATAATCTGTTTCCGAATTCGTTTACTAGATAATTTTGATACAATTTACCATTTATAAGCCAATTACCAGTTACATCATAAGAATCAGAAGTTGTATTTAGAGTTTCATTTGACATCCAAAAATAAGAATAGAATTGTCCATTATAAGGTGCATATACCCTAGGAGGGGGTGCCGAGATTATAGTGCTCTCATTTGCAATTTGACCAAATGTCGGACCCGGTACTCCGGCATTAATACTTATCCCATAATATATGGTTCCGCCGTTATTATAATTATTCCATTGCACGAGTATACCATAATGTGAAAGGTCTAGTCCTGAACCTGATTCAGTAAAGTAACCTATAATTATGTCTGTTGAATTTGTTGTTATCACAAGTCCATTATCAATTGAAACATCTGAAGATATAGTGCTCGTTGGAACACTGTAGGTATTCTGAACATTGTAATTTGGAGAATAAACCCACGCAAATTGATAAATGCTTGTTCCACTTGCAAAATTGTAATAAACCTGGAAAACATTGGCCCCATCATCATATTGCGCGTATGTTGCAGATAGCTGCGGAGCTTCGCCGTCGTTTGCTGTATTGAATAGATTAGTTGATGTGGGAGCAAAGCCTACATAAATTGTTTCTGATGATCCTGCTGGGACTGATGCTATCTTAAGCCACCAGGTTGCATTGTCTGCCGTGTAGCTTTCTAACCAAGAAGGAATTACTGTGCCGTTGTAATAGAAAAACTCCACATTTTGACCGAAATTTCCTGTCGATATACTGGTCCAGCCCGGATCTGTTGAATTGAATACAAGCATTTGCTGGAAAGGAGAAGGAGTTGCTGAATTCTGTGTATTGGTTATTGTTACAGGCTCATAGCTTGTCAATACAGAAGGCTTTCCAGGTATTGAGGTTCCTGCAACTGTCCCTGTCGTGTTTGTTACTACGTTGCCGGCGGTTGTTGAATAGCTGTACTGTATGCTTGCCGACAGGGAGTAATGGATTCCTGCCGATGTACAGGCTACATTTGGTATTAAGATAGTGGCTGTTTGGCCGCTTGTCAATGTTATTGGATTTGTTAGTGTATAACTTGCAGCAGTGGTATTTGCTCCTGTTGCTGATGTTAAATAAACCTTGTCTATTGTCAATGAATTTGCATTGTTTGGTATTGGACCTGCTATTACTGCTATTTTGTATCCTAGGTTATTGCATAATGAAGAAGAGACTGTAAACGGTGAGAAACCAGAGCTTGTGAATGTTACGCTGGAACTTGGGTTGAAGATACCCATTGAATAGAGGATAACTGC
>JBMFWF010000013.1:0-15155 GCA_049965555.1 Candidatus Parvarchaeum sp.
ACATTTCCTTTTATTTCCCTGTGAAATTCTGCCCTTATCTTCCCTGCTTTTGAAAGGATGATTTTCTTGTTTCCTATTATAAATCCGCTTTGATTATAGAATATAGACTTAAAGCTATCCTGGTTCTTGAACCTTAACTTCCCTATTCTGTAGCCTTTTTTCTTCCTTCCAGATAATGCATAAATGTTATTCCACAGCTGATAGTTTACCATCTGCAATGCCTTTGAGTAGACGTTTTTCAATTCTGGTTTATTATCTTTCAGCGTTACCAAAAGCTTTTGTGTATCCTGTCTTTTTAGTTTTATACCCTTCTCTTTCGCTTTATTCAGTTCTTCTAAAAGCTTATTATAAGTCCATCGGCATAAATCCAACTGCTTATTCAATTCTGCCTCTACTACTTTGTTTGGATACAGCCTGAATTTGTAATTACGCATATTTTTGTTTTCTCATTTCTTCGGTAAATACTTTTCCCTACCGCCCTTCATCTCCCGTCTTAAAAAAGGGGAATTCTTGGCGGATTAGTTAAAAGATAGTATTGAGGCAGAGGAATTTGATAGCTTAAGGAGGATAAGAAATAAAATAAATTATTATGGGAAAGAACTGTCTATTAACGAGGCAGATGAGCTTATCAAAAAAATTAAGAGCCTCAGAAATATCGTAATTAAAAAGTATAAATTATAAAATTTAGCTGACATATGCAGAGAGGGGGATTTGAACCCCCGAAGGCCTAAGCCACTGGCCCCTGAAGCCAGCACGTTTGACCGGGCTTCGCTATCTCTGCATCCTATATATAGAAAGTTAATCAACTAATCTAATATATGTTTATATTTTTTGAATTGGGTTTGAAAGAAGAAATTTCTGTAGAATAATAAAAAATCAAAAAATTATTTATATAATGAGTGAATTTTATATAACATGGCAACAAAGAAAAAAGCAGCTAAAAAAGGAAAAAAGAAGAGGTAAGATCTCTTTAATAAAATAAACATTACCGCCAATTCAACCGTTAAAACGGTTTAATTCTTCTGATCCTTTTTTATAAAGAGTTTTTTATTTTTTAAATTTTCATTTTTTTCCCCTTAAAGTTTATATATTATTCTTTTCTATTCAATAAATGCAGCATTTAGAGAAAATTTTGAAAGAAGAAGACGCCACTGCTATAATAATTCTGGGCGGAAGCATTCAAAGATTCAGAAAAAGGCTGGCAAAGGCGATCCAGCTGTATGAGAAGAAAGACAGCCCTCTTCTTTTGATAACTGGGCAGGATATACATTCTGATAAAACTGTAATGGAAATGCTTAAAGGCAAGGAGTTCGTGTATGAGAACAAGTCCTTTAATACATATGACAATGCTGTGAACTCATTTGAAATGCTGCGAATCATGAAAGCGCATGATCCCTTTGATCTTACAAACGAAGATTATTCAATGCATTATTTAAGCTTTTCAGATATTATTGTGGTAACAGACACACTGCATATGCCAAGGGCAAAAAGGTATTTCTCTAGAGTCTTCAAGGATAGCTATAATATTTCCTTTGCTAAAGTAGAGGAAGAAAAAGCGGATTTAATAAATAAATTGATTTATGAAGGAATAGGCTATTTTCTTTCTTTTTTGCCAAACGAATACCTCAATTTTGCAAAGTCTGTAAAGCAGAAGTACTTTCCAAGGCTTTGACATACAAAACAGCAAGTATAAATAGTATAAGTTACAAAATCTAAAAATAACGATAAAACAAAAGGTGAATTTAAATGCCTGAAAAAGAATCATTGACAGAGAAAGTGATGCGTTTAATGAACCAACAGGACCGCATCAGAAACATAGGAGTTATAGCGCACGTAGACCATGGTAAAACTACGACATGCGATACTTTACTGGCAGGCTGCGGAATGCTTTCCGAAGAGAAAGCCGGGAAGCAGCTTTATCTAGACTCTGAAAAGATAGAGCAGGAAAGGCAGATGACCGTTAAATCCTCTAATGTTAACATGGTCTATGAGAGAAGCGAAAACGATGAATACCTTATCAATTTAATAGACACGCCTGGACACGTAGATTTTGGCGGACATGTTACCCGTGCAATAAGGGCAATAGACGGTGCAATAGTCGTAATGGATTCCGTTGAAGGAGTAATGCCGCAGACTGAAATGGTTCTTAAGCAGGCGCTTAGAGACAAGGTAAAACCTATACTATATATTAATAAAATTGACAGACTTATAACTGAGATGCGTTTTTCACCGGAAGAAATGCAGAAGCATTTGGTTAAACTTATAACTCAGATCAATTCTTTTATCAATGATCTAGCACCTGATGATGTTAAAGGAAAATGGCAGGTTTCTGTACAAGACAATACCGTTGCTTTTGGAGCTTCAAGGGATAACTGGGCATTGTCTTTCAAGAGAATGAAGGACACGGGCTTGTCGTTCAAAGATGTTTACGAAACGTATACCTCAAATGACAAGGAAAAGATAAGAGAGCTTTCAAAGAAAACCCCTGTCCATAAAGTACTGCTTGATATGGTTATAGAGCATTTGCCTAACCCTGTTGAAGCGCAGAAATACAGGATACCAATAGTATGGCATGGCGAATTGGACAGCGATGTAGGGAAGGCATTAGTGGCCTGCGACCCGAATGGCCCGCTGATGATTTCAGTTACTAACATAGAAATAGATCCGCAAGCTGGTGAGATAGCAATAGGGAGGATATTTTCCGGGAAAATTGTAAGAGGACAGGATGTCTATTTAGTAAATAACAAACAGATCAATAAAGTACAGCAGATATATATATGGAAAGGGCCACAACGTTTCCAAGTAGAGAGCGCTTTGGCAGGAAACCAGATAGGAATGGCCGGCCTTAAAAACATAGTTTCCGGTGAAACTTTGAGTTCCGCTGACAAACAAGACACTACTCCGTTTGAACCTATAAAGCATTCGCTGCAGCCTGTCGTTGTAAAGGCAATAGAGCCTAAAAATCCAAAAGACTTGCCTAAACTTATACAAGCTTTAAGGGAACAGGAGATTTATGATATTGCTTTGAAGGTTTCAATAAACCATGAAACAGGAGAGAACTTAATAGCTGGATTGGGTACTTTGCACCTTGAGATAGTTGAAGACAAGCTTAGAAGAACATACGGAATAGACATAGTCAGTTCACAGCCTATAGTAGTTTACAAAGAAAGCATATCGACTAAAAGTCCGATTGTAGAAGGCAAATCTCCAAACAAGCACAACCGCTTCTACTTATATGCCGAGCCTTTGTCGCAGGAGGTTATAGAGGCATTGAATGATGAAAGCATGCCGACTGGAAAGATAAAGGCCTTTACACCTGAAAACATAGATTTGCTGATAAAAGCAGGCATGGAAAGAGAGGAGGCAAAGAAAATAGCAGCTATATATGGAGATAACATGCTTGTAGATGGAACAAGAGGTATAATACACATTGGTGAAGTAATAGAGATGTGCATAGAAGCTTTCAATGAAGTCATGAAAGAAGGCCCGCAGGCAAGAGAAGAAGTACGCGGCGTGAAGATTGTATTAACAGATATGGTTTTGCATGAAGACGCTATTCACCGCGGCCCGGCTCAGGTTATACCGGCAGTAAGGGATGCAATAAAAGATGCTGTCTTACAGGCTAATCCGATACTTTTAGAGCCAATACAGATAATAAGAGTTGATTTGCCCATGGCAAACTTAAGCAATGTCAGCGCTTTGATACAGTCTAAAAGGAGCATAATCGATAATGTAAAAGATGACGGAAACAAGGCGGTGATAACTGCAGAAATGCCGGTTTCTTCTACATTCAACTTCACAAATGAGCTTAGATCTGCTACTGAAGGAAGAGGCTCTTGGTCTCTCGCAGGAGAAACATTTAGAAAATTGCCTAGGGACATCTATCCAAGCGTTGTAAAACAGATAAGGGAAAGGAAAGGCCTGCCTCCATTACAGTAATATCTATGCAAATGAATTAACTAGTTTATCATAGAAAATTACAGGAAGCACAGAATAAAAATCCGAAAAAGGATTATTGGATTAATCGCTTTATTTCCTTTATGAACTCATACATATAATCATTTGGAATCAAAGCATTGAACAACCTTAGATCATCAAAACTTGAATATGCATGTACAAGTTCATTTCTTACTTCTCTTAATTTTATTATTTTTGATAAAGTTTTAGAATCGATTTTTCCTTCGAGCCTTTGAAATATAGACTCGTTTGAATTTGGAGGGGGCAAATTCATGCTCTTGTAAATTTCCTTACAAATATCTAATTGTGCTTCGCTTATTAACTGGCAGTACCTCTCTATTGCCGCTTTTTTTATTTCATCCAATTTTTTATACTCGTTGCTATTTGAAGGTAATATTTTTTCAAGCAAGCTCATATAATATTCTAATTCTTTAAGCCTATACAATATTCTTTCATTATCCATTTTTCACAACCCCTATTATGTCATAAAAAGTGTCCTTGAAGTCCTCCCATTTTTCAAAGCATTTAAAATAATAATCCAATAATTCTGAATTCTGATTTACTACTATCAATTTTCCGTTCTCAAATATCCGCATTTGTATGTTTAATGGCAGTTCCTGCATTACAGATATATCAAGCTTGTCATATATTCTATAAACACTCTTGTCAAATTTTGTCTCATCTTTTACCAGAAAGGCTATGTCAATGTCATCAAAGTATTTATCTCCATTCACGTAACTCCCAAATAAATAAACTGCTATAATATTTTTATCTTTTTCCGCTTTTTCCTTTATGTTTTTTAAGATTTTATCTATATAGTTAATGGAAACAATCCATTGCGCAATTGATGCTTCTACCGCTTTGCTTAAAGAGCCTTTGCCATAGCCGAATCTTTCCATTGCGATTTTTCTTATGCTTTTATCTATGTCATCGTCAATGTAAACCTTTATCCCTTTCATAATAATTATTGTATCTAAAGGTATTTATATCTTAAAATACAAGGGAATATAAACTAGAATTTATTTGCAATATTAACGACAAATACTTTTTTCTTAGAAGGAAATTCTCTATATTATAATTTTTTATGTAGAGGCATTAACTTGTAGCGTTTACAGCATAGGAGGCACGCGCACCATCAGTTCCTTGAAGATAAAGACTGTACTGAGTGCCCGGCATAAGCTCTATGGACAATAAACCTTCACCTAAATTCATTTCTCCTGAAAAGGTAAGCGTTACAGAACCGCCAGCTGGCAAATTATAACCGAAGTTGACAGGAAGTGAAAAGTTGCTGTTATCCTCTACTTCATTTGAAAGCCCTGCGTAATTGTAGTTAACGCTCATATTAGTAGCGTTTATCATCTTTATATTAGTAGGACTCACATTTATTGGAAGATTAAACAATTTGAACCCTGAAAATGGAAGGAAGAGCGTAGCATTTGAAGATATGAAGAAGTTTATTGACCTGCCGGCAGTTATCCTGTCCATAATATTGAACCTGTTTTCATCGGCAGCTAGGTTTTGGTGAATCTTCTTCTCTACGTTATTGAATTGTGAATCAACAGCTGCTTTTATATCATCAAATCTCTTTTTTATGAAGTTACTGCCGCTAATTGAAAGATTAGGAAAACCACTTCGTAAGCTAGCGTTTATACTGCTTAGATTTGAAATAAGTGATTTATTTAGATTTCCAATTATTGAAGGCATCTCCGATTTAATGTTCGAAACCTGATCTTCAACCTCTGATCTGTACTGGTTTATTCTTTCTATTGCATCTCCAGATAAATTTGCGCTGAAATTCAACATTGAAAGCCTAAAGCCATTTACCATATTTAGCCTTAAATGCTGGAGGATTACACTTTGATTTGAATTATCTTTTACAGTAACAGATATCTTTGTAAGATTACCGATTTGCTGTAAAACTGCAGAAGTTATTGTTATATTTGGCCTTGCAGAAAACAAGGATTTGTTAATGTTTGCAGGTATGTGCTCTACTGAACCAACGGCTTTATTTGTCAAACCTGTGGCTGACAAAGCTAAGAGCGAAGGCACTAAAATATATTGTGTAGAATTTGCAGTGTAAACCGTTACTACTGCCGGTGTAAAGTCCAATATTAAACTTGAAGAACTGTTTATTTTATTGAAGTTAGCAGGAACATTTGCTGTGATTATCGGGCTTGGGACCTTGACCGCGTAAGTCGTACCATTTATGGTTATATTGGCAGAAACCACTGAAAACTGGATAGATTTAATCATTGAATTTAATGGAAGGTTAGCAGAAGCTAAAACCTGTGAGCTGTTCACTAAAGAAAGGAGGTTTATGCTGCCTGTAGAATTCACGCTTTCCGAATTAGCGGAGCCGTTTGCAGTGAAATAAAGTATCTTAAAAGAGGAATAAGAAATGTACAAACTGGTTGTATTCGCAGGCACTTCTGCTGGGTCTGTCATCGCTATTGGAACAGACGCAGCAGCTGTTGTGCTTACTGTCTTCGAAACTATGCTGGGATGATAAAGCAAAACAGCCGCTATCACCAAAACAACTATTACAACTGCGACTGCTGGAATGGCTTTATTCATATAGGTAAAATATATGATTTGATATATATAAATGTTATGATTTGATATATATAAATGTTAGCTAATACAGAATCTAATATGGAATGCGCATTCTGCAACGAATCTACATTGAATATAGAAAAATTCTATGAAGATGAGAACTTTGTGGCCATATACAATATAAGACCTGTTACCAAAGGCCACTGCCTTGTAATACCGAAAAGACATGTAAAAGAAATGAATGAATTGAATGAAAGCGAAAGAAAGGATTTTATCTCTTTTTCAAACAAGGCAATATTCGTAGCATTGAAATACAGCGGAACAAATGACTTTGATTTCCTTCTGCAAAAGGGGGAGAATGCCGGGCAGAGCATTAAACACCTGCATTTCCATATAATACCGAGAAAAAGAAACGACAGCCTTGGAGTAAACAAAGACAAGTTCTTCCAGTCGTTCGCAGAGAAAGAGAATACTGTAAAAACTTTGACTAATGATGAAATCCGGCTAGTTGTAAATGACCTAAAAGATATAGCGGAAAAACATAGAATACAGATAAATGAGCTATGAATAAGTATTTATACTACTTTTAATCAGTAAAAATAATGAATTTTCAAAAAAGACAGGAACTTGAAAGTATCTTAAGCAATGGTTATACCCCATTAAGGCTAAACGATGAAAGTGCAAGCGAAATCTACAGGATGTACAGAAAAGACAGGAATTACTTTAACAGGGTCAAAAAGGCAATAGAAAGGATATGCTGTTATCCAGAGCAGGCTGAAAAGCTGACCGGGAGATTAAAAGGATATTGCAGCAAGCATGTCGGAAGCAAGGTAATAATATACAAGCATGAAAACGAAGGTGTTTACATAACAAAACTTGATGAACATGATCTTGCATATAAGATATAAACTATAAAAACATATAACCAACAAAATTGATAAAGCATGATGAAAAATTACATTATAATACCGACATATGGGGAATTTGATAATCTAAACGAGCTATTGCCGCTTCTTACTAAATACAAAGTTATAATAGTTGATGATAACTCTCTTGATGGAACTAAAGAACTTTGCAAGAGATACAAAAACGTGAAACTCATAGTAAGGAAAGGCAAACGGGGATTGGCATCTGCAGTCGTAGATGGAATTTTATCGATAAAAGAAAAGGATGCAAAGGTTGTTGTCATGGATGCCGATTTCCAGCATGACCCTAAAAAGCTACCGGAATTCTTCAGCAAGCTCAACGGCTGTGATTTTGTCTATGGCAATAGAGCAGGTCTAAAAATGCGTTTCTATAGGAAGATAATGTCAAAAACAGCGGCATTTATCACAAAGACCTTGGTTCCGCAATTAAATAAAATTCAAGATCCGATGTCGGGATTTTTCGGATTTAAACTGTCTTCCGTTAATATTAAAAATTTAAAGCCTATAGGCTATAAAATAATGCTTGAAATTGCATTTAACCTCAAAGAAAACGCTATAATTGACAAAGTAAATTACGAATTCCGCGGCAGGAAATACGGGGAATCCAAGCTGAATTTTAAAACAATACTAGAGTTTATTCTGCAGGCATTTAGATTAAACAATTACCGACTACTGATATTTGGTCTAGTTGGATTAAGCGGAATAGCTGTAAATGAGGGCGTTGCTTTTTTGCTACACCCCTATCTGCCGTTATACGCAGTTTTCATCATATCTGCAGAAACTTCGATAATCACAAATTTCTTACTTAATCACAATTTAACATTTAAAAGAAGAGCCAAGTTAACAAAAGCTTTGCCAAAATATAACCTAGTGGCACTTGCTGGATTAATTATAAACGTATCCATTGCACTGTATCTTTCTTTGTTTATAGAGTACTTGCTTGCTAACCTTATAGGTATATTAATTGCATTCCTATTCAATTACATCCTCTCGGAAAGATTCGCTTGGAAAGTTAGTGACATTTCTTAGCTATTTTGGGCGCTTGTATGATGAGTTCGTTGGCTTATAACTCCTATTGAGATGTGTAAAATCTCCAGAGAAGGTAGAATAAAAATGAAATAACGAAGCTAATCAGTGCTAAGAGATTTGTTTTTATTGGTATGTAATAGGAGAAATCACTACTGTAAACCATGGAGGGATAGATTAGGTTTTCAATCGCTATGTAAGCCCAAACAGCTGTGGAATAAAGCCATATAGCTTCAAAAAGCAATTTCAATGCCTTCCCATTTTTTCTTTTCATTATTGCCTTCTAATTCTTATTATGCTGCTATAATTTTAACTTTTTCTAAGGCAGATTATTAAGCCTATATCTGTGAGTTACGGCTTTTATTTTTCACACGTAAATTATAATTTTCGGCTTGTTCATTGAAGAATTGATTATTTTAAGGCTTTAAGCAATCCAAAATTTATTGAATTGCATGCGGAATAAAATTGAATTATCCTTGGTTTTATTCCAAACAGCCAATAACAGGGATTAGTTGATATGTTTTCTTCATGGATAACCTCATAAACCCTTGATTCATTTATTGAAGGGTAAAAACTGCAGTTCTTATAACCATAAAGATATATATCCCCTTCTCTTTTGACCAAAGGTAAAGTTGTGTTTGCCGGGCCGAAATTGAGGATTGTACCTGTGTAATTATTGATATACGACAACGGAGGAACGGCATATAAACCAGAATAGTCCAGGTATACCCATTCATTTGAAGACACTGTGCACTTTCCACTGTAAAAAGAGTTAAATAAAGAAACACCTGCTTTGATGGAATGAGTAGGCATTGCGCTTGGAATAGAAAGATACAGGATTATTACAGCCAATATTAGAGAAATTGCAAAGACAGGGTATACAAATTTCATGTCTTTTTTCTGCATAAAAGAGAAAGCTATTATGTAGGAAAAAATCGACAAGGGGAGCATAAATCTAAATATAGACAGACCAGTAATCCGCATTAAATTAGATGTAGAGAAGTAAACTAAAAAAGAAAGAAAAACTGCAGCTGATAAAATCGAATAAATCCTTTTATTTCTCATGATTTTTAAGTAAAATTGCTTTTTATCCCTGAAATAAAATAAGACGATAAGAGTGAACGGGAAAACTATCTCTATGAAACCAACTAATGGTATGCTTTCAAAATGGCTTATTGATAAGCTGAAGCTTATGTATGAGGAGAAGATGTGGAAATACAAGTATGACATGGCAATCGAATAAAACAAATTTCCATATTCCATTAGATTGTAGATAAAGTAAGGGATCAATGAAATGAATGCAATTGCTATCGACATTAAAAAGTTAACTATGCCGGCTCTCTTTTTATCCCACAATAGAAAAAGAAGCAATGGAGCGAATATTAAAGCGTATGACTTGGACAAAAAAGCAAGAGCGAGGAAAAAGCCAGCAAAAATAGGCTTCTTCTTTATTATCGCTGCTGCGTAAAATATTATGAAGGCTATTACCAATAAATCAGACCCATTTTTTATGCCATAGTAAAGAACAAAAGGAGAGAGTACAAACATAAAAAGAAGGGCAAAATCAAGCTTAAATCCGCGCGTAAAATACCAAACAGAAAGGAAGAAAACTAATGATACAAAGGCTATGAAAAGGTAGACTGCATATGGCTTTGAGATAAATGAGAAAAGCCCTATGACAAAGCTCTCGAATACTGCCCTCATGGGTTCGTAGTAATAGCCACTGTAAAACATGTGCCTGGCATTAAGTATCCTAACGACCATGTCCCAATTTTTTAAAATGTAGAAAACTATGGAAGAGAATACAATAAGAGATAACAATGATATAATCTCTACCTTAGTGTCGTTCCTATTGAGAAATTTATATGCCTTGCTGAGCCTATTTTTCCCCTTCTTATTTTTCATAAAAATATTAAGAACTAAAATTTAAGCATCTGCTGTACTTGCAAATGTAATCCTTTATCTGCGAAGTATTCAGATAGCCGGTTTCGACATATCTGTCATCTATGATTATCGCAGGCAAAGAAGAATTCGTTAGATTATAAGATTTCATCAAGATTGACACTACTGACAAATTCAAGTTACCGTCTATAGCACTTACCACCAAAGAATCGTTTTTAGCGGATAAAAAAGAAAGCTCATCGCCCTCCACTATGCTATTTGTTCCGCCGCTACCGGGATAAACAAACATTATAGTAGTGAATTTGTCCTTGCACATCGAGTTTATCTTGTTCGCAAGCAACCAGTATTCTATCCTTACATATGTGTACTGATCATTCAATTGATTGTAATTCGCAATTGAATTGGCAAGGTTGGAGGAGGTCAATTCTCTGCCCAAAGATTGCATCTCCTGAGCTATACTATAAAGATTGTTGGTTAATATACTGCAGGAGAAAGTGCTGTTAGTGGTGGTCAATAAAGTGGCAAGCTCTAATTCGTTCACGCTCTGCTCATAGTTATTCAAGTTTGCAGACAGGTAGGATATCTTAGAAGAATCATAGAAATAGCCGAACAAGAAGACTACGAGCACTACAGCGAAAGCTACAGCTATAGATAGACTCAATCGCTTATATTTGGAAGCCATATTAATTTACCAGATTTGAATTTTCCAAGAGCTGACAGACTGTACAACCAAACAAAAGACAGGAAAAAAGAGTAAAAAGTCATGTATGCAAGTATCCCAAAAAAGTCTTTTATCGCCTTGAACTTATGGTCTATTGTCCTAAGTGAATAAAGTATGGAGAATATTCCTATGCACGCACCGACTATCTCTAGGAATACTCTTGTGTCAAGGGAAAGAAAAGACAGACTGGGTAAAAAGTAGCTGATAAAGAAAGAAAGATTTGTATTGGTTAATACCCCATAAGCTGGAAGAAGGAATATCAATGTAGTATACACCAAACCGATTATTACAAAGAAGCTTAGAAAAATTGATACCAACATGAATGGCAATGCAATCTTCCATATATCATTTCTCTTTGAATTCAAAGCCGTTTTTCTGTATTTTATGACATTGTAGAAGAAACCGGAAAACCACCTCACCCTTTGCTTGAAAAGTTTCTTCAATGTGTTCGGTACAACAGTATATGAGACTGCCTTGATTGAACTTTCGACTTTATAGCCCTCTGTGAGCAGCCTCATCCCTATCTCCATGTCCTCTGAATAGTTGTTATCATCAAAACAGCCCACCTTCTTTAATATCTTTGTGTCGAACATGGAACCTGCACCATGTATAATCACTAAGCCTCCGACCTTGCTCAAAGCCTTTCTTGCAAGTATTGACAGCAGATATTCATAGTACTGCAGATATTCCACGAGTTTCCTGGGCTTGTAGACCTTGACAGAGGAAACGACCGCTGCTACTTTTTTGCTTTTGAAATGGTATACTAACCTTGTTATCAAATCCTTTTCTATGAATGTATCGGCATCTAATATGAGCACGTAATCCTCATTTATGAAATTTCTTATGGCATAGTTCATGACCCTCGCCTTTCCATCGAATGGTGCTCTTATGACACTTACATTTCTTGCTCTTGCTGCCCTAACCGTTTCTTCTGTGGAAGATTTATTCAATACTATATATATTTTATAATTTGGATATTCATTTTCCTTCACGTTTTCTATCGTTTCCCTGAGCCTCCTGCCTTCATATATAGCTGGAATCAAAACAGCCACGCTTGGATGCCTTTTAATCTGCAACTCCTTCTTCTCTTCTTTTTTTATCTCATGATTTATGTCAAAGAAGTAGAATATCCAGAATATGGATAAGACTAAAAGAACAAAAACTATTGAAGCTGTAAATAAATCACTTGCTGATAGCATATTTTATTTATTATAAATTACCTATTTAATAAGGTTTCATCGGGGATTTTATTTGTATTGTACACATTGTCTACTCCGAAAAGCTTTATCAGAAGTATGGTTGCATAAGACCCTTTTCTAAGATCAAATGTAAAGACTGCTTCCTTGTCTTTTACATCTATTGAAAAATTCTCCGGGAAGAAAAAGGTAGGGTGTTTGAATGTCTTTAGGCTTGCTTCCGGCATGCTTTTTATCCTGAATCTTTCCAAATCATTTATTCCTTCCTCCTCTAAAACTGTTTTCAACACTTTGCTTATTTGATCATCATTAAACTCAAAATCAAAGCCTACTGCGGGTATTTCTGCATTTAAACTTAAGTTTTCCTTTGTTAACCTGCTTAAAGTTTTATTGAAAAGATAATATTGATATGCCTGCAAAATCATTAACCTTGTGTATTTCGGCATCAGCCTTATTGCGCCTGCATAATCGTTTTTATGCTGGAGAAGGTAGTGCAGAGCTTCTTTCTCATAGAACATAAAACCCGGCAGATTAGAAAGTGCTTCTTCTGCTGTTTTAGTGTCTATCTGCCCTCCTAAAACATAATCGGAGAATACCTCCCTCAAAAGCTTTCTTTTTTGCTTATTCAAATCGGATTCCGCCCTCTCTTTAAGGACTAAATCATAGAAAGCCGATTTGAAGTCTTGATTTATTATGCTTTTTGAGACAGCTATATTCAATGAAGATGAGCCAAATCTCTGCGGACCGTAGAAATTAGGTATTCCCTTTGAGATTTCCTCTTTTATTTTTTCCAAATTTTCATTCGTTTCAAAGTCTTTGACTATGACGGTAAAATGGTTGCCATAAAGTTTTCCAATCTTACAAGGTTGGCTGCTGTAGGCTATGTCTCTTACGAAAAGCCTGTCTGAATTTAGCTTTAAAGCTTCTGCTGCAAACTTGAATATACTTAGCCTTTGCGAAGTTATGGCTCTTTTATCCTTATTTCCATTGCAAGCTATCCTCTTAAAGCTTATGTGCAACTGCCTTGAAATTAATTTTATAGCCTCTGGAGTTGATATGCCGCGCTTAACCAGTGTGAAAACTAGATAATCGTCTTTGTCTTTTGGCAATTCATCCTGCAAATCCCTGTCTATGCTCAATATTTTTCCGTCTTCCTCTACTTCCTGGACTATGAAATCCTCCTCTCTCTGAAACAGGCTTCCTTTCAAATCATACGTTTTAAGGTTTTCTATGCCTATCTGTTCTAAAGACACCATTTTTATTCAACTCAGCTGGACTTTAAAACACATGCCTGTCGCTATGACTTGATTTGGCTTGAAAGCATCGCAAAGGAAGCTTACATAATTCTGCGACTGCGGACCGGAATATTGGCAGGAGGAAGAATAATAGCAGTATAAGACGGATCCGCAAGCCAGTTTTGCTTTCGAAGAATTCACAAAAGAATAATTTTGTGAGCATGCACTTGAATTAGATGCTATCTCCCTGGTCAATTCCTGACCGTAAGCGGCTGCCTCCGCATTTAACTTGCTGATATCCTGTTTCTGCGACACATGGTTCAATGAAACCGCTATGAAATAGACTAAAACGACTATTACAATGAAAAAGGCTATTGCTAAAATGAACTGTTTATTTATCTTCTTTCTATTTACTTCTTCTTTCTTTATTATTATTTTCATAGTTTACACAAGATACTAATGAATCAAAGAATTATAAACGTTAAAAAAATAAAAAAATAGAAGGAAAATCCTTCTATTCCTTTTTATGTAAGGTTTTCGAAAGCGTTTAGCTTACTATTGAAACGCCCTTGTAAGTCGATGAAGAGGTACTAAGGATTACCTTATTACCTGTCAAGTTGACTATTGGCTGCCCTATCAAAGATGAAGCCAATACTTCAGCTGCTTCCAAAGTTCCCTGTCCGCTGTAACCTGCTACCCATAGAGCCGGCTGGTCGTTGAAAGCAGTTATGTTGTTGAACATTTCAATCAATGCTTCATTTGCACCGACGCCTGTTAAGTTTGTAAACTTAGATCCGTATACTGGTACACTGGAATTAAGCAATGTGTCTGCTAGTGTGTTTATTGCTGGACCGCCGATTACGATTACAGGTACGTTGTTTGTGGATCCTGTAAAGTTGCTGTCCAAAGTTACCATGTTAGGGTTGCTATTCAATAGCTGTGCTGCGTTTACTGATGAAACTCCGCTTATTCCTAATAGTTTACCTGCTGAAACAGTCTGTCCAATGGTGTAGTTCTGCTGACCTATTATAGTCTGCGCTCCTGCTAATGCTACTGTGTAATTCTGTACTGGTATAGCAATATTTGCATCACCTTTCTTGACTCCGTATACGAAATCACCCCAGGTGTTTGCTGTTGTGTTCTTTGTAGCTGTTGAAATGTTAGTTGCAAACGTCGACTTATTTTCCGTTATACCAACCATCTGGTTCTCACCCAAAGGATCTGTATAAACCAATTCAGTACCGTTGAACTTTAAGCTGCCTAAGTAACCATTGTCTACTGGAACAGTTGACATTGAAGTTCCATTTGATGCGTATAACCCAGCATATCCTGGAATTACCGAAAACCCATTTACAGTTGCTTCTGGACCACTTATCTTCGCATCAAGTACTGTAACATGTTTAGCAATATAATATTTGTTGGCTCCGGTGCCAGTGACTGTGTGATTAGTTACATTCATTACCGAATTGTTAATAATGGTAAGATTATATCCATTAAATGAATAAGTCTTGCCTGCTACTGGAGTTATAGTCTGTGGGTTTGAAGTTGTAGCGGCTGTATAATTATAGATCAACCCGATTGTTCCTATTGTTGCATTCTGTTCTGTTTCATTAGTAGTAGCACTTATGTTTGTAAATAG
>JBMFWF010000014.1:0-14010 GCA_049965555.1 Candidatus Parvarchaeum sp.
GCTAATTTTCTTCCTTTTCTATCTGCAAACCTGCCAAATATAAGCCCGCCAACTGGCCTAAAGACAAGGCTTATGAAGTATATCGCAAAGGCACCAATTATTGCTAGGATAAGATCGCCTGCTGGGAAAAACAATGTAGCTATAACTGGAACTAAAAGAAACATTGCGCTTAAATCATAAGCATCTAGAATCCAACCAGACAAACCACCAGCAAATATCCCTCTTATTTTCTTGCCGTTTAACCCAAGCTGCATATTTTTTAGATACTTTTATGCTATTTAAATATTATTAGAAAGCTGCAGTATTAAATAATAAACAATCGCTAGGTATAATGATTTTGTATGCTTAAATATCAAATAAAAATATAGATAGAAATCGCAAGTATGCCGGTAGATACTATTACTAATGATTGGAATAAACGAAGATTCTTAGATTTTATTATTCCAGATACCTTTGCTCCAATAAATGCACCCACTGTTGCACCAATCACCAAAAGAGGGATATAGACAAAAGTACTACCTGAAAATCTAAGAGAACCTAAATGTAAAAGTCCTCCAAAAATAGAGGTTATTATCATAGCCAATATTATTGTTGAGAATATTATCTTTGGATTCATTTTACGTACTGCGATCATGTAAGTACCAGTTATTCCACCGATTCCCATGCCTGTAAATCCAGATATTATACCGGCTACTAAACCTATAAGACTAACATCTTTTCCAAGTTTTCTACCAGGTTTTGCATAATCTTTTATTTTTCTTTGCTTAATCACTGATACAAGAGAGAAGATTCCTATTGAGAGAGGTATAAAACCGAAGATTCCTTTAAAGATATCGGTCGGGACAACAAAACTTATTAGAGAACCAAGAAAAACGCCTACTACACCCATTAAAAGAAGCACCTTAAATAAATGCATACTAACGAATCCATGTCTTATATTTGAATAAGAGCCCACAATTGAACTGGTTGCAATAGTTATAAGACTTAAACCGCTTGAAGAAACCGAGTTCAAACCCATATAGTAAAGAAAAAAAAGTACGAGCAATACCCCGCCACCGATGCCGGACATGTTGCCTATAAAAGCTATCAGCATCGCAAATAAGGGTATTATAACTAGTATTGGAAACATAAATAGATAATTAATTATGGATATTTATAGTAATATGCATTAAAATATAAAAACAATGAAATGAAAACTTCAATTTATAGCTGCTATTTTTATATCAAACTTTAATGTTTTACCTGCTAATGGAAAGTTAAAGTCCAATGTTACATCATTTTCGTTAACTGCAACGACTGTTGCCTGCATCCCATTATTTGAACTGACCATCATGCCTTCTTTTACTTCCTCGCCCTGAAACTGAGTCTTTGGAATTTTTATTACCATCTCTTCATGCCTTTCACCATATGCATCTTCCGGTTTAATTGTTATGCTCTTGTTCTCTCCGACTTTCATTCCTACTACAGCATCATCGAAACCTTTTATTACCTGTCCAGCGCCGACTTCAAACGATAATAGATCTCTGCCTTCATTTGAATCAAAAACCGAACCATCTTCTAAGTAACCAGTATATACAACCTTTATTTTATCCCCTTTTTTAACTTCTTCTGCCATTTAATTCACCTCAAAAACCCATTTTATCCAGTACAGAAACCCGTACAAGATTCAATTAAAACGAGCTAATAGTATATTAAATTTACTATAACTACAGAAATCGAAACTTAAGTCTTTTTATTATACCGCTGACTTTAAACTAAATGAGCTTTTACTATTCATTTGAAGCATTTTGGGGGATGTTTGAAATCGTAAACGTTGTTGCAATTTCAATTGTTTCTTTATTACTTATTTATATACTTAGAAAACACAGGAAAGACAGAGCCCCAATATTCATATGGGCTTTAGATCTTAAAAAATCAACAAAACAAATTTATTTGCTGATTACCGCAACTGTACTGTTCATATCAGTTTTTTCAATGTACCTGTTAGGAGAGATATTCAAAATGCTCTATTTAGTATTTGCGGCACAAGTTATAGGATTAATTTCTTATCTTTTGATTTCATATGTGATAGTAATGTGGTTTAAGGCTTTCCTGAGGTTTATATGATACTTGAAATAGAGGGAATGATTGCATTGATAAGCGGTCTTTTTGTGCTTTTTTCTCTCCTTAGATTCATGCATTATTTCAAAATTTATAAAGGGGTTGCTTTGCATAGGATAAAATTATCCAAAAACGTTGTAAACTACTTTATATTTCTTCTTTCTGCAAATTTTATACTTTTAATCACATATTCATTTGCAGCCGGGCCGAACAATGTAAAGTATGGCATAATAGGGGCTATAATATACCCCTTTATTTTTGGCTTGTTCTTCCTCTATCTTTCTTATGCCATAGAAGGCGGAAAAGAACAAAAAAACTTGATAGAAAAGATCAATTAAATCAGCAGCTCGTAAGAGACATAATCTTTCTGTTCACTAAGCGATTATCTTTAGCCCGAATCTTCCACATTTAAAGTTCTTTTTTTCTTAATTAATAAAAAACAATGTTGAGCATGTCGAAGAAAATGCTGATAACGTAGAACTGGATGGAGAGGCGTGCCCTAGCCCTTGAAGCCGCTTAAAATTCCAATTAGCTGACCTAAAGCCTGAGTAGACTGATTTTCATTAAATGTGTAAGAACCTACAGGGAAAGATATCAAGCTTGAAGCAGAAGAGGGTATTGGATTGAAAGAGGACTTGAGTGTAGCTGACAACACAAGGCTTGACACATTTAGGTTACTTGCAGATGAATTGAAAATTTTCATTATAGTGCTAGAATCTTTTGTTAGATTTAGTATAAAACTGCCATATAACGGAACCCCATAAACATTTGAAAAACAGAAACTGAAGCCCATCGAAGCATTGTACTTGCTTTGAAATGCTGATGTTGTGTTTATATTCAAAAGAGAACAGCTATTTCCATTGTAAGTTTCTCCTTTCAAAAATTTGACCTGCAAGTAGTTGCTATATTGCATTAGACTATTATTAATTGAGGATAAATTTGCTAAAGAACTGGAATTCTTTAAACCACTGGTTTTAGACACGAAGCACATTAAAGAACCGCTGTTTATCGCAGAGTCATTTAAAGCCGCTCCTAAATCAGATAGATTAACCTTTTCAGCTGACGCAATCATTGAAAATGGAATACATAAAGTATCGTAAGATACATTTGAAAGCAATGTTAGATTTATTGTATTAAAAGCAGAAGGAAAAGATGATGTATTTATGCCAATGCCTAAACTTGCAATATCTTTTACGAGTGTGCCTAAATCCACATTTGCTGCTACACGATTATATGGTTTATAATGCGCTAAGTAACCATTTATCGGTAGATTAAATGAAAAAACAGAAGAGCCTGATTTTGCGCCTAAACTCAGAAGAAAACTGTAAGACATATTGAAGGGACCGCTGGTATTTGAAAGTTTAGATGAAACTGAGGCTAGCTGGTTGAAATTAGATACGCTGTAATATGGATTGCTTGCAGCTGAAACCTTCAAAAAAGGGATATAGCCTCTGTAAGATGCAAAGATGAATATCAAGAAAACTGCTAATACTATTATTGCTGCTATTGCCACATATCTGTGCTTCTTTGATCCTTTTGGCATAGGGCCTAACTGTATGCTTGTTGGATTTGTCTGCACCCCTGTTGAATCGTCCATAACTTATACAACAAAAATAAATATTAAAGCTTATCTTTTTTTTATTATTTGCTAATTGTTTGCTTATTCTGCTGGTGAAAGCCTATAAGTGTTATTATGACCCCTACTATGAATATAGCTAAACTCAAAAATAGCATAATGCTTCCAATTGATTCTGCAGCTTTGCCATAATGTTTTATTATAAGAATGTCAATGAATGGAAGTATTAATCCAATGATAAATAAAACCAAACCTATTATAATCAGGGGATTAAATTTGAATGCCATTTAATTAATTTTAACCACCTTTATCTCAAAAATGAGCGTTTTGCCAGCTAAAGGCGAGTTAAAATCGACTGTAACGTTTGTGGAATTTAAAGCAGTGATTACTCCTGCTTCCCCGTTCTTAGTATATACCTGCTCACCTACTGCTATTGAGCTATTGCCGAAATCGGTCCTTGGAACGGCTACTATAAGTGAATTATTAACATATCCATATGCTTCACTGGGTTGCAATGTAACATTTTTTATCTGCCCGACTTTCATGCCTATGACTGCATTACTAAATCCTTTAATTACCTGTGAAGAACCGGCTACAAAGCTGAAAGTCTTTGAATTAAAATTGCTTTGCAAAAGCGTTCCATTTGAAAGCCAAAGCGAATAATACACGCTTACGTTATCTCCGTTTTTAACTGAAATAGAAGTGTTATAATTACTTAAAAGATAAAACGATGCAGATAACACTGCGATAACTGCAACTATTGCAATTGCTATATGTATTCTCTTAAAATGAATTTTAACCTTCTGTTCATCAGGCATATCCTTACTTTATGCAATTGGCATTTATTAAATTTTTCACAGAACACTTTGTGTGCTTGATTATAGGTATAAATAGCTAAAAAGTTGATGAATGATATGTTGGGGTATTCGCATTTCCTGTATTTAGCATATATATACATATCGATAATAATCTCTGTTTCGTCCTCTTTGTACATCTTATTCATATTTTATTTCCATAAAAAGAAGGAAAAAACTGGATTGAATAAGGACACAAAGGATTCGCTTACAATACTTATACCGGTATATAATGAAGATAAAAAACTGTTTGAAAGATGCATTGAATCCGTGAAAAAACAGCAAACTAAGTTTATAGTAATAGGAAATGGATGTTATTCACCATACAAAGAGATAACTGAAAGTAGTGGCGGAAAGTTTATTTACCTAAATAAGAATGCAGGCAAAAAAGGAGCACTCGCAACAGGCATAAAACTAATAAAAAGCAGGTATGTAATGTTTTTAGACAGCGACACTATCCTGCCAAAAAAAGCAGCTGAGAACCTAATCAGCAAATTTGATGATAAAACTGCAGGCGTGGGAGCTGAAGTGAGAATCATAAAAGAAAGAGATAAATTTGTATATTACCCATCGGAAATGCTTCAAAGACTAAGACAGCTGTCCTTCAAAGCTATGTCATATTTTGATAGAGTTCTGGTAATAAGCGGCCAATGTGCTGTTTATAGAACGGATATAATAAAGGATTTTGTATCATCTGATGACTTTCTAAATTCCCGATTTCTTGGAAAGAAAATGATTATAGGGGATGACATAACAATTACAAAGTACGTTAATAGCTTAGGATACAAAACCAAGATAGCCCAGAATGTTGTCGTTTTTACCAAAGGACAAAAATCTTTTAAAAGCCTGGTAAAACAGTCGATAAGGTGGTCAAGATCCGGGTACATAAACTTCATAAACAGCTTAAGAGACAAAAGCCTGTTCAGAAACGGGCCTGTATACGCTTTTTTCCTGCTGTATATCTACACGCTTCCTTTCCTTGTTTTAGCGGAATTTATATTGCGAGGCGGATTGCTTGCAAGGATAATATTCAGGAGAGGCATAATGGTTGCAGAAAGTATAGTTGTGAATTCGCTTTTCTCCGTTCCAAGGTTTTTGCAGTCATTTTCTGCATTTTATACCGGTTTAAAGATAGTATCTATACTGTCTGGATTAATAATGATATACCTCATAGTAAAAACAATGAAAAAAGACAAACTAAGGCTTTTGTCTTATGGTTCTATAATGCTATTAGTTATGTTCATTACAGCGCTATATGCAATATTCAGCCTAAATAAACATGACAGATGGCTTACCCGTTAGTTAACTTTCTGAATTTAGGTGACAGCAAATTTTAAAAGAATGGCCCAATCAAATATAGATATGGAAGGTCTTTATATATTCTTCAGAGAATGGCCGCCTAAAACACTCAATGATATACTGATCAAAAATTCGGAGGAAGACATAGATAAGGAAATAGTGCCACTGGTAAAGGCCATAAACTTATTAGGCGTCCCTACATATTCTTCATGCGCCGGCCACGTTAATGGAGCAGGACTACCTTACCCCTGGGTGGGAATTCTAAAAAAGCAATACTGTTTTGAGGATTATTCTTATTCGATAGAGAAGTTAAACTATAAACAGGAGGAGTATATTAAAGCTAATCTAAAAGACTCATTGAAAAGGTTTTATTTTGCCTTGAATGCATTCAACAGAGCAGATAATGATAACAAGTGGCTGCTTGACGAGCAGGTTTACTCACATTTACGGCCCCAGAAGCCCTGCAATAATGAGAAAGAACTCAATATTGAAAGGAAGAAGGCAACGATACTGGCAGATATCCTTTTTGATGAATTCAGGGAGGAATATCGTTTTTACAAAATTTATTAAAAGTATTTGTATTAAAAATGATATCCAAATATAGCATACAAGGAGTAAATAAAATCAAATGGGGATTCTAATAATCATAAGGCACGGCTTCAGTGAATCGAATAGAAAGGGTTATTTGACCCATGATATTGAAGGATACCCCTTAACTGCAGAGGGAAAAGAATACCTTATAAAATCGGCGGAAGAATTGAAAAAGCTTGATGACATAAAAGAGATAATATCAAGCCCAATACAAAGAGCAAGAGAAACTGCAGAGATAGTGTCGCATGCCACAGGAGTAAAAATACGGATAGATCCGAGATTAGCTGAGAGACGGATGGGAAATTACAACAACAAACCCATCCCCAATGAAAATAAGATACAAACAGACTTTAACTGGCATTTAAAGGAAATACTAAATGGATACCCAAATGGCTTTGAAAGTTGGGAGAGCATGATAAGCAGGGTTGAAAGCATTGTCAAAGACTTACCTAAAGACAAGAATTTTATATTGGTTTCCCACGGAGATATAATAAAAGCCATAATCGGATACTTCCTTGATCTAGATGAATTTGAGGTTTGGGGAATAAGAGTAAATCACGGACATTTTACTATAATTGACATGGATAAAAAGAAGGTGATAGCTATAGGTTCCCCTTTAATAACAGACAGAATTATAAACAAGATTAAAAACAAAAATTAATCTATTTTCTTAGAAATTCTGAGTACTTCTTCTTTATCTTGTGTATCTTTGGCCCTATAACTATTGCGCAGTAAGGGTTTATTGGATTTTTAGCATAGTAATCTTTGTGATAATCCTCTGCTTCATAAAACTTTTCAAGTTTTTTTACTTCTGTCACTATCGGCTTACTGAAATTTCCTTTTATCTCATTTATCTTTTCGTCTATTATCCTTTTTTGCGCATCGGAAGTATAAAGTATTATTGACCTGTATTGGTTGCCTACATCATTTCCCTGCCTATTTACAGAAGTAGGATCATGCATATCGAAAAATATGTCAAGCAACGTTTTCAGTTTTACAATCCCAGGGTCATATTCAACTAATAATGTTTCTGCATGGCCAGTAGAACCGCTGCAAACCTCCTCATAAGTGGGATTTTCGGCGGTTCCGCCGGCATATCCCGGCGTCGTTCTTAGTACGCCATTTATAAGCTTGAAGACTGCTTCTGTGCACCAAAAACAACCTCCGCCAAACACTATAAAATCAGATTTCTGTTCCATTTCACACATAAATCAGATGTTTATAGTATTTAATAATCAAAAAGGATAAATCCATATGAGAATAAGAGAGCTATATCCTAAAGACAGAAATATACTCAAAATAAAAAATTATCTGTCTATAACAAACAACACAAGAGAAATTCTTTCAAAGCAACCCAAAAAAATATTAGATAGTGAAGAATTTTTGGAAAAGATAAAAAACAGAAAATTTTATTTAATCTGCGTGGGCGATATGGTCACTTTAACAGCAATAAAAAACGGGATTATACCCAATTTGGCGATATTTGATGGGAAAACAGAAAGAAAGAGAATTGATTCAAATATTATAGAAAAAGCTTACAAGAAGATAGTAAAAGTTAAAAATCCACCGGGCAAAATAACAAAGAATTTGCTTGTTTCAATTATAAAAATATTAAATAGGCAAAAAAATGAGAAAAATGCAATAAAGGTTGAAGGAGAAGAGGATTTAGCTGCGCCATTATGTATAGCATTCTCTAAAACAGGTACATTTATTGCCTGGGGAGTACCAAAAAAAGGAATTGCATTATTAAAGGTAAGCAAAGCAAAAAAAGAACATGCTTTACGGATACTTATGGAAATGGAAAGTTTTTAATATCTTCTTCTTATGGATTTATAATACTTATAAATGCATATCCCGCCGCTAAGGACACAAACCCAGCAAGGGCCAAGAACATCTCCTCTGCTTGAAAATACATCTGGTTTACCTGCTGTTGCGTCGACAAGTAGAGCGGCAATAATGAAGCGGCAGACATTTCTTTTTTATCAATTAACAACTTATCCAGCTTACTCATATTTGACCTCTTTACTTGCTTTACTGCCCAATATGTATTTTGACAGAGCATTCACTGCATCATTGTCTAATTTTACAAATAAGTCTTTATAAGCAAAATTTTTTGGTATATACAGGAAATCAATTAGCTTTATATTGTTATCGTAAGTAAGCATTACATTGTTTCCGCCTACTAAATCACCATGAACATAACCGTTATCATGCAATGCATCAACTGTTTCTTTAAGCTGGTTAAATACCTTATAAGCTAAATTTCTGTCTGCTCTTAATTTGTATGTGCACATTGTTATATTATCTCCATTTACATACTCGAAGAAATATGCTTTGCCATCTTTTGTCTCCCCTAAACGAAGGGGTTTTGCTATTGTTTCCTTTGCCAGATTATATTCCTTTTTCATCATCTTGAACCTTTCCTTTGGATGATAATTCTTCATAACTTTTTTCTGTTCTTCTTCCGGTATGCCTAATTGATCAAATACAAAAAGCTCAGTATCTAAACCTCTTTCCGGTTTTACGAACACTTCTGAAAGCGTTTGATCAAGTCTTTTTTTCATATATTATTATGAACCCACTAGTATAAATATTTTACTATTTAGTCATAATAAAAATTATAGTATTATTACTACATATGCCATAAAACCTATTATTATAACCTGCAGTATCAATTGCACAAATGCAACTTTGAAGTTCGTTATGGAAAGTTCTATTGCTCTTTTAATGTTTTGTTTACGGCCTAAAATTCTTATTATCTGCAGGGAATCGCCAATGTAGTAGATGAAAGATAGCAACAGAAGAATAGTCGATACTATTATTATTGGTATATAAATAATAGCAGAGTACGAGAATAGTCCTATGTATAAAGCAAGAATATAGCCTGCTATTACTGTAGTTAAGGTTATCGATGGTATGAAAAACAAGGTAAGAGGAAGCAACCTTACCGTTATATCTATCTTCACTCTATCGCCTAAATCCCGTATTATATTGTAGAATATAAAGCCCATAAAGAGATTACAACCAAGCCACAAAGCAGCGGATAAAACATGTATGTAGTCTATCAAAAGGTAATCTTTGATTGCGTATACTATTAGCAAAAAAAGAAGTGGCAACGCCGCAGATATTGCACCAAACCTGTAAATCTGCTTGAAATCAATTTTCATAGCGCTAACCCCGTAGCAAGATGCGCCATAAGAACTATTATCGCTATTTGGAAGATGACCTGACTGAAGGCAAGCTTCAAATTAAATATGGTGAGTCTTACTATCTTATTTTTGTCTTTACCGCCATGCTTTATTTCAAGATAAACCCTTAATTCATTAGGCAGGAATATGCCTATTCCCTGCAATGTAAGTATGCCAACTATTACCAGGACTGCTATTATTATAGGAGAGGAGAGAACAAAAAGGCCTTCTTCCATTGCAAGAATTATCCCTGCAGTTATTGTCACCGCTGAGATGGAAGGCATGAAAAAAAGCATCATTGGTGTAAGCCTTTTAGATACTTCAACTCTTTCATCGTTGTCAAGGCCTTTCATCACAAATGAGAAAAAAAGGCCCATGAAAAGATCCATACCTGTCCAAGAAGCTCCGCTAAACACATGTACGTAATCCAATAAAAGCAAGCTGCCTGTAAACAATACTATAACTAGTATTATCGGAAGAAAAAGAAGCGTCGGTATGCCTATTTTCAGCATGTTTCTTATTGAAAATTTATCTTCCTGCATTATTTTTAGAAGCAAAGATATTTAAAATAATTCATTCCTCTCTCCATTTTGAGCGCTTTATTGCAAATACTATCAAAAATATGGAGACTGATATAAGGATAATCCAGGACATTAATACAAACGAGCCAGAGAACTTAACAAAGCCTATGCTGCCCTGCGCTATTATTGCGGAAAAAGTCGTCGGTGAAATGTAAGCCAGGTATCTGAAAGGCAGGGGTATGTATGTCACAGGATAGTAAACAGGCGGCAAAGTGGACAGGACCATTGATATCAAGCCCATAAATGCCCAGCTCTCTACAACATCTCTGCTTACCGTAGAGATGAAAAAACCCAAAGATATGGAGAACATGAATGTAAGAAGCATCACTGCTGCTAAAGTTAAAGCAGTTATTGCAGACATATGTATAAAGATAATCGCCAAAATAGAAAGAACTAAAAGGTCAGGGACAGAAAAAACAAGTTCAGACAATGCTATACCAATAATATATATTGTAGGAGAAACTGGGGAACTAACAAGCATATCCTGCAGCTTCATATCATTCCTCAGGTGTGTCAAATCGCCCTGAAGAGAAATACCATTATTTACCATTACTAGAATAAAGCTGCCAAGTATGCCTGCATCAAGCAGTGCACCGTGACTTACAAAAAATATTATTATAAGTAAACCAAAAGGCGCCAACATAACATTTAATAGCATTATAGGAAAATTCTTCATAGCGTAGATTGCATTGGCCAATACAGAAGCAGAAAGCTGGCTTAATTTGCTGGTTTTCATTTCACTCCTCCTTATTTATATCTCCTACAAGCATGTAGAATATATCTTCTAATGAAGTAGGGTTAATAGAGAACTTTACTCTCGATATTATTAGCTTTTTAGCAAGATTATTTGCCGCTGCTTCGTTAGAGAACACTTGAACTGTACCATCGTTTTTCTTTACGACCTTTCCTTTTAATTTTATTTTCTTGTCGAAAAAGCCGAATATCTTTATCGCATACGGATAGCCTATTGCGTCTCTTATCTCGTTTATAGTGCCTGTTTTTACAATCTTTCCCTTGTTTAATATGGCTATATAGTCAGAAAGCTCCTCAGCCTCTTCAAGGTAGTGGGTTGTCATTATTATTAGATGCTCCTTCTTCAAATCATTAAGAATGCTCCATAGTTCTCTCCTTGAGATAGGATCCAAACCGGTTGTAGGCTCATCTAAAAAGATTATTTTTGCATTAGAAGATATAACCAAAGCAACCAAAACCTTTCTTTTTGTTCCTCCGGACAGTTTCTTCGGTATTTTATCAGCGTATTCCTCTAATTTGAACCTTGATAAGATAGCATTTGTTCTTTCCTTCGCTTCTTTAAAGCTTAACCCCCTCCATAAAAGATACGCATAGATGTTTTCTCTCGCTGTCATCCAGGGTATCAGTTCCCCTTCTTGAGGTATCACAGCTATTTCGTCTCTTATGCCTTTTGGATTTTTAACTACATCGACTCCGTCTAGGTATACATTCCCGCTTGTTGGCAATAATTCAGTAGAGACTATTCTTATAAAGGTAGTTTTACCTGCCCCATTCCTGCCTATCAATGTAAATATCCCATTTATATCTAAATCTAAAGAAACCTTATTCAAGGCCAAAGAACTCTTTTTCTCCTTATCTTTATATCTCTTGCTAAGGTTTTTTACAACTAATTTCACCATACTGATAAATTAGTTTTCAGGTATTAAATGCATTTTAACTTTGTTGTTTCCTTTTATTACCTATTAATTTTACAAAAAACTAGATAAAAGAATGGAGATAAAGGCAGTTAACCTTACAAAGAAGTTTGGAAAAGACCTTGCATTGGATTCTATAAACTTTGACATAAAGGGAAAAGGCATAGTAGGGTATCTCGGCCCAAACGGCGCGGGCAAGACTACTACATTTAAGATACTTGCTAATCTAATAAAACCTAGCTCTGGAGAAGCTTTCATCAATGGAATAAGCATAAAAAACTATAAAAGTGCACTTAGAAATGTGTCTGCATTGGTCGATGAGCCTGAGCCTTATGATGAAATGACTATACTTGAATTTCTTAAATTCATCGGAAAAATCAGAGACCTGGATGAAAAACTAATTGAAAAAAGGATAGATGAGCTTAGAAAGGAGTTAATGATAGAGGATCTTAATAAAAAATGCGGCCAGCTCTCTAAAGGGAACAGGCAGAGAGTTGTAATAGCGGCAGTTCTCCTTCCAGATACTGATATCCTGCTACTTGATGAACCGACAAGCGGATTGGACCCTGCCGAATCGTATGATATAAAAAAGCTGCTTAAAAAGCTGAAGAAAACAAAGCTGATAATATTGAGTTCACATTTGTTAGACGAGGTAAAGGAATTATGCGATTACGTCATCCTTTTAGATAAGGGAAAAATAATTGCCCGGGGTTCTATAAAAAGCATAATAAAGAAGTTCGGCAGAGGGAAGGGAGAAAAGGGGCTGGAGAAGGCCTATATAACTCTGGTGCGTGGTAAAACATGAAAAATAGGCCTTTCTATGCATTCTTTAATACAGAGTTAAAGATGGCGAAAAGCCAAATCATAGCTTTTTCTTTCCTTTCATTTATAATAGTTATACTAACAGGTTTGCTTTCAATCAAGGCGCTTTTCAACAGCACCGATTTCTTTGAAAGCATCGGCTTAGTGATATGGCTTATGGCAGGGATTGCTGCTACTAATGTAGCTGCAGGCATAGGGGTCATGGATTTCAAAGAAAGAACCGGATTGCTTATTCTGTCACAGCCGGTAGATAGAAAATTAATCTTTTTATCGAGGCTTTTAGCAGCCTTTTTAGTCCTTATCTTACCGATAACAGTGCTTTACCTGTCTGGATTTACAATGGGGTTATTGATGTATAAGATAAGCATGCCGCAGGCATTTTTATCCTATGGATTAGCTGTCCTTTATGCTTTTTCTTTTACTGCAATGGTATCTGGCATAAGTTCAATGTCTAAAGAAAAAAGTACTCCTTTGAGTTTTGGCCTAACTTTCGCTTTCCTTGCAGTTTTTGTTTTTGCAATATTCGGAAAGTTTATAGGAATGCAGCCTTGGTTCTTTTTGCCTTATGGGGGATTGATAATCAGCAGTGTTATGGCCGCTCCGTATTTAATGCACGTTAACCCTGGGAACTATTTCTTTTATTACATCCCTTACTTAAATGAAGCAGTACTTATAATGCTGCTTTATTTAGTTATATTCATAGCTATTGGAATATTCTATTATTCCAGAAGAGAATTATATTAGATTATTAGAAGTTATTGTGACGCCTTCTAATGAATCAATTCGATGATTTTACAGCTATTATTGAGAAATTGAACTTTCTCATAGCGTTAAGTTCCCCTTTTCAGCCTAATAGCTTGTAGCCCTCGCTAGGATATTCATCCCGGCAGGTTCTACCATAACGGGATTATCCACATATTTTAATTTCTCTCTGTCCAATAACACTTAATTTAATCTTAATTGTCTTAGACAAAACTCTTATGTTTATACTGCATTTACGTGTATTTTATAAATTAGAAACCTAAGAAACGCTGCCAAAGCTAATTGAAGGCATAACTCCGTTGGGAGGATAAGCTCTTACTCTAACGTACTGAGCATACATTTTAGAATTTGCAACTGTTCTATCTCCCCAATCAAAAGAAGGATAGAGTGAAGTTTCTGCCGTAAATCCCCCAGTAGCATACCCAAAATGAGAATAATTTATCTCTCCAAGCACGCCCGTAGAATTTTCCCAAGTGCTCATCATGACCATCTGGGTACCAACTGGTACTCCAAGATTTACCTCTTGAGAATTTCCAGATCTAACTAGATATATCAATGCATTTGTATCTG
>JBMFWF010000015.1:0-10917 GCA_049965555.1 Candidatus Parvarchaeum sp.
GTAGCTTCTTCGCATGCACATACCTATTTCACTGGGGTAATAAGCTCCTATTGTTTTAGGCCTAGACTCCTCATTGAGGTATTCATCTATTATGCTGCCAACATCCACATCTACAAAAGAGTCGTCATTTTGCATTATCAATATAGTAAAGGAAATGTTAAATAGCTTATTTTTAGATTATTGTTAACATCAACAGGATTAGTTTAAGCTATAATAAAATCATTTTTGAAACATGATTACTTTTTATTAAAATTTGTTTCAGGTTTTCTTGATAATCGAATCAGGGGCTTGGATTTAGTGATTATCGGTATATAATTTTATTTGTCTTGTATTTTGAATTACTTTTTTGTAAAAATATACAGAAAAGAATTTAAAGTCGCGTGCTTTTCTATAATAATGCTTAACAGGAAGTTGCTATTTACGGGGATATTGCTGGTAATAATCTTTGCAGTAATATTTTTGTTTGTAAACTTTAAGATATCAAATGGCTTTGATTTAACAGTTTTTAAGTTAATAAATGAAAAATGGAGTGTAAGTTTCTTAGATCCATTGTTTGCAGCGGTTGCAATCTATGGAAGAGAATATTTTTGGGTTCCTGTAGTGGCTTTAATGTGGATTTTAGGAAGCGCTTTCAACAATGAGAAGGCAAAAAAAGGAGCAGTAATGCTGGTCATAGTTTTCATAGCCATTATAATCATTGGTTTGTCATTAAAGGCGGTTTATTATAGGCCAAGGCCATTTCTAAATCCTTTGCTGTCTTCTGTAGATCATGTTTTAGTTCCAAAGGATTTCGATTCCTCTTTCCCTTCAGGACATGCTTTGATAGTCGCGGGTGGCGCAGCAGTTGCATTTCTATTTTTAAGAAAGAGATATTCGATACCTTTGGTAATTGAGGCTGCTTTAGTATCTTATAGCAGGGTTTATGTCGGCGTTCATTACCCTACAGACGTTATAGCAGGAGTTATTTTAGGCGTTGGAATAGCATTTATAATATATTCAGTTTTACTTGATAGCCAGTACTTCAACAAGCTTTATGAAATTGTGGATACTACTTACAAGAAGATATTAAGGTCAGTTAAAATTATCAAATAGAAATATTAAAAATTAATTATTTCTGCTTTAATCTGTATTTTTTCGAAAGTTCTTTTATCTCCTTTATTAAATCGGCCTCAGATTTGAACATGTTATCAACAAAATAAGGGGTAAACGGGCTATATTTTTCGAAGGGAAAATAAAGCAAAACCTTCTTGCCAGTAAAATGTGCATGCATCCTTTCTCCATCTACACCGCTAGAATAAACTAAATCAGATAGATAAACAATAGTAATATCTGTTTGATCCACTAAGTGGAAATCTCTTCTAACAGTCTGGTTAAAAATAAGGTTTTTTATCCTTTCATTTGCATCTTCCTTGTAGGCATCAATATCCACTGCTTTAGGATTAAAAACAATCAGATATTTCTTTATCTTCTTTATGAATTTCTCCAAAGCTTCATATCCACTTTTTCTATGCTCTATTGTATAACTTATGTAAGCTTTTGGTTTGTCTGGCCTGTAAATCAGCTCATAAAGGGTATTTGCATCCTCTTTTGAGCCAATAACGTAGTTTTTTCTGTTTATGGAATTGCTTATTAAATCGGCAGTGTATAGCTCAAGCTCGGACCATAATGCTATTTCATATTCATCAACTGTTTTATCCTCCCATGATTTTTTCTTCTGAAGGTTTTTATTGACGTTGCTGGGGTCGTTCAAAACAGATATGAAAAAATCAGGGTTTAGTGTACGCATGTCCTTCGAATTTATAAGGCTTAAAGGCCCTCCTCTCCACCAAAACGACATGTGTCCATCGATTATATAGTCTTTTTTCTTGTTTTCTTCAATGATTATTTTTATATTTTTTAATGCATTCTCTTTGAGTAATCTGATATTCTCTATGTCCAAGTTTGGAATGTTCTTTGAATTTATATATGGGTTCGTTTTATTTGCGACTTTGACCATCTCATCTATAAAATTTATTATTTCTAGATTTTTGCCGTGCTGTTTAGCTATTTTCACTGCTTTGCTTTCCAGGCTTATCCTGTCCGAGCCTGCGATTGCACAGCTGAATACTATCATTTATTTTTATATCACTATTGACTAATAAGCTTTATTTTTTCCCTTTTAATCTTCTAGGTGTTGTAAGATTGAAAGGATCAAATATTTTTTCAAGCTTTTCTTTTTCAAGCACGTTTTTCTCTTCCGCTACCTGCTTTATTGTTTTATTTTCTTTTATTGCAGTTTTTACTATCTCAGCGCTTTTTTCATATCCAATATAAGGGTTTAAAGCCAAGCCCACTCCGGGCGTTTTATTGACCATTTCTTCAATTCTTTCCTTATTGACTTTTATGTCATTTATTGCCTTTTCTGCGAATGCCTTGCAGGCATTTCTAAGAATTATCAAATCATGTAAAATGCAGTAACTTATTATCGGCTCCATTACATTTAATTCAAATTGCCCTGCCTGTGTTGCTAATTCTATGGTCTTATTGTCGCCCATGACCCTGAAGCACACCATATCAACCATTTCTGCCATGCTCGGATTGACTTTGCCAGGCATTATTGAAGAGCCGGGTTGAACAGCAGGCAAAACAATTTCCGCCAGGCCAGTTATCGGCCCGGAATTCATTAATCTTAGGTCATTGGCAATCTTTATCAAGTCAGCAGAAAGAACGGTTATTGCTGTTGAAAGTGCAAATAAATCAGAGGGGGATTCTGTAACTGCCGGCAAATCTTTAGCTTGTTTCAATTTAAGGCGAGTCCAATTTCTAAGATAGATTATTGCTTTTTTTACATACCTAGGGTCAGCGTTTATCCCAGTTCCTACAGCAGTCGCTCCCAAGTTTATATTTTGGATTTCTTTGTTTGCTTCTTCTATTCTCTTTATAGACTCTTTTATTAAATCAGACCATGCCTTGAATTCCTGTCCTAATCTTATGGGCGCAGCGTCCATTAAGTGTGTCCTTCCGCTTTTTATTATTTTGTCAAACTCTGCTGCCTTTTTTGAAAATGATTTTTCTAGTTCATCTAATGCCTTAATTAGTTCGTTTGAAAGTTGCAAACAGGCTATCTTTGTAGCTGTAGGTATAACATCATTTGAGGACTGGCCCATATTTACATCATCATTTGGGTGTATGACTGAGTAATCCCCTTTTTTTTTGCCAAGCTTTTCAATGGCGATGTTTGCTATAACTTCATTTACATTCATGTTATTTGAAGTACCTTCCCCTGCTTGGTAAATATCCACTCTAAATTGGTCGTCAAATTTTCCATTCAATATTTCATTGCATGCATATACTATCGCATTTGCTTTTTTCTTTTCTAGAAGGCCTATCTCTGAATTTGCCATCGCCGCCGCTTTCTTTATTAAAACTATAGCATAAGTATACTCTTTTATTGGAGTTATTCCTGAAATTGGGAAATTATCCAATGCTCTTTGTGTTTGGACTCCCCAATATGCATTGTCAGGTACTTTTACCGGCCCAAGGTAATCTTTTTCTACTCTAAATTTATCCATTTTATTTAATGGTTTTTTAGCTATTAATTTCTTTTAATTTGCGGCTGCATTTGTTTTTACTTTTTTACCTTTTAAAGTTATGAATGTACCTACAGTGGTAACGACATTTGTTAGAATAATTACATATGTCACAAGTATCAGAAATGTATTTGCTTTTGGTATACCATATTCTAATGCCAATGTCGCTAATGTGGCGGGAGTTAGGCCTTGGGCCAGTGAAATAAATATAGGTAATTTATCTTTTACCATGTCCGATTTATATGTTGATATTGAAACTGCAATTAGCCTTGAAAATAGGAGAATACCTAATATTGCGGCTCCAGCGGCTAAGCCGAAATACAGGCTAGAAAATGAAAGGCTCAATACCAACCCTAGAAATACAAAGAAGAATGTTTTTAGTATGAATGTAATCTCTCCTTGGAAATTGAATATCTGTTTTTCGAGTTTATCCATTCTTATTTTTCTTCTGAATAACTCGCTTATAAATTTATGATTCCCAAAAATTATGCCGAAAATTATAACTGCCAAGTATCCGCTTCCTCCAGCTTTGTCCGTAATCCCATAAGTGAGGAAAAGTAGGCCAAGAGTCAAAACGTAGGTATAATTTTGTTTTTTAAGATAGTTAAGGAGGTAAATCCAGATCACTGAAAGTATTAAGCCAATAAATATCCCTATAGAGAATGAGGAAACCAAAGAATCTACAGTAGAATAGATATTTGCACTCCCGCTTTGATACAAACCAACAAATGCTAAGAACAATACTACTAAAACTATTGAATTTAGAGCAGCTTCAAAAGTTAAGAACATTATCGTTTTATCCTTTACTTCTAATTGCCTTGATAAAGGTATTATTACAACAGTTGTAGTTTCGCCTCCAACTATAGAAGCAAAGATCAAAGATATAACTAAATCAAAATGTAACACAAAATAAGATAGTAAAGTCACTAATACTATGCTTATGCTTACATATAATGCGACTTGAACGAATGGTCTCCAGCCATCCTTGAGCAATGTTCTAGCTTTTAAGTCTAATCCGCCGTGAAATATAACCATTATAAGTGTTATCTCTGCAAGGACTCCAAGCAAAGGAAGCAAAGAAGCTTTTTGTATCACTCCTAAGACAGGGCCCAATATGAATCCTATAAATACAAGGAAAAGAAATGATGGTACATGCGTTTTTTTGAATATCTGTTCTCCTATGTAACCTAGAAATATTATGAGCGCCGATATAAGTAATATAAAGGTTGTCGAATCAGACATTTTTATTTTCCCCCTTGTATTTTTGCTTATTTATAACAGATATCATTAAGCTGTTCAGGAATATTGTCACGAATATAACTGCGAACACTATGTCTATAAATGCCCCGGTTCCAGGTATAGCGTAGCTTAAAGGAAGTGCTGCAACCACCGCCGCTCCTGCCCCTCTTGATACCATCGAGCCTATTATGGCCTTGTCTTTTGGTTCATATGAAGATTTATATAACACAATCTTTGTTGAGGCATATTTAGTTATGACAAGAGCCAAAGCTATTACTATCCCAAATATAAAACCTAAGTAATCATTTAATAGCACCAGGGCACCAAAATAAACAAAGAAGAAGGAAGTAGTTAGAAATGTAACTAGTTCATTGAAAGATTTGGATTCTTTGTTTATATTGAAAGACACGCTGTGCCTATATTTTAGCGATCTAAATATATTCTCCCCATTTGCTATTATTATACCGAAAACTAATACTGATATCGGTCCGCTGCCATTTATCGCTCCTATGAAGACATACAGAAGAAAGGCTATAGCTAGTGAAGCTACGTATGAATAATCATATCTTTTCCTTTGTAGGTAACTCATCATAGGAACCCACGCCATGCCTATGAGCGCTCCAATTACAGCACCTATTGAAAATTCTGAGATCACTCTCCCAGAAACAAAGCTTATGCTAGTGTTATTTAATATTATTGCGCCCACTAATACCAAAACAAATATTATTGTTAATGGCTCTTCTACTGTCGCTTCTAATTCTACAAGATTCCTTGCCTTTTCTGTACCGCTCCTTCTGCTGAAACTTGATACTACAGAGAGGCTTAATCCAGCAACAGTTAAGCTTAGCAGGCCTGAAACTAATAAGTTGTTGAGCAGAAAGTAAGTTATAAAGAAAACTGCTATGAAAGACAGTGTGAAGTTTGTTAAAGACAGCGCCAATCCCCTGGATATTGTGCGTATTATTTTTCTAAGATTTATGCTTAAACCCGCATTAAAAAGTGTAAGCAGTATTATTATGTTTATTATAAAGGGAAGATAAGAAAGCAATGAATTTCTTTTTAGTAATCCAAGAACAGGCCCAAGCAGAAGGCCAAAGAACATAAGCCATAGTATGTAAGGTATAGTAGTTTTTTTACCCAATACTCTGCCTAAAAAGCCGATAAGCAGGACTCCTGCGGTGCCCAGCATCAAAAAATTTAGCACTGATGAATCTAACATAAGTAATCTTCAATTTCAATTATTAAATATGTTTAAATTGAAAGTTATTTGACTTACTAGTAAATAAATTTTACAAAATATAAAAACTATATGAATCGGCATATTGATCTAGCAGATAATGTTTTAATAAAAAGACCTATTTATTAATTAATGGTAAACCTTCTTGAATTTGAGGGTAAAAAATTGTTCAAGTCTTTTGGCATAGATGTACCAACAGGTCAATTAATACACTCCATTAAAGATTTTAAGAATTTTCAGGAAGAGGATGTAATAAAAGCCCAGGTGCCTACCGGCCATAGAGGGATAAACGGCGGAGTCTTGAAATTTAAAACAAGGGAAGAATTCATTATCGCTTTCAATAAAGTTAGTTCGCTTACTTTTAATGGTTTTAAACCAACTTCTTTTTTAGTGGAAAAGGCAATAAAACATAATAAAGAACTGTATGTCGCTTTGACTCTAGACAGAAATAATAAATCACCAATACTGCTAGTTTCTTCAGAAGGGGGCGTTGACATAGAAAAGATACCAAAAAACAGAATTAAAAGCTTAGATTTAGACATCTTCGTGGGCATTTTAGATTATCAGATGAGGCAGGCTTTTAAATTTACTGGGTTAGATGGAAAGTACAGGCCTGAATTTTACAATATACTAAGCTCGATGTGGAAGATATTTACGGAGAAAGACGCCGAATTGGTAGAAATAAATCCTCTAGCAGTAACAGATTCTGGATTGATCGCATTGGATTCTAAGGTTTCTATTGAAGACGACTCGTTATTTAGACATCCAGAGTACAAAAGAGATGAATATTCTTCTGACGATATAGAGATGAAAGCGAAGAAAAAAGGAATATCTTTTGTTAGATTAAATGGGAATATTGGCTTAATAGCAAATGGAGCAGGTTTAACCTTGGCGACAATTGACCAGATAAAGTTGGCAGGAGGGATGGCAGGCGATTTCTTAGATCTTGGGGGTACAGACGATCCTGCAAGAGTAGCTGAGGCTATAGATTTAGTAAGGGAATCAAATCCTAAGGTCCTTTTCATAAATATATTTGGAGGGGTAACAAAGGCAGATACTGTTGCAGAAGGCATTATACAGGCAATAAATAAGCTTAACATAAATTTCAAAATAGTAGTGAGGTTAAAGGGCTTTAATGAAGTGAAGGGAAAAGAACTTTTGAGAAAGAATGGAATAGTCGCCTTTACTGACATGGGAGAAGCAATAAAAGAGGTGGTAAAACTAGCAAATTATGGCAATTCTAATTGATAAAGAAACTAAAGTACTGATTCAAGGAATAACAGGTCACCAAGGCAGGTTTCATTCAAAAGCAATGGTTGATTTCGGAACAAAAGTGGTCGCAGGGGTTACTCCTGGCAAAGGAGGCCAGAGGGTAAATGGGATAAGAGTATTTGATGATGTAGACAGTGCAGTTAAAAAGACTGGTGCCAATGCTTCCGTAGTTTTTGTGCCAGCTTCAATGACGAAAGATTCTGTTATAGAGGCTATTGACGCAGGCATAAGGTTAATTACAATAATAACGGAACATGTTCCTTTTCAAGATATGCTAAAAATAAATGAATACGCGAAGTTAAAAGGCGTAAAAATAATAGGGCCGAATTGCCCAGGATTGGCCGCTCCCGGAATTGGAAAGTTAGGTATAATACCTAATAGTATACTCAAAAGAGGAGTTATAGGAGTGGTTTCAAGAAGCGGAACACTAACTTATGAAATTGTTGATGTCATAACTGAAACAGGATTTGGAGAAAGCACAGTTTTGGGAATAGGAGGGGACAAGGTTCCCGGCATGGACTTTATTGATGTTTTAAAATTGTTTGAAGACGACAAGCAGACAAAAGGAATAGTTATAGTTGGAGAGATAGGAGGGAGCGAGGAGGAAAAAGCTGCTGATTTTATAAGAAAGAACGTTAAAAAACCTGTTTTTGCCTTTATAGATGGCATATATGCTCCTCCTGGGAAAAGGATGGGACATGCTGGCGCTATAATATCTGGTAATACAGGTACCGCAAAAAGCAAGTTGGCAGCATTTAAAAAAGCGAATGTTCCAGTTGCAAAAACCTTTAGCGAACTTTCCAGTTTCATAGTAAGAAAATTAGGATAAATATCGTACGCATTATATTTAAAAATACAAAACATTAAATATAATAAAAACAACTGTTATATTGTTTATATAACAGATATTTTGGAGGTAAATAAAAAAATGGAAGAAGTAAACGGCGAAGAACAATTTGAAAAATTGGTTCTAAAATCTAGTACACCTGTATTGGTGGATTTGTGGGCACCTTGGTGTATGCCTTGCAGATGGTATTCTCCAATAATAGAGAAGACTGCTGAAGAAATGAAAGACAAATTTAAGCTTGTAAAAGTAAATGTAGATGAAAATCAAGAGATAGCTGCAAAATACGGCGTTGAAGCAATTCCAACTACTTTGCTTATAGAGAATGGAAAAGTTAAAGCCAGTATCGTTGGCGCAATGCAAGCCGATCAGCTCAAAGGATGGCTTGGGAAGAATCTTTAAATGACAGAATTAACCTGGATGACTGGTGGAAAACAAGGCAGTGGTATAGACGTATCTTTAAGCCTATTTTCAAGAGTAATGATGAAGTATGGCTATAACATATACGGTTATAGGGAATACTTCTCAAATATCAAAGGGATGCACAGTTTTTTCACTGTACGTGTGTCTGACAAACAAATCGCTTCTATACCGAGTAAGGTGGATCTTGCAATATTTTTTGATACTGAATCAGTTTTGGGCGAAGTAAATGAAAGAGGAGAGGTTGTTCAGGACGGCCATGTTAAAGATATTAAAGAAAATGGAACTTTGGTTGTAGACAGTAAAATTGACAAAAGCAAAATAAGCAGAAAAGACATAAATGTGCTTGACATAGACTTTGACGCAATAATAACAAGCGTGGCTAAAAAGTTGAACAAACCTACAAGTGAATTAGTGATCTCCAAAAACATAATCTGTGTTACAGCTTCCTGTTATTTACTTGGTTTAGAAGATAGTTACATAGTCGATGCAATAAAAACAGAGTTTGCAAAGAAGCCGAAGAGTGTTATTGATTTAGATATATCTGTTTCAGAGGAAACTATAGAGTACATGAAAAGTAAGAATGAATCCCTTGCTACCGAGACTTTGAATCACATAAAAACAAAAGGGATAGCTCCCATAACAAAGCTTGACAACAAGAACAAAGGAGAACAGCTTTACATGGAAGGCTTTGCCTCCACGGCAATAGGTAAAGCTATAGCTGGCTGTAAAATGCAGATCTATTATCCTATAACGCCGGCCAGCGATGAAAGCGTGTTTATAGAGTCCCATCCCGAGTTAGGCATTCGCGTAGTCCAGCCAGAAAGCGAGTTAGCAGTTCTTGCAATGGCTACAGGCGCAGCAATAGCGGGCGCAAGGGCCTCGACTTCTACTTCCGGCCCTGGTCTTTCGTTGATGTCGGAAACAGTTACTTGGGCAGGGATGAATGAAGTACCAATAGTTTTAGTAGATCATCAGAGAGGGGCGCCGGCAACCGGACAGCCAACAAGGACAGAGCAAGGAGATCTAATGTTTGCAGTCCATCAGGGGCATGGCGATTTCGGCAGGATCATTATTGCGCCTGGAGACGTAAAGGACAGCATAAAAATGACTGCAGATGCGTTTAATTATGCGGAAAGGTACCAACTCCCTGTTATAGTTCTAGGGGAGAAAGCAATTTCACAGGGTTCAATGAATATAAGCAAAAGCACAATTCTAGACATAAAGAAAAATTATAAAGTCGATAGGGGTAAATTAATCGATAATGTCAACGGCGAATATAAAAGATTCAAATTTACAGAAGACAATATCTCAGACAGGATAGTTCCAGGCAATCCAAATGCAATTTTTTGGCTCACAGGAGATGAACACGACGAGTGGGGCCACGTTTCTGAGGATCCTAATAACAGAATAAAAATGATGGAAAAAAGAAATGGGAAATACGCTCAAATACTAAAGGAAATAAAGAAAGAGGATAAATTTACTTTAATAGGCGATCCTAAGACGGCAGATCTTTTAGTAGTTACTTGGGGAGGCCCTTCCGAGGCATTAAAAGAAGCAGCAAATGGAAAGAATGTTGCAGTTCTTCAAATAAAATTAATACATCCATTGCCAAATGAAATATTGGATATCCTAAAGAATGCAAAGAAAGTTGCAATTCTGGAAGAAAATATCTCGGCTCAGTTAAAACAGCATATAGCTTCAGTTACTGGCTTTGTGATACCAAATGAAATACTGAAGTACAACGGAAGGTTGGTAAGATATGATGAAGTTGAAGATGCAATTAATAAAGTAATAAAAGGAGAAAGCAAGGTGATACTAAATGGCTACTGATGTTAAAAGTTTGACTTCAAATGAATTTAATGATTGGTGTCCTGGCTGTCTGCTTCCAGACAATACTATAATAGGCAATCCTTCTGCTAAGGCAATTCAGGAATTTAAGGTAGGAGATAAGGTTCTTGGAAGTGATGGTTATTTCCATAGGATAAATGAGGTCATGTCACATATCCACAAAGGTAAGATTTACAGGTTAAAAGTTGCGTATTTTGGCGAGACTACATTAACGCATGAACACCCTGTTTTGGCTGTCAAGGCAAGCCAGATAAAAAACGGCGATACAAATCCCGAATGGTTTGAAACTGAAAAATTGGAAGTTGGCGACTATGTAGTTTACCCTATACTGAAATTAACAAAGGATGTAAAGTACCTGCCTGTATCTTACAACAAAAAGAGCAAAGACACAAGAAGTAAAGAATTGGTGAAAAAAGTAAATGTAGACAGTGATTTTCTAAGACTTGCAGGATATTACATAGCAGAAGGCAATACCCATAATAGAG
>JBMFWF010000016.1:0-10294 GCA_049965555.1 Candidatus Parvarchaeum sp.
GAATTTATTATTGGCGAACGGCTCTATATCAGGAGCTCCCTGATTATTGTTGTTTAATATCACAAATGAATTGCCATCCCATAAAAGCCCTGCCTGATAACCAAAACCCTGTGAGCTACTAAACAAACCAGTAGGTACTGATGAAGTTAAATTTGTGAAAGCCGAATCATGGTAGTATACCAGCTGTGTAGACCCGCCCAAAGTGGTACCAAATATTAAATAACCTGATCAATTGTACGCCGCTCCTTCAGGGAGTTCTTGGTTAGATGGGCTACAAACTGCAATTAGCTAAATTAAGGAAGAGATATACTATACCCAGTAGTTCACATGCGCCAACCGGGATTCGCACCCGGGTCGCTGGCTTGGGAAGCCAGAGTTATGCTGCTAGACTATTGGCGCTTAGTATGCAGTATTAGATATTATTTGCAACAGAAGTTAAAATATTATGCTTTCTCTGCCTTCAATGAAATGATTCTTTTGAAAAGCCACTTCAAACCCGCTTTTATTTGGATATTAAAAACGAAAAAACTAATTTTGACTGCTATCAATAAAACAATAAACGTTATTACAAGCAGATTTGCAAACCCATTAATTTTTTCCTTTAAATGCATATTAATCTATGATATATTGCAATTAAAAAGCTTAAAATCCTTAAACTTTTATATACATGTATAATAATTAATTAATATGGCACTTTTCAAGAAGAAAAAAGAGGAACCTGTAAATCCTTACTATCAAGAAAGCAACCTTAGGCCAGTTGCTCCTGAAAATCCTGCTCCAGAGGTTAACCAACAGAATACGGCTCCACAGCCCGCTGCTCAGAATACAGCAGAACAGCCGGCTGCATCAAACCAGCAGCCGCAGAAGCAGAATTATACTATTCCGCTCATACCGGTGCCAAGCGTTAAGATTCCTGATGTTAACCTGCAGCCAGTAAGGTCCGCAGGGATCAGCGTATTAGATGCTTTAAGGCTGGAATCAAACAGCAAATCAATAGCATTCATAAAGATGAGCGATTTCAAAAAAGTACTGGACGACATAAAGGAATTGGAGAAGAGGGTAACACAGTCTCAGATAGACTTGGAAAATTATTCCAAGGCATTGGACACTCAAAGAGAATACGTAAAGAATTACAATCTTCTTATACAGGACATGAGAAAAATGATGGAAAGAATGTCAACATATCTTTCGAATGTAGAGGATTAAATTGACAAAAGAAGAAATAGACATCGACCTTTTCAGGAAGCTGGATCTAAAAGTCGGAAAGATACTTGAAGCTGAAGACGTGGAAAAGAGCAGCAAGCTAATAAAATTAAGAGTTTCTTTGGGAGAGCATGAAAAAACCATTCTTAGCGGCATAAGGAAAGAATACAAAAGCAGCGATCTAATTGGAAAGAAAATAATAATTATTGATAATTTAAAGCCAGCCATGATTATGGGTCTGCAATCCCAAGGCATGCTTTTAGCTGCTTCCGATGACGAGGGAAACCTCTCTCTTTTGACGGTTGACAAGGATATAAAGGAAGGCAGCTCTATATCCTAGGCAAAGCCTTTTTCCCTTATCAATCTAATAGGATCGCTATCTACTGTAATAGTATCACTTGGCAGGTATTTCTTGAATATTGGGGTATCATACCTTGAATCCATCAATACTATTGCACACTTATCATTCTTTGACCTTATGCCCCTGCCAGCGGCCTGCATAACTTTTATCATTGTGGGAAGCACCTGAGCATACTCGAATCCGCTCCCCATTTTCTTGTCATAGTAAATCTGCATCGCCCTCAGCTTTATAGAAGGAGGTTCGAATGGCACGCCCACTACCCCTATCAGCTTTATCATATTGTTCTTTATCCCTATGCTTTCCGAGAAATTCCCGTTCATTACAGCAAAAAGTACTGAGCTTGAAAGAGAAAGCTTTTCCATTATCTCATTTTTCCTTTCTCTTTCCATTTTCTGCTCTTCTTTTATTACCCTGCCTTTTTCATTAATCAAAGAGTATACCCTCTCCATAAAAGAATAGGAAGGAAAGAAGAATATCATGTTGTACCTGGCTTTTTCCATTATTTCGTTTATTGAATCCGATATCCTTGAGTATTGCTCCTCTCTTGCAGAGAACTTAGAGGTAACCTCCTTATCGATTATCATAAGCCTGTTGTCGCTTACAGCATCTCCTTTTACCTCTAGGCTTTCGTGCCCTTCCAAACCTAAAAGGTTGGCGAACATCTCTATTGGCCGGAAAGTGCCGCTCATTAGTATAGTAGAATAAAACGAATCTATAACCCCTTGGGAATAAATTGCAGGATCCAGTGAATTTACGTTTATTCTCTTCCCCTTTTCATCTATTGAAACGTATATTATGTCTTCTTCCTTTGCAGAAAGAAGTTTCTCTGTAAAGTTCTTCAGTATAAATGATGCAGGTATATTGTAACCCTTTTCGTGAAATTTCACTATGTCTTCCATCTTGTCCAAGTCTGCTTCGCTGAACACTCCTCTTATATCTACTATACTTTCCCTTGTTGCTTTTCTTATCTCTGCTATTATCCTATCTATCTTTACAGCAATGTCGTTATAGCCTGCGATATTCGCTTCGGAATATGCCTTTTCTAGGTTTCTTTGGGATATTGAGAAGGAATTCATATCCAGTATCTTAGCCGGCAGATTGTGCGCTTCGTCTACTACAAGTACTGTGCTAGCAGGGTCTATACCTGTTCTTATGGTGAAACCAAGCGCTATGCTCGGGTCAAATGCGTGCGAATAATTCGCAACTACAACTGTTGATTGCTTTGCATTAAGAAGAGAAAGCTCGTAGGGACAAAGCTCGAATTCCTCCGCAGCTTCCATAACGCTTTTTGGATCGGAGATGTTTCCCGAGAGCGCTTCTATAACCTTTGGTTTTACATCCTTGTTTTTTGTAAACGTATTGCTGTAAAAATCGCACATGTTCTGCTCCCTTACGGCCCTGCAGAACTCTATGAATAAGGAGGGCTCAACGCTGTTTTCAAAAAGACACATGGATCTTTTCCCGTTTATGCCGGCAAAGCTTGTCTTTTCAGGCGAAGAATCGTTTATCCTCTTCATCGTGTCATAAACTATATTCTGATGGGTATGCTTTGCAGTTAGGAACAAAACCTTCAGGTTGTTTTCCTTTGCCGCCTTTACTGCGGCATATAAAACTGCTGCTGTCTTTCCCATGCCGGTTGAAGCCTGTATTATGATTTTGCCCCTCTCTCTTACAGTCTTTTCAACTGCATCCGCTATGTCTCTCTGTCCGCTTCTCATCGATTTGAAAGGAAATTGAATCATACTCTTTACTCTAATTCGCTACTAAAATACATTGACATTTCATAAAACGCTCTTTTCAGACTGTTTTATTTGGCAGATTATTTCTGGTTATATACGAATTGAAGCTGCCGATTTTGGACAACGACTCATTGTAGCTTATAAATGATGACGAGTTTAGACTCGTACCGTTTAGCTTGATTGAAACATAAATGCCGGCAGCCAAACTGGTCAGAACAGGTATATTGTATTTTGTGTACACACAGCTTGTCAGTAAACCGCTTAATTTTTCTTTACTGATTTTGCCGGCTATCAATGGGTTGCTGCTGCCGTTTAAAGCTACTGAGAAAGAAGAGAGGGTGAAAAGACAGGGATAACCATTGTAAGTAGTGTTGTATGCCTCCAAAAGGGAAACGCTGCTTGCATTTAGTGCATTTAAAAGTGTAGAGCTTAGATTTTCCATGCTTTCATTTAATGGAATGCATGAAACTTTCCCGGCCGTTGCAGATGAACCTAAGCACATGTACGTTTCATTTCCAATAGAAAAAACATATGAAAGGGAAGTTGTATTGTAGCTTATGCCGGCTGAAACCGGAGTAGAAGTGGTGAAATTGGAGAATGCTTCTGAGTTTCCATTCAAACCGTGAACCAGCTGTATGTAACCCTTTGAATTTTCAGTGCTGTTAGAACCAGTGCCGTTTGACAATGAAGCAGAGGTTGAAAGACTGTAATTTACATTGTAAAACGCTTCTTTTCCGTTTGGTATTGTATTCTGGTATGTCTGAAACCCAAGTATGTCGTTGTAAACTGCGCTTTTCAGCGATGAATTTGCAACACTGTATGCCTGTACAGGTATGCTGGTGTTTGGAGTGCTGCTTTTTCCAATGCCAAAAAGCAGAAGTACAACTGAAAAAACAACAACTGCTGCTGCTATCCCAATGAGATAATACTTTTCCATTTCTATTCTTTATTGGCCTTTTTGCTTATTGACCGGGGAGTTTCTCCGCCATGCCATGTCAGCCTTGGCCTTATCTGCACGGGGTATATCCTCTCGGAATTGTCATCAAGAATTATGCATGCTCCCGGTAGTCTCGGCAGGTCAACAAGGTACTTACGTATGTCTGAACCCATATAAGTCTGCATTACTGTGTTCAACGCATCTATATCCAGCTTTGCAGTTACATGCTGAGATATTATGATATCAGACTGCGTTATTATATCTGTGTCAAGTTTTCCGGGCTGCTGCGTCGCTATTACTAGTCCTATGCCAGGCTGCCTTCCTTCTTTTATTACCCTAGACAATGAAGCTGTTGCCGCTGTCTTGCTGTTTACCGGCAGGAACTCATGAACTTCGTCTATGAACATCCAAACTATTGGTATCGTCTTTTTCTTCTCTTCTTCCGTTATTTCCGTTGAATTGATTTCGTTCAACTCTTCTACCCTCCTCTGCTTCGTCCTTATCTCCAAAATCTTCTGTGACAACAAGCCTATAACCAAAGCCCTTAAACTAAACTCGCCCAAAGAATGTGCATAAAGGCTTATATCTAAGATGTTTATGCATCCAGGAACAAGCAAGTCCTCTATCTTTGTCCCCTCTTTTTCAAATAAACCCCATCTTAAAGCCGCTTCAAACCTTTCCTTTACAGCTTCTTTTACAGTATCAGAGGTTGCTATCTGAGAATTTATGTTTTCTATTATATCCTTTAGATCGTAAGGCCTATTGTCTTCTGCCAAGGCTTCTAATGCTTGGTTTATAAGTATTCCGTACTCATCGTTTATTGAAAACCCAAATATGTCGCACCAGTCGCTTGTCGAAAGCTCGTTTGCAGAGATTGAAAACGGATAATCGGCCATCTCCACGTTTTCCTCTTTCACCCTGTCAAACGCCCCTTTTGGAACGAAGACGTTTATGTTTTTGAAAGCAGTCGGCTGGTAACCCCACTCCTTTAAAAGATCCGCTTCCTTGTAATTTGGATTCTTCATTGTCCAGTATATGCCCATAGTATCTATTATCAATGAAGTTATGCTGTTTGCCGTGTCTTCTTCTAATGAAGCTAAACCTTCAGCTATAACTCCCATTGTATAGCTTTTTCCCGAGCCCCTCTTTCCAGCTATTAAAACTACATGCGGTCTTAAAGCATCAAGCATTATGTTATTTCCCAAGCTCACAATATTGCCCATCGTTATGTACTGCTTTCCTATCAAGGTCGTTGCTAAATCTCCGTAGTCCTTGTGGTCTTTTTCATTTCTTCCTATAACTACGCTATACACCATAACACATACAAAAATTACAGCAATATAAATTTAAAATAGTAGTTTATCCTCCGCGCTATAGCACGTATTTTTCTTTCCTGATGATTGAAAAGCATAAGCTAATAGTTATATGATTGCTTATACACAAAACCTGTCAAATTAAGCAGCGGATTGCAAATGCACTTGACTGAAAGATTCTAAAGATAATGGCTATCAAAATTAATTGCCCTTATTTTTCCTCAGCCATTCCTCTTCATCTATCTTAACTGATTTGCCCTTGACTTCTTTAACATCATACCTCTTTTCCAATTGCTTTATCTTTGAAAGAAACGCTTCTTCTAAATCAAAATCCAGGTGGTCTGACATAGCTAAACAGCCGAATAAGACATCAGCTGTTTCGTTCTTTATCTTCTGAAGGAATTCCTTGTCTTTCTTTGCCTTTTTGTCAAGCTCTTTTCCGCCCTTCCAAAGAAAAAGCTCCAGCAATTCATTTGCTTCAACTGAGATATCCTCGGCCAAGTCCTTCGAAGTCTGGAATTTTCTCCAATCTCTGTCATCTATGAAATTCTTTGCAACTTCTTTAAGTTCCTTTATAGTTTTTTCCATGGTATTAATAAAAAACTTATGGATTAATCTTTTTGTCTGTTGCTATAACTAAGAAAAAAGGTAGGAGGCTATGCTTTTTGCCTGCGCATAACCTATATTTTTGTTAAAAGATGAAACTAAGACTAAAGACTTGCCGTTCAACAGATAAATATCAGTAACGTTTTCCAGTGATGAATTCGTTGAATTCAGCTGTCCGTTTATGTAAATCATGCTTGAACTGCCTATATTAGAGGTGTTAACCTTAAGCCTTGAATCGTTTGCATACCTCGAAGTTATGCCTGCTTCTGCTCCTGTGAAAATTGAGCTTGCTTCTGAAGAAGAGTTAATATAATATACTGTGGATATGAAACTTGTCAAGTTAGCCTTTGATGTGTTGGCTGTTATTTTAGATACTTCCGAAAAAGGAATAAATTCCTGCACTGCAGCTGCTACAGTTCCGGCAGGAAACTGCCCCGTGCCTTGATAATTCTTTATGACCGTTGAATTTGCTGTTTGGTTGTATACCAAAGACCAATTTCCTCCTATCATAGAATTAAGAGCGGAATTTGAGATATAATTTATCGGAGTATAGCTTATAGAGCTTATTGCTGCTTTTCCAGAAGGATGGATAAGGAAAATTGCAATGATGATTACAGCTGCTATTACGATAACTGCAGGTACAATTATTTTTACAGGAATTTTAACAGGTTTTTTGCCTTTTGGCTCTTGTTCTGCTGCGCTGCTGCCGCTTAAATTTGCAGTGTCCTTTGATTCGCTTTCTACTGTTTTCTTGCTTTCTTCCGGATCTTGATTTGATTTTTTGGTTTCTTCTTTTAAATCAAGATTCTGCTTGTTTTTATCAGAATCCATCCAATACCTAGATTATTGGGATATTTAAAAGCTTCCCTATTACTGCAGCAGCTCTTCCATTTTGCTTTCTAGTTTTCCGGAAATTGCTTTCACCCTCTTCAAAGAAGCAAGGGGTTCGTCTCTGACTACTAAATACTGATATTTCTTGTTTGTATCTATGAGGATGGAGAACTGCCCTACGTATAAATGAAGCAGTTTTGAAACCGGCCTGAAAAATGAAAGGTTTACACATTCACCTTTTCTCATATACAGGTCGCCGCACATCCTTCCTGTTAAATAGGATTTTTCAGTGTAAAGATCTAAATCGCTTGCTGCTTTTTCCAGATAATCTATCAAATTTAATCCTCTCTCTTCTCTTTTTAATTTTATTTTAAATGGATATTCGCTTTTATCTTCGTATGCCATTTGAGTACAATGAATAGATTCATTATTTAAATCTTTCTAACAATGAAAAAAGAATTTGGACTTTTACAATTGTATGGATTAATTTAATCTGCTAACCTTTTTAAAATAGCAATGAAAAACGCTGGGTGCAGGATTCGAACCTACGCATCCTTTCGGAAACCGGTTCTCGAGACCGGCGCTTTAACCGCTCAGCCAACCCAGCTTTTCACTTTTTATATGAATTTTCTACTTATTATTGCTTTAAATTTTACTTTTGCTATTAAAATAGCATGGAAGTAACACTTATAGCAGAGACTTTAGACCCTAGCAAAGGCGGCATACCCAGATATAACTATGAGGTTGCTAAGATAAAGGAGATAAAAAACGCCATAGATTTTTCAAAAAGCTTAAGCAATGAAGGATTGCTTAACAAATATCTAAACAAATTATACAGAAGAAAAATGATTATAGAAAAAAATTCCAATGAACTTGGAAAACTTCTGCATTTCACACAGCCTGAAGTCATGGTTAAAACAAAGGAATTAAAGAAAAGGAAAGTAATACTTACAGTGCATGATCTTGCAGTCTTTGGCACGATGAAAGTAAAAGGTTTGTACGGCAGCATGCGCGGAATTTCATTTAGGAAACAGTTCAAATTTGCAGTACAGCGTGCCGACACAATAATGGTGAACAGCACGCAAACCAGAGATGAGCTGATAAACATACTTAAAACTGATCCGGGGAAGATAGTTGTTGACAACTTGGGCATAGAAGAAAAATTCAAGCCTTTAGAAGCCAAAAAAGATGGGATAATAGGCTACTTTGGAGGTTTCAATAGGAGAAAAAGAGTTGAGAAGCTCATCGAAGACTTTATAGCCTCTTCATTGAATGCGAAGCTTAAGCTGGTAATATTCGGGAATAATGAGGATTACCCCATACTAAAGAAAAAATATGAAAAGTTCGGGAGCATAATCTTCAAGGATAAGATACCTGAAGAAGAAATTGTAAAAGTGATAAACGGCTTTGACTACTTTGTTTATCCTACTTCGTATGAAGGCTTCGGCTTGCCATTACTGGAATGCATAGCCTGCGGCATACCTTCTTTTATATACAAAGATGCAGTAATCCCGGAAGAAGTCAAAAAGTACGCTGTTGAGATAGAAAAACTTGATGATATAAGCACAAAGGACTACAAAGAACTGCAAAAAGAGTTTCTAGAGAAATCTAAAAAAGTGAAAGAGGAATTCTCCTGGGATAAATGCAGAGAGGTGCTCAAAGAAGAGTACAAAAAGTTATTAAGCTAAAGGATTAATTTACATTATCTTTAAAGTATTAATGGAACCAGACGTTTTGCTCATAGTTTGCGACAGTTTGCGTAAGGACATAATGCAAATCTACGGAGGAGAAGCTAAAACCCCTAATTTATTAAAGCTCGGAGAAGATGCAGTCGTTTACGAAAACGCTATTGCTCCTTCTCCATGGACATTTCCTTCCCATGTTTCATTGTTCACAGGCTTGTACTTAAACGAGCACAAAGTGCATGAAACCGAAAAAGACAAGCTTTTGGATTTAACCAAATTCAATTTGGACTTAAAGGCTGAAAGATTGGCAGAGTACCTTTCAAACAAAGGCTATAACACCTTGGGAATATCCAACAACCCGATGGTATCTACTCAAACTGCCTTTGACATCGGATTCCAAAACTTCTTCATGATAGACCCTTTTCCAGTGAGCAAGGAAGACCCTGTTTTTCAGGAAGCTAGAAGATTGGGAGCAAGCCCAAAAGAAATAGCATTAAAGCTCATCAAGCAGGGCAAATTCAAAAAAATACTTGAATTTGCTAAATTGCGCAAAAGAGAAAAATTAATCAGCGAAGTCATAAATTTTCCATTAGACAAAGGAGCGGAGCTTACAAACAAGCTGCTTTTAAACGGGAATTGGGAAAGCAAGTTCTTCAGATTCATCAACTTTTTGGAAGTACATGAACCTTACAGGAACTACAACTCCAAAGAAGTCTGGGACAACGTTACTGGTATAAAGCCCATGAGCCAGAATTCGATAAAAAACATAAGAAAAGAGTACATAGCAGAGATGGAGTATTTAGATAACCAGATAGGCAAATTGATTTCAACCTTGAAAAAGGCGGGAAAATACGACAACACGATGATAATAATAACCTCTGACCATGGACAGGCAATAAATGAACATGGATACATGCTGCACAGCACTTACCTCTATGATGAATTGACTAGAATACCGATGATAATAAAATATCCAAACAGTAAAAAATTCGAGAAGAAAAAGGGCTATCAGAACCTGGTTTATATTCCAAAGCTTATAAAGGATGTCTTAGAGGAAGGGGATGACTCCGCCATCTACAGTGAGACTACATTCAGCGAAGCCTACGGCGCGGTCATTGTTTTACCGGGTGGCTACAAGGACAGAGAGGAATACGTTAAAAAGAAATATGAAAAACTGAGGAAAGCAGTATACAAAGACGGTTTCAAATTAACTGTAAACGGTACTGACGGTACAATAGAAGAATTTTTGGAAGGAGAAAAAGAAATAAAGGTAGAAGAGAATAAGGAAAAAGCAAAAGAACTTTTGGAAGAGTTGGAGATCTTCAAAGGCAAAGAAGAATTTATTATACCAAAAATCAATTAAACCGAAAAATACAACAGAATTTACTAAAAAGTTTTAATTACTGGCTATTAAATGTTTACAGAGATTATACACAAATAAGCTACAAAACTATGAATATTTTATAAACCTTACTCAAAACCTACTGAATTTATCGATAAATATCAATCCAAAAATTGAAAAGTTTATAATACATTCACTGACTAATTAAAAAATGAATTTAGATAAACTAATGATGCAAATGAATGAAGTAGTCGTATCCTACCTTTCCCTAAAGTAG
>JBMFWF010000017.1:0-6828 GCA_049965555.1 Candidatus Parvarchaeum sp.
AGTCTTAGGTATAATTGCAATGTCGTTTGCTTTAGACAAGATAGGCCGAAGAAAAACCATAACAGCCTCTTATGGTATAGTTCATAGGAGCAATTTCAGAAGTCATATTAGGTCCAGAATTGAACGGCAAGTCCCTAGAAATAGCATCAGCTGAAGCAAAAGGCTCAAGACCCATAAACAGAAAATAAATGTTTAAATTCTTTAACTAATCCGCCCGGGGATTCTCCTTCGTAAGATAAGGGGATGTTGCTTGGAACTAATTCATTTCCTTTTTATCCTGCAAGGCTGAAAGTACTGGCAGGATATTGGTAAATGTAGATCCAAAAGAGGCAGTTCTCTATAATAAAAATGTTTTTATAATATGCTTGTTTATACAGGCAAAATGGACGAAGAACAAAAAATAATAGAACAGGAAGCAGAAAAGGATGCAAATGAAGTTCTAAAGGAATACTACGAGAACGAAAGCGAGTGATTAGGAAAAGGCCGTGTCGGATTCTTTAGATAGATACCAGATAGCCGCCACTATAAGAATTATTGAGAACAGCACAAAAACGCTTAATCTTCCTACAAAGATGCTGTAGAATATCACCAAAAAGACGGTCTCCATCTCCGAGAGTATGTACATTATTGAAGAATAGGAGATTGCGTGGCTGCTTTTCTGCAGGGAGTTGTAGCCGAAGAAGCTGATCATTACTCCAATGCTTACTACCAACCCTGCAATAAAAGAAAAAGACAAGCCGTTTAATGAAAACGGACTTAATGAAAAGGGAAGGAAGGCAGCTATTGCAATTATCTCAAAAACAGCTATTGTTGTTATACTTGAATAGTTTGCCTTACTTTTCAGCCCAGTTTGAGTAAGAAGAAAGCCAGCTATGCCGTAGACGACTATCAAGAAAATTGATATAAGAACGTCATAAAGCGTTATCAATGAGAGGTTTAGGCCGTTCAGAGCTAAAAGCGTAAAGCCTATAGTTGCGATTACTCCGCCAAAGAGGAATTTAACAGCGTTTCCTTTTTTTATCCTTGCCTTGTTCACCAGGATATCCATCACTACAAATACTATAATAGTCGGCGCAATCAGCGAATAGATTATTGCAGAATTTTTGTAACTGAATATGCTCATAAGTACAGCATTTCCTATCCCAAAAGCTATGCCCGTTGCAATTGCATAGTAGTTCAAGTAGAACCTTTGCCTCTTCAATAGGAACATTCCCATAGGGATTACAAAAAGGCCGAATGCCATGAACAATGCAACCACCGCAAAGTTTTTGTTTTCTGTCTCGGCTATAGAAAGCAAAAAGGCCCATAAAGCGTTCGTTATTGAGAGGAAAATGCCGACCAGGCTTACAAACGCTAAATTATGCCTATACGAAAATCCCTTCTTTTCGGCCATCAAAAATCACTTTTTAGTAACTATAAGCTTCGTTCCAGTGCTTTGCACGGGGTTTTTCCTTATCCTTGAGAGTATGCTTGCTATTGTCATTAAAATGATACCTAAGATTATTACAGCTATATCGATTACTAGTAGCGTACTGGCAAAGCCTGAAAATACAGTGGTGGGAACCCTTACAGAATAGGTGGAAACAGAGAAAGAAAGCAGTATAGGTATGATATAAGCTAGAGGAATGTAGAATATTACTATAGATATAATTGCCATCGAAACTATGTTTTTGCTCACTGCAGTGAGTTTTCTCTCTTTTTCATAAGAAAAGAATATCAATACTATGCCAAGAATCGCTATCCCTAAAGAGATAAGCTCATAATGGTATATGTCAATGTTGTTCAAAGGCAGGTTTATCCCGGTAGAATCCTTCAAAAATGATGAAGCCAGGCAGCCCATACCGCAGTTTATATATGATATCTGCGAATCCAGCTTTGAAGTGACTGTTGAAGACAAGCCGCTGGTGTTAGTATTTGATATTATATTATTCAGTTCATCCTGCTGTACGGTATAATTTACTATCTTTGACACAGCATTCTGTGCAAATGAATGAGACAAGAAACCCGAGGAAAAGCCTGCAAATATCAAAGTGAAGAAAAGAAGTCCTAAGAATAGAAGCAATCCTCCCAAATACCTGCCGCCCTTTCCTATCATATACAATAATACAAACCTTTATTATTTAATCTTATAGTTTATATTTATTAAAAAAGATTAGTCTTTATGAAGATTTATAACACTTTAAGCAGGAAGACAGAGAACTTCAAGCCATTAAAAGAAGGCTTGGTTACAATATACACCTGCGGCCCAACAGTTTACAATTATGTACACATCGGTAATTTAAGGACTTTTATACTGTATGACCTAGTAAAAAGGGCCTTTAAAATTAATGGTTACAAGGTAAAGCATGTAATGAACATTACGGATGTTGACGACAAGACAATAAAAGGGGCTATTGAAAGCGGCATATCCTTAAAAGAATACACTGAAATTTACACGAATTACTTTATTGAAGATTTAAACAAGTTAAACATAGGCATGGACATAAAGTTCACCAAGGCTACGGACAACATAGAAGAGATGCAGAAAATAATCATTAAATTACTAAAAGAGGGCTACGCCTACGAAGCAGAGGACGGCATATACTTCAATGTTTCAAAATTCAAGGATTACGGCAAACTTTCAGGGATGAAAGTCAACGGCAGTTATTCAAGAATAAAAAAAGACGAGTATGACAAGGAAAATGCATCAGACTTTGCTCTATGGAAATACTGGGATGAAAACGACGGAAGCGTTTTTTGGGAGGGGAAGCTCAAGAAAGGCAGGCCCGGATGGCACATAGAGTGCAGTGCGATGTCAATGAAATATTTAGGCAAGACAATAGACGTGCACTGCGGTGCCGTTGATTTAATCTTTCCACACCATGAGAACGAGATAGCTCAAAGCGAAAGCTACAGCAAGCAGAAGTTTGTCGACTATTGGGTGCACGGCGAGCATCTTTTAGTTAACGGCCAGAAGATGTCCAAATCTTTGGGAAATTTCTATACTCTTAGAGACCTGGAAAAACAGGGCTTCAATCCATTGTCGTTTAGGTTGATGGTAATTGACAGCCATTACAGAAACAGATTGGATTTCACATTCGAAAATTTAAGGAAATACGAAAAGCTGCTCGCAAAGATTGATTTATCCGTGAAGGCATTGAATAGAATAGAAAAATACGAAGAGAAAGAGGACAGCTATTCAAGGATTCAGGTAAAGCAGAATGTCGACAGTAAGATGCAAAAATTCAAGGAAGCTGTAAATGATGATTTAAACACGCATGAAGCTTTGCAGATCTTCCTTTCTGTTTTGGACTTAGCAGACGAGAGGATAAAGAAGGGAAAGATTGATAAAAAGGAGTTTTCCGTTCTTTCTGTTGCAATCAGCAAGATGAATGAATTCTTAGGGGCATACATAGACTATGAAATCCCCAAGGAAATAATCGATCTAGCAGAAGAAAGGGAAAAGAAAAGAGAGGAAAAGCAGTTTTCGGAAGCAGATATTTTAAGAGAGAAGATAAGAGATAAAGGCTATTTCATTGCAGATTTAGCGGAAACATTTGTGATAACCAAGAAATACTTGGAGTGATTTTTTATTAAGATCTGATATTCAATATCTGAAATTCATTTTATACGCTTAGTTTAAATTTGCCCTAAAAAAGGCTATCTTTCCGTTTATAATCCTTTTATCTGCGTCTTTAAGTTCACTTATAACAAATCATAAAATGAAGCTTTTTCAATTTTTTACAGCTTCTTGGCAGAGCTTTATTACCTTTTCAACGGCTTTTGAGTATGCATTGAAATCACCCTTTAGATCAACTATCTTTATGTTTGAACTGAAGGAATAACCGGCAGGGCCTCTCCTTTTAAGAAGCTCTCTAAACGTATCTGTAATTAAAGTTTCATTTTCGATAAATTCTTTTGGCAGTTTACCCTTCTTTTCTGCAAAGGCTTTGATTAAAAACGGCAAGATATCATGCACTTTTGGATATGCAATCTCTAATTTTGTCAATACTCCTTTAAGCGCTATCTCAATAGACATCTCCATTGCATAAAGCCCTATATTGTAATCTCCATGGTCACCGGCTAATATGCCCACATTAAACCATCTTTTAGAGTCTTCTAATGCATCTGCCGCTTCATTCCTTTCCATTTTTATTCTCCCTTTTATTTTTGGTTTTAAGCATGAAATCCCTTAAAATGTTTTCCCTGTCAAAAAGTATAATGCCAGTTTTTCTTATCTCATCATATATCATCTTGTTTTTATCTAAGGAATTACTTGTTACTATCAATGGGCTTACATAGAAACCATATCCTTTTTTGAAAATCTCTTTTTGGATGCTATAGAGCTTTTTGTCTATTTTATCGGTGTAATGCAGACATTTTACTGGATCGGATTTCACGACGATGAAAAGGTCTATATCACTGTATTCATTCCAAGTTCTTTTAGCAATAGAGCCGAAAAGAATAACTCCTATAATATCATCATCTTTGTTGAGCTCGTGTATGTACTCCTGCAGGTAGCTTTTAACGGTATCATCGAGCAGTGAAATTGAAAGCTCTTTGTTTAGCGATTCTTTTATTATATCTCCAAAACTCATTTTTTTGCCGTATACTCTTACTGCATTCTCTTTCATTTCCTTGATTACATTGTAGGCATCTTCTCTTAGCATAGTCTGTTTCCATTTCTTCATTTATATGTATAAAAATTTTATACATAAATACTTTTGTAGCTTGTGAGCCCATTGCATAATCTGCTAGAGTTAAATCTAATTGAAATTTCAATCTCTCTGTTCTCAGCTTTTTTCTAGTAATGCAAGCAGGAAAATTTGCCTGGTTTATAGAGTATATGTTTCCCGTACACCTTGATAGATAGGTAACTTAATATTTTAGCAGGATCCCAGAAAATGTGAATTCATCTATTGGTAGTTGTGACCATATCAATTATTGATGATTTCACAGCATCAAAATCAGGCACATTTCCAATAATTATCGGATTAAGCTCCGTTTTCCATACATCTCTCTTCTTTTCAAGGCTTTTTTCGAATAATTCCATTGAAAACTTTAACTTGTAGTATTCAAGCTTTTTGTTTGAAAGCGGAATATCCAATTTTATGCCTTTTTTTAGCAGAAAGTAAAGGTCATATACGTCTCTTGCTTGGTTTCTTGTCATCACTGCCCTTATCTTTTCCGCTAATATTTCTTTTTCATTCATTACCTGTAAAGAAAAAGGGAGTAAATCAGGGAAGTTACTGTCTATTTCTTTGAGATTAACTTTCAAAGAGATTTTTTCTCTGCTGCTTATGTCTACTTTCACAAAGGACACGTCTTTTTCGCCAGAATTCAACGGCCCGTATGCCTTTATCCTGCCACTAAAACCAGAAACGCTCTCAAATTCCTTTATTTCATTCTTTACATTCATTAGCCGAAGAGAAGCAGATATGCCTTTCAAAAGCCCTGCAAAATCAAGTTTAGAGGTTGCAGTGAAATCAAGGTCCTCACTAAATCTGTTTAATCCGTATAAAAGGAATAGCGCAGTGCCTCCTTTGAATACTAAAGAAGTTGAATTTGATATTGCCTTTAAAATAAGTGTTTGTATGTATTTTTTCTCTTCCTGATATGGTTTTAATCCCTCTGTTTTTGCGATTTCGATCAATGTTTGTCTGTCAATCATAATTCCTCATTTACATATAGTTTCCACTTAGAATTTAAAACACCTGTGTTCCTTATAGAAGGGTTTAACTTATATACAGTTTTGCCCCTGATTTTTATTTTAGTTTCAATGCCGTTTTTTTCCAGCAGGAAACCTAAACGCCTTTTTACGGCCTCAATGTTCGACATTTCTGCATATTTTTCAAGCAAATTTCTATCCATTTCTTTAATTATTGAATCTAAGAAATTAATCCTTACATATCTGGTATAAGCAAGTGAATCGACAAATGCCTTTTCTTTTTCTGCTACCGGTATAACTCCTCGAGCATAATCAATCTTTTTAAATCCAAACATTAAGCTTTCAGGGATCTTTACAAAGACCACTTTGCTTCCGTTGAAATTTCTATCTTTCGTCTTTTTAGGCGTAGCAACATACACTTCGTTTATTACCTGTTCAAGCAAGCCATATATGTAAAAGGCAGAGCTGAATGACAGGTATGCAGGATAAACAATATTAGATGCTACAATGAAAGGGTCGTCGCTCAATGAGAATTTTCCCCTTTCAATCTTGTAGACAAGCTTCTTTTTGGCCATCCTGTTTACAAGTACACTTGCGCTTCTGAGGCTTAAGCCGGTTAAAGCTGCAAGTTTATCAATGGAAAAGACCTTCTCTTTCATTTTTTCTAATTCTTTCGTTATCTCGTACATATTCATATTAATTTTTGTGTTTTTTTATATAAATATCTTATAGTTAACAATTTTGTTAACAATAAACTACTATTATAAAAATATGTATAAACAATAGCTTAAAAACCAAATTAGTTTAGTGAACTACCCCAGCTTTTGCACGGGGCTTCTCGCTTCAATACCTTGGCTTGCAACGGCTTTATAATTTATGTTTCTTATAAGAAACAAGATTTATATATTTATGTTTCCTATAATAATCATGAAAAAAGAGATTTTTAAGAGGCTCATAGTTGAATGGTCGGAGAGGGAGCTACCTGCGATTATGGACAGAGAATTAAATATAGACATAAGCGGAAAGAAGATTGTTGTGGTAACAGGAGTAAGGCGTGCCGGCAAAACCTACCTTTTATTTTCAGTGATTAAGGATTTAATCAAAAATAAGCAAATAAATAAAACAGATATAATCTACATAAATTTTGAAGATGAACGACTTGCTGATATCTCAGTGAACGA
>JBMFWF010000018.1:0-5413 GCA_049965555.1 Candidatus Parvarchaeum sp.
AATAAAAACAAAGAGGGAGTTAAATAACATCCCTGTAATTGCAAATTTAGATTTTGGTCATACAAATCCAATTGTCACATTACCTATAGGGGGAGAATTAGCTCTAAAAGCAAATAAAAAGGATGAAGTCGAGATATTAATTAAAAAACATTGAAATTTTATCATCTTTGGCCATATTTATTCAAATAATACTCATGCATAATTTTCACATCTTTTTCTTTAATACTTACTATTTCTTTGATATCAATAAAGCTTGATAATTTAATTTTGAAATCTTAAATGCCTTTGTCTTCAGCGGCTTAAGGTTTAGGTGACCTTAAGCAGCTTGTTATAAGTCAGGTCTTTGATAAACCCTCTTCCTTATACTACTCCGCTTCCTTGAGGGATATATAGGTTAATATTGGTCTGAATTTTATGGCTAATCTAAATATGTACTACTAATCCAATCTCTTCTAGATAGCTATATCCTCAATAAAATTAGCCCCGATCGGATTTGAACCGGTGTTTGCAGGTCCAGAGCCTGCTGTCCTTGCCGCTAGACTACGGGGCTATATCCAAATTAAGACATGCACAATCTATTTAACATTTTTTGGTTTTTAAAATATTTTTGGATACCAAATAAATGCTATGAAAAGATAACTATAAATATAATTATTATTACTATCTCCTAATGGAAGTAAAACAAACAGATGATTTTCCAGAAACTTTCTACGCAATGGTAGAGATACCAATGGGTAGCAACTGCAAATATGAATATAAAGAGGATTTAGAAACAATAGTTTTAGATAGAGTTCTTTTTACATCAATGGTTTATCCTGCTAACTACGGCTTTATTTTACAGACCGAAGGGAAGGATGGGGATCCTTTAGATGTTTTAGTCTTCTCTTCAGTTCCAATAAGCCCTGGAATTGTTGTAAAATGCAGAGCGATAGGCATAGCAGAAATGAGCGATGAAGAAGGAGAGGACAACAAGGTTATAGCAGTTCCAGTAGACAAAGTAGACCCTGCTTCTTCAATGATAAAGACCGAAGCAGATTTACCGGAGTACCAGAAAAACAAGCTAAAGCACTTCTTCGAGCACTACAAGGAGTTAGAGAAAGGAAAGTTCATGAAGTTCCATGGCTTTAAGGGAAAGGAAGAAGCATTGAAGCAGATAAAAGAAGCAAAAGTTTAGTCTTTAATGTTTTTATAGAACTCATTTAAATCTTCTTTGAAGTTTCCTTCTTTTATTGCATATTCCAAAGAGTCTTTGACTAAAGCAGCTGTTTTATTTTTCGCAATTTCAGCCGCAGTTGATAATGACAGATATCCAAACAAAAACACCAGTATAGCGCTATTGATTGGAGGGATTTTAAACAGGTCATAACTTGCTACCGCTACGCCGGCAGTAAATGCAGCAGCCCCGTAAAAATATCTCCTCGCTTCATTTTTTCTTCCGTTTCCTTCTATTTTTGTGGAGTATTTTTCAAACAGATACTGTATGAATTCACCTTTTTGTTTCCAGCTCTCATTTACATAGGCGGCGATTTTGCCAATTTTATCGTCTTTTTCTAGTTTATCAAGCTCTCCGTTCAGTTCTGCAACGATTTGATCGAGTTTCATGCTATAATTAAGAAATTGACTTCGATTTAAACATTTAGCGGGCCGTCTGCCTTGTAAAAATTCCTATCACTCTCCGTAAATATCTACGAATTCATCTACTTTAGAAAGTATTATTTTTTCTGCCAGTTTGGCTGCTTCCTTTCTTTTGTTTAACGTTTTTTCTGCATCCGATGCAAGCTCTTCTATGTGCAATACGTTTTTGCCTTCAAAAACATGCGGGACTGAAATGTCGACTATTAGCTTCGGCTTTTTTGATTCAAATTTTTCCGCGCTTTTGTATGCACAGAATACTGTTTTATATTTTTCTATTTCATCAGCGTCAAAAACGCCGTAATTCATCCCATATATAATAGCAAGCTTCTTTGCATGCTCAATGTCTCTGCTGAAAATCTTTCCATTTACTTTTCCTTTGTTTGAAAAGCCGTTTAGGAATTTTCTAGCTTCTTCTCCGGATCCGATGACAGCTATCTCTTCATTGTTGTAATCTCTTTTTATGTAATCTATCGCTAAAGAGTAAATACCCATCTTTCCTTGGTTTATTTCAGTTTCATTCCTTATTCTCTTACCGGTTTTTATCGCATTATTGAAAAGTTTTTCCAGCTTTGCCTCGATTTTTCCATTTTTCATATGATCAATATAAGCAGATCTCACTTGTCCAAGTATCTCATTCTCGCCTAACACTACCGAATCAAGTCCAGCTGCAACGTAGAATGCATGTTTTATGGCTTCTTTTCCTGTGTAAATGCCGCCTTTTTCATATCTTTTGTGATAACTGCAAAGCTCTCTAAACAGCGATTTGGCTTCTTCCTCAGCATTATCCGATCCTATGTAAAGCTCTATCCTGTTGCATGTCTTAAGCAGCATATATTCTAAATTACTCTTTTTTTCTAATATGGAAGGGGGCATGTCATAGTCATAAAGTTCTCTGCTGTCGATGTTTTTATGCGAATACACAATAGCTGCATACTTCATTGCTATTATCTAATGCACATACTATAAGTTTTTATCTATATTATCCGATATCGCATCGGAAATAGCAGATATGAGCAAAGGAGAATAGTTAAGGCATTTTACTCTGCTTAAATTAATGTCAAGGTTGGATGCAGTTTCACTGTACTCTACATCTATATCATAAAGAGTTTCGAGGCTTTCCGAAATGTAGCCTATAGGTGCAATCAGTACGTTTTTAATGCCTTTCTCCTTGAGCTCTTCAAGTTTTTCATTAACTTCAGGTTTGTACCAGTCTTTATGCTCTCCATTTTGGTACGCTAGGCAAAAATCCTTTATTCCCGCTTTCTTCGCAAGCTTCGCTGAGAAATCACTCAATTCCTTTTTATAATTCTCGTCTTCTATGTCTTCAGGCAGGCCGTGAGAGGTAAAAATAGTGTAGAATCTATCATCATTAAGGGAATCAATCGCTTCTTTGATGTTTTCATCCCAGGCATCGTATAGTTTTTCATAGTTATACCAATGGTCTATAAAGATTCTTTTCATCCCATTTGAGCTTTCATTGAAGGCTTCCTCATATTCCTTGCTTCCCATTACAGAAGAAAAAGGATGCATTACAATCCCTATAAGAAAGCCTATGCCGCTTCTTTTTAGAGTTTCAACTGCATCTTTTATCCGTGGATTCCAGTGCTTCATTCCTGCAGCGACTATCGCATTCAAGCCTCTTTTTGAAAGCTCTTCCTGCAAAAGCATGGACTGCTTCAAGGTTATCTGGTTTAGTGGCGAAAACCCTATTTTTCTGTATCTTTCAATGGTTTTCTGCAGCACAGGTTTAGGCACATCCCTGCCTTTGAATATGTCTTTTAAGTATGGCTCAATGTCTTCTTCCCTTTCAGGCGTGCCATACGCCATCACAACCACTCCAATCTTTTCTGGCATAAAAAAATGAAGGATGTTGGAGCTTATAAAAATCATTTTCAAAGAGTTCTCATTCTATAGTCGTATTAAGATGACAAGAAATAATACTTTCGTAATATCTGCAAATGGCTTTAATATTTTCCATTTGTAAAAATTGATATGAAGGGGGGAGAACATGAGGAAATCAGAGTTGGAGAGGATATTAGGTAAAGAATCCAAAAGCAAAGGCTACGGAAAATACTACGCCACCATAGCAGGTGCGTTCTCTGCTGGCAACGTCATGGCTTACTTGGCTTACGGCATTCATGGATTTTTGGATGCGCTAGGGATAGATTTCATAACACTCGGCTTTACGGTATATGAGCAGCTGAAGATGAAGCAAGAAAACGAGAAAATAGACAGATATTTGGAAGAAATACAGGATTTAAACGATGAAGAAAAAGTAGGGTTGCTGGCTTTCGGAGGGGAAAACACAAGCGAATCGAAGGCAAAGAAGATAGGCTACATAACATACCAGCTTTTGAAGGATGAAATAGGGGAAAGCGAGGAAATAGAAAAGGAAAAGGGCATAAGCCCAAAGATAATGAGCAGCCTGGAAAACAAAGGGTACATCAAAAAAGGGATGACGAAAGTGGGATTGACAAAGAAAGGGAAACTTGCCTATTACTCCATATTCAATAACATAAAGGAGGAAAGCAGAGGAGTATTCTATGTCCTCAGAAAGCTTTACAGGGTTTCAGAAAAGGAATTAGAACCAATATACCGGCTTTACATGCAGACCACTGCACAGGAAGGAGGGAATTAGCTTTTTATATGACAAAAGACTATAATAAATTAACTGGTAATATGGGTTTCCTAGACAAGATTTTAAAAATGAGTGAAAAGGACGGTTCTATCAATTCAACTACTTCAATGTATGAAATCCTTTTCAGCAAGATAGAATACTCGATAAAAAGCAGCAATCCTTCGATGGAGCAGAAAGAGCTGTTTGCAAAGACGAAGGAGGTTTATCTTGCAATGTGCAAATGTCTGGACTGCAAGTGCATCGACGACGTTTACAAACCTATAAACAAGGCTATCTCAAAGGCATTGTCTAACAAAAACCAGTATTAATCTTTCAATAAACAAATAAATTATAAGAATGTGTAACTTGCTATTAATACTTTTTAGGATTATAATTTCCTAGAATTACTTCTTCTATAAGAATACAGAAAAAATCCTATAAAATTAACAGCAAACTATCAACCATTAATACTTCTAATATTCATTACATCTGGATTAATACAGCCAATAAAAGTTCACTTGTTTAATTATACATACAATTAACTTATAAATAAACAGAAAAACAAAATAAAATATGCAAACCACAAGAACAATGGCTCTTACTAAAAATAGTAAAATAGATTACAGTGTACCAACTTTGGTAAAATGGGCAGGTGGGAAGAAACAGCTTCTGCCACAATTTGAAAGCTTTTTTCCCGAAAAAATAGAGCGTTACATCGAGCCATTTGTAGGAGGAGGGGCAGTTGCATTTCACATAATAAAGCAGTTTAAGCCAAAGTTCGTGCTTTTGTCAGATATAAATGAAGAGTTAATAAATGCTTATAATATAACCAAAAGCAATGTTTTTGAATTAATAGAAGCTTTGGATTTACTTGCCAAAAAACACAGCAAAGAATTTTATTATGAAATTAGGTCAATTGATCCAAAAACTTTGTCAAAGATTGATATGGCAGCCAGATTCATCTACCTTAATAAAACGTGCTTTAATGGGCTTTATAGGGTAAACTCAAACGGTAAGTTTAATGTCCCGATTGGAAGCTATAAGGATCCACGGATCCTAGACCGTCAAAGCCTTCTAGAGATAAGCGATCTTCTAAAGAACGCAGTGATAAAAGTAATGCCGTTTGATGGCGTGCTGGATTTCGCAAGGAGCGGTGATTTT
>JBMFWF010000019.1:0-934 GCA_049965555.1 Candidatus Parvarchaeum sp.
TGCAGCAGTGCACAAACAGTGTGCTGCACATCAGAAAGACATGACAGATGTCATCTTACTTGACTCAAGATCAAGTATTGGAGCAACATTCATGAATCCAGACTTGGTCACAAACATTAAAATGGCCAAGCAACCAATCAACATGACTAGGAATGCTGGAGAAAAACTCATTGGTCTTGAAGGACAGGTAAAAGGATTTGGTAAGGTCTACTATGATCCAACAATGATGGCAAACATTTTCGGACTTTTGGAAATGGTTGATCGCTGCAGAGTCATCTTCGACTCGGATGTCAAAGACGCATTCATTGTTGATTTAAAGGATGGGAAAATCAAGTTCTCCCGTACCCCCGAAGGTTTATATGCCTACAAACCTACCAAACGCTACCTAGCTGAGGTAGCAGAATCAAAGCAAATGTTGCCACCATCTGAACATGGCACAACATTTAATTACCGTGGCAAGAGTTTCCTTGTCACCACTCTCATGGAGAATCAAAAGGGCTACACGCAGCGTCATTTAGAGGATGCAAAGCGTGCGCGTAAGCTCTATCATATTGTTGGATGCCCTACAGTGGAAAATTTCAAAAACATACTGAGGCAAAATATTATTCAGAATTGCCCAGTTACTCCAGCTGATGTGGATTTGGCTGAGAAAAGTTTTGGTCCAGACATTGGAACATTAAAAGGAAAAACAACCCGCAAAGCACCACCACGTGTTAAGGAAGATCTGGTGGAGGTTCCACCTGAATTAAAAGAAAAACACAAAAATTTGACTTTCTGCATGGATATTCTATATGTCAATGGAATGCAGATGCTCACTGGGATCGACAGGTCGATTCGGTTCCGCAGTCTTGTCCCATTGGACAATCGAACAGCAGATGAATTATTCGAAGGTCTCGATAAAATTCTCCGTCATTACAACAATGCCTGAAACAAC
>JBMFWF010000020.1:0-772 GCA_049965555.1 Candidatus Parvarchaeum sp.
CCTTTTGATTGCATACCTGCCATCGCTTTTTTGATGGCCCATTGATTTCTTGGGATATTGTCTTTATCAGGGCACTGGGGGCTCCTGTGACCTGGTTTACCACAAATAAAACAAACAAGCTCTTTGTTTTTATCCTTTTGTGCAAAGCTTGTAGCACCAACACCATCTCTTAACTGGCTTTTTCATTTTGTTTGTATACATGGTGCTTCTTCTGATTCTCATAAAATTTCGAGTCAAACCAATGCTGGGACAGGACATCAGTTGCAATTTCAATTGTTTGGGGGTATTGATCATTCCCAAGAGATTACTGCTGAACCAAATTTGAAGTTAGTGATCCATATTTACTCTGATCACTTCCCCTGATCACCAAATAAGCCATCCAGGCTTCAAACATCTCTTCCTTGTACTTCTTCTTTTCTGTATCTGCAGTGAGGCCTTTGAACTCCTCCTGATACTCAGCAAATTGATTCAGTAAATCAGTTCCCATGTGACTCACTGCAACATCTCTTGCATGCTTGAAGCGCTTGATGTAGTCAAGCAACCCTTCATCATGTCCTTGCTTTAAGTTAACCAGCTGAGACAATGCATTTGTCATTGAGATCAGTGGGTACTGAGCACGGATGGGATCATGCATCAAGACCTTAATAACTTCTAATAATCTAATATTTATCGGATCATTTTCAATTTCTTTTTCAAAATCTGGGTGTGCCTCTACCCGAGATTGCATTGCTTTGGTGCAGTAATTTCCAAAAATCAAAGCATAAGCCTTCGT
>JBMFWF010000021.1:0-765 GCA_049965555.1 Candidatus Parvarchaeum sp.
CATTATAAACCATTTGTCCCTTAATCGACTTGTCTCTCTTTTCAGTGAGAAACATAAGTGCCTCCATTGTTTTCCTTTTTCCTCTGGAGACAGCTTTGTCACATCCATTGGTGTGAAACAATTTCTTTTGTGCAGTTGCTCAAGTTCCTTTCCAGCTGCATCTTCTCCGGCCTTTTTAAACTTCTTTAGACCTTTTTGCAAAATATATTGCTGACCATAGCATGAACCATACATAGTAGCTTTGGCATTGATCTCTGCCATGCACTTTGCAATCAGCATTGCATACTGCTGATTATATTCCTCAACATCTTCAGGATTCACATTGATATCAAACTTGACATGCTTTCCTTTTCCTTTTTACTGAGCATACGTCAATCTTTCCGGTGCTTGACGGTTTCTTGGTGGTTGCACTCGCTCAGGTTGTGCTTCCGGCTCAGGTATTTGGTTGGGCTCCTGCTCGGGATCCTCTTGGGCATCATCCTCTTGTGCCTCTTCTTCTTGCTGATCTTCAGCTTCATTTTCTTCCATGTCGGTTGGATTGGCCTCTTCTTCCTTTGCTGTATCTGCCAATAGTTCGTCAATTTCTTGTTGGTCGACTCGATCGAAATTTTCTTCCTCCTCGATCGCATCGTCGTCTTCATATTCTAAATTGTTGTTTTCTTCGTTTTCATATTCGGGTATCTGGTGTCGTCTTTGTCGTTGTGGTCGTTGTTTTTGTTGTTTTTGTTGTTGTAGTCCACTCCTGCAATCCAATCGGTAGGGTAG
>JBMFWF010000022.1:0-709 GCA_049965555.1 Candidatus Parvarchaeum sp.
CCCCAGACATTGTCCCAGTTGCAACGCTTCCACCCCAATAATTGAAATCTATGCTATCATTACTGTCAGTGTTTCCTGTTTGTAAAGCAAGTCCAGCCGCAACTCCACCTACAGCTGTAACATCACCTTCAAAAATTTGAGTTCCAGAAAATCCATTTGTAAGAATTAATCCTCCATACCCAGATGTAGAATTAGTTGATATTGTTATCCCGTTGTTTTGAGTTATCGTTGTTCCTGAAGGAATTACTTGAGTCCACTCGCTATTTATTGTTGTTCCAGCAAAGTTATCATAGAAATTGAACACATTAGCACCGTCATCATACTCTCCATAAGTTGGAGAAAGCTGAGGAGCTTCGCCGACGTTTACTGTGTTGAATACGTTGGTTGATGTGGAGGCAAAGCCCATGTAAATCTTTATAGATGATGAGGCAGGGATGCTGCCGATTTTTACCCACCAGATGGCATGGGTAGATGTGTAGCTTTCCAACCAAGATGGTATTATAGTCCCATTGGCATAGAAGAACTCCACGTTTTGGCCGAAATCCTGCGAAATGTACGCCCATCCGGGATCACTGCTCGTGATGTTTACCATCTGCTGAAAGGGGAATGGAGTCGCCGTTGTCTGGGAATTGGTTATTGTCAATGTGGAGACTGCGGCAAATGTCTGATTTGATGGAAAAAAGAGTGTCGGAGTGATGCCAGAGACTGT
>JBMFWF010000023.1:0-652 GCA_049965555.1 Candidatus Parvarchaeum sp.
GTCTTGATAGTCACGATGGTGGCGGGAGTGCAGTTCTTCGGGCTCACGCTGTTCAACGCAGGCAATCATCTCTTGGGGACCTACGTCACGGAGCACACTCTCTTCGGCACGCAGCAGGTCGCCGTATCTGGCATAGCTGCGCTGCTCACCCCTCCGACGATACAGCAGCTGTATGTCAGCGCAACAACCACCGGCATAACGGCCCTGGAGCTGGAGTCGATGGCATTTTACACGCTTATACTGGTAGTGGGCGCGGCAGCTTTCTCTTACATCTGGATGTACCTCGGGGGCCAGGATCCAAAGTCGGTGGTGAAGCAGCTCATGGAATCCGGCTTGTCAATGCCAGGCTTTAGGAGGGATGAAAGGGTACTGGTGGACATATTCAAGCGCTACATCGTGCCTCTGGCGATACTCGGCGGCGCACTCACCGGGCTGGTCGCCGCCCTGGCGACTTTCTTGAACACTCTGACAGCAGGGATAGGGATACTGCTTATAGTGATGATAATATACCAGTTCTATTTCTCGCTCCTGCAGGAAAACGGCGACGAATTCAGGCCTATAAAGGATAAAATAGTAGGGCAGTCAATGGAGTAGCATGGAACTAGAGTCTTTGATAATAATCACCATAGCGGTCCTCGTCGGCGTGTCAGGC
>JBMFWF010000024.1:0-581 GCA_049965555.1 Candidatus Parvarchaeum sp.
CCAATTATAAAATTTTTATTAAATTAGAGATCTAAGAATCGTAGTCAAAAAAAGTATTTTGACGTTTCCTTTATTAATGTTGAAAATAATCACAATTAAAGCTGTTCATGGCATTTACTAATCTTGGTGTATATAAATAAATTAAAATATTAAAGATTACTAAAATGTAGGTTATACTTTGTACAGGAGAAACCAAATGAAAATCAGCGTTATAATAGCCACTCGAAATAGAGCAGACGCTCTTGAGACGATAAGCTTGCCGTCTCTTTTAAAACAAGACTTCAAAGATTTTGAAGTCATCATCTGGGATGCGAGTGATGATGATAAATCAAAAAATGTTGTTGAGAAATTCATTCAATCTTATCCGGATATGATAATAAGGTATTTTAAAGCACCAAGAGCGGGCTTAGCATCTCAAAGAAACGATGCTGTGAAAATGGCAAAAGGAGATATCATATTTTTTATAGATGATGATTCAAAGGTATCAAAAGATGGTTTGACAGCAATCTATGAAGCATTTCAATGTAATAAAGATATAATTGGAGTAACCTTACCTTTTAGTAGTGAACAACATTTAATAG
>JBMFWF010000025.1:0-575 GCA_049965555.1 Candidatus Parvarchaeum sp.
CCAGATAACGCTTTTATGAGTATATTTCTTGATGCATTGTAGTCTCTGTCTAGCTCAGTTCCACAATATGGACATTTGAACGTCCTTTGCGAGAGATCCAAATGTTCTGTGTTTTTCTTCCCGCAGACACTGCATGTCTGTGTCGTATCTCTTGGGTCTGCTTTTACCAATATCCTGCCAGCACTTTCAGCCTTGTAGGATAAAAAGGAAATAAACATGTTCCATGCAGCATCGTAGATGCTTTTCGATAGTCTATGATTCTTAGCCATGCCTTGGATATTCAGCCCTTCTACTGCGATCATTCCATAGTTTTTGACGTATTCTGTGGAAAGCTTATGGGCGAAATCTTTTCTCTGGTTTTGCAGGTGTTCGTAAGCGTTGTTCAAGCGTAATTTTATCTTCTCTCTCCTGTTCGATCCTTTCTTTTTCTTTGCCAATGTTCTTTGAAGTGCAGCTATCTTGTCTGCGGTCTTCTGGAAGAATCGAGGATTTTCCACGAATCTATTGTCGCTATCAGCAAGAAAATGATTCAATCCAACATCTATGCCTACAGCTTTCCGGGAGGTATTTGGTTT
>JBMFWF010000026.1:0-568 GCA_049965555.1 Candidatus Parvarchaeum sp.
CGATTTCATATACCATATACTAATTTTTGTTTCTTTTTTCTTTTTTTCTCCAACAATCAATTCCCCCGCACAATTGAAATGGCAACTGATGTCCTGTCCCAGCATCAGTTTGACTCGAAATTTCTCGAGAGGATTCAACTAAAACCTCAACATCCAACAGGAGTGTCCACCATAAGAAAACTGAAAAAGGATGGAGTGGACTTAGTGTGTCTGCCAAAGCACAGGAGTGCGGCAGTATGCACAAACAGATTGATCAAAAGAAGTGCAAAGCAAGCAAAAAAGATCTAAGTGATGTGATTTTACTTGACTCTGGATCAAGTATTGGAGCGACTTTCATGAATCCAGACTTGGTTACTGGAATCAAGGTTGCTAAGCATCCACTAATGATGACTACAAATGCGGGATCCAAAGTTATTGGACTCGAAGGTCATGTAAACGGTTTTGGAAAGGTTTATTAGGATCCAACCAGTATGGCAAACATTTTTGGACTTGCTCAATTGGCTGACAAGTACCGAGTCACATTTGACTCAGATGTTGAAAATGCATTTGTTGTTCACGTGGATGACAG
>JBMFWF010000027.1:0-539 GCA_049965555.1 Candidatus Parvarchaeum sp.
ACAGTTTCACTTTCAAAGCTATGTGGTTTTTTGATCGGCAAACCTTTGAAGGAGATTGAAAAAATAGGACTCAAAGATATTGAGGAGATGCTTGGTATAGGGGATATAAGCATCTCTAGGGTGAAATGTGCGACTGTTGGATTGGATGCTATAAAAAAGACATACAACAAGTCTGTTAAAGATAATTAATAATGAGAATATAAGATATACTAGATTCTATGGAAACTAAAAATAATCACCCGCCTTTGTATTACCTCTTCTCTATTCTCTGATTAAAACCTATAATAAAAAAGATATACTTTCATTGGCATGGCTTCTCTTAGCATTAATAAAAATAGAAAACAAGTTTTTGTCAAGTCATTTTTAATAAAATTGGTTTATATCTCTAATTTTAGAACCCATAAAATTATTGATAGTTCTCCAAAGAATTAGAATCTGCCAATGCTTGCATGCATTCTTTGTAATATGGACAATATTTGCATTCCCAAACCTTTTTGTTGTCAAAGTAGTATTCAGCCGGCGGCAATATCTTGTTTCTT
>JBMFWF010000028.1:0-507 GCA_049965555.1 Candidatus Parvarchaeum sp.
AGTAGGTCACATTGCTAACTCCTGATGTGTTAGCCTGTGCTGTCACTCTATACACTCCTGCCGCCAAAGTCTTCAAATAAGAAACACTAGTGAGAGTATAAGGCGTTACAGGTGTGTTGTTTATCCAAAGCCTTACATAATTGCCACTTGCTATTGTTGCAGTGAAGTTGCTTTCAGTGCCATAAGTTATTGTTGTGTTTGCGTCTTTTATATCATTTAGGTATAAGGATGCTGTCGGTATAACACTGCTGAAACTTACTGATGGCATAACTCCGTTTGGAGGATAAGCACGGGCACGGACCCAAGTATAACTTAAAGTGATTGAAGTAGAAACACCATTGGTATTGCCTGGAAGGTCAGTTCCCCAAGTTGCGCCTAACCCTAAATAAAGATTGCCTGTTGGGCTATCAGTAGAAGAAGAAGTATAAGTATAGTAAGGAGTTGGAGTTCCGCCATTAAATCCATACCAATACTTTGTTGAACTTGTATAGCCTATACCTAAAAGCC